>NZ_VFMX01000001.1:3154222-3785067 GCF_006715285.1 Arthrobacter sp. SLBN-83
ATCCCGATCGCCGCGGTTGCCAGGGCTGCCACCAGCAAACCCACAATCATCATGGGTTTGCGCCCCACCGAGTCGGCCAGGCGCCCCGAGAAAGTGAGCGCGGCGGCGTTGCCGGCAGCGAACACGGCCAGGGCCAGGCCGGCTGCCTGGGGTCCTGCCCCGAAAGCGGCCGCGGCGAACAGCGGCACCGTTGCCATCCGCACGCCAAAGGTGGCCCAGCCGTTGGCGAAGCTGGAGGTGAGGGCCGACCGGTATGTGCCTGCGCCAAGTGCTTCACCGAAGCGCATGTCCGGTGCCCGCGTCTGTGCGTCTCCGCCGTCCCTGCGCTGATGGCTGAGCTGGGTCTGCACCACGAAAGCGGCAACCAGCAGGGCCGCGGCGTAGGCGAGGAACGGCACGCGAAGGCCCAGCCCGGCCAGGAGCCCGCCCACAATGGGCCCGCACACGTTCCCGATCAGGAATGCCGACGCGTAGGCTCCGGAGACCCTTCCCCTGCTTTTAGGCGGCGCCAGCCGGACCACCAGGGCCATCGACGCCACGGTAAACATCACAGACCCCGCCCCGCCAAGGCCGCGGAACAGCAGCAGCTGCCAGTAGTCCTGGGCGAAGGCGCACGCGGCGGTGGACAATGCCACGATTAACAGCCCCGCGACGTAGATGGGGCGTTCTCCCCGCCTGCCAATCAGGGCGCCGCCGGCCGGGGCAAACGCCAGGCGCATGAACGCGAAGATCGCAACAATAACGGCAGCCTCGGTGTTCCCCACCCCGAAGGTTGTGGCGAACTGCGGCAATACTGGCGCAACAAGCCCGAATCCAAGCGCGATGAGGAAGGCCGCGGCCAGCATCACCTTGATGTCGCGGGGGAGCTTCTCCCGCTGCGGCCGCAGCCGGGCCCAAAACCGTGAGGTAGCGCCGCTGGCGCGGGGTGGTGCCGTCATGCTGGGGAAGTCCTTGCTGGAAAGGGAGCCGGGTGGCTGCGCGAATGCGGAAACATAACCGTAACAAGGCGGATATGCACCATTTACTTCCTAGAGGTTGTTGTAACAGGCCGGCAATCTAAATCCTCTGCGGGCGAAACACGCCACCCACAAACTCTTTACAGGACGCAAAAGGCGTTGGCAGGCGGAGTACTTCCGCAAGATTCGATGAGAGAGGACGTGCACCATGGAACTTACCGCAGGTCACGTTTGGGTCATGGTGGCAGCAGCGCTTGTGCTGTTCATGACACCCGGTCTGGCATTCTTCTACGGCGGCATGACCCGCGCCAAGGCAGCCCTGAACATGATGATGATGAGCTTCATCTCCATCGGCATGGTGGGCGTTGTCTGGGTCCTGTGGGGTGCCTCCATGAGCTCCGGGGAAGGGTTCATGGAGATCGTCGGCAACCCGTTCGCCACGTTCGGCCTTGAGGGAATCAACACCCCCGACGGGCTGATCAAGGTGGGCTACGCCGCCACGTTCGCCATCATCACGGTGGCACTGATCAGCGGCGCCATTGCGGACCGTGCCAAGTTCGGCGCCTGGTCCGTGTTCGTCCCGGTGTGGGTCACCCTGGTGTACTGCCCGCTTGCCTACATGGTGTGGGGCGGCGGCCTCTTCGGCCCCGACGGCGCCATCGGCAAGGCCCTCGGCCCCGCCATCGACTTCGCCGGCGGCACGGTGGTCCACATCAACGCAGGTGTGGCCGCGCTCATCCTGGTCCTGATCATCGGCAACCGCAAGGGCTTCGGCAAGGACCCCAACCACCGCCCGCACAATATCCCGTTCGTCATGCTCGGCGCGGCCATCCTCTGGTTCGGCTGGTTCGGGTTCAATGGCGGTGCAGCCACCACTGCGGAACAGGGCGGCCTGATCTGGGTCAACACCCTCGCAGCCCCGGCAGCTGCCATGCTCGGCTGGCTGGTCACCGAGCGCATCCGCGACGGACACCCCACTTCCCTTGGTGCCGCATCCGGTGTCGTGGCAGGCCTTGTTGCCATCACTCCGGCCTGCGCCAATGTCAGCCCGGTGGGTGCCCTGGGCCTGGGTGTCGTCGCCGGTGTGGCCTCCGCCCTGGCCGTTGGCCTGAAGTTCCGCTGGGGCTTCGATGACTCGCTCGACGTCGTGGGCGTGCACCTGGTCTCCGGCATTATCGGCACCGTGGCCCTGGGCTTCATTGCACTGCCCACCGACGGTGTTGGCGGCGGCCTCTTCTACGGCGGCGGGCTCACCCAGCTGTGGGCACAGCTCGCGGCGGCCGGCATCGCCATCGCCTACTCCGCGATCCTCACCACCATCATCGCCCTGGCCATCCACAAGACCATGGGCTTCCGCGTCTCGCAGGAACAGGAAACGGTGGGTGTGGACCTCAGCCTGCACGCCGAGACTGCCTACGAGTTTGGCCTTAGCGGCCACGGCGGAAGCTTCCAGCCGCTGCACGACCTGATCACCGGCAAGGGCGTGTCCCCTGAAGCCGCGCAGGCATTGGAAGCGCAGAAGGCACAGCCAGCAACAGGTAAGGAAAGTGTGGGGGCATGAAACTGATCACTGCAATCGTCAGGCCGGAAAAGCTCGAAGCCATCAGGGAAGGGCTGGAAGCCTACGGCGTCCAGGGCCTCACGGTCAGCGCGGCCAGCGGCTACGGCCGGCAGCGGGGTTACACCGAGGTATACCGCGGGGCGGAATACAACGTGGACCTCCTGCCCAAGATCCGGGTGGAAGTCCTTGCCACGGACGAACAGGCCGATGACATCCTGGACGTGATCATTGCCAGCTCCAACACCGGCATGGCCGGGGACGGCAAGGTCTGGACCATGGACGTCCATGAAGCAGTGCGGGTCCGCACAGGGGAACGCGGGGTGGCTGCCATCTAGGGCGGACCACCGCGGACCCAGCGGACGGGCAGTAACTGGAAACAGAGCAGGACGGGCGGGAACCGGAAGGTTCCCGCCCGTCCTGCTGCCGTTTAACGTGGCGCGCCCACGTTACGGTGGACGGCTCAGTCCTGATGCCGGTTGGTGGGCCAGGACGCAGGGCCGGCCGATCCGGCGTCGTACTCCTCCAACGGGACCTCACCCTTTTCCCATGCCTTGAGCACCGGTTCGACGATCCGCCAGCAATCCTCCGCCGTGTCGCTCCGGACGGAGAGCAGCGGGTCACCGGACAGCACGCCTTCCAGCACCTCGCCGTAGGGCAACAGGTCGGAGGCACTCAGTTCCGCTTCCAGGGTGACCCGGCCCAGGCTGAAGATGTTTCCGGGACCGTTGACGTCGACGTCGAACTCCAGCGTGTCCGGACCGAAACCGATCCGCAGCTGGTTGGGGGAGTCCACCCCGGTGAAGCCCTGGGGGAGGTGGGGTACGGGAAGGAAGGTGACCACGGCCTCCTTGCGCTTGTCGCCCAGCGCCTTGCCCGAGCGCAGGATGAACGGAACGCCGCGCCAGCGCCAGTTGTCGATGCCCACCTGGATTTCGGCCAGTGTTTCCGTTTCCCGGCCGGCGTCCACGCCTTCCTCCCTGGCGTAGTCGGGGACCTCCTTGCCTGCCACAGTGCCGGCCGTGTAGCGCGCCCTGCGCGTTGAATCGGTGAAGGGTGCGCTGACGCTGCTGGCGCGAAGGACCGTGGAGACCGCGTCGCGCAGGTCGCGCTCGCCGATGGTGGCCGGAGGCTCGATGGCCATCACGGCCATGACCTGCAGCAGGTGGCTCTGGATCATGTCCCGCAGGGCGCCGGCGCCGTCGTAGTAGCGGGCGCGCCCCTCCAGGGCCAGGTCCTCGTCGAAGAAGATCTCCACCTTCTCCACGTGCTGCCGGTTCCACACCGGCTCCAGGAAGTTGTTCGCAAACCGCAGGCCCAGGATGTTGAGGACGGTTGCCTTGCCCAGGAAGTGGTCCACCCGGTGGATGTGGTCCTCGGGAACCAGCCGCGCCAGCGTCTGGTTGAGGGAGCGGGCCGACTCCTCACTTGAGCCGAACGGCTTCTCCATCACCAGGCGGGTGCCCTCCGGAACTTCCGCGGGCTGCAGGGTCTCGCAGGCCAGCTGGCTAATCCGGGGCGGCAGGGCGAAGTACACGGCCACCGGGCCTTCCAGGGTCTTCAGCAAGGCAGCCAGGGCGCCCTCGGCGGTGACGTCCACCTGGTGGTAAGCCGTCTCCTTCTGCAGCAGTTCAAGGGCTTCCCTGCCTGGCTCATCCGCTGCGGCCGCTGCCGCGCCAAACGAGGACCGGACGCGGTCACGCCATTGTTCCGGTGTCCACGGGTCCGAACCAGCTCCCACCAGGCTGAGCCCGTCTGCCCGGCCTGCGGCAACAAGCCGAGCCAGGCCCGGCAGGAGGAGCCGGCCGGTAAGGTCGCCCGAGGCGCCGAGGATGAGCAAGGTCTTGACAGATGTTTGGCTCGTCATTTGGCCAGCATGCCACCTTAGGTGCCGGACTTGATACCCTAGATAGTCGAGTCCCGATCATCTCCTGAAAGAAGTTCACGGCGCGTGTTCAATTCACTCTCTGACCGGTTGACAGCAACCTTCAAGAATCTCCGCGGCAAGGGCCGCCTTACGGAGGCCGATGTTGATGCCACCGTCCGCGAGATCCGCCGTGCCCTCCTGGACGCCGACGTCGCCGTACCGGTGGTCCGCGAATTCACGGGACGGGTCCGCGAACGCGCTCTGGGTGCGGAGGTTTCTGCCGCGCTGAACCCCAGCCAGCAGATCGTCAAGATCGTCAACGAGGAACTCCAGGAGATCCTTGGCGGCGAGACCCGACGGATCCGCCTGGCCAAGAACGGCCCCACCATCATCATGCTTGCCGGCC
Source organism: Arthrobacter sp. SLBN-83 (assembly GCF_006715285.1). Classification (NCBI taxonomy): domain Bacteria; kingdom Bacillati; phylum Actinomycetota; class Actinomycetes; order Micrococcales; family Micrococcaceae; genus Arthrobacter; species Arthrobacter sp. SLBN-83. The sequence goes on from NZ_VFMX01000001.1 coordinate 3,159,010, forward strand.
TCCAGGGTGCAGGCAAAACCACCCTCGCGGGCAAGCTGTCCAAGTGGCTGAAGGCCCAGGGCCACAGCCCCATGCTGGTGGCCTGCGACCTCCAACGCCCCAACGCCGTCACCCAGCTTCAGGTGGTGGGCCAGCGCGCAAACGTCCCCGTCTTCGCGCCGCACCCGGGTGCCACCTCCACGGAGCTGGACCAGCCGGCTGGTGACCCGGTCGCCGTCGCCCGCGCCGGCGTGGAGGAAGCGCGCCAGAAGCTGCACGATGTGGTGATCGTCGACACCGCCGGCCGCCTTGGCGTGGACGCGGACATGATGGAACAGGCCCGCCAGATCCGCCGCGCCATCGTCCCCAACGAAGTCCTCTTCGTGATCGACTCCATGATCGGCCAGGACGCCGTAAACACGGCCCTCGCCTTCGACGAAGGCGTGAACTTTACCGGCATCGTGCTGTCCAAGCTCGACGGCGATGCCCGCGGCGGTGCTGCGCTTTCCGTCGCGTCGGTCACCGGCAAGCCGGTCATGTTCGCATCCACGGGCGAAGGCCTGGACGACTTTGAGCTCTTCCACCCGGACCGGATGGCTTCACGCATCCTGGACATGGGCGACATCCTCACCCTCATCGAACAGGCTGAAAAGGCCTGGGACAAGGATGAAGCCGCCCGGATGGCGAAGAAGTTCGCCGACCAGGAGGACTTCACCCTTGAGGACTTCCTGGCCCAGATGCAGCAGATCCGCAACATGGGCTCCATGAAGAAGATGCTCATGATGATGCCGGGCGCGCAGAACATCCGGCAGCAGCTGGAGCAGTTCGACGAGCGGGAGATCGACCGTGTAGAGGCGATCGTCCGGTCCATGACCCCCCACGAGCGGCTTGCCCCGAAGATCATCAACGGTTCGCGGCGCGCCCGCATCGCCCGCGGTTCCGGCGTCCACGTGTCCGAGGTCAACGGCCTGCTGGAACGGTTTGCGCAGGCCCAGAAGATGATGAAGAAGATGGCCCAGGGCGGCATGCCGGGAATGCCCGGGATGCCCGGCCTGCCTGGAGCCGGCGGTGGCGCGCGGAAGAACGCCAAGAACGCGCCCAAGAAGAAGCCCAAGTCCGGCAACCCGGCCAAGGCTGCCCAGGAGCGCAAGGAAGCCGAAGCCCGGCGCGCCAATGCTGCCAAGGCACTGCCCACCGGAGCCGCCTTCGGCCAGCAGGGCGGCGACTTCGACCCGTCCCAGCTGAACCTCCCCAAGGGCTTCGACAAGTTCCTGGGCAAGTAGCAGTTCACCACCATCGCGCAGCGCCAGGTGTCGTTTTGATCGCTCAAGACGACACCTGGCGCTTTTCGGTGGGGATGCCGGCAGCGTGGAATAGGGTTGGGACATGTTCAAGCAGAGGGTAGTGTTCGTGCACGGCGCCGGAAACTTTGGCGCCGCCGCGTGGCCGCGCCAGCACGGCATGGCACTGTCCTATGACGCCCTGTTCCTCCGGCGGCACGGCTACGACGCCGTCGCGGATCCGGTGGAGTCCTCCTTCACCGAAGACACCGCCATTGTCCTGCAGTCCTTGGCGGACGATGGGCGCGGCGCCGCGGGCGGGCACGTGGTGGCGCATTCCCAGGGGGCAATCGCAGCCATGATGGCCGCGGTGGAACGCCCCGACCTGGTCTTTTCATTGACCCTGGTGGAACCGGCGTGCCTCTCACTGACCGCGGAACTGCCGGCCACGGCTGCCCACATCAGCCTGATGCAGCCCCTCTTCGACGTGCGCCACCAACTCAGCGACGAAGACTTCCAGCGCGAATTCGTCCGCCGAGTCTACGCCACCGACCTCCAGCAGCCTGCCACCACGGAGGAGAAACGGTCCGCCCGCAGACTCCGTCTCCAGTCGCCGTCATGGGAGGCGCCGCTGCATATCGTTCCCGGCGTGCCCACGCTGGTCCTCACCGGCGGCTGGGAACCGCTGTATGAGGAGATTGCCGGATACCTCCGCGAGACCGGCGCCCTGCACCACGTTGCAGCGGGAGGGCACCGGCCCCAGGACTCCCCGGAAGGGGACCGGGCCATCCGCCAGTTCATCCGGCAGGTCAGCCGGAGCCAGCCGGCCCGGGCGTCCTGACCCGGGCGAGACTGGCATCCGGCGCCGTGGCCGGTCAGTTTTCCGCGGGCACCCGCAGCTCCGGCAGGTACACCCTGCCGCCCGCAGCCAGGAACTCCTCGCTCTTTTCCCGCATCCCCGACGTCACGCTGGCAAGCGCAGCCTGGGCTTCCGCTGAGCCGAAATCGTCACGAATGTCCTGGCTGATCCGCATGGAACAGAACTTCGGCCCGCACATGGAACAGAAGTGCGCCGTCTTGGCAGGCTCCGCCGGCAGGGTCTCGTCGTGGAAGGCCTCGGCGGTGACGGGATCCAGCGACAGCGCGAACTGGTCCCGCCAGCGGAACTCGAAGCGGGCCTTGGACAGTGCGTCGTCCCGTTCGTGCGCCCCCGGGTGGCCCTTGGCGAGGTCTGCCGCATGCGCGGCGATTTTGTAGGTGATCACGCCGGTCTTCACGTCGTCCTTGTTGGGCAGGCCCAGATGTTCCTTCGGGGTGACGTAGCAGAGCATCGCGGTCCCGTACCGGGCAATCTCGGTGGCGCCGATGGCCGAGGTGATGTGGTCATAGCCCGGGGCAACGTCAGTCACCAGCGGCCCCAGGGTATAGAACGGGGCGCCCTTGCACAGCTCCTGCTGCCGTTCCACGTTCTCACGGACCAGATGGAACGGCACGTGGCCCGGCCCTTCCACCATTACCTGCACGTCGTACTCCCAGGCGCGCTGCGTCAGTTCGGCGAGCGTGTCCAGCTCCGCGAACTGGGCCGCGTCGTTGGCGTCCGCCGTCGAACCGGGGCGGAGGCCGTCACCCAGGGAGAAGGAGACGTCGTACTTGGCGAAGATTTCGCACAGTTCATCGAAGTGGGTGTACAGGAAGTTCTCCTGGTGGTGGGCCAGGCACCAACCGGCCATGATGGAACCGCCGCGCGAGACAATGCCCGTCACCCGGTTGGCAGTCAGCGGGACGTAGCGCAGCAGCACGCCGGCGTGGATGGTCATGTAGTCCACACCCTGTTCACACTGCTCGATCACCGTGTCCCGGAAGATTTCCCAGGTCAGGGCGTTGGCCTCGCCGTTGACCTTTTCCAGTGCCTGGTAGATGGGCACGGTGCCGATCGGGACGGGGGAGTTGCGGATGATCCATTCCCTGGTGGTGTGGATGTCGTCACCGGTGGACAGGTCCATGACGGTGTCCGCGCCCCACTGGGTGGCCCACTGCAGCTTGTCCACCTCCTCTGCGATGGAGCTGGTGACTGCGGAGTTGCCGATGTTGGCGTTGATCTTCACCAGGAAGGCCTTGCCGATGATCATCGGCTCGGACTCAGGGTGGTTGATGTTGCTGGGGATGATCGCCCGGCCCGCCGCGAGCTCACTCCGCACCAGCTCCACGTCGCAGTTTTCGCGCAGCGCCACGAAGCGCATTTCCTGGGTGATGATTCCCTGCCGGGCGTAGTACATCTGCGTCACTGTGCGGCCGTCGACGGCGCGGCGGGGCACCGGCTGCCCGCCCTGCCACTCTGAAGAGGCGGCACCGCGGCGGACAGCCGAGCGGCCGTCGTCGAGCAGGTTGCGCTCCCTGCCCGTGTACGCCTCGGTGTCCCCGCGCGCCTCAATCCACTCTGCACGGAAAGGCTGAAGGCCGCGGACGGGGTCGCTGCCGGGTCCCGCCGTCCGGTAGGTCCGGAACGGTTCGTTGGGCCGGCCGTTGGGGGACGGCTCAAGGGATATTTCCGTTACCGGCACCCGGATCCCGGCGCCGGCATCTTCAATGAAGGCCAGCGAATGCGACTTCAAGGATTGGGTCACCTGGAGGGTTGACCCATCGTCTGCCGCTGCTTCGGCCTGGATTTGGGCAGGGTTCAACTGGGTGTTTTGTGTACTCAAGGGAATACTCACTTCCTTCGCCGGCATTACCCGGACAGGTTCAACGGTCGCAGGCCGCGTCAGCCCGATCTCAGCCCCTGCAAGGGCACCCGTGTGGTCAGGAACGAAGCTACCACAGGCCCCTGGAACTGCCTTGTCACATTCCCCGGTGCTAGCCTGTCCGGGCAGCGAAAGGAAGTCCTGATGCCGGAAATCATTGAATTCAGCGGACCCGTCCTGACTGGACCGGACAGCGTTAGGTACGGGCTTTGGTCCGTGGACGGGACCCTCACCTTCACCCGGCCCGCGACGGAGCCCGTGAGGGTCCTTGACGGCTGGGTACTGCCCGGGTTCGTTGACGCCCACTGCCACATCGGGCTGGGCCCGGGCGGCCCCGTTGACGCCGCAACGGCTGAGGACCAGGCCCTGGCCGACCTCAACGCAGGAACCCTGCTGGTCCGCGACGCCGGCTCGCCGGCCGATACCCGCTGGATGCAGGGCGGCCGGGACTTCCCCGTGCTGATCCGTGCCGGGCGCCATGTGGCGCGGACGCGCCGCTATTTGCGCGGCTTCGCTGAGGAGGTGGAGCCGGAAGGCCTTGTGGAGGCGGTCCGCAAGCAGGCGCGCGACGGCGACGGCTGGGTCAAGCTGGTGGGGGACTGGATTGACCGCGGCGCCGGTGACCTGGCGCCTTCCTTTCCTGCCGCCGTCGTCCGTGACGCCATCCAGGCAGCCCATGAGGAAGGTGCCCGGGTAACGGCGCACTGCTTCGCCGAGGACACCCTGGACCAGATGCTGGATGCCGGCATCGATTGCATTGAACATGCCACGGGCCTGCTGCCCCGCCACCTGCCCCGGTTCGCTGAACAGGGAGTGCCAATTGTGCCCACTCTCATCAACATCGCCACCTTTCCGGACATCGCCGCCCAAGCGGACGCGAAATTCCCCCGCTACGCTGCACACATGCGTGCACTTTGGGAACGCAGGCTGGAACGGGTGGCGGAGGCCTATGGGGCTGGCGTCCGCATCTTTGCCGGTACCGATGCCGGCAGCACGATCCGGCACGGCAGGATCGCAGACGAGATCCTGTCCCTGCACCAGGCCGGCCTGCCGATGACAGCAGCACTGGACGCCGCCTGCTGGGCAGCCCGCGCCTGGCTGGGGGCGGACAGCCTGGCGGAAGGGGCACGGGCCGACGTGGTGGTGTGCCGGGAAGACCCGCGGGCCGCAGCGGAAACTATCAAGGACCTGGAACACGTAGTGTTGGGCGGTCGCATCGTCCGCTGAGCGGAGGCACCAGAAACTTGGAATAAATTGAAGCTTCAAGTAATTTTACTATGTGACAGGCCGCCATCGGGACGGCCTCCAACACAAGGAGCCTTCAATGACCGCAGCAGCCAGCAGCCAGGATCTTCTTCCTGCCGACCTCGCCATGGGTACCGTGATGCTCAAGGTGGGCGACATGAAGCTCATGACCGACTATTACCAGCGCGCCCTGGGGCTTGAGGTGGTGTCTGAGCAGGACGGCGGGCTTTACCTTGGCCGCCTCGGCACCCCTTTGGTCCACCTGGCACCGGCGCCCGGGCTGCACCTTCCCGGCAGGGGAGAGGCGGGCCTGTTCCACACGGCCCTGCTGTTCGAGGACCAGGCCTCCCTGGCCGCCACCGTCGCCACCGCCGCCCAGTACCAGCCGAGGTCCTTCACCGGCAGCGCCGACCACCTGGTGAGCGAGGCCTTCTACTTCACCGATCCCGAGGGCAACGGCATCGAGCTGTACTGGGACCGCCCGCGCAGCAACTGGTCCTGGAACGGGACGGACGTGGTCATGGACAGCCTTGCCCTGCCGCCGCAGCGGTACCTGGAGCAGTACCTCACGGAGCAGTCCCTGGAAGGCCAGCGGCAGACATCAGCCGGTGTCGGGCACGTGCATCTCCAAGTGGGCGACGTCCAGACTGCCCGGGACTTCTACGTGGGAACCCTCGGCTTCGAAAAGACGGCGGGCTGGCACGGGCAGGCCTTGTTCGTATCCGCTGGCCGGTACCACCACCACATGGCAATGAACGTCTGGAACAGCCGCGGTGCCGGGCCCCGCAAGGACACCCTTGGGCTCGGGGAAGTACTGATCGAGGTTCCTTCAGGGGACGACGTCGGGGCGTTGGCCGACCGCCTCAAGGTTGCCGGAGTAGCCTCGCACCACACCGGCGCCGAACTGCGCTTCGAGGACCCGTGGCGCAACCGGATCCGGGTCGCCGTCCGCTGACGGGCGGGCGTGCGTTTGCCCGCACGGCGGGAGAAAAGGGCACCGGTGTGCGCCGGCGCACGGGCAACTACTAGGCTGATGCCGTACGGCCGGGCTGCACCTGCGTCCGGCGCGCTGTTCCGCCAACGGAAGAAGGGCAACCGCCATGGGCTTCACCGAGATCTTTGTCGCCACCCATGACGCCGCGCTGAAACGCGCCGGCATCCTCGATGAAGGAAGCAGCTCCGCAGCGGCTGGCGGCCCTGCCGGCCAGGCGGTGCGGATCCAAGGAATCAGCGACTTTGAGGTCGAGCAGCTGGGTGATCTGGCGGGCACGGCCGTCCACGCGGGTGGGGCCGACTACGAGCTGACCATGGTGGATGTCTCCAGCGATTCGCTCCTCGCCGTTCCGCCGGCCATGGTCCGCGCCCTCGCGGACCTGCTCACCTACGAAACCGAAGGCGAAGGCAACGTCCTCGACGACGTGGCCGAACAGTGGGCCGCCCAGGAGGACATGCCGTTCGACGCCGGCCAGGCCCGGACCTATGTGCAGCAACTGGCCCAACTTGCCGCCGGCATCGACGATTCCGAACGGACTGGACTCTACGTCTGGTCCGCCTGATCCGGGTCCTGTAACCCTCCGACGCTCCTTGTGCAGCCGGCACGTCCGCCGCACCTGCGCCAAGTCGAAATAACCGCGCTCATCTGGCACAATGGACAGGTACTCGATCTGCGTGGCCCCTCTCTCCGCGTCCGGATCCTGTCCTTCGAGCCCGCAAGTACGGCCCGCCCCACGGGTGCAGAAAGCCGGGTTCACCCCTTTTCTGAAACAGGAGTGACCACAAAAGTGGCCGTAAAGATTCGCCTTAAGCGCTTCGGCAAGATGCGCGCCCCGTACTACCGCATCGTCGTTGCGGACTCACGCACCAAGCGTGATGGCCGTGCCATCGAGGAAATCGGCAAGTACCACCCCACCGAAGAGCCCTCATTCATCGAGGTCAACTCCGAGCGTGCACAGTACTGGCTGTCCGTCGGTGCCCAGCCGTCCGAGCAGGTTGCCGCGATCCTGAAGATCACCGGTGACTGGCAGAAGTTCAAGGGCCTGCCGGGCCAGGAAGGCACCCTCAAGACCAAGGTCGAGAAGGAATCCTTCGTTGCCCCGGAGAAGGGCTCGGTCATCATCCCGGAAGCCATCACCAAGAAGGCCTCCAAGTCTGACGCTGCCGAGGCCCCGGCCGACGCCGAAGCTGAGACCACCGAGGCTGAGTAGATTGCTGGCAGAAGCGCTGGAGCACCTGGTCCGCGGAATCGTCGATTCCCCGGATGACGTCAAGGTCAGTTCGAAGAGCAACCGCCGCGGGGACACCCTCGAGGTGCGCGTTCACCAGGACGACCTTGGACGGGTGATTGGCCGCCAGGGCCGCACGGCCCGCGCATTGCGCACCGTGGTGGCAGCACTGGCCGGCGGCGAACCGGTCCGCGTCGACGTCGTCGACACCGACCGCCGCCGCTGAGCGCTCGGCAACTTTCAGTTCCTGCTCCGGCCCCTCCACCACCAGGTGGAGGGGCCGGTTTGCTTTCAACAACACAGTTCTTTCACCAGAAACACCACAACCCGGAACAGAGGAACAGATGCAGCTTCAGGTGGCGCGGATCGGCAAGCCGCACGGCATTCGCGGGGAAGTCACCGTCCAGGTGCTGACCGACGCCCCGGAGGACAGGTTTGTCCCCGGCACGGAGTTCGTGGTTGAACCTGCCGCGTCCGGACCCCTGACCGTCAGCAGTGCCCGCTGGAACAAGGACATCCTGCTGCTGGGCTTCGAGGAGGTGGCGGACCGCAACCGGGCGGAAACGCTCCGCGGCGCCAAGCTGTTCATCGAAACCGATGAGCTTGACGAGGACGACGACGAGGGCTGGTACGAGCACGAACTCGTCGGCCTTGAGGCCCGGGTCGGTTCACAGGTGGTGGGCAAGGTGACGGCGCTGAACACCATGCCCGTGCAGGACCTCCTCATGGTCACCACCCCCGGCGGTGAAGAAATCCTCATCCCGTTCGTGGAGCAGATCGTGCCCGAGGTCAACGTTGGGGAAGGCTACATCCTCCTCACCCCGCCGGACGGACTCTTCGAACTCAACTCGGACGACGCCGCTGCCCCCGGAACGGAAGGCACGGACTAGATGCGGATCGACGTCGTCAGCATCTTTCCCGAATACCTTGCCCCGCTGGAACTGTCCCTGATCGGCAAGGCCCGCCAGGACGGAATCCTGGACCTGCACGTCCACGACCTGCGCAGCTTCACCACCGACAAGCACCGTTCCGTGGACGACACTCCCTATGGTGGCGGTGCCGGAATGGTCATGAAGCCCGAACCCTGGGCGCAGGCCCTCGCCGCCGTGGCGGAAGGGCGCCCGGATCCGCAGCACAAGCCCGTGCTCATCGTTCCGTCCCCTGCGGGCGAACGGTTCACGCAGGCCCTCGCCTATGAACTGGCGGAGGAGCAGCACCTGGCATTTGCGTGCGGGCGGTACGAAGGCATCGATGAACGCGTCATCGAATGGGCACAGGAACACTTCACCGTCCGGCCCGTCAGCCTGGGCGACTACGTGCTCAACGGAGGGGAAGTTGCCGTCCTTGCCATGGTGGAGGCCATCGGCCGCCTGCTCCCCGGCGTCGTGGGCAACCCCGAGTCCCTGGTGGAGGAATCCCACTCCGATGGGCTCCTGGAATATCCGGTCTACACCAAGCCTTCCGTGTGGCGGGACCGCGAGGTGCCGCGCGTGCTCCTCAGCGGCAACCACGGCAGGATCGCGCAGTGGCGCCGCCACGAGCAGTACCGCCGGACGGCGGACCGCCGCCCGGACCTCCTGCAGGGGTTCGACGCCGGCAGCCTCCCGCGTGCCGACCGCACCGAATTGCACAACCTGGGCTACGACGTCGTGGACGGCCGCCTGGTCCGCCGCCCGGAACCGGGCGCCGCACAGGAGGACTAACCCCGGCGGAATTGGCGTAACCCTGCTGCTGTGGCAAAATTAACCCTTGTGTCTGCTGGGTCCGCACCTGCCACAGGGGGTAGCGCGGCCAACAGCCTGACAACCGGCCCCATCAACCCTTGAAGCGGCCGGACCACTTTACTTGGGCGGTGATGCCCGGCGCGCTTTCCAGCGGGCCGACTTGCCTGCCGTGACCCAAAGTGAATGACCTGTGGCGTTCACCAGGAGTGCAATCATGCATATTCTCGACTCCGTCGATGCAGCCTCGCTGCGCAATGATGTTCCCGAGTTCCGCGCGGGCGACACCCTCAAGGTGCACGTGAACATCATCGAAGGCAAGAACACCCGTGTCCAGGTCTTCCAGGGCTTCGTCCTGGGCCGCCAGGGCGACGGCGTGCGCGAGACCTTCACCGTCCGCAAGGTTTCCTTCGGTGTCGGCGTGGAGCGTACCTTCCCGGTGCACTCCCCGATCATCGAAAAGATCGAGGTTGTCACCAAGGGTGACGTCCGCCGCGCCAAGCTGTACTACATGCGTGCACTGCGCGGTAAGGCCGCCAAGATCAAGGAAAAGCGCGACTTCAGCTCCGCCAAGTAAGTCCTGCCCGGACTTATTGCCAGGCCGGAGCGCGGCCGTAGCCGGCAAGCGCCGGAGCAATGCACCAGCGCCAGGATACGGACCATGCACCAGACAAAACGCCAGCCCCGTAAAAAGGGCTGGCGTTTTGTCGTTGTGGTGGCGCTGCTCCTTGCCTTCGCCATCAGCGGGCTGGTCCGGTCACTGTGGCTGGACGTCTACTTCATCCCCTCGGAGTCCATGGAGCCGCTCCTGCAGGGCGGGGACCGCATCCTGGTGTCGCGCACGGACTTCCAGTCCGAACCCATCCGGCGCGGGGAGGTGGTGGTCTTTGACGGCCGGGGCAGTTTCGCCCCGCTGAACAGCGGCAAGGGCCCCTTGGCAGATGCAGCTGCCTCCGCCCTTCAATGGCTCGGCATCGCCGGCAGCGACACCACCTACGTCAAAAGGGCCATCGGCGTCCCAGGCGACACAGTGGTCTGCTGCGACGCCGCCGGGAAGGTTACCGTCAACGGCGTGCCCCTCGACGAGCCCTACGTCTTCCCAGGGGACGTGCCCAGCACCCAGAAATTCAGCACCGTGGTTCCCGAAGGCAGGCTGTGGCTGATGGGGGACCACCGCTCTGTCTCCGCTGACTCCCGCAGCCTGCTCGGTGCCCCGGGCGGCGGGCTGGTGCCGCTGGACCGGGTGATCGGCCGGCCGGTCCAGATCCTTTGGCCGCTTGATAGATTTGCTCCTGTAGCACGGCCGCCCGCAACGGGGCCAACAACACAGAACGGACGGTAAATGCCCGAGAACCACGCGCGGAAACCTGAACCGCGCCACGACGGCGCTTCAGAAACGCCGGCCGTCCAGGCCCCCTCCACGTCGGCTTCGGGGGAGGGCCCCGATGCGTCCGCCTCCGCCCACCGGCGGAAGCGGGGAGCGTCCAAGGCTGCCGGCAAGTCCACCGGCAACCCCTTCCTCGGGTGGCTGAAGGAAATCGCCACGGTGGTGGTCATCGCCGTGGTGCTGTCCTTCCTCATCAAGACCTTCCTCTTCCGGGCATTCTTCATCCCCTCCGAATCCATGGTGAACACCCTGGACGTGGACGACCGGATTTTCGTCAACCTCCTGGTCCCGGAACCGTTTGCGCTGAGCCGCGGGGACGTTGTGGTGTTCCGCGACACCAAGGGCTGGCTGCCCCCGGCACCGCCCAAGGCACAGGGCCCGTTCACCTGGGTCCAGGACGGCCTGACGTTCGTTGGCCTCCTGCCCGACAACACCGACCAGCACCTGGTCAAGCGTGTCATCGGGCTGCCGGGCGACCACGTGGTCTGCTGTGACGCCGGCGGTAAACTGACCATTAACGGAACCTCCATCGACGAGACCTACATCAACCCCGCCGAAGTGCCGCAGGTCCGCAACTTTGACGTCACCGTCCCGGAAGGCAAGGTGTGGGTCATGGGTGACAACCGCAACCACTCCGCTGATTCGCGGGCGCACATGGAGACCGACGGCGGATTTATCGACCTCAAAGACCTGGAAGGCAAGGCTGCGGTGATCGCGTGGCCGCTGAACAGGATCAAGACCCTGGACAACTACCCGGACGTCTTCAAGAGCGTCCCGGCGGCGCGCTGACCATGCCTCCGGCAGTGCAGGTTTCTCCAGCGGTGCAGCCCGCTCCGGCAGTGCATGACGCACCGCCAGTGCCTGCTGCTCCGGCAGCGAAGGCGCGTGCAGTCTCCAAGCCGGCGGCACGCGGCAAGGCCCCCACCCTGCGGCATGAACGGACCTTCAAGGCGCAGGGGGTGCGGTTCCTGGCCGGAGTGGATGAGGTGGGCCGCGGGGCCCTCGCTGGCCCTGTCAGCGTGGGAATCGCCGTCGTTGACCTGGAACGCCAGAAGCCTCTGGCAGGAGTACGGGACAGCAAACTGCTCAGTCCGGCGGAGCGGGAACGGCTGGATCCCCTGGTGCGGCGATGGAGCGTCGCCTCGGCGGTGGGACATGCCAGCGCGGCCGAGATCGATTCGCTGGGGATCATTGCCGCCCTGCGGCTGGCCGGAACCCGGGCATGGGGGACGATCCTGGGCGTCGGCATCCTCCCGGAGGCGGTGCTCCTTGATGGAAGCCACAACTGGCTTTCCCCGGCGGAGCAGCTGTCCCTGTTCGACCAGCCCGTGCTGGAGGTGGGGTGCGAGGCTCCCGTCCACACCAAGGTCAAGGCGGACATGCAGTGCCTCAGCGTGGCGGCCGCCAGTGTCATCGCCAAGGTGGAGCGGGACCGGATGATGCGGGAACTGCACGTTGAGTATCCCGATTACGGCTGGGACATCAATAAGGGCTACGCCACCGCTGCCCATCGGAATGTGCTCCGCGCTGCCGGCCCCACGCCCTACCACCGCGTCAGCTGGCGGTTGCTGGGCACGGAGCTGCAGGCTGCGGACGTCCCTGACGGGGAAGAGCCGTACGAGGACTGAGTCCTGCGCCCGGCGCCAGGGGTGCCGGACATGGTGCAAGATGGAAGCATGAGTGCTGAGGATCTTGAGAACTATGAAACCGACATGGAGCTTCAGCTCTACCGTGAATACCGCGACGTCGTCGGCCTGTTCAGCTACGTTGTCGAGACCGAGCGCCGCTTCTACCTTGCCAACCACGTGGACCTCCAGGCCCGCAGCGCCGACGGCGAGGTCTACTTCGACCTGACCCTCCAGGATGCCTGGGTCTGGGATGTCTACCGCTCGGCCCGGTTCGTCAAGAGCGTCAGGGTCCTGACCTTCAAGGACGTCAACGTCGAGGAACTGCCCCGCAACGAGGAACTGGCCCTGCCCAAGGACGTGGACCTGGGCAACTAGGACCCATCAGGGGAGCCCCACTTCCCCTCAACACCCGGCCCTGTCCACATACGGCAGGGTCCTTCTGTCCTCCGCATACCTTCGCCGCCAGGCTGGTTTGCGGAGGTAGACATGAAATCAAAAGACCTGTTGGGCAGGCGCGGCGAGGACCTCGCCGCCAGCTTCCTTGAAGCTTTGGGCATGCTGGTGGTGGAACGCAACTGGCGGTGCCCTGAGGGCGAGATCGACATCGTTGCCCTGGACGGCGACGCCCTGGTCATCGCCGAGGTAAAGACCCGCCGCTCCCTGGACTACGGCCACCCCTTCGAGGCGGTGGGTCCGGAAAAGCTGGCTCGGCTGCACCGCCTGGGCGGTGCCTGGTGCCGGGACCGGGAACTGCGGATGCCGCTGCGCCGCGTGGACGTTATCGCCGTAGTGGACGACGGCGGCGGCGAACCTGTGGTGGAGCACCTCAAGGGGGTGGGGTGATGGCGCTCGGCCGCACCTACTCCATCGCCCTGGTAGGACTGAACGGCTACATGGTCGAGGTCGAGGCCGACATCGGCCAGACCCTGCCTGCCTTTGTCATCCTGGGCCTGCCCGATGCTTCGCTGAATGAGGCCAAGGAGCGCATCCGTTCAGCGGCAAAGAACTCCGGCATCCCGCTCAGCCGCAGGAAGATCACCGCCAACCTCATTCCCGCCTCGCTGCCCAAGCGCGGTTCCGGGTTCGACCTCGCCGTGACCATGGCCGTGCTCCGGGCGGCGAATGACATCAAGCCCACCGGACGCACTGTCTTCATCGCCGAGCTTGGACTTGATGGAAGGCTGCGCCCCGTCCGGGGCATCCTGCCTGCAGTCATGGCGTCGGTCCAGGCCGGCTACCCGGAGATCGTGGTGGCACAAGCAAATTTTGCCGAGGCTTCCCTTGTCCCGGGCGCCAAGGTGCGCGGCTACCGGACACTTGCCCGGCTGGCCCTCGACTTTGGGGCCGATCCCCAGGAGCTCGCCCTCGATTTCGAACCGGAGGACGCCGACGATGACGCGGAGGGGGCTCCGCAGCCTGGGCCGTGTCCGGACATGGCAGATGTCTCCGGCCAGGGCGATGCCCGCAGGGCGTTGGAAGTTGCAGCCGCAGGGGCCCACCATCTGCTTCTCACTGGGCCGCCGGGGGTATGTCCTTAAGTAATGATGTGATGTGTTCCCTGTAATGACGGGCATTTCTCACCATGCGGAGCGGTGCTCCTCGGGTAGACAGAGCCCTTTCCGAGCTCCTGCCCGTCATGCACGAAAGCTGGGATGACGACTCAGCGACATCGCCGTGCTCTTCGGACTCGCAGAGGAGCCAGAAGATGGGGTAGTGAAACTACCCGACTGCGATTCCTAATCCTCAGCGTCAGGATCGTCACCCGATGCCAGCTTCTGCCGCAGGTAGTCGATATAGTCCGTACGGAGCACGTGCCGGGCTCGCGGGCGCTTCCCGCCGTTGATGTCCCGGACGTACTGCGCCAGCCGCTCCGGATTCTTGCCGGCCCACCCGTGAGCAAGGGCCCAGCCCTGCATGGCGTCGGCGTCCATCGGGATTCTGGCGTCGCGCAGCGCCAGGAGTACGCCGACGACCTGATCCTTCTCAAAGCCGGCCGATATCGTGTTGTTGTGGTTCACCGTAAGCGTCAGGCTTCTCAGAGCCTCCATAATGATCGGGTCGAGTTCGGCGGAGGGAGTCTTCCAGTCTGAGCCGTCGCCAAGAATGTCCGGTTTCATCGCCGTGACCCACGAGCGGATTCGGTCGGCGTTCCAGGTGATGACGCAGATGGCGCGGATCCCGTGGCCGTAGCGCACCAGCTTCCCGATGTCGTCCATGTCCGGCCAAGCCATCAGCACCGGACCGGTACCTTGTGGCGTACCGCCACCACGACCGGTGATATGCGACACATTGCTGTGTCGCTGCACGAGGCGCTCCAAAGCGTCGCAGTTGCTGAGGTTCGACTGTAGTGCCGTCCAGACAGAGAGCGTGTCATCCGTCTGCATGTGTTCGACGCACCAGTCGATCGCCGCGCTGACGCCCTCGTCGTCGTAGCTCGCTACGGCTGTTGGGTAGTCGGTGTCTCGGTCAAACATGTGTCCCCCTAATTGTGTCGTCGGGCTTAACGCTAACCAGGAGGTCCGACAAGAACAGCGGTGCTGCCCACCACTAGGTGTCAGATTGAGATCTCAGAATTCAGCCGCTGGGTGTCAAGGAAGAGCACTTTGAGCCCATCTTGACGCATTTTTTGCGGATCGTCTGACGTCCGGTTGGGTTGTACGCCAATCTGATAGTGGTTGAACTGCCATCCATTCGGGGCTTCGAGACCGGTACTGCGCTACCCCAGGACCTCCAACTCCTGGAGCTTTCCAAGCGCCACGCCCGCCATAAATTGTGTCTGGTCGACGAGGATACTGTCGTCAAACACTGCCCTGGGCGAGTGCATGGGAGCCCACTCCATGGGGTCGATATCTGGAGACCCAGCTCCGAGGTGCCCGTACGCTCCTGGGACCTCCACGAGGACACGGGAGAAATCGTCAGAGCCGGTCCTGGGGGACGGGCTGGGCACGAACCGGTGCTCTCCGAAGAACGTCCGTGCGGTCCTGCCCCAGAGTTCGGCGTCACTGTCGTGATTGACGGTGGCCGGCATAACCGGAGTGAACGTTGCCTCGGCTGTCAGCTGATGAGCGGTCGCCAGTTGCCGGATAAGATCCGGCAACTCCTGTGCGAGCCGCGCTTCGACACCGGGGCTGAAAGACCTGACGCTGGCCCTGAATTCCGCCGAATCAGGTATGACATTAGAGGCGGAACCGCCATGGAATTGGCCCACGGACAGTACCACGGGATCAAAAACGTTGAATCGCCGGGTGATGTACGTTTGTAGCGCGCCAAGCATTTCAGCAGCTACCTGTATGGGATCCAGAGCTTGGAAGGGGCGCGAACCGTGCCCACCACGCCCGATAACCTTGACGGACAGATCTCCGAAGGCTGCCATGTAGGAGCCGGCCCGGGTCGTGAACACGCCTGACGGGATGTCCGAAACGACATGCAGGGCGTAGGCAGCATCCGGCCGCCTCCCGGCTGCGTTAAGAACGCCTTCCTCCAGCATGATGCGGGCCCCGTCATGTCCTTCCTCCCCCGGTTGGAACATGAAGATGATGTCGCCGGTCAGGCTGTCACGTACGGACGAGAGCAGGCGGGCGGCACCAATCAGGCCCGCTGTATGCAGGTCATGGCCGCAGGCATGCATCGCTCCATTGGTCGAGGCAAAGGATATCCCCGTCTTTTCAGCCAGAGGAAGGGCGTCCATGTCGCCTCTGAGTAGTACAGTGGGGCGGCTCCCGACGGGGGCCTGGGTGGCCCCGCCACGTAGTACCGCTACCACGGACGAGGCTGCTTTTCCCAGGCTTATTTCGAGATCGAGTCCCTTGAGTGCCTCAAGGACCCGGGCTTGGCTGCGGGGCAGATACAGGCCGACTTCAGGATCGGCGTGCATTTCCCTACGGAAATCGACCAGGTCGGTTTCAAAGGCCGGGATCGCCGCTGCGGCGCCCTCAAGGAAGCTCAGCGTTGAAAGCCGCACCGTATCTGTCGTTGAAGTATCTGTCATTGAAGGACTTTCTCGTCTCATGTTGCCAAGGCCTTGGCCTGCTGCTTTCCCGAGAGGACGCGGAGCCCCCGTCTGAGCCACGCGTCACGTTCCCGGAATCTTTGTCCCAGGCCCAGTGCAGCCTCGCCTACGCTTTTGGGGTCGGATATGGCCCCTAGAGCGGGAAATCCGTCCTGTCCACGCCAACCACGCGGTCGCCGGTGAAGAAGCGTACGCCGTACTGGGGACCGTGGCCTCCGATACCGCTGGTACCCCAGAAACTCTGGCGCGAATTGCCGGCCAGGTCGCTCATGAACGTGCCGTTGATGCGGACCTCCCCGGCACGGATACGGGATGCAACGTCGATGGCCCGTGTTTCGTCGCCACCGAATACGTAGGCATCAAGACCGGTTGCCGGTCCGTTTGCATGGCTAAGCGCCTCTTCAACGGAATGCACGGAATGTACCGTGACCAGCGGCCCGAAGAGTTCTTCCGTGGCGGCTCCGGCGGGACATCCGACAATCATCCCCGGTGCCAGGAACCAGCCGTCTAGATCCGGTAGGTCGCCGCCAGTGACCAGCGTTCCCCCCAGTTCGAGGAGTCGATTCACTGCGGCTTTCAAACCATCACGCTGCCGCTCAAACGCCAGGGGACCCACTTGCGTTGTCTCATCCAAGGCATTTCCTACCCGAAGCTTACTGAGTTCGAACTTCATAGCTTCAACGAAACGGTCGTGAATCGACCCGTCAACCAGTACCTTGCCGGGCGCCTCGCACCACTGGCCATTGAGACGGGTCATGCCCTGCACAATGGACTGTGCCGCTGAGCTGACATCGGCATCATCCAGAATGATCACGGGATTGTTGGATCCGAGCTCCATCTGCATGACAGCGAGATTGGACGCTGCAGCCTGCGCGACTGTGCGGCCTGCCGAATCGCCGCCGGTAAACGAAAGAGCCTCGATGCGGGGATCCGAAGTCAGCAGTGATCCTGTCTCCGAATTCCCATGAACCAGTTGAAACGCGGCGCTCGGGTAATCGAGTTCGGTCATGGCGGCGACGATCGATTCGGCGAAGAGCTGGCAACCTCCGGGGGCGTTCTCGGAGGGTTTGAGGATGACCGGGCAGCCAGCCGCCATTGCTGCCGCCACCTTGCCTACCACGGTGAAGGTTGGAGCATTCCAGGGGCCAACGATGAGGGCCGGGCCGAGGGGCTTGCGCAGGATGACCACAGACCGGTCACCGCCGTCCAGGGTCTCCGACTCGCCAAGCTGCTCCGCTTCAGCGATAGTACCCCGGACTCTGTCCCCGAGTGCACCGGCAATCAGGCGAGTGGTCCGGATAGGGACTCCCGTGTTGATGCTGTCCTGCAGCGCGATTTCTTCGCTCTGAGCATCGAGAGATGCGGCTACCTTCGTCAGGAGCTTAAGACGGTCCCGGAGTTTGATGTCTTCAAGCGTCCCGGACTCGTGCAGTGTCGCCGCTGCGGCGAGTGCGCACTCGACGTCAGCCTTTCCGGTCTTTCGCATCGGCTGCCGAGGTTCGCCCGTATTTGGGTTGGTAAGGTAGCGGCCGTTTTCGTCGAGCTGCAGCCATGCGCCATCGACAAAGGAGCGTTGCTCGACAAGGTCGGGGGTGATAGCGGTCAGTTGTGTTAGTCCTTCAGCAGTCATTCAAGGTGCTCCTCTGGTTTTCGTTGTTGTCTTTGTCGTCCGGGACCAGCGACGGCAGGGGCTGAGCCTTGACGTTGACCGTTTATGTTCGGGAGGATTTGCAGCGCCATGTTGCGCAGCTTTCGTTCCGACGCTGGCCGTGGCGGAAAATCAGATCATGATCGGCGTAATAGTCAGCTGTTGAATGGTCTTCAGGTTGCCCGGATCACGATTGCCTGTCGGTCATGTTCAGCACAACTCGGATCGTCGAGGCTTCTGCCATCGCTTCGAATCCCTCGTTGATACGTTCGAAGGGCAGTTCCTTGGTGACCATTGCATCGAGATCCAGTCGGTTGTTCAGGTAGTGGTCCGTGAACATGTCGACGTCGCTGAGGAACCTGTTCGCGCCCATGTAGGCGCCTTGCAGGTGTCGGTCGCCGTAGACGAGTGCATCTGCGGGGATACGCAGTTCGGACCCTGTGGGCATGAGACCGAGGATGGTGGCGGTTCCGTTCGGGCTCAGGAGCGAAAAGGCGAGTTCCGCTGTCTGGCTGCGGCCCACGGCCTCGATTGCATGGCTGACACCTTGGGGAAGTAGTGATCGGACCTGGATGAGTGTTTCTGTCGGGTCGGGTGATGAGACAACAGTGTCCGTGGCACCGAAGTTGCGGGCGAGCTCCAGCTTCGCCGGCACGGCGTCAATGGCAATGATTCGTCGTGCCCCAGCCAACCTGGCACCTTGAATGGCTGCTATGCCGACACCGCCGCAACCGATTACGGCAACAGTATCCTCTGGCCCTACCTTTGCGCCGTGAATAACCGCGCCTACTCCTGTACTAATGCAGCAACCGAGAAGACACGCCACCTGGGGAGGCAGATACGAGCCGACCACTGCAACGGATGCCTCCTTCACAAGGAAGGCTTCTGCAAATGCGCCGATACCGCCGAGCGACTCAACGCTTGATCCATCAGGTGCGAGCAGCCTGGGTCGATGCCGCTCACGCATCGAGTCGACCCGTTCGCACTGGGTCGGGCGTCCGCTTATGCAGTTGCGGCATGCCCCACAGGAGGGGGTGACCGTTGCCACGACCCGGTCACCGGTCTTAATTCTTGTGACCGCAGAACCGACGCGCTCGACAATGCCTGCGACTTCATGCCCGAGGACTACCGGCAGGGAGATATCCAGCGACCCCTTTATATAGTGCAGATCGCTGTGGCAAAGGCCCACTCGCTCAGTCCGGATGAGAACCTCATTGTCCTCCGGATCGTCAAGCAGCAGTTCGCGGATCTGAAGAGGGGCTCCGGGCTTTTCCAGCACGGCGGCAAGAATCGGTGTAGTCACTTGGCTTCCTTGATGGTTGAGGTGCTGGCAGATGGGTCGCTTCGACCATCTTCAGCCCTGGTCGAGTTTCAAAAGTGTGTGGAGGGAACAGCCTTTACGACCACTATGTGCAACCTGACCTCCGGCTCCACTGTGGAACGGCCGGGATGAGAGTCAGCTTCCGGTTCCAACTCGGGATCCATGCCGGTCGTCACCCACGGTTGCCCAGCGCTTAACGTGGCGTTCCATGGCGCGGAGGGCTTTCTCCAGCTTCGCCAGCAGTACGCGTGTCTCCTCTTCGGTGATCACCAAGGGCGGGGACAGGATCACGGCGTTGTTCAGCGGGGCGATACCGGCCGGATAGACAATGAGCCCTTGGGCCAGGCATTCCTGCACGAATGCGTTGGCCGCTCCCAGCGCAGGATCGGGTGCCTGCTTGCTTTCCTGGTCCATAACGAACTCGAAGCCCCAGAGCAGGCCCCGCCCACGGACATCTGCCATGCAGCGGTACCTTGTTGCCAGGGAGAGCAGACCCTCCTCGAGCTGCTTCCCCCGTTGCCGGACGTTCGCGAGGATATCCTCGCGTTCCATAAAGTCCAGGACCGCCAGGCAGGTTGCTGCCCCCAGGGGGTTCCCCGAGAAGGTGTGGCCGAACGGCGCGACGCCGCTGCCCTCTCTGAACGACTCAACGATGTGGCTCCGCAGCAAGACGGCAGCAACAGGGGAGTAACCGGCACTCATTCCTTTGCCGATAAGAAGAAGGTCCGGCACGACGTCCTCGTAGGAACTCGCGAACCAGTCGCCCGTGCGCCCCATTCCGGTAATGACCTCATCGATGATCATCAGCACGTCCAGCCGATCACAGATTTCCCGAAGCCGGGCGAAGTAGCCCGCTGGAGGTGTGAGGACTCCGCCGGCGGCTCCTACGATTGGTTCGACGATGACTGCCGCGACTGTGCCGGGGTCCTCCTTCTGAATGGCATCTTCGAAGGCTTTCGCAGCCCGCGCAGCGTACGCTTCCTCGCTCTCGCCTGGCAGGGCGAAGCGGTATGCGTAGGCCGGCGGGGCGAAGGAGAACGCATGCAGCAAGGATCCGTAGTCGGGGCGACGTGCTGCATGCCCGGACATCGACAGGGCGCCCATTGTCATGCCGTGATAGCTGATGGTCCTGCCAAGGATTTTGACTTTGCCTGGGAGCCCCCTTTCGCGCCAGTAGCTCACTGCGGTGCGGATGGCGTATTCGGATGCTTCTGACCCGCTATTGACGAAAAAAGCCATATCGAGGTCCCCGGGAGCAATGTCGGTGAGCCGGCGGGCAAGTTCTTCAGCGGGCAGGTTGGTGAACTGGGTTCTATACGTAAAAGCCACGCGGCGGCACTGTTCTTTCACCGCCTCAGCAATCTCCTCCACACCGTGGCCAATGCTGGCGGTCATGGCGCCGCTTGAACCATCCAGATACTGGCGCCCTTCCGTGTCATACAGGAAGACGCCTTCGCCGTAGGCAACTGTCGGGTACTTCCTGTCGATGATTTGCTTTAACAGTGCGCTGTCGGAAATGGGAAGCTCCTAAATATCGGCAGCTGCTCTAGCAGCTCACTAAATGCAGTGACGGGTAGAGAAATCTCTGGAAGATCCTTTTGTCCATGGGCGCGAGTGTCCGGCCGCGCTTTGCGCGACCGGACACCGTTACGATCGCCCCAAGAAGACCTGTGCGACGGAAGCTACGGAGATAGATCTTCTTTTCTTAGCTCGCTGTAGATCTTTCCTCGCTGCTGGAACTTGCCGGAATCAGTGCGGCATACGTCGCCGGCCGCTTGGATCGCATAACCAGCGCGGTAGTCACGCCTCCCAGGAAGAGTGCGGCCATGAGCGCCAACAGTATTCCCGCCGCCAAGTCGCCGCCGACGAGAAGCCCGAAGTTCTGAAGGACCAGAAAGACAATTCCCCCGAGTCCGAGAAGGGCAAGCGCGGGGGCCAGCAACGTGCCCCAGACCTTCTTGTTGTGTGCATTCCTCCGGAAGAACACGATCACCGCGAGTGACGTGAGAGCCATCAGAACAACGATGCCCAATGTGGCCGAGCCTGAGAACCAGGTGTAGGCCTGCGTTACCGGGTCGAGCCCGATGATCGCCTCGACACCAAGCAGTGCTATCGCAACTACCGAGACGATCAAGGCTGCCCTGGACGGAGCGTGGTGACGTGGGTGGATTGCACCAAGTCCAGACGGAAGAACACCTTGAGTACCAAGGGTAAAGAGGTACCGGGTCAGTACGTTCTGGAAGGTGAGGATACAGGCGAAAAGGCTGGTGATGAGGAAAACCTGGAGCAGGGTGGCAAGGAGCGGGGACACGTACTGTCCCGCGAGCCCTACCACAATGCTGGTGGGATCATTCGTCGCGGCTTCGACGATCTGGCTGCTTCCGACTCCCGCCTGCAAGGCCCAGGCAGTGAAAGTGTAGAAAATGCCGACGCCGATAACGGCGATGTAGGTTGCCCGAGGGATAGTGCGATCGGGGTCACGTGCTTCGTTCCGGAAGACGGCGGTGGCCTCAAAACCGATGAACGAGAAGAAGGCAAACATGACGCCCAGAGGCGGGACACCTTCGCCCAAACGCGCGGGGGACAGCGAGTCACCACTCAAACCTTCCGCGCCGCCGTGGACAATCACCCCGATGTTTACTGCCAGCAGAACGACTGTTTCGATGACCAGGACCACGCCCAGCACCTTGGCGGAGAGCTCGACGTCCCGGTAAGCAAGAGCACCGCAGGTTGCCATCAGCACCAGACTGCACAGCCACCAGGGAAGATCCGGACCGCCCAGATCGTGAACCGTGGTCTGGGCCGCTGATCCCAGGTATGAACACAACGCAAGAAACAGCAGCAAGTATGTTCCGAGCGCAAAAGTGGCAGCCCCCATGCCAACACCCCGGCCCAGCCCCGTTTGGATGTAGGAATAGAACGCTCCAGCATTTTTTACAAAGGGCGTCATCCTCGTAAAGCCAACGGCAAACAGAAACAGAATAGCGGTCGCGATAAGGAAGAACAGCGGACCGCCCGTGCTTCCCGATGCAGAAACGACAACAGGCCAACCAGCCACGACAGCTGTCATGGGCGCAGCTCCCGCCACAACCATGAACACGATCGACCGGACTCCAAGGCCCCTGCTGAGCAATCGGTCCGGGCTCAATATGCTGTTCGGTCCCGCATCCACCGGCTCAAATTTAACATCTTTAATTGCCATTCGTCCCTCCTGGACGTAGAAGCTGAGTGTCATCGCGATGCCTTCGACAAGGCGGAATTGAACGGCATCGCGGAACCCACAAGTGGGGCCGGCCCCCTTGCCGAACGTCACTGTGAATTGGATTACAGCGTAGGAGTTACCCCAGGGTTTGCGGTGTTGAGCCTGCACATACATCCGTCCTGCGCATGGTCTTGATGCACAGCTACCGGCTGGCAAAAGAATGGACGCGGTCCGATGACCGAAGAGTTTCTGGAATGTGCACCACGCACATACAGCTAGTTATCGTGGTGCTCCCAGCACTCGCTGGCCGCAGTTTCCTCAGGCATTGTCGGAACTAACGGAGCTTCCCAGACTCCACACGGGACTAGGAAATTTTCGACAAAACCCACTTCTCCTGAAGGAGCACCCGATTATGAGCAGCGTTATTTCGGTCTACAACCCCGCTACAGAAGAACAGATAGGCGAGGTGCCCGCCTACGACCTGCCGGACGTGAATGCAGCGGTCGAACGCGCACGGGCCGCCCAGCGCGCCTGGGTCCGCAAGCCACTGGCTGAACGCCGTGATGCCCTCTGGGCTATTGCCGATGCTGTCATCGCTCACAGCGACGAACTGGCCTTACTCGAATCCACCGACGTTGGTAAGCCATTGGCGGCGGCCCGACAGGAAGTTCTTGGTGTCGCCGAGTGCTTCAAGTACTACGCCGGAACGGTGGACAAGATCCTCGGAGACACCATTCCCGTCGACGGCGGCGTCAGCATGACTTTCCGCGAGCCGCTGGGCGTGGTGGCCGTAATTGCCCCCTGGAACTTCCCTCTGCCTATCGCATCCTGGAGTATCGCGCCGGCACTGGCCAGCGGCAATTCCGTGATTGTGAAACCCGCCGCCCTTACCCCCCTGTCAACTGTCCGATTTGGTGAAATCGTGAAGGAACTGGGCGTCGTCGGAGACGCGCTTCAGGTTCTCACAGGTTCGGGCGCCCGGATCGGCAATGCCCTCGCTGAACACCCGGATGTTAACAAAGTAAGTTTTACTGGTTCCACCGAGGTCGGCCGGTCCATCGTCCAAGCGGCTTCAACGACGATGAAAAGAGTCTCTCTTGAGCTCGGCGGGAAGTCCGCCAGTATTGTCTACAACGACGTCGACCTCGCCAAGTGTCTGCGGGCAGCCCCGATGTCGGTCTTCGACAACACGGGCCAGGACTGCTGTGCACGCAGCCGCTTTCTCGTGCAGCGGGGAATCTTCGACGAGTTCGTTGAGGGATTCATCGAAACTACGCGGGCACTGAAAATCGGTAACCCGCTGGACGACAAGACCAACCTCGGACCTCTGGTATCGGCTGCCCACCGCGACACCGTTTCCAGCTTCCTCGAAAACGGGCTCAACGTCGTCACCGCCGGTGAAGCACCGGATGGCCCCGGCTTCTGGATGGCACCCAGAATCGTCATCGCCCCCGACCCCAAGAGCCGGGTGGCAACCGAGGAAATTTTCGGCCCCATCGCCTCGGTGATTCCCTTCGACACCGAAGAGGAAGCCATCGCGCTGTCCAACAGCTCAATCTACGGCCTGAGCGGCTCCATCTGGACCAACGACGTCGGCCAGGCCCTGCGGACGGCGCGGGCACTCGAGTCCGGGACTCTCTCGGTCAACTCAAACTCATCAATTCGAATCCAGACACCTTATGGCGGCTTCAAACAGTCAGGCATCGGCCGCGGACTGGGCCAAGCTGCCATCGAGGCATACACAGAACTCAAGACCGTATTTGTAAGGACAGAACCGTGACAACTGACACAGGGGAGCTGGTTCGGACCAACCAAGGCACCTCATCCGGAGTATCCAGTGAGACAGACACCGCCGTGCAGACCCTCAGCGTCCTCTACGGCAGCCAGACCGGGAACGCTGAGTTCCTTGCGTCCAAGATCGTGGACAAGGCAAACGGCCAGGGTTACTCAGCCGAGCTTATGAGCCTGGACATGCTGACCCCGCAAGATGCGGCACGCAAGGACCGCCTGTTGATCGTTACCGCCACACACGACAACGGCCACATGCCGGACAACGCGCAACCGTTTTGGGATCAGCTTCAAAGCGCCGGCTCAGACCTCTTCAGGGACGTTCCCTTCGCAGTCCTTGCCATTGGCGACTCCATGTACGAAGACTTCTGCAAAGCCGGCATCGACCTTGACGAGCGCCTTGGCGAACTCGGCGGCAAGAGAATCCTCGACCGCCTCGACTGCGATGTCGACTATGACCTGACGTCAGGCAAGTGGATCAAGGGCATGCTCGAGACCTTCACGACAGTTGTTCCCAAGAAGCGGGACAACAGCCCGCAAGACTCCACTGTTCCAGGAGCAAACCCCGCCGAGCAGCCCAAAAGCACACGCCGGGAACCTGACACTGCCACCGTCGTCGAGGCCCGCCTCCTAAGCGCTCCAGAGTCCGAAAAAGAGGTCTGGCACTATGAGCTTGAGGTCAGCGGCGACAGCCGCAACTACCGGCCAGGTGACTCACTTGCCGTAATCCCCACCAACTCCATCGAGCTCGTGGAAAACCTCCTCGAATTCCTTGGCCTCGAGGGCAGCGAGGCGTTCGGTGAGGACGGCAAGACTGTACGCGAGACGCTTCAAAACGACTATGAGCTTCGGCTGCCCCACCTGGGCATCGTTGCCTGGCTCGTTGAAGATCTCGCACCGGATCATCCCGTGCGGAACCTGGTCGAGTCCGGTGACCGGAACGCGCTGGAGAACTGGCTGTGGGGACGGGACATGCTGGACGTGCTGCAGGAAACCCGGACAACAGATGTCGACCCCGGCGAGTTCCTCTCAAAGCTGAGGCCTCTGCAGCACCGGTCGTACTCCATCGCCTCCAGTCCCCTCGCCGACGGCAACCGCGTCCACTTGACGGTCTCCTCTGTGCGATACGAGACCGCCGGGCGCCGGCACTCGGGGGCGTGCAGCGCTTTCCTCCAGTCCGCCGCACGCACCAAAAAAGCTATGAAAGTGTTCCCGCTGCCCGCGCACGAGTTCCACCTGCCCAAGGACAGCTCAGCTGATGTGATCATGATCGGTCCAGGTGTCGGAGTTGCCCCGTTCCGCGGATTCCTCCGTGACCGTGAAGTCTCACAAGCCCGGGGCCGGAACTGGCTGTTCTTCGGGGACCGCCATGAAAGGCCTTCCTGGCTCTATCAGGCGGAAATGGAAGAACTGCAGAGCAACGGTGTGCTGGACCGCCTCAGCCTGGCTTTCTCCCGGGATCAACAGGGCAAGGTCTACGTCCAGGACCGGATCCGCGAAGAAGGTGAAGACATCTTTGCCTGGCTATCGGACGGAGCTTCCGTCTATGTGTGCGGTGGGAAACAGATAGCACCTGATATCGACGAAGCCCTATTGGCGGTGCTGGGCAGCCACGGCGCAATGACCCGCGAAAAGGCGTACGACTACGTGCAGTCCATGAAGACTGAGGGCCGTTACGTCAAGGACGTCTACTAGGCCCCATCTGAACCCTGCCCAGTACCAGGGCTTTCGTGTCCCGGATACTCGGCAGGACTCGAAAAAAGTCTTGGCCTACGTACGGCTCTGGATGTGATCTGCCTTACCGCATGCATGTAGCCGGCAATCATGATGTGCAGCTTGCACATACGCCAATAGGATCCCGCTCTTAGTGTTTTTAGTAAGCAATATCAATGAGGATAAGAGGTACACAGTGAATCCCATCACACAGGTCCCGGAGGATCTCCAAGAACTCGAGGCAATCGACATGCAGGATCAATCCGCAGCGGCGTCAGCGCATGACGAACTGCAAAAGTTCGTCTCCGACAACGACATCAAAACGTTCAAAGTGGGCGTGGTGGACCTCGACGGTGTTTGGCGCGGCAAGCGCATCCCTGCCAGGTACTTCCTGGAAAGTGTCGCTGAGAGCGGAACGAATATCTGCAACATCATCTTCGGCTGGGACATTCAGGACGAAATCATTTCTGATCTCAGCTACACGGGGTGGGACACGGGTTACCCTGACGTGACGCTCCTCCCCGATCTCAGTACCCTGAAGGTCGTTCCCGGGGAACCCGGCGTGGCTTCCGTCATCTGCGACGCTTACGAGATGTCGGGCGAGCCTGCGGCAATCTGTCCCCGGAGCATTCTCAAGCGGGTCGTGCAGAAAGCCGAAGACCTTGGATACTCGCCAGTCTGCGCCTACGAGTTCGAGTTCTACCTGCTCAAAGGCACTCCGACGGACCTGGCCGCCAAGGACTGGCGCGACCTGACCCCCATCACGGCGGGCAGCCATACCTACAGCCTTGTCAGGGACACAGGCACCGAGTTCCTCATCGGTGAGATCCGACGCCGCCTGTCTGAGCAGGGCATTTTCATCGAGGCCAGCAACAGTGAAAACGGTCCAGGCCAGTTCGAGATGAACATCCACTATTCGGATGCTCTCGCAGCCGCGGACAACGCCCTCCGGCTTAAAGCCACCGTCAAGGAGGCTGCAGCTGAAGCCGGCTACACGGCATCGTTCATGGCCAAGATCAACCCGGAGTGGGCCGGTTCTTCCGGACACATGCACCAGAGCCTTTGGGATCCGGAATCTGGCAAGTCAGCTTTCGCCAATGCCGACGAGCCCGGCGAACTGAGCGCCATCGGGTACAACTACCTGGCGGGCGTCGTCGAGACGGCGCCGGAGCTCACGGCCGTCTACCTGCCCACCATCAACTCTTACAAGCGGACCGAAGGTGGTCAGTGGGCCGGATCCAGCGCCACCTGGGGGCTCGACAACCGTACGGTCGCAATCAGGTCCATTCCGTCAAAGGGCAGTGCTGCACGCATCGAAAACCGGGTACCGGGCGCTGACGCCAATCCCTACCTGGTCATCGCCGCAAGCATCGCCGCCGGCCTGCACGGCGTGGAGCAGGAACTGACTGCCCCGGAGCGGGTGGTAGGAAACGCTTACGCCCTGGAGGAAGGACACCAGGTAAAGCAGCTGCCCGGAACACTCGACCAGGCCATCGAACAGTTCGAGAAAAGCGAGGTCGCCAAGGCGTACTTCGGCGAAACGTTCGTTACCCACTACGTCCAGACGAGGCGCTGGGAGCTCCGCAAGCTTCAGACCAGTGTCACCGACTTCGAAATCGCACGTTACCTGGAACGAATCTAGCGCCCAACACCGCGCTAAGAGCTCCATTTCCATTTTTCAATACTCAGAAAGAAGCACCCAATGACTACTCACCCCGGAAAGATCGCTGCAGTCACCGGAGCCGCGTCCGGAAACGGCCTTGCCATCGCAGAAAAGCTGCTCAAGGAGGGCGCCACCGTCGTAGCCCTGGACCGTGACGAGGCCGCGCTCGAGCGTCTGATTGCCCAGCACCCGGAAATGGTGCCTGTTGTTATGGACGTCGCCGACGAAGCCTCGGTCCGCAGCGGCATGGCCGAGATCGACGCAAAATTCGGCCGGCTCGACACCCTCGTCAACAACGCAGGCATCGTCAAGGGCAGCAACTTCGACGACGTGAGCGTAGCGGAATGGGACCAGGTCTTCGCCGTGAACTCCACCGGACCGTTCCTGGTCAGCCAGGCCGCACGGCCGCTGCTGGAGAAGGGCGCTGCCGCCCGGGGCGACGATTCAACCAGTGCCATC
This sequence comes from Arthrobacter sp. SLBN-83, assembly GCF_006715285.1. NCBI lineage: Bacteria > Bacillati > Actinomycetota > Actinomycetes > Micrococcales > Micrococcaceae > Arthrobacter > Arthrobacter sp. SLBN-83. Next base: position 3,187,016 of record NZ_VFMX01000001.1, read on the forward strand.
GTCAACATCACCTCTGTCGAGGCCCACATCGTCATCGCCAGCAGCGGACACCCCCAGGTCCACTACAACGCATCCAAGGGTGCACTCCTTATGTTCACGAAGGCTTTGGCCATCGAAACCGCAGCTTCCAAAATCCGCGTCAACGCTGTCGCCCCCGGCTTCATCGAGACCCCATTCACCAAGTCCGTGCTGGAAAACCAGGAGGCCGTGAAGTTCCTCCTCGACCGTACGCCGCTCGGACGAATCGGACGGCCCTCTGACGTTGCCAACGCCGTCGCGTTCCTGGCCAGCGACGAGGCCAGCTGGGTGACCGGTACCACCATCCACGTCGACGGTGGTTGGCTGGTTTACTGACATGCGGGCGCCCCTTATTGCCATTTCCGCGGCCCGGCAAACCGTCGATACCGCCTTCGGCCCGATGCCTTCAACGGTCCAGAACATGGCCTACGCCAACGGCGTTCTTGCCGCGGGCGGCCGTCCCGCCATTCTTCCGTCCACGGCAACAATCCCGGATGCGGCTCTTGAAGGATTTGACGGGCTCCTCCTCACCGGCGGCGGCGACATCAGCCCCCGGCTGTACGGCGAGGACCCGATCGACACGGTCTATGACGTCTGCGACATCAGGGACGACTTCGAAATAGAACTTTACAACGAGGCCATGCTTCGCGGCCTGCCCATCCTGGCCACTTGCCGGGGGATGCAGCTTGTCAACGTCATCCGCGGCGGAAACCTCGTCCAGGAAGTGAGCCCGGACAGGGGGCACTGGCAGGACCACCCCTCACACGAACCATGGCACAAGGTACAGCTGGAGCCCGGTTCCGAACTTGCCCGGATCGCCAAAGGCCTGAGCATTCCCGTGAACAGCTACCACCATCAGGGCTTGGGAAAGCTCGGAACAGGTCTTCGTGTCGTGGGACGGGAAGGCGACGTCATCGAAGCAATTGAAGCCGATGATGCCCGCCTCATCGGAGTCCAATGGCATCCCGAGCACATGGTCGACTATCACGAAGCCCAGAAGGCCCTCTTCGTTGATCTCGTGGAGAAGGCCGCAGCGTACGCACAGTCACAGAAACCACTTCAGGAGCAATTCTCATGAGCACAGAAACTGAGCGGGGACTCAGCCACAACAAGTCAGACTTTGACTTCCACGGACGGTCGCTCGACAACATTTTCGACGAATACCAGGACATACTGGCCAACGGCCCTGTTGGACACAGCAACAAGTATGGAGGCTTTTGGTACATCACCAAAAGCGAGGATATCTTCAACGCCGAGCAGGACCCCGACACCTTCGCTGTCGGTCCCTCAATGCTCCTCCCGGCGTTCGGCACTGACGTCCCCCTGATTCCGATCGACATCGATCCGCCGACCCACGCTGACTTCCGCAAAATCCTGCTACCGATGTTCACACCCATGAACATCTCAAAGCTGACACCCGGCATGCGGGAGACCGCTAAGCAGCTGTGCCAGGAAGTCCTTGCAGCCGGCGACGTCGTTGATGTTTCGGCGAAGCTTGCCCGCCCGATGCCGACCATTATCTTCAGCCGCCTGGCCGGATATCCGGAACAGGACTGGCCAATCTTCGACCGGTGGATTGACGAGATCATCTATGAGCGGACCGCTCATCCGGAAAAGGCATACGCGGCCGGACGCGAGCTCAACGACTACTTCGACCGTCTTCTCGACGAACGGGAAAAGGCCGGACCGGAAGCAGAAGCCGGCAATGACCTGATCACCCAGCTTCTGAAAGCGGAAGTGAAAGGCCGGAAGCTCACGCGTGAAGAGCTGCTGTCGTACTGCTACCTGCTCTTCTTGGCCGGGCTGGACACGACCGCCTGGGCGATCCGTTCCGCCCTTTGGTACCTGGCCGGCAACCCGCAGGCCCAGCAGCAGTTGCGTGAAAACCCCGACCTGATCCCCACAGCTGCAGAAGAATTCCTGCGGACGCTTTCCCCGGTCCAGGCCATGGCCCGCACCGCGAAGAAGGACACAGTCGTCCGGGGCCAGGAGATCAAGGCCGGTGAACGCGTCGTGCTCGTCTTCGGCGCGGGCAACCGTGACCCAGAGGTCTACGAAGAACCCAATGACATCAAGATTGACCGCGAAGACAACCGCCACCTGGCCTTCGGCGGAGGGATCCACCGGTGCCTTGGCTCGAACCTTGGCCGCGCCGAAATGGTTATCGCCATGGAGGAATTCCTGAAGGCTGTCCCTCACTTCGAACGGGCGAATGACGACGAACCGTGGCACGGCGTCGGCCCGCTTACCCTCAAGATTGGAGCTTGATCACCATGGGAGAACTTTGGGTCGACGGAGGGCGCTGCCAAGGCCACGCCCGGTGCTGGGCTCTGGCACCCGAAACCTTTGAGATCGACGAGGAAGGCTACGCGCACGTCATTCCTGGCCGCGAAAACAGCGGCGATGAACCCAACGTCCGAAAGGCCATCCGGAACTGCCCCGAACGGGCAATCCTGGAACGGGAAACGAACGAGGCCAGCGAGAAAGCATCAGAGGTTTCGGCGTCGTGACACATCTGCCAGAGCGGGTTGCGGTCATTGGCGCTTCGGTTGCATCAGCAATGCTGATTGAACGCAGTCGCGAGCTGGGCTTTGCAGGCGAATTTATCGTCATTGATTCAGACCCGAACGCGCCCTACGACAGGCCCCCGCTGTCCAAGCAATTCCTTCTAGGCACTGGTCCCGTTGAACCGGCCGAGTGGTGGCCGGAGGCTACACCGATCCTCAACGCAAAGGCGATCGGGCTGCTCACCGACAAGCGAACTGTCCTGCTGGACAAGCTCGGAGAGGTAGCTGCTGACGCGGTCGTCATCTCAACAGGAGCCGGTTCAATCCGGCTGCCGAACGAGCCAGCGGGCGTTCTAAGCCTAAGAACCGCCCAGGACGCCCTGGCCCTGCGCAACGCTGTGGATGCAGGAGCTGCCAGTGCGATCATCATCGGCGCCGGAACCATTGGTGCGGAACTGGCGTCTACTCTCGCCCAACGTGGGCTTGCCGTCACGGTAGTGGATTTGGCTCCGCAACCAATGCAGCGCTTCTTTTCGGGGCATCTTGGGGAGGAAGCGAAGGCATGGATGCACCAGGCCGGTGTTGTCACTCATTTTGGGGTTGCTGTGGAATCCATTCAGAAAACGAATGCGCACTGGACGGTCCGGGTCAGCGGCCTGGACCTGCACGCCGACCTGGTTATCAGCGCTATCGGTGCGCGGCCCAATACCGAATGGCTGACCTATAGCGAGCTTGACGTTTCCAACGGAGTCCGTTGCACTGCGGACGGGAAAGCCCTGCGGGCCAGCGGTGAAATCGCCGACGGGATCTTCGCTATCGGAGACGTTTCGGCCCGGCAGGCGGAGGACGGAACCTTTCGGCGGTTCGAGAGTTGGACCCAGGCCCAACGGCATGGCGCAGCCCTGGCTGAATACTTTGCCGGTTTCGACTCCACGGAACTGGAACAGGCTCCGTACGGGTGGACGGAGCAGTTCGGCCGAAAGGTACAGGTACACGGAATGCTTCCGTCGGCAGGCGAACTCGTACAGGTATACGCTGCAGAGGAACGCAACGCCGCCTTGTACCGGATTGGATCTGCGGAGGAGGACGTGGCTTGGATAGGCGTCAACGCGCCACGGCAGTTCAGCCGGGCGTCCATGGGCATGAGCCTTCTAAGCTGAAACCATGAAACCCCCTGCTGAGCCCGCGGCCTCGCAACCGAATGAGGCCCTGCCCGCTGACTATCGCCATAAACTCCAAATAGCAGAGCTTCGCGCAGATACCTTGTCCGAGCTCACGCAGCTAATGATGGAAGGACCGGATCCACTCGCGCTTGCTCAAAGAGCAGTGGACTTGGTAGCCAGGGCAACAAACTCAGCAGGGGTTTTCGTCTACCTGTGGGATGAACAGGAACAAGTCCTTGTCATGCGCGCAGGCACCGCTGGAGTGCAAAGCCAGCAAGTGGGAAGAGTCACCCTTCGCCTCGGCGAAGGTGTAACTGGCTGGGTAGGGCTTACTAGGCAGTCGGTTGTCCTTAACAAGAACATTCAGCAGGACCCGCGGTTCGTCAGCATCAGCGAACTGCAAGAAGAAGATTTCAATTCGATGCTGGTTGTCCCGATCGTGGCACCGACCGGGACCCTGCTAGGCGTGTTTAGCCTCTGGTCATATGAGGAGGAAACCTTCACCTGGGAGTCGAAGCTGATTGCTGACGAGGTGGGCGTGCTGCTTGCCAGCGGCCTGCTGCAGGCTGAGACTGTTGATGACTTGCGGCGCCAATCCGCAGCAGCGCATTTCCTTGTCGATTTCCCGATCAACTCCGCCACTTCCGTCCTGCAGTGCGCCCAGGTGGCCGCCCGGTCGATTCTTAAGCACATGAGCTCGGACGCCTGCGTCATTGAATATTTCGGGCGTGGTCCAGCCACGTCGCCGCCCACCGCCATTGCAATGGACAAGGGCGAGCGGAGCGGAATCATGGTTCGAACCACTCATTCACGAACGGCAACGTCCGAGTTCATTGAATCCAACGTCGCTGGACACGAGCGGATATCTGTCTCCTTTGGCCTGACGAGCACCCGGGGCATTGTCACGTGCTATCGTCCACGCCGCTATTCCGCCAGAGAGCTCGATCGGCTGAGCGCCATTTGCTCTCAGCTGGCCGCTCTGTTTGAAGCAGTAGAACTGGAGTCCGTCGGTTCATCCCATGCTTCACGCTTGCTCCGAAGCGTCGGCACGAGCACATTCGCCCGGATTCTCGAGGAGTCAGGTTGGTCCAAGGGCCGCACTCTGCCGGTTCTGGTGCGAGTGAAACGGCTGAAATTCGACTCTGACGCGGTGTCCAGGCGCATCGCCCCCTATCTTCAGGAGCTGGCTGGCTCCCGATCCCTGGTCTTCACTGAAGGCCCCCTCAGCCTGCTCTTTATCGATACCGCCTCCGGCTCCGGAGAAGAGATCAAGGCGAAGTTGGAGACAACTCTTTCTGACCTCGACGAACACCGTGGCGTCTCAGCTTTCGCCGGCGTAGGTCCACTGGCGCGGGACGTCGCCTCTCTGCAGCCAGCGCTTTCAGACGCCGAAACCGCACTGGCATGGACAGAACTGGTCGGCAGGACATCCGGGAGACGGGTAACCTCTTTCAGCGACATAGAACACCTGCAGGAACTGCCGCTTGTTGGGGAAGGGATGTCTGCGGAGATCAGGGACGTGCTCGCGGAACTCAGGTCCCTCACGCACTACGACGCGGAAAATGGAACCCAGCTGGCCGAAACAGTCGCCATGCTCCTATCCAACAAAGGATCCATTGCCGACACGGTCTCAAAACTGCACATCCACCGCAACACACTCCGGCAACGGCTCCAGCGTGTAGAGCAGCTCATCGGTCATTCATTCGAAGAAGCCGGCGACTGGCTTCCCACGGGCATTGCAGCGCGACTGGCGATGCGCGAAGGCCACCGCGCGGTTCTTCAATGACGGCAACAGCGGCCGGAGTTCGCTGAGGAATATTCGCGTGATCCCAAGAGCACCAGGGTGTGGCACACACATTTGGATCTTAATGTGCAAACGGCACTGCGGTCCCGGCGATGCTGTTCGCTACGTTGAAGTTGTCCGCGGGGGTCGGGGATTAAAGGCCATGGGGCCTTGGTGTCCGGGTTAACCGCACGGGATGCCACCGTCCCTTCACAACCGGGGGTTTCGAACGCTGAAACCCCGATCGCCCGATAAGGAATTCGAGCATGACCAATCAGCCAAACCTGCCCCGAGGTACCGGTACCCTGCAGGCACTCGTCATACAGCCAGATTTCCACTGCCCGCTGGACCGTCTCGGTGTTTGGCTGCATGACGAGGGAATAACCACCAGAATTATCCAGCCTTTCATTGGCGACGTGATCCCGGACGTGATCCAGGAGGACGCCTTGGTGGTTCTTGGTGGAGACATGAGCTCCTTGGACGACGATGCCTATCACTGGCTTTCCGACATCCGGCGCCTTATGGCGGCCGCCGACAGACATAGAAAGCCCACGCTAGGGATCTGCCTTGGAGCTCAGCTGATGGCACAGACGTTCGGCGGGACCGTGGCTAGGGGAGACCAGGGCCTCGAGGCGGGGGTCGTAGAGGTGGCATTACGGCCCGATGCTGCCAAGGATCCCTTGATGGCCGGATTGCCGGGTCCATTCTTCGCAGGCGCCATGCATGGGGACATGATCGAACAACTCCCGCCGTCAGCGGTATGGCTCGGGATGACGGCCCAGTATCCGCACCAAGCTTTTCGAGTAGGCGAGATGTCATGGGGAGTTCAGTTTCACCCGGAAATCTCGCCGGTGGTCTACCGCCAGTGGTTGTCCCTGGTCAAGGAGAATGACACGGATGCCGTAGAGCGGGCCGGCCGCGGAATGAAAGCATTCGAGAATCAAGACCAGATCGTGAGGGAGCATACCGAGGCGATGGCGCGACGCTTCGCCCACCTGGTCCGAACGACCGCAACAGTGGCTACTCAGTAACCAACAGTGCGTGGTGGTGCTGCGGCCGCGGGTTGGACACACTAGTCGATGCAGCGATTCCTGCCTCTGGACCCATTGAGTCTGCGGGCAGGAACAGGTCCTTGCCAGTCTCTCGTGCCCGGATCCACCGAGTCGTCGGGAGCGGGGCAAGGCACGGCGTGTTCATGCCTGGCCCAGCACCGTGTCCCAAGTGGTGCCGCCAGTCCCCCGCAGAACGCGGTCAGGATACTTCCACAATGGATGGTGCTCTCACGGTCAGTGGAGCCAGTGTTTCTCCGGCTGAGTAGCTATCTGCGAAAACAGCCGCTCCTGCGCTGGTCAGAGCTACCGGGACATTTGCCCACATATTGATGCCTTCTTCCACCGACACCGCCGGCAAGTTGAGATGGGCGAGGTGCACGATCTCGTTTCCTTGTTCGATGGACAGGCATGCCCCGTCGGGCCCGACTTTAATTCTTGGGTTGCAAATTGAGACCGACATTAGCCCGTGATGGGCGAGGAAGCGGGCCTCTCCACCGAACTGGAGCACAAAGTTGTTCCCGTCGGATTGATCCAGGCTTCTGAACGGGAAATAGAACTGTCGGGTATTTGTCACGGCAGCACCCTCGCGCAGGAGTATGCGTCCATCGCGCATAGACTGCACGTACTGTACAAAGCTCTCTTTCACCGCCCAGGCCATGCCGAGATCTGCTCTTTCCACAGGAAGTTCGGACATCAGGGTTCCTTCTCGTTGCCAGGTTGCACACGGCCGGTGGGGCTCCCGCTCCCGACTCACCAGGAATGGGAGTGGCTTACCGACTCTTCATATTCGACTATTTTCGTGCCGGCTCAGATGATCGATATGTACTGCGGGCACAGCGTTCGCATCGGCTGTGTGCCTGGTGCCTATCCGTGAGGACGGTGGACCCGCGGTCGGCTCGTGAGGTCGACAGCCTGCTGGAAGGGCGCCGCCAGCGCGCCGCCGTTGGAGGGAGGGGCGCTGATGGGCTCGACCAGTCAGACCGGCGGTCCTGAATCAGTCTGAGAAGTTCAGTTGTTCAGGGGCGACGCACTCGTAGACGAGACCAGGAGGAATCTGATGGCTGAGTTCAAGGGTGTAGGACCAAGGGCCGTACCAGGTGACAAGAACGCCTGACGCTTCATCCGGGACTGTTTCAGAGCGCAGTCGGGTAATGGCTCTTGCTAACTCATTATCATCATGCAGCTGTTCCAGAAGCTGTACGCGTCCAGGGGCAGCGGAGTGTTGGCACGTCATGGTGCAGCAGCATGCTGGAAGCCAGGGCAGAGGCTGGACCTGTCGGTTTCCCATCTATAGTCGACCCACACCTTGAAACCGTCTGCCCGGTGAAAGAGACGGCGGGGCTCGGCGCCGTGACTGTCGAGCCATAGGATTTGATCATCATCGGTGACTGCATCGACAACTCCGCGGCGGATCTCCTTATCCAGAAGTTTCACGATGACCAGTTGACCGACCAGCGGCTGCCATTTGGGTTGCAGATGAAATGCCATTTGATGCCGTGCCCTTCCTATGGAGCGGGCTGTGCCTGCCTTCTATCGGGCAGGCACAGCCGATGTCCTAAACCGTTACGAGGTCCTGCCAGTCGGCGAGGTTATGTCCATGGGCATCGCTGACAGACTTGTGAGTGACCTTTCCCGCCGCCACGTTCAGACCGCCGGCCAGAGCGGGGAGCCGGTCGAAAGCACCTTTGACGCCGTAGTTGGCCAAAGCCACCGCGTAGCGGAGCGTGACGTTGGTCAGCGCGTAGGTGGAGGTGTTCGGGACAGCGCCGGGCATGTTGGCCACGCAGTAGAAGATCGTCTCGTGAACCTTGTACGTGGGTTCCTGATGCGTGGTGGGGTGCGTGTCCTCGAAGCAGCCGCCCTGGTCCACCGCGATGTCCACCAGGACCGAGCCGGGCTTCATCCGGGCCACGAGGTCGTTGGTGACGAGCTTGGGTGCCTTCGCTCCCGGAATCAGGACGGAGCCGATGACGAGATCTGCATCGATAACTGACTTTTCGATCTCGTACGAGTTCGACGCCACGGTCTTGAGCCGGCCCTGGTACTGGGCGTCGAGTTCGCGCAGCCGGTTGATGTTGATGTCCAGGATGGTGACGTCGGCGCCGAGGCCGAGCGCCATGGCCGCGGCGTTGGTGCCTGCGACACCTGCACCGAGGACGACAACCTTGGCGGGACGGACGCCCGGAACGCCACCGAGCAGCACACCCTTGCCCCCTGCCGGCGCCATGAGCGAGGTCGCACCGACCTGGACGGAGAGCCTGCCGGCCACCTCGGACATGGGTGCGAGCAGCGGCAGCGTTCGGCCTTCCTGGACGGTCTCGTAGGCGATGGCCGTGACGCCGGAGTCGACAAGCGCCTGGGTCAGTGCGGGTTCCGCTGCGAGGTGAAGGTAGGTGAAAAGTAGCAGGCCCTCGCGGAAGTGGCGGTATTCGGATGCCACGGGTTCCTTGACCTTCATCACCATGTCGGCCCGCGCCCAGGCCTCTTCTGCACTCTGTACGATCTCGGCTCCGGCGAGTGCGTACACCTGATCGCTGATGCCGGAACCAGCGCCGGCACCGGTTTCCACGAGCACGTCGTGGCCGTTTGCTTTGAATTCATACACGCCGGCGGCCGTGATGGCGACGCGGAACTCGTTGTTCTTGATTTCCTTGGGGACGGAGATGATCATGACTCATGCTTTCTGACGAGATTGATGCTTGTGGGGAAGAGAATGACAGAAAATGCGGAGAGCTGCGCGTTGCTCGCAGGATCTGCGGCAGAATGGAAGCAGCTGATTAATTCCTGCATTGTGAGGAGCGTTACAGAGTGTCGGACTCGCAGAAACTGCAACAGGTGCCATTGGACGAAGTGGACCACAAGCTTCTAGGCCTGCTGTCCAATAATTCAAGGCGTACCAATCAGTCGTTGTCGGAGGCCCTCGGACTTGCGCCGTCAACCTGTCTTGCCCGCCTCAAGGCGCTCAAAGAGTCGGGGGTAATCAAGCGGTTCACCGTCGAAGTCGCACCCGAAGCAATGGGCCTGCCCCTCCAGGCCCTGGTCAGCGTGCGGCTTAGGCCTGGGGCCCGGCACCTGATGAATGCCTTCGGAAATGAGTTGCGGGACCTGCCCGAGATCAAGCAATTCTTCGTTCTTGGCGGTGCAGATGATTTCCTGATCCACATCACGGCCAGGAATACCGAGCACATCCGTCAATTCGTACTGGACCATCTGTCATCGAATCCTGCCGTCGCAGGCACCCAGACCAACCTCGTGTTCGAGCATGGCCACGGAACCGCCTTCGGACTCTAGGGATCTGGGACAAATGCCGCCGATGGCCCAAGCCAAAGGGCATCCCCGTTTTTCCCGGCATCTGCGGCAGGCCCTGGTCGGCGAAACAGCAGGGACGCTGACTCCTTCCAGTCCATGTATTGCACTAGTGGGGGACGGCCCCACCTGCTGCAATGGCAATACGAGACGCGAAAGAGTCGCTCATCAGGGAAAGGAGTCGAAGTGTCATCCTCAGATGCACGTAACCCCGACTTTCAGAAAATCTTCGAAAGTCTGCCGAACCAATACATCATCGTCACCCCCGACAGAACGATCGTCGCTGCCACTGACTCGTTCCTTGCATCTACGGGAAAGAGCCGCGAGGGAATCGTCGGCATGGACATCCTCGAGGCTTTTCCGGACAACCCGGACAACCCTGACGCCAAGGGAACAGAGATTCTGCGCAGCTCCATCGAGCGTGTTGTCGAAACCGGCAAGATCGATATTCTTCCGCCTGTTCGGTATGACATCGAGAACTCAGACGGGATTTTCGAGCCCCGGTGGTTCCAGCCCCTGAACGCTCCGGCTTTCGATGGTGACGGCAAGCTCGTCTATGTCCTGCACGGGGCGGAAGACATCACGGCTCAAATGACGAGCAAGAGCTGAACCCCGGCCCCCACCGACCCGATAAGGACTGAAATTATGGACGACGTCAAAGTAACCCTCATTGGAGGACCGACCCTGCTCCTCGAGATCGCCGGCTACCGGATGATCACTGACCCCACCTTCGATTCCCCCCAGGTCTACCACCACCCAATCGCCGGACCCGTCATCAAGAAGCTCGCCCCCAGCGCCACCCCCGAGGAGCTTGGCCACGTTGACCTGGCACTCGCCTCCCACGAGCACATCGACAATCTGGACGTGGCCGGCCGGGGTTTTCTGACGATGGTGCCGCTTGCCCTCACCACGACGGAGGCTGCGAAGAACTTCGGCCCCAACGTCCGCGGGACCAGCGACTACGAGACTCATACCGTTACGCTTCCCGATGGCAGGCAGATGAAAATCACGGCAGTGCCGGCGCATCATGGCCCGGAGGGCGTGTGGGACGCACTCGGGCCCGTTATTGGCTTTGTCCTCGAAGCAGAGGGCATGCCGACGATTTACATCAGCGGTGATAACTCCGAGCTGGATATCGTGCGCGAAATTGCGGATCGTTTTCCAGCCATTGATATCGCTGTGCTCTTCGTCGGCGGCGCAAAATTCGATGTGATCGCAGATGGCGCGTACATCACCCTCAGCAATGACCGGGCCCTGGAGGCGGCCAAGATCATGGGTGTCAAGAAGGTCGTTCCAGTGCACGAGGATTCGTGGGAACATTTCAGCCAGAATGCTGACCAGATCAGCAAGCTTTTCGCAGATGCCGGGCTCAGCGAACTCCTCATCGCCTTGAAACCGGGGGAGTCTGCAGACATCCGGCTCTAGCAAACGGACCGCAGAATCGAAGGTTGGACGGTTATCGGCCAACCTTCGATTCTTGCTTAAAGGCAGAACCGGTGAAGGCCTGCGACGGACAGGCGGGCATCAACTTATGTGCGTGGCGCACACACAGCACCTCGAAGGGTCGGGAAGAATGGTGGCAGCACAACTCACGGATCGCTTGGAGTTCAGGGACGATGACGACCATTGCGGAGCAGTTCACCCGGGAACAAGACGACCTGGCGAAAACAGCAGGGCGCCCGAGTGCCGATTATTGGTCGATATCACAAGGGCTGCGGCTGCTGGGTGACCGCTGGTCCCTATTGATCGTGCGCGAACTCCTCTGCGGTGAAATGGGGTTCAACGATATGTCCCGGGCCCTGCCTGACCTTTCGCGGACACTGCTTTCCCAGCGGCTCAAGCGCCTGGTCCAGCTGGAGCTTGTCGTTCGCAACGATGAAACCGGCCCCCGCGGCTCACGACGCTACAGACTGACGCCGGTCGGCTACGCGCTGCGGCAGACCTTGGAGTCGCTGGGCCTCTGGGCGAGTCATTGGCATGCGCCCTTTGAGAATGACCTGCGGACAGGGCTTGGCACGCTGCTCGAACACATGGGCCGCGGCCTTGTGACAGATTCCCTGCCCAGGAAGTCGATTGTCCTGGGGTTCGAGTTCGACAACGTCAGGGGAGCTCCCCTTCATGGCTGGATCTGCACAGAGAACAGCAAGACAACCGCGAGCATCGGCCGCGCAGAACGTGTCCCGGATCTTCAGGTTCATGTCGCCCCGCGGGTGCTCTACGACCTCTGGTGGGGTCTGCGCCGCTGTGAGGAGGCGCGGCAGCTGGGCTCCATCGGGTTTGTTGGCCCGCAAGAGTGGGCTGCGGACTTCTCCGGCTGGTTCGCCCCTCGGGCAGCTTCCTAACGGTCAGCGCCCACCATACGGTGCCCCGCGGTTGACAGGCCCGCCTTTTCCCGGCTTCCTGCTATACAGGTACGTTGCACTGGGTCCTGTTTCTGGATGCCATGCAGGGATTTGAAACAGGGTCTACACCCCTTAGCCGGGGGAGAGTAGGGTCAAGTAAACAGAGGTGCCGTCGCCCAAGCGTGTCTAAGAGACCACGTTGTGCCGGCGCTGCTTTCTTGGAGGAACCAGGATGGCTGGATGGAATGCTGACACGGCTGCCGGCCCAGTAGGGGCAGGGACCGTCACCCTGGTCGAGGAAACCTCGTTCTGCATTTCTTTGCCCAATGGCGACATTCATCCCGAGCACCCGCATGGCCTGTTCGTGCGGGACACCCGATTCCTGTCCCGCTGGAACCTGACAGTTAACAGTCATCCGCTTGAGTCCCTGGCTGCCGAGACGCGCGAGCCGTTCCGGGCCCTGTTTGCAGGTCGCGTTCCCCGTTCCGACGGATATGCGGACAGCCCGCTGATCGTGGAGCGCCTGCGGGAAGTCGGCGCGGGTATTCAGGAGCGACTTACCGTACGCAATTATTCAACCAAACCCGTCGAATGCGCGATTTCCCTCGAGGTTGAAGCTGACTTCGCGGACCTTTTTGAAGTGAAGGAAGCCCGGATCCAGCGTGCGTGGGACGCAACCCGGTACGTGGATGGGGACCAGCTGACCATTTCCGGTGTCTGGCAAGGCATGCGAAAACGGGTGGTTATTCAGGCTCCGGGAGCAGAGGTGAAGCCGGAGGGGGTCACCTTTCTGGTATCTGTCCCACCGCAAGGGGACTGGAGCGCTGTCGTCAGTGCCCGGGTTGAGGTTGAAGGCTCTGGCCGGAGCGCCACCCTTGTCCACCCTGAGGGGGAGGAGTTGTCCCCCAGTGACCGGCGCCGCAAGGAATGGGTTGCCAGGATTCCCGTCGTTCGCATGGGTAACCGATCCATTGAGCGGACGTTACGGCGGAGCTACGACGACTTGGGTGCCCTCCGGATCGAGGATCCGGATCATCCCGAACGCGTTGTGGTGGCGGCAGGTGCGCCGTGGTTCATGACGCTCTTTGGCCGGGATTCCCTGTGGGCCTCGGAAATGGCGTTACCGGTGGATCCCTCACTGGCTTTGGGGACGCTGCAGACGCTGGCGGACCGGCAAGGAAGCGTCGTGGACCCACTGACGGAGGAGGAGCCCGGCAAGATCCTGCACGAAGTAAGGCTTAGCCTCAATGCCGGTTTGGCCCTTGGAGGCAAATCAGCCTACTACGGGAGCGTCGACGCGACTCCGTTATTTGTGGATGTGCTCGGAGCCGTCAGCCGGTGGGGATTCGGTGCGGATATTATCGCCGGTTTGCTGCCCCACGCGGACCGCGCCCTGGAATGGATACGTCACTACGGGGACAAGGACGGCGACGGTTTCGTCGAGTATGAACGGCTCAACGACCAGGGCCTGATAAACCAAGGCTGGAAAGACTCCTGGGACGGCATCAATTTTGCCGATGGAACACTTGCGGAGCCCCCGATCGCGCTCTGTGAAGTCCAGGCCTATGTCTATGCTGCGTATACCGCGCGTGCCTGGATGGCATACGACGCGGGCGACACGGCACGGGGAGATGATCTCGCCGATCGGGCGGCGGAACTGAAGCGGAGATTTAACGAGCAGTTCTGGATGCCGGACCGGGGGTACTATGCAATCGCACTCGACGGCAGGAAGCGACAGGTGGACGCGTGTGCTTCCAACATGGGCCACTGTCTGGTCTACGGACTCGTAGACGAGGACAAGGCTCCGCAGGTTGCCGAGCGGCTTATGTCTCCGGAGATGTTCAGCGGCTGGGGTATACGGACCTTGGCCAGCAACATGGGCGCATATAACCCGGCCAGCTATCACAACGGCTCGGTATGGCCCCACGACAATGCAATCATCGCTGCCGGTCTGTTGCGATACGGCTTCGTGGCGGAAGCACAGCGCATTACCACTGCGATATTGGAAGCCGCCGAATTCTCGGGCGGGCGCTTGCCCGAGCTCTTCTGCGGCTTCAGCCGTGATCAGTTCGCCGAACCCGTACCTTATCCAACGGCGTGTTCGCCCCAGGCTTGGGCAGCAACGGCCCCGATCCTCCTGGTGACGAACCTGATGCGGTACGACGTTCATGTCTCCCGTCGGGGACTGTGGATGGATCCTGTGCTTCCGGAAGCCTATGGTGATCTGCACATCACCAACGCACCTGTTGGTGGCGGCCGGATCACCATCGACATCGATAGGTCCGGCCCCTCTATTCAGGGCCTGCCTGAGTGGATGGAATTTCGACGCGGACATCGGCCATGGATTACGGAACTGGTCGAACAGGCAGACCGCCGGCGACGGAAGTAGGCAGCCTGGCTGTCGTCAACACCCTCGATGTTACAGCGCCGCCATCCCCTCTGGGACGAAGCCGGCGAACAGTTAGATGATGACTTCTGGCACGCCTCCCGTTAGGCGCGGCGACTTGCCCAACGGGAGACGTGGCATGCCCGCACTTCACATGGCGCCTACGCGCCCGCTCAGTGCTCCGGCCAGTAGTCGTAGACGTCACTGGTCCCACGCATGAATTCGATAAAGACGCAGTCCCTGTCCCCGACGGTCCATGCTTCATGCTCCGGCGGCAGCATCATAAGATCTCCGGCTGAGAATTCCTCCTCGGATCCGGTACGCTGGCGCACCCCCAAACTGCCTTCCAGGATGTAGGCGACATGCGGCATAGGACACATATCCGTGTCGAGAATTCCGGTCTTGACCGCATCCTCCGTCACTGATGCCCCCACCGGAAAGCGGACGAGAACGGCGCTGGCCCCGTCAAGGGTCACCATCCTCTTCGTGATCCGCCCGATAGTGATGAGTTCGTAATTGTCCTCGTCGACAAAATTGGCCTTCTGCATGCGCGAGAGGTCTGTAGTCATAGTTCTTCGTCTACTCCTTCGTGGTTTAAGGCGTCAGCGGTGACGCCTTGCTTCAATTCAGCGCCCTGCTCTGTAGACCGGACAAGTACGAAAGCTGTACCGCCCCCGATACTGAACACACTGTTCCACGCAGTTGCCCTCTCCAGGGCGGAATATCCGACGACGTCCCTAAAGCCGGATTGTCAGGACCAGAGCCAGCGAAACAAACCCTGCAACCAATGTCGAGGCGCCAAGAGCGGCCGGAAGGAAGCCGTCGGCGGCCCGGGCAGGTGGCCCGTCCGGGGCTGTGAGAATTTGATGGTGCTGGAGGTATCGCCGACGGACCACAAACAGTAAGAGCACGGACTCCAGAACGCCCGCCACACCCAACAGCAGTGACCAGGGCCCCAGGATGGGCGGAAGGACCTTCATGGCGACGAGGGAGCCTGCGAGGAACGCAAGACAGGTCCGTTGCCAGGCCAGACCCGTGCGCTCCGGTTGGAGACCGGGATCGAAGAGCCCGGTCACTTCAGAACGATTCCAATCAGAACCAGGACCGCAACCGCTACCAGCAGAACAGTCAGGGGGAGCGAGAGGATCGTCGGGGGAAGGGGTGAACTCTTCCGCAGGGCCTGTTCCGTCCTCGTCCACCCGCCCCAGGCCTGGATGGCCGACATGATCCCGCTGAGGATCAGCAGGATGGACGCAGAGAGCCGGTACCCGGGATGGATGCCGAGGCCCAGTGCCTCGAGAGCGACCCCGCCGGCGAGTAAAGCCAGTGCGGTGCGGATCCACGCCAGGAAGGTGCGTTCATTAGCGAGGCTGAACCGTGGGTCCGGTTCATCTCCCTGGCTGAAGACTCTTTTGGGAAAGCGATTGAGCTCAGCCAACTGTCTCGCCTTCTCCGGCTTTGTTGATGCGGAACATCGCGTTGGAGTGTTCGGTCCATTCGTCGATGCGGACCCTCACTGCCGTGCGCGGGTTGCGGATCGCGTAGGGCGCACCGAAGTAGTGGGTGGTCATGGCATCGATGATCTGGAGGTCCTTGTCGTCGAAGAATTCAACGGCGGTTCCCAGAACGGTGACGGCCTCTGTCCAGTCGTCGTTCTTGAGCACGGTGAGGGACATGCGGGGGTCTTCTCGCAGGTGCTGGAGCCGGCCGCCGCGGGAATTTCCGGAAGCGATGCTCAGGAGGATGTGCCCGGCATCTTCGGCGAGATAGACGATCTGGACGCTGACAGGGCGCCCGTCGGAGGCGACCGTGGACATGACTGCAGGATTGGGTTGGGAGATGAAGTCGTACATGTGCTGGGGGAGAGCGGGCATGAGGGGGCGCCTTTCAGGGTGGGAACGGGTACGCCAGAATGCCCCGCACGCTCGACTGGTACGCGCGGCGGGCAACTGGGCCTGGCAGGTGCTGTGGTTACTGCTGAGAGTTTCCCCAGGTAGCACGAAGCTGGTCAAGGTACACCCGGAGCTCCGCGACCATTGACATGCTGTGCGGTTCGGCCACCCATTGCTGCTGGAGCCCGTCAAGCACGGCGATGGTGTTGCGGACGATGGCTTCAACGGGGGCGTCCGGGAGGATCTCGCCCGTTCGCTTGCCGTCCTCGATGGCTTGGGTGAGCCATTCCCGGGTGCTGCGGTAGTGATCGAGCATCCATTGGTTTGCCGGGTGTTTGGCTTCGGTGGCTTCTGCCGAGATCCGGACGAACAGGCCGATCCACTCCGGCCGGGTGGAGTTGCGGGCAACGAGGGCGACGAGCGAGTCGAAGGCCGCCCATCCCATGGGTGCCGCGCCTTCTCCGAAGAGGAATTCGCTGTCTTCCTTTTCCCGCTGTTCGAGCACCGCAGTGAGCAGGGCGGTCTTGTTGGGGAAATGGTGGAGGAGGCCTGACTGGGACAGCCCGGTCCGGAGTGCTACCTCGGCGATGGAGGACTTGTTGTACCCGCTGGTCGAGAACAGCTCAATCGCCGCCTGGATGGCCTTGGCCCGGGCGATGTCGCCGGCCTTTTCCGTGCGGTTCCGCTCGCGTTCAATGCGGTAGCCGGGTGGGTAAGACATGCCTTAGGACTCCTGTCCGTTTTCGAGCGGAACCGTGATGCGGGGATCGCCGAGGCCACGCGCAATCACGATTGAACCGCCGGAGAGCGGCAGCCATATGTGTTCTTCCACGTCCCAGATCCGCTGGGTTCGGAGATCACACTCAACCTGAACAGTAGCGCTCTGCCCGGGATCGAGGGAAACCTGTGCCCATCCGATAAGACGTGCAGGCTGATCCTCGCCGGCGGGGACGCGGTAGACCTGCACGGTTTCCCTGCCGGAACGCTGACCTGTGTTGGTCAGGGCCACGGCAACGGCTTTAACCCCCGTCCCGTCCTGCCCGGTGATGTGCGCTGAGGTGTAGTCCCAGGAAGTGTAGCCGAGGCCGTGGCCGAACCAGAACAAGGGCTGTGTCCCGGATTGGTGCCATCCTCGGTAGCCTACTCGCGGCCCTTCCGCGTACTCGAGACGCCCGTCGGTGGGCATGGTCCCCCAGGCCGGCCCTTCGCCGTCACGGGCGGGGAAGGTGGTAACGAGTCGCCCCGACGGTTCGATGTCACCGGTCAGCGCTGCAGCGACTGCGTCTCCTGCTTCCTGCCCGGGGAGCCCGGCGAAGAGCACGGCGTCGACATTATCAAGCCAGGGCATGAGGACCGGTGTGGCGGCGTTCACGATGACGACAGTACGCCGTGCGACGGCGGCGACGGCGGCCACGAGGGCGTCCTGGTCGCCGGGCAATGCCAGCGTTTTCTTGTCCTGGCCTTCGGTTTCCTGTTCCTGGGTGTTGCCGACGACGACAATGGCAGTGTCAGCCGATGCCGCTGCCACCACGGCCTCACGGATCGCGGCGGCGGCGGGGCGGGCGGCCGCTGTGACGACGAGCCCGATGATTCTCATTTCGAAGTGGGGCCCGGTGGTGGCGGTAATCCTGGCGCCGGCTTCCAAGGGCACCACTGCGACGTGGCTCTTGGGCCGGTGAAGGCCGCCGCCGGGACCATCATGCGGGGTTACGGCGAACGTCTCGTGGTGGCCGGGCGCCGTCACGGTCCATTGGCCGGGTCCGATCACGCCGACGCGCATCCGGGCCGGTGACGACATGGCGACGTCGGCCGAGAGCTCGATCCTGACCGCATTTGCGAGCCAACCATCGTCAGCTACTTCAAGTTCGGCTACGTCAAAGTGGCGGGACTCAATGACGTTGCCCTGCTCGTCGAGAGCGCGGACCCGCATCCCGGGAGTGCCGTTTTCGGGATCGCGCACAGTCGAGGCAGGCGCGGCCACCATTCGCGTCCTGGTTTCCACCCCGTCCACGATCGTGGCCCCCGGGCCGAGCGCGGACGTAAGGCCATCTGCGATGCTCACAATGTGCGGCGGGCGGACCCGGGCGGAGCCGCCGCCCTGGGCGACGGTGTCAGTAGCGTGGCGACCGATCACGGCCACGGTCCCCGTTTCGTTGGCGAGCGGAAGGGTGGCGTTGTCATTCTTGAGCACTGCCATGCCCTGGGCAGCGATCCTTCGCAGCTGTTCGCGGCGGACTCCGCTGTCGGGCCGGGCAATGTCAGCGGGCCAGTCACGCCGTGTGCCGAAGGCGCCGACCCGGGCGGCAAGAATCAGTAACCGGCGAACGTGGTCATCGATGGCTTCTTCGGGGACGTCGCCGGAACGCACGGCTTTCTCCAGGGATGTGCTCCAGACCGTTTCGGGCCCGGGCATCACCAGGTCCAGGCCGGCGTTCGCGCTTTCCGCGGCCGTCTTTGTGGCGAACCAGTCGGACATGACAAGCCCGTCAAAGCCCCACTCTTTTTTCAGAATGTCATTGAGGAGCTCATCGTGCTCCGTGGCGGTGACGCCGTTTACGCCGTTGTAGGAGGCCATCACGGTCCACGGCTGCGCGTCGTGATTCACGATTTCGAACGGCAGCAGGTAAAGCTCCCGCAAGGTCTGTTCGTCAACGACGCAGTCAACAGTGGTGCGCTGTATTTCGGATTCGTTGGCGAGGAAATGTTTCGGGGACGCTCCGATGCCCCGGCTCTGGAGGGAGCGGACATAGGCGGCCGCGAGGACACCGGTGAGGTACGGGTCCTCACTGAAGCACTCGAAGAGGCGACCACCCAGGGGAGTGCGGTGGAGGTTGATCGTGGGGCCCAGGACGATGTGGGTCTGCTGGTCCATGGCTTCCTCTGCCAGAAGTGCGCCGACCTCGTCGAGCACGCCAGAGTTCCACGTCTGCGCCAGCAGTGTGGCGTTCGGCAGCAGGCAGCTCTCGCGACCACCGACAACTTCTTCACCACGCACACCGGTCGGGCCATCAGACATGACAATCTCGTCCAAGCCAATGGAAGCATCACCCCAGAGGCTGAACATCTTTGCACCGGAAAGCAGCCGGATCTTTCCTGTCAGGTCAAGGGACTGCACCGCTTCATCTATGAAGTCCGACTGCACGCCGGACACGACAGGAAGATCAGTGGCAGGAACGCTCATCGGAAGACTCCTTCGTCAGGAAAGTGGCGAATTTCGGGACTGGTGCCCCTTCTGTTGTGCTTCGAATCACAACGATAGCACGCCGACCGACTACACGGTCGGTAACACAAGCTTTGCGCGACGAAAAAGTAACGATTTGATAAACCGACCGCATACTCGGTCGGTCTGCGGTACTGTGGTTCCTATCACACGGGCTACGTCTGGCCCGCCTCCCCTCTCCCAATAGAAAGCAATGAGACCCATGGTTGTGTCTGATTCTGCTGCAGGACCCGAAGCGCCCAACTCGTTGTCCTACGCTCCCGTCCCCGTCGAAAAGGCCCAGGCCAGTGTCATCACAACGATGGTGCTCGCGCGGCTGGGACTGATGATTGCCCTTTTTATGCCCATCGTCGCCGGCATGACACTCAAGGTGCAGTCTCTGGTTCCGGGACCGGACGTTGCCGCCACACTGGGCACCGTCATCTCCATGGGCGCGTTCGCAGCCCTCCTCTTCGACCCCGTTTTTGGCCGCCTTAGCGACCGCACCGTCGGACGTTTCGGCCGCCGCCGTCCCTGGCTGGTTGCCGGAGCTTTGGGACTCCTGGCATGCCTGGCCGTCATCGCCACGGCCCCGAATGCCGTAGTGCTGGGCATCGGCTGGTTCTTCGCGCAGGCTCTCGGCAACGCGGCGGTCGCTGCACATACGGCGACCCTGGCAGACCAGGTACCCCAGTGGCAGCGAGGCAAAGTAAGCGGCATGATCGGCATTGCTTCCCAGGCAGCCTCCCTCGGCGCAGCCTATTCGGCAAGCCTTTTCGGGCAGAACATGCTCCTACTCTTCCTGGTCCCCGGCGTCCTCGCCCTGGTGCTGGTCCTTGTCTTCGCCTTCGTACTGCCGGACCGGCCAATGGAGCGCCGCCCTGCCTCAGAAGGCGGGTTGCGGACCGCCCTGAAGACCTTCTGGGTAAACCCCCGCAAGAACCCCGACTTCGCGTTCGCCTGGGTCTCCCGCTTCCTCGTCGTCCTGGCGATGTTTATGTTCGTCACCTTCCGCCTCCTGTACCTACAGCAGGATCTGGGCCTGTCCAAACAGGATGCGGCCGGCGCACTGGCAACCGGCGTTCTCATCTACACGCTCGCCTTGGTTACGGCCGGCCAGATTGCCGGATGGATCTCCGACAGGCTAGGGCGGCGGAAAGTCTTCATTTGGACCTCGGCCATAATCTTCGGCATCGGCACCTGGATGCTCACTGCGGCCGACTCCACCAGTGGGTTCTACTGGGCGGAACTGGTCATCGGCATTGGCTTTGGCATCTACATCGCTGTTGACCTCGCCCTCGTCATCGATGTCCTTCCGAATCCTGATGACACAGCGAAGGACCTCGGCGTATTCAACATCGCCATGACAGGTCCGCAGACACTCGCCCCGGCGGTCTCGGCAGCCCTGGTTACCATGGGTGGTGGCCGTTACGACCTCCTGCTCGCCGTAGCGGCCGGGATCGCCCTGTTGGGGGCACTGACGATCCTCCCCGTGAAGAAAGTACGGTGACACTGTCCTTATGACTGGCCCCCGCATCGGGTCAGATGTGCCGAAGCAGGGGGACCTTCTTCGATGAACTAAGGAATGGGCAAGCGCCCGGCTGGGAAAGCCAGCCGGGCGCTTCGTCATAACCGGTGTGTTGAGGAATCGTGCCGGCACCCGAAAGATCCGTAAAACCATCTCTCATCGAGGCCTGACCGGCGGACCATCCGAAGGTTGTCCATCGTGCACACGGTGGACCATGACACAAAGCGAAGATTGGCGCTGTGGCGACGCTGACCGAGCCTCTGTTGGCGTCGTTACGGAGGGCCGTTCCAGCCGGGCCACACTTTGCTTCCTATACCCCTGGGGGGTATGCTTTCAACTGTTGTCAGTGACATGGTATGTCCCGGCGTGTGCCCTGCACCGCCCCTCACAGCCCGTCAACCCCAGCGCCATTGATGCTTCGTCAAGGAATGGAAACTGGCATGTTTGAATCTGCAAACCGCACTCAACTGCTCCTGGCCCCATCGGGCGCGGCGTGCAGTTGCTGCTCATCAGAACCCTTTTCGCCACCCGCCTTCACCCCGGCTGCTGCTGAGCTCACTCTCGAGGGCCTAACCTGCGGGCACTGCGCCCGCACTGTTGAGAAGGCCGTCTCAGCCCTTGAGGGCGTGGAGTCTGTGGCTATTGAGCTCGTTCCCGGCGGCCCTTCCCACCTCCTTGTAGGTGGTAAGGCCGCCGGAGCCGCTGTGCGTCAGGCCGTCATGTCCGCCGATTACACAGTTGTAGGCGACTGAGCCCCTGCAACTTCCCGAGCCCCTGCTGGTTGCACTCAAATCCGGCGCCCCTCCCGAAAAAGGAGACGCGAGGAAGGGCACGTGCAGCCAGCAGCGAACGATTCCCCCGGCAGGTCCACCACAAACGGACTGAACCGGCAACGGGGAGGATTCGACTTTCGCGGGGTCCTGTTGGCGACGCCCCAAATTCAACAGAGTGATGCCCCCTCGGGGTTTCCAAAGCTTCTGCGGGCCGCTGCCCGCCAATCTAAGAGGAGATGTTATGACCGGAAAGCCAGGCCAGCAGCGCGGATTGGTACCGCTGCTGGTGATCGCGACCGCCCAGCTGATGTTGGTGCTCGATGACTCCATTGTGAACATCGCGTTGCCAAGCATCCAGCAGGAACTCCGGGTGAGCGCCGTGCATCTGCCCTGGATTGTGAATGCATATATCCTCGCATTTGGCGCTCTGCTGCTCCTGGGCGGCCGGCTTGGCGACCTCTACGGCCGGCGCCGCATCCTGCAGGCAGGCCTCACCCTCTTTGTTGTGGCTTCCCTGGCCGGTGGCCTCAGTCCCAACAGCGATACGCTCATCGCTGCTCGCGCGATTCAGGGACTGGGAGCAGCACTGGTTGCGCCCAACGCCCTGGCCCTCATTGCGACAACCTTCTCCGAACGCAAGACCCGTGATGCAGCCCTGTCGCTGTACGGCGCGATGTCCGCTCTCGGAATTGTGGTGGGATTGCTTCTTGGTGGCGTCCTGACCGACACCCTCGGCTGGCGGTGGGTCTTTTTCATCAACGTACCCATCGCCATCCTCGTGCTCCTGGGCAGCCGGACCTTGGTGAGCGCAGGACGGCGCGCCGGGAGTCTCGATGTCAGGGGCGCCGTATTGGGAACCAGCGGCATGGTCGCCCTGGTGTACGCAATTACCCGCTTTGGCGAGGAGGGTTTCGCGGATCCTCTGGGCCTTGGTCTGGTAGCCGCTGCAGCCCTGCTGCTGGCTGCCTTTATCGCCCTGCAATCCCGCAGCAGCACGCCGCTGGTCCCACTGGGGCTGTTCCGGGACCGTGGCCGCGCTGGCGCATACGCCTCCATGCTGCTGCTCGCCATTGGTCCCATGGGCAGCTTCTACGTGATCACCCTTTATCTCCAGCAGGTTCAGCATTACAGCCCTCTGCGGACCGGTGCCAGCTGGCTGCCGTTCGCGGCAGGGCTGGTGCTCGGGGCAGGGGCCGCGCCTAAGCTGCTGCTGAAGATGGCCGCGCGCCTCATCGCAGCAGCGGGGGCACTGCTCAGTGCCGGGGCTGCCTTCTGGTTCTCCTTCATCCAGGTAAACACGAACTACTGGCTGTACCTGGCACCGGCCATGTTCATCCTCGCCCTTGGGTTCGGCCTCGGCATTATCGCCCTGACCCAGGCCGCCGTATATTACACGAAGGAAACGGAGGCCGGAATTGCCTCTGCGCTGCTGAACTCGGCCCAGCAAATCGGCGTTGCCCTCGGACTGGCCGTTTTGGCAGGCGTTGCTGCAACGGTCAGCAACAGCAGCCAGCATTCGGCCGTCACCGAGGCAGGCCAACTGGTCGCCGGATACGGCAGCGCACTTGCCGTCGCGGCTGGGCTGCTGGTGGCTGCAGGAATACTGGCTGCAGCTACCTTGCCTTCCCGAACCGCGGCACAGGCCAACGCCCCCGCTGCGGCCGGAATTCATTAGGCGGACCCGGACAGGGACTGTCTCCGGCGACGAGAAGGTACAGCATGCGCGCCCCGGTGCCGGGGCGCGCATGCTTGGTGACAGGTATCGTCCGCTCGAAAAGCGCAGCTAGAGCCTCGCCTAGATACCACCGGGTCACCGTTCAATAGCCGGCGGACCTCGCGGAACGCTTCGAAGCGGCGGTTGGCCCGGGCTTCCCCGCCCCTATGGGCAGTTTTCCTGGCCGCTAACAACCCGGTTCTGCGCTTCAGGGGATCCCCCAATCCGACTTTGTTCCGCCAGCCTAGCCCTGGTGTATCCCCATTCTGGAGGACATGCCATCGGAATTTGTAGGTCTTCAGGTACCCACGAGAACCCCAGAGTTGGTCGGACCGATCCTGGCTACCGTCCACAAATCAGCCAGAATTTCGGTGTCAGCAGGGCGCGCACACATGGTCTTTACGCTTTCCTGCACCTCCGGGTCATTGCTCTTAACCATAGATATGATGATGCACTCGTATACCAGGCTTATCTGGTGTCGACACGGTCGCCGGAGACGTCCTGGAACGAGTGATCAGCGGCCGTCGCCCTCGGAGTCTGGGTGCTCATGAGTGGTCTTGGGACCGCCTGCCATGCAGCGCGCAGTTCTCGAAGACGAACGTCGCGCTCGGCTGGGTGCGGCTGAGGGACTTCGAGCGCATTCACCTGTTCGACCTCGCCCGGCGCGGTGCCGCGACAGCTCCTCCCGCGGAGCGGAACGAGCCTTCTACGGTGCGCTCTTCGCTCCGACGCCTCGTCGAGAGCAGGTCATCCGGCGGTACGGGGGCGTGTTGGACAGCTTTGATGACCGTAGCGTTGTCGACGACTTCACTCGACACCTTGGTCCTCGTCTTATCAGGCTGCTCAGTGAGTATCTGATGCGTAGCTCACTTTGAATATCCAGTGGCAGGGTCTTGTGCGGAAGGCAGGCCGGATCGCGATTGCCTTCGAGCCCTCGGGGGTCATGGCTTCGGAGGCTGCTTTGGCCAGTTCATAGGTCTTGTCTTCGGCCCTAAGGCGGCCCAGCTGGCCGCCGGCGGCTTCTAGAGTCACTTTCTGCACCGCCGCCGTGGCAAAGGGCCAGCGTGAGCTCAGGTCGGTAGCGTAGGCAGCAGGGACAACGCGGATGGTCTGCCGCATTCGAGAGCTTGGGGAGAAAATGGGAAGCCACGCGGGGCATATGGGGGACCTGCGAGTCCTGATGGACACAAATATTGTTCTCGCCATCGAGGGTGATGAGGATGCAGATCACGTCAACCACCAGTCGGCGTCGAATGTTTATCGCCTTGTTCTGGACACCGGCGGCAAGATCTCCATCATGGAGAATCAATTTGACGACATCTCGCGGATTCAGGATCGCCACCTAAGGGACCGCCGGCGCCGTCAGTTGGAGAAGTATCCGCGGTTGGGACGTGTTGAACTCACCACAGGGTTCCTGAATGAGGCACGTTATGCACCGGATCTTGGGGCCCGCAGTAACGATGGCGTGGACGCCGCGCTGCTTCTTGCACTGCAACGTAACGCCGCCACCTGGCTGATAACTGAGGACCGGAAGCTCCACGCGCATGCCCGTCATGCGGGACTTCAAGACCGCGTGATGATGCTCGATGACGCCCAAGGGGTGTTGACGGCACTGTCGGGGCAGCTGCCAGTTCATTATTCTGTCGATGACGTCCAGCCTCACACCATAGATCCAGTCCAACCGTTCTTTGATTCACTCCGAGCTGATTATGGGGACTTTTCCAGCTGGTGGGAGAAAGTGGTTGCCGAAAGACGGGCCTGTCTGGTCATAGGGGGCGGCAGGGACATCCGTGGCCTGGCGGTCCTCGATCGTCAGGAACCGGAAGTGTCCGGATTGACCGGAAACAGCGTGAAGATCTGTACATTCAAGATTGCCGAAGCCAACCAGGGCAAGAAACTGGGAGAGACACTGCTGGAAGCCGTCATAGCCCGCATCCGGTCGATGCGGGCTGACACCTGCTTCATCGAGGCTTCTTTGGACAAAGAGCCGTTGCTCGCGATGCTGAAGGAATTCGGCTTCTTCGATTTGGGGCCCAAACCGGGGGCGTCCGGACAAATTATGCTTGGCAAGATCCTGGAGCCCAGCGTCGACCAAGAGCCGCCTGAGCACCCCCTCGAGTACAACAGGCGCTACGGCCCTGGAAAGCGACGTGTGAACAGGGCATTCCTCGTCCCTATCATTCCGGTATTCCACAGCATGCTCTTCCCTGCGTCCGAACCACAGCAGTCTTTCTTCGATTCGACCTATGGAAACGCAATCCGTAAGGTATACATCTGCCACTCGGGTATAAAAACGTTGGAGCCGGGCGACACTCTTTTCTTTCTCCGGACGCACGAAAGGCGGGCTGTGCACGCTGTTGGCGTCGTTGAAGAAACACGACGCACCAGCGTCCTGGCCGACGTGCTGAGTTTCGCCGGAGCACGCACCGTATACCGTGCCGAGGAACTCCAGAAGATGTGCGCAAAGGAAGTACTGGCGGTCAAATTCAGGCTTGACCAAGTGCTCGACGCGCCAGTGTCGCGCGAAAACCTCAAAATGCTGGGAGTCATGGAAGAGTCCCCGCAATCCATCGCCCAAATCAAATCAGAGGGAGGAATTCAGTGGGCAAGAACACTCCAGGAAGGGTAGCCCTGATGTCTATCAGGCCGGAGTTTGCCAATGCGATTCTCGCCGGCGAGAAGATTGTGGAGTTCCGCAAGCGGCCCGTCGCCGATGACGTCAGCCACGTTCTGATCTATGCCACCATGCCTGTTGGCTCACTTCTTGGGTGGTTTGCTGTCCGCGGGCAGAAGACCATGTCCCCGAAGAGGCTCTGGTCCACATTCCGTGCAGTTGGTGGGATCTCAAAGAGCAGGTTCTTTGACTACTACGACCAGCGGGAGCACGGAACAGGGATCCTTGTCGAGACCGCTGGCCGATTCCTTGAACCAGTCCCCCTGTCTGAACTGGGCACGACCCTTCGTCCCCCGCAGAGCTTCCAGTATCTGACCGCAGCGCAGTCAGACATATTCTTCAAGATGGTGCAGACCCAGCCGAATGTTGAGTCGGACTCCGAGCTGCTTCCGCTGGCTCGTGTTGGCTGATGCTCCCGGCGAAGCGTGAACGCCCAACACCATGAGCAGCGTGGGCTCGGGGCATGAGAAGAATGCGCCGGCACTGGTTGGGCACTGCACCGATGGTGCCGCCTTGATGAATATCCTTACGAAGAACGAGCTGTGGGCGGTTCGGCGGCGTTCATGAAAGATACGAACGAACTACTGTGTGTCAGGATCAGCTTCGAAAGCATTTTGAGGATCAGCGGGCAGCGCTGCCGACGGAAGTCGAGGGGTTGGAAAGATACATTCCCGAAGTAAGGGAGAGATCGCGGCTTTCATTTGTGCTTTCCGCCTTATCTGACGGCGACAGCATGAGCATGTGGCGCTACCACGGCCGCCATCAAGTCAGCCTTGCAGTCGGGCTCGACCGAAACGAGCCTCTGGTTCCGCAATGGGGAGTCCCGGTTCCGAAGGTTTGCGCAGGTTAAGGAATGACGCGTGGCCAGACACAGTTCCGCCAATGCTGTCCTCTTTGGATACGCTCCTGAGATGGGAGCGGAACTTACGTATGACCTATGGGCTACGGCAGCTGCGCGGGCTGCTGCAATGACAGCGGCGGGGCAGGAGCCAAGACGCCATCATCTCGTCCCCCGGTTCTACATCGATCGCTGGGCTGTCGATGGGCGAGTAAGAGTCGTTGACCTACTGCGCGGGCGGAACGCCTACGAACTCTCTCCGGCCCAGGCCGCGTTGGAGACTGACTTCTATCGACTTGATGAGCCGGACGATGAGACGTCGCCGGTCTATTGGGAAGCGTGGCTTTCGGAGGTCGAGAGGAAGGCC
Source organism: Arthrobacter sp. SLBN-83 (assembly GCF_006715285.1). NCBI lineage: Bacteria > Bacillati > Actinomycetota > Actinomycetes > Micrococcales > Micrococcaceae > Arthrobacter > Arthrobacter sp. SLBN-83. Next base: position 3,214,558 of record NZ_VFMX01000001.1, read on the forward strand.
GCGGCATCGATCGCACGCATCGATGCTGCCGGCCCGGGGGCCATGGACGACGAAGCACATCAGTGGCTATGTCTCTTTCTGGCTGTGCAGATGACGCGCAGCCGCTCTGCGCGTCTGCGGCGGCGTGCAATGATTGCCGAGCAGATGGCCCGGGTCCTGGAGATCGGCGGACCTGGCGAACTAGCTCGCGAATTGTCCGCCGGTGACCAGTCGTTCGCCTCCGAGGACCTCGAAAAGCTTGTTGCGGATGTCGAACGTTTCCGCACCGATCCGTCGCAACTGCCGCTCCCACGGAAAGAAGACCTGGAGTCTTCAGCAAAAGCAGCGACACATATCGCCGGCATCCTCATGACACGCCATGTAACGCTTTATGGGACTCGAAGGGCGCTAATTACTTGTGATGAGCCTGTCATCGAGCTACATGAGTACATGGCCAATCCCGCGATAGGGGGTGGGGTGTGGGGCGCTCCGATTTTGGCCTTCCCTCTGGGCCCCTATTCTGTGCTTGCTATGTACCGACGTGATCTGGAGCCTCCCTTGGAGCCTGGTTCGATGCTAACGACGAGCGAAGCGATCGACCTAAACAGTTCGATCCTCGCGAATGCGCATAGCTTCGCGATCGCTTGCGCGGGAGACAGCATTGCGGAGAGGCTATACCTTCCCTCGCAGCCGGTCAGCATCCGGTCTCAGCTGATCGACTTACCCAATTCGGACGAATCCCTATTTCGATTCTGGACGCCGCGAAGATGGGAGGGCCAGCACGATGCACCCGTCCGTGTGGTCAATCGATGGTGGTCCGGGCACATACCCGCAGCTCCTCGTCCGACTCCTGAGGAACAGAAGATCATTGACGGTTGGGGTTAGTGGAAGTAGGGACATACATCGCACAGACACCCCGCAGCAGATGAGCGGCGGACGTGTGCATCGAGCGCAGCAGGATTCCTTCTTCCGAGAAAACGCTGCGTCCAGTCAGCGCATCCCAGTGCGCTTTCGTGATCGCTGTTTGTGACGGGTGGCCGGATTGCTCGAACGAAAATGATACCGGCCTGCTGGTCGCCGCGGATAGCACGCTCAATGCCGAAACACGCTCCACAATTCGTCGTCAGCTCTCACCCGGAAACTAAGCGAATGGCTCGACCCTCATGAGCACGACCACATCATGTGACCCACGGTGACGATAAGCCGGCTTACGGGCAGCGACCCCTAGAGTATCGTCATGACCGATCAGACGTATACCTGGCTCCCTGAGCGCCATCTCGGCGTCGCCGCGACAATTTCCCACGCCGACGAGCTGATCGGGCAGGTCGCGGATCTCCTCTTCGACTACCAGACGCAGCCAGACGGCGTGATCGGCCTGCGCGAGGTGCCTGCGGGCAGGTTCAGCCGAACCGTTGTAGAGCGCGTAGATCCGATCCCGCGCAAGGTGCCGCTGCTCGTTGCCGACGCGCTCGTGGCGCTCCGGGCCGCACTCGAGCACACGCTCTTTGCCGAGGTCGAGTTCGTGGACGGCGCGCCACTCGACGAGAAGGCCGCCAAGCTGGTTGAGATGCCCGCGTCAGACAGCTACGAGAAGTTCGAGGAGTGGAAGAAGAAGCGAGCACGCAATGGCCCGCCGTCACTGCGTGCCGGCAGTGAGCTCGTACGACGGATCGACGGCCTGCAGCCATTCCACCGTCGGAACGAGCCTCAATTACACCCTTTGGCCCGGCTTGTGCTTCACACGAACCACGCCAAGCACAGGACGCCGGCGATCACGGCGGTGCGTCTGGCTGCCATGTACCAGGACGACCAGATGCCTCGCTCAGTGCGCGACCTTGCTCCCCGGCCCGAGGAACCGCTGCGCGTTGGCGACATCATCGCGGAGACCCCGATGGGCACCAGGGTCCCTGTCACCATGTTTCCTACGGTCGGGATCAACCGACCAGACACGGACCGGTGGCCGGTCCTGACGCAGGAACTCGATGAGATCGCCCATTGGGTCCGCACGCAGGCGGTGCCGCGCCTGATCACGGGGACAGAACCGCCCGAGCCTGCGCTTCCGACGCGCTACGAGATCGCCGTCGGGCATGGGGACGAGCGTCGAGCGATCTCGGTGGGATCGGCGACGTCCGCAGGGGAACGCCACAAGCAGCGCCTCGTTGCGGCATCGGCACGGGTTGATCTGGTCGACATGATCGGCCAGATGGGCGGGTCCCCGAGCAGCCCGCAGATCGCGGCGTGGTTGGCCCAGTTGAACGACGAGGAGGTGCTCGAGCGGATGTCGCGGCTGCTGGTGACCTATGACTACGCCCCCAACCTCGTACTGCACAACTTTGAAGTCCTGAAGGGCTGGCAAGATGAGGCTCGGGAGTTCGGCCAGAACGACCAGCCTGTCGAGAGGTGAGTGCGCATTTATCACGCGCTAGTGGTCAGCAACGGGCACTCCGAACACTTCGGGCGATCAGATGTGGTCAACCGCGGAGAGCTTCTCGTTGAGCCTCGAGATCGCGGAGGCGAACCACCCATCGACCGTCAGCAAGCCCGTGCCGGTCGCTCGACCGTTCCATCATTCCGGGCGTGCGTGCCGCTATGTCACAGGTTTGCCATTCGGCAGCTAAAGGAGCTTTTGGAAGACATCGGGGTAGGGGCAGCCCCGGTTGCCTCGATTACCGGGGTTTCCTGGATTGCCAGGGTTCCCCGGATTTCCTGGATTGCCGATATTACCTAAATTGCCGAGATGTTTGTCCACGACTTGGTCGTCGTGGAGCTCTCCGACGTACTGACCGCTAAGCCGATGGACATGGGTTCCATGGAGTTGACCGATGGCAGCGCCGTGGAGCGAGTGGATATATCGGCCTCGAACGAAGCCCACGGCCTGGCCAGATGTCGCATAGATGTACTGAGTCATAGGCAGACTCTAGAGGCCACCAACGACATCTCGGTGGTGCAGTGCCGGCGTGGCTCGTACGGATCATCTTTCCTGACTCACCGTGCCCCAGAACCCTAGGTGTTCGGGCTGTATTGGTGCTGATCAGATCGCTCTTCTCCACCTATGAATCGACCCGTGCCGCCACCTTCATCCGATAAAAGCCCCGCTGTACGGGCCTGCCGCGCTTGCATCCCCGAGACGCTTAGAACAGGTCGACCATGGTGTCCAGTCGCTCGCGGACGAGGCCCGCCTGGACGTTGACGATGCGCTCGCCGCATGGCAGACCACCCCACACCAGAGGATGGGTAAGATGTCTCTTCACGAGGAGAGCCACTACGACCCCGCCGCGCCGCCCGGCGGTTCCCGCGGCAAGGGCGGGAACCCGGCTGTGGCCGCCTCTAACTGCTCGCTCGCCTGGCCCGGAGCTTCCGGTCCCTCCTCCAGATCGCCGTCGGGATCAGCGCGGCGACGAGGATCATGACCAGCACGGCCCAAGGATTCATCCACAGAGACGGCCATGTCCCGAGCACGATCCCAGCGACGACGAACGGGATCCCGATCGCGTTGATCTCGATGCTTTCCTGGGATGCGCGATCGATCTTCCGCGTGATGTCTGCACTCAGCTCGGCGTGGCTTCTGCGAAGCTCGTCCAGCGCTGTCCGAATGAGGTTCTGGACGGACTGCAGGTTTTGAATCTGCTTGTACGAGTCATGCATCTGTTGCTCGAGGATTTCCAATCGGCGCTCGAGCTCGGGGCTTGTCAGCTCAGCCGACACTGTATCCCTGATAATGGATGCGTCGCCAAGCCTCGCGCCGGAGGGAATCCCGGCGGGGGACACAACCGTCCGCTTCCGGATGAGGTCCCACAATATCCTGGCCGCGCCGCGGGCTGTCAGGTGTATCCCGAGCACGCTCAGCACCACGGCAGAAGCATTCATGAGGAGCTCGAGGTTTCGAGGGTCCTCCAGCCAATCGACCATGAACGGATCGTACCAACGACTCCACAACGTCTGGACGGAGACCACCAATGCAGACCGCCTTGGACGTCATCAGGGGTCGCCGCGTTCTGTCCTCCTCAAGGCGCGGGGTTGGTCCGAAGCTCCAGAGACTACAGAATGCCGTCAGTGCAAGGAAGCCCCCGTCGCCTCTTCATCCATAGTCCTCGACGCGGAGCGGTGTGCCGCGGAAGGCGCTCTTGCGTGCCGTAGGCTGGGCTTCAACAGCCTTATCCCTTTGGATTTTCCTCGCGCCCTTTTGGAGACAAAGATTAATGCAACAGCCTCCTCGCAACACGAAACGAGAGTTTGAGTCGGACTTCGGTTTCCGGGAAGACGGTGCCAGGAAAACGGCCGAGCTCGTCGACGACGAGACACTCGAGGACACGGACGTCGACGTTGTGATTGGTGAGATCGTCAAGATGTGGGCGGCCTTACCCATTGAAATCCATGTCGATAGGATGCACGCAACCCCATCCTGGCCTAAGACCACGATGGCTGAGATCCCGCCGCCAGGGGAAAGGGTCGTGCAGGTGCAGCTCACCATTCCATGTACGGGCGCGGCAGATCTTTTGATCCGTGTCTCCGATCCGGGGGTGATCGGCAGCTGCGGAAACACTGGTTTGCGGGGCGAACGATATGAAATCCATCTGACGCTGACCAGCAAAGGGCTGGACCAAGTCACCCAGCAGCAATTCGATGAAACCATAGCCAACTTGAAGCGGCAGTGGGTGGAGAAGGTCAACGAGGCTGTTGGGAAGGCCAACAATGTGATCATGGAGCACCAGGAACGAATGCGAGCCCAGCTCTCCTCCATCCTGGAGCACAAGCAACGCGCCTCGCGAATGGTTCGACAATCGATGCGGAGGGCCGGAATTAACTTGGTCCCTGTGGAAGGTGGAATCGAGATAGCTCTTCGACCGGCATCGCTGACCCTTAGCCACGTGGACCGATCGGCAGCCAGCGGCGTACCCGAATATGAGCTCCAGGAGAAGATAGCGGCGCAATTACTGGGAACCATTCGCTCCTTCGCAACAGCGCTGGAACGGCTCCCTGAATCAGCCGACGCGCTGCTGACAAGCGACGAGCAGACACTCCGTGATTTTCTGCTGTTCATTCTCAATGCCAACTGGGACGGTACCGCCACGGGCGAGACCTTCATCGGCATCGGGAAGAGCGACATCCTCCTGAGATGGAAAGATAGGGACGCTTTCATCGCCGAGTGCAAGCTCTGGGAAGGGGAAAAAGGGCTACAGGCAGCGATCGACCAGCTCATGGGCCGTTACGTGGTCTGGCGGAACACCAGAGCAGCCCTGATCATCTTCATCCGTGACAGGAAGTACATGTCCGAGGCTATGGCGAAGGCGCAGACAGCGATTCGTGAGCACAAACTCTTCCTTAACCTGCGAGAGAATCTGGAGCATCCGGACGAACCAGACTACGTGCTTCGCTCGACCAGTGACCCGGACCGCTCAGTCCGCTTAAGCCTTATTACGGTACCCATCACTTACATGCGAACCGGAGCCTAATGCCGCTCCCAACTCGGGCTGCCGGCCCAGAGCATGTCTCCACGGGTCGACATGCTCTGCGCTCCTCGCTCCGGCGGTGAAGGCCTGGTTCCTCTTGTCGAGCCATGGCTTGATGGAAGTCTTCATGTGCTGTATCCCGCTTGGCTCCAGAAGTGAGTCGGGATCCGCAGACGCAAGCAGTGTCCACGTCGTCTGCGGTTAGTGGGTACGTGTCAGCGGTACCAGCCGCGGCGGGTGGGGACTTCAATCCGCGGGATTTCGTGAGGTTTCAGTGGACGTTGGGGAACCGGGCGGATGGTATAAGGGGTGATGCGGTCCTCCTCGTGCTCCCTCTCGATCAATTCTGCGGCGCTCTTGTCAGTCCTGCGGATGTGGTCCACTGCCCAGGCCAGGAGGACGTCGAGGCGATTGACTTCCGCTTCTGCAGCCAAGAGCCGTTCATGGGCCGTCACCGAGCCATAACCACACCATTGGCGGAGGATCTCATGAACGGGCTTTTGGCGGCGCAGGTAATAGTCGTATTCAAACTCGGCTGAAGTCGTTACCGGTTCTCGGGTTTCCCAGTTTTCAATTGTTCCGCCCCGCTTGGATTTTTCTCGAGCCACCGCTTCCTCGGCCATGACGAGGTCCAGGACCGGGGCCGGGTTCCTGCGACAGGCCAGCTCCACGACAGCCAGCGCCGCACGCGGCGATAGGAACACCTCGCCGTCGTGAACCAGCCAGGAAAATCGGGCTTGGAAGGCAGCCACGGTCTGTCCGGTGAGCGCTTCGAAGGAGACGTGATCGTGGACCGTCAACGTATCGTCGCTTGAAGCGACAGACAGCTCGGCGACCTCCGAAGGTACAAGCAGCTCAAGGGCCGCCCAAAGGGCCGACGCCTCATGTTCGTCGATGGCCTCGGCCTTGAGCCGCCTCCAGCCATCCATTGCGGCATCGTACGGGACTACGTCTTCCCACGGTACCTTGAGCCGGGAACGAGGGACGTTCTCTTCCCTGCCCGGTGGATGGCCGTGCATGTGACGGATGTCGACCCGGAATCTTCGACCCTCCTGGTGCACCGCCACGATGTGCACCCGCTCGGACCGCGCATCGTCACGCAGCCTGTAGGCCCACTCTTCCCCCGGGCAGGGACCACGGGAAACCTCAGCATTTGGTTCCATAGCCGCTCATTATCCGTCCACACCAGGCTGCTGTCTCCTAGCAGATTGGTGCCAACAATTAGCCGAACGAGAAACCATCAGCTGGAACTGCGCAGGACCTGGCTTTTGTTCAAAGCTACGTTTTCGGGATGATGTCCGTCTTGTTCCTAGACTTGGGTGACGCTGTGGACGAGCATTGAATAGTGAGCGCCGCCGACACTGCCCCGGTCGATGACCAGACACGTGAATCCGCAAGACTGCTGAAGCGAGTACCTGGGCGGGCGCGGCCTCAGAAGGAGGCCCTCCGGGAGTTCGAGGAGGGTGTCGCCCAGTTGCGTCAGCATTACGACCCGGTATTCTGGCCGCTCTTCGTCCCGGAAGCCAAGAACATGTTTCGCTGGCGCGTCGAGTTGGAGTGCGGATGTACGCACGAGGTCTACACGCACGGAGAGGACAAGTATCCGGACGATCGCCGCTTCCCCGACCTCATCAGTCAGTGCAGGCTTCCCTCCGGGGAGTTCTGGTGTACGACTGACCACGGACCTGCTCAGAAGCCGTATCGGGACATCGTCGAGTGGGTCGATCGCAAGGTCACGGAGTTCCCGGCGGACCCTGTGGAGCCGGAATACGACTGGATGGACGCCGAGGACTGGGCGAAGATCCGGAAACCCAAGCCACACTCGTCGGCGTTCTGGCGGGTCAAGCTCTCCTGCGGGCACTATGAGCAAGTCTGCACTGATGTGGATTGGAAGCCCGAGGACGGGCCCAAGCTGGTGTCCGAGGAGCGCATCGTGGAAATCCGCCGTGATTTCGAGGAAAGCTGGGCGGCAGCGGATAACCCTGGATGGCCTGAAAAGGGTTTCGAGCGAGACCACATCCGGAAGATGATCGATCTGCGCTGGCCGCGCCCTGAGCCCGAGAGGGACTGCTTCACGTGTACGCAGGTGCGGCGGATCACTGGCTATCAGCGGATCGGCTGGCTCGTTACGAGGACGAGGACGAGGCCGGCACCGCGTCCGTCGACGAACCTCGATCGGGAGAAGATCGAGGCTCGACTCGCCGCGGCGGAGGCTGAAGTCCAGCGGCTGCGCAAGCAACTCGACAACCCAGGCAACGCTTGAATTCACAACGACGCGATCTTGACTTCGTATTTTGGGAAGGGTCGCAAGAATTACTCCCCCGATGGGAACGGGAAGTGGACCAAGGACGCCTATGACGAGTTCAGCGTTCGGCAGTTCATCGCGTTCACATCAGGGGATGTTCTATGAGTATTCGTAGGGCTATCCTCGGCAGATGAACCAACATGCAGTACCGACCGAACCAGGCCAATACATATTTGCGTTCAGCCTCAGCCGAGGGTGGCTTCGGATAGCTGGGACGTTTTCAGTTGCTGGGGTGGTTATCGCCGTCGTGGCAAACGCAACGGAGCCGTTCCGAGCCCCCTTGGGAATCGCGCTAGGCGTCCTCGCGATAACCCTACTCATCGCATTTGGCATCAAAGGTTCATCACGACGGCAGACGCAGGAACCAGCGGCAGCCCAAGCCCGCACGGGCGGGCATCGGATGTTACTTGGCAAAATGCGGGGCAGAAGGTCCCTGGCGGCAGAACTGGCTCTCCTTGCAGAACTCCACGCGAAGGGTGCACTCTCTGACGAGGAATTCAGCGCCGCCAAGCTCCGTACCCCTGCGGACTGATATCCAGCGGCTGCTTCGTCAGTCTCTTAGCGACTTCAGGGGCAACTTCGGCCACGAATTCGCCCATCGTGCCCCGCAGTGAGGGAAAAAGAAGGCCCACCGATGGGGGACCGGCAGGCCTTCAGCCGCCACGGTACAGCAGAGCGCATGGAACATCGACTGGACTAAGAGGTCAAACGAACGAGTTCCTAGTTGTCGTTCTTCTCTTTGTCTGGGGCATGGATCGGGGTTGTTTCCGGCGTTGGAAACGCCGCCCGCCGCACGGGAATAACGCGTCTGTTCGGCTGCTGCTATCCGCTTGGCCATGGGGCTGGGCGCTCGGTCGTAGTGTCCCGGACGCATTGAGAGGACATTGATACTCTGGGCAGAGGGGAAAGGGGGAACAGAAATGGGTCTTAGAAGTCTTTTTCGGCGAAGAGGCGCAACCGCGGCACCCATAAGTCCAGTCGTGGCGGCGGAACGCGTCCCCGGCGCGCCCATGTCACCTGAGCTCCAAGCGGAACTGCGGGAAGCGTGGGCAGAACTAACTGAGGCCGCCAAGGCATCGAAAGTGAAAAACTTCCACGCCTGCACACGTACGGCCCGGCACTGGACCGAGGACCCGGCGGCAGTCAGAGCCATAGCGGCCACACTCCGTGAATTCCCGGATACAGACAGCCAGCAGACAACGTAGTGACCTACGGGGCGTTCACCCGAGGTCATCACAGCTCGCCGGAAGGCCGGCGGTCAAGATTTCCACTCAGCTCCTGGGACGGTTTGCAGGGAATTGACATGCGGTGGGCGAGGATTGAGCCATGGTAAACGTATCCGCATTTTAACCGCCGTGATCTACAAGCAGATTGGGTCCGTGTCGATGCTCCACCCTGTGTCCTCATGAAGAAGATGCGGCTCCGGTACGCCGGAGCGTGTCGGCTGTGCGGTGCATCTCTTCCGGCCGGGACGGAAGCGATCTACGAGAGCGAGACGAAGACCGTCCGATGCTTGGAGTGTGCCACCGAGACCCCGGAAACAACCCCCCACCTGGAACGAGTTGGTGATAACTCGTTGTCCACTGAGTCCGGAATCGCTGGCTCGTCAGCCCGACGCGAGTATGAGCGTCGCCAAGCGAAAGACGAGGAAAAGCTCCGCGAGAAGTGGGGGCCATTCGGCGGCATCGCAGTCGCCGTCTCCGACGAACGCCAAAGCACCAAGGCCTGGGATCGAGGCGCGATTGGCGAGGAACGCCTCGGCGCTCGGCTGGATGCCCTAGCCGCCGATGGCCTGGCCGTCCTTCACGACCGACGCATCCCCGGATCTAAGGCCAACATCGACCACATAGCCATCACTTCCAGTGGAATCTGGGTCATCGACGCCAAACGCTACAAGGGACGGCCTGAACTGAAGATCGAGGGTGGCATCCTTCGCCCCCGCGTCGAGAAGCTCCTCGTCGGCCGACGGGATTGCACGAAATTGGTCGATGGGGTGCTCAAACAGGTCGACGTCGTGCGAGACCTCGTCGGGGATGTTCCGGTCACCGGGGCGCTGTGCTTTGTTGAAGCCGACTGGCCCTTGATCGGAGGCGCATTCTCGACCCATGGCATTCATGTACTCTGGCCGAAACGGCTGGCCAAAGTGCTTGTAGAAGAGCCAGCCGGCGACGTTGCGGTGGCGAGGATGCGTGAGACGGTTGCCTCCCGGTTTAAACCTGCTTGAGTCAGGTGCCCACGTTCCAGGCCGCTCGGAACCACACCGAGGGGATAGCTTGCGGGAACGAGTCAGGCATCGATCGGTAGTGAATTTGCAGTCCGGCCGCCTGCCCAGGCTCCCATGATGAAGCATGGGCCCCCTCGACGTCGTCACAGTTCGGGAAGCCCGTGCCAACCGCCGTTTCGAAGCTTTTCGCGAGGTTCGTCAGATTCTGGACCGCGGGCAGGATGCCCGCTAGGTCGGGTACATGTGCAGCCATTTATTCATGCCCTCCACGAAGCCATCTGACTTAGGATACGGCAGAGCCAAGCCGCTAGTTACGCTTTTCGGCCGGCCGGTACCTGTCACCAAAGGCGACCAAGGAGCTCTGGAGCAGCGTCATGCTGCCCAGTATGTCCACTGGCCGGGAACGGGTTTCTGCCGGCAGTGGGCTGACCATCCAGGCGGCGAACACGTTATGAGGAATCTTCAGGCTCATCGCCTGGTCAAAGAGGCGCAGCACCGCTTCGTGGAAGAGCCCATCTTTGAGCTGGAAGCCCGGGCAGAAGGTTCCCTCGCCGATGAATACCCGAACTGCCCGGCGCATGGCCTCCGGGTCGCCGAGGGATTGGAAATGCGTCTCCAGGTCTGCCGCTGTCGGCAGGGTGAATTCTTCGCGGATGCTGTTCCAGATATGCTCCGGGACAGCCGGCCAAAACCGCTCAGTCTTCGCATTCGACGCAGTAGGCATGGCCGTCCTTCTCGCGGGCCTTCTGCGAACGGTGGCGGACCAGGAAGCAGGACCAGCAAGTGAACTCATCATCAGCCTGCGGAATGACCTGGACGACCAGCTCTTCGGCAATGAACTCCCCGCCAGGGGTCAGGCCGTCCAGGGCGTCAGCCTCGTCGAGCTCCTGAACCACGGATTTCGCATCCGGGGCTTTGGCGGACTTCAGGGCCTCCAGGGAGTTTTCCTGGGATTCCTTGACGTCGGTGCGCAGCTCATCGTAATCGGTTGCCACGGAGGTGCATCTCTTCTCTGTTGAGGGGGTATTACCGATCCTGCAACGTACAGGACATGGGAAGAATTCCCTGAAAGTGCAGTGCTGCATGGGCACACAATCAGAACCCCAGGGAACATGGGCGTTGCCGAGAGTCAGTCGGCCACTTGGGGTTTCAATATCAGGAAGTGACACCTAGTCTGGGACAGAGCCGATGGCCGAGACATTTGCGGACCCAACCACCGGTTCGTTCGTCTTATAACTCTGGTCTTTGGGGGAACCTTGAGTGATCCGGAATACCCGCAGCAGCAACAGCCGCGCGTCTTCGATACTTCGTTCAATTACATGACCGACACCCCTCCAGGGACTGACCCGGACAGTGGCAGTCCGAATCTCCGGGCGGACCACGAGCTGCTGTGGACCAAGGAGCTGCGACCCGGCGTCGTCTTCGAACCGACCGCGCCGCCGAAGCGTGGGGACGGCTACCTCATCTTCACTGACCCCTCCGAGGCGAGGCATTGGTACGGCAGTGATGCCATCACGCACTCCTACACCGACCGGGCACGTACGAGGTCTCTGGCGAACGCCATCGCCTCGCTGAACGAAGACGAGCGGTCCCGCTACCTGAATCCGCCGTATACCATCGGCAGCGCGATGATCTGGCCCGTCAGGAAGAAGGACCGACCCACGATGAACCAGGCCCGGGGGTTCAGGTCGCTCATCGCCGACCGGATGGATCTGACCCTGGAGTGCATCCGGCGTCATTACGCAGGAGAGCCGGAGAGCCCTCTGGCCGATGTCATCAACGCGTACGCGGACTTCTTTGCGCTCTTCGACGGGTTCAAGGAGTTTGTGGAGTTCTTCCACTTTCAAGACCTCGTGACACCCGACTACGAAGAGGTTCGGTTCTACCTGCCCTTCGACAACTTCAAGCGTTCCGGGATGCCGGCCACAAAAGACGAGTACGTAACGTACCGGGAGGCCACGCTGGAGTTCATCTCGGCACGGAGCCGTCGGATGGCCGCCTGGGTCATGGAGAACCACCCCGGAATTGAGGTTCGCCATACAGACTGACTACCCAGCGACGTCGCAGGGTCAGTCAGGGTCATAGTCCGCGCATTGGAGCCATAGGGGGATTCATGGAACTACCAGCCATCCTGAAAGAAGATAACGTCGAAGCCGCAGCCGAACTGCTCCGGCGCTACTACCTTGAACCGTCCACAAAGACGGGGTTGCTCAGTACCGGCAGTTACTTTGATGAATGGGCGAACCGCGGCGACAACCCGAAGGTGAGGGACAGGATCACCGACAGCGACGCCGTCGCCGTGTCCATGCTCAGCGTCAAAGTGCCGGCCCAGGCCATCATCGGACTGCAGGAGGAGCTGTTGGCGGGGAAAATACGAGATCTCCTGGCTGATATACCCACCGACGTGAAGATGAGCGACCTCACGGTCGCCGAAGCAGAAGCCACTCTCGGGGAGGGCAGCCCCCCATGGCTGCTCTGGCAGGAGCTGAGACGCACACCCAAAACGCGCTGGGATGTCGGGGCCACCACAGCCAGCAAGATCATGGCGAGGAAGCGACCGCATCTCATCCCCATCTGGGACAAAGTAATTGGGGCAGTCGTGGGCAAAGACACCTCTGAAGGCCAATGGCTGAATTGGCACAACCTCTTCATGGAAGACCCCGAACTTGCTGGACGATTGGGGCGCATTCACAAGCTTTCTACGGTCCAGACACCCATTTCCGAACTGCGCATCATCGACGCCATCCTGTGGCGCTACGGCAAGGACCATGGCATCAAGGGCGGGCGAGCCGGCAAACTCGGAATCGCCGGCTGAAGCACAGCGAAGCCACGACAAACTTGGTCGAATCTCGCAACCGTCCGCGCCAGCTTCGCAGCCGGCCGATGTCGTCCGATGAAGGAGTAACTACGAGTTCGGAGCTTCGTATGAGTACGAGCCCCCGACGCGACCGGACAATGCAGTCAGCTCTGCCTCGGTTTCCCTGAACCGGATCACTTGAGGGCCCAATGTGTTGACCCCCTCCGGTCCCTTCACCACGAGGGTTCGCGCTATGGTCCTGCCCAGTTGATCCAGTTCCTGGTTGAGTCGCCGCAATTCTGCCTGCTCGAATTTGGAGCGCTTCATCACTTCAGGGTCCCTGTCGCATTGCGTGCAGCGTCCCCTCGGGCCCACATCAGCCATCATGGTCACATAGATGCCTCTTTGGCCGGATCGCCACTGACCATCCATGATCGAGCACCACTGAGTGTGGAACAGTTTCCCGGTTCGTGTGACGTACACCTGTCCGTAACCTGCCACAGGTGACCCGTCGTCACGGTGGCTTTGCGCCTCAACGCGAACGAGCGGCCGTTCCTTTGCCCGGTGCTCAGCTTTCGCTTCTTCTTTGAGTCGCAGCCTCTCTGCCCGCTTCTCCGCACGCTCCAATTTGGAGCGCTTCTTCTCTTCAGGGTCCTGGTCGCATTGCGGGCAACGTCCCCGCAGGCCCACATCCGCAAGCATGGTCAAGTAGATGCCTCCATTGGTGGCGCGCCAGTGGCCGTCCATGATCCCACACCATTGAGTGTGGAACAGCTTGCCCGACCGGGTCACATACGCCTGACCTTCACCTGCGATGGGCGACCCGTCGTCACGGTGGCTTTGCGGCTCAACGCGGACGAGCGGACGTTTCTTTTGCGCCCCGTGGTCGGCTTTCACTTCTTCGTGTGTGGTGCTCACAACCCGTTCCTTCTCCCAAGACCTCTGCCATATCCTTCCATGATGGGGAGGCCCGCCTCCACCATGCCATCGAAGGGTTGACGGGCAAGCCCGCCGAGTCCAGTACCTGCGGATCAGCACGAACGCGGTGAACGCACTCGACGACACACAATTCCTCGCTGATACCGTGGAAAGAGGGCAAATAGTCTCCTTTTGAAGACGTGTGTGAGTCGGGGGAAGCATGACGGAGTGGAAGCCGGGTTGGTGGGCACGCGCGTTCAGAGGTGCCGGGTCATGGGTGCTGTCGATCCGTGAGGGCCGCCTGCGCGTCTGCGGAATCCCCCGGGAGGTGGACGCTGATGTCATCGACGTCCTCGGACTCGCAGTCGATGAAGGCTCAGGGCAGCTCATCGTCACTCTCGTCCACGGGACGGAGACGGTGCTCAATGGGCTGTCTCGTCGCGCGGTGCGTGAGGTTGCCGCTTCGTACCACTCCGAGCTCGATGAGCGACGGCATCTCGCCGCCCTGCTCTCAAAGGCTGAGGAGCAGGGCGAGGCGGCCAGCCTGTGGTGGTCCCGGGTCCGGGATGTGATGGACCGACTACGGTGGGCGGACCAGGACACGATCGCCGCGCTCGCGGACTCCCGTCCGGACGTCGCTGTGTGGCTGGCTGCCGACAGCGATCCGAGGCTCTCCGGGCTTCCCAAGGGCAAACGTGAGGACCAGCGTGCCGCAGTCGACGCCTGCTGCACCACTGACTTGTCAAGGTGGGCTGCCCAGCGCAACGAGGCGTTCCTGGAGTGGGAGAAAAACGACCTTGCCGACTTCTTCCGCAAGGTCGAGAAGTCGCCGTTGACGGAAGAGCAGACGAGGGCGACGGTCTGCTTCGACAACCGGGTGCGTGTTATCGCGGCCGCGGGCTCCGGGAAGACGTCGACGATGGTAGCCCGCGCCGGGTATGCGATCCGGCGTGGCATCGCCCAGCCGACGGAGATCCTTGCCCTCGCATTCAACAAGAAGGCAGCCGGTGAGCTCTCGGAGCGGCTTGTCTCTCGCCTCGGCGATGACGGTGCGTCGGTAGCGTCGAGCACTTTTCACGCCTTCGGACTGCGAGTCGTCGGTGAAGCCACCGGTCGAAAACCTTCAGTCCCCGATGACATCACCAATGGCAACGGGATCGGGCGGCTCGCGGCGATCGTTGATGGGCTCCGTGACCGGGACCCGGCCTTCCGGCGTGACTGGGACCTTTTCCGGCTCGTGTTCGGCAGGCAACTGCCGGACCTCGGGGACGAAGACGAGCCTGAGACGTGGGACAGGAACAAAGGTATTAACGGCTTCGGCACTCTCGCAGGGGAGGTCGTCAAGAGCCAGGAAGAGGTGATGATCGCAAACTGGCTCTTCCTGAACGGCGTCCGATATGAATACGAGCGACCCTACGCGCACGACGTTGCGGACGCGCACCACCGTCAGTATCAGCCGGACTTCTACTATCCGGACATCGACGTCTGGCATGAGCACTGGGCGCTCGGTTCAGACGGCAACCCGCCGCCAAATTTTGACGGGTATGCCGAGAGTGTGGCGTGGCGGCGTCAGACCCACACTCGATACAGCACAAGACTTATCGAGACAACCTCGGCAACCATCCGGGACGGGTCCGGGTTCGAGCACCTCGAACAGGAGCTCCGCCGACACGGAATCCAACTCGAGGAAGACCCCTACCGGGAGGCGGTAGGGGAGCCTCCGATCACCGAACCAGCCATGATGACGCTGATGCGGTCGTTCATGGCCCACGCGAAGGGCAACCGCCTCACCCCTGACGTGCTGACGCAGCGGGCCAGCCGAACCTTGCGGGCCAGGCTCTTCACACGCCTGTACGGCGTCATCCTCGCCGAATGGGACCGTCAGCTCCGAGCCGCGGGCCAGATCGATTTCGAGGACATGCTGAATCTCGCAACCGATCACGTCGAGTCGGGCCGTTGGATGAGCCCTTACCGGCTCGTCATGGTCGACGAGATGCAGGACACCAGCTCTGCCCGTGCGGCGCTGGTGAGGGCGCTGATGAAGACTCCTGGAAACTACCTTTACGCGGTCGGTGATGACTGGCAGTCGATCAACAGGTTCGCGGGCTCAGACCTCAGTGTGATGACCCGCTTCGATAATTGGTTCGGGACAGCGTCCACCATCTGGCTGGACCGCACCTTCCGGTCCCCGCAGTCCCTGTGCGATGTCGCGGGTGGATTCGTGATGAAAAACCCCAATCAAATCTCCAAGAACGTCCGATCTTCAGCGCCGGAGGCTGACGAGACCGTATGCGCCGTCAGTGTACGGGAGCGCAGCCACTACGGATCGGCCGTTCGGCAGCACCTGACAACCCTTGACTCAGAGCTCACTGAGCCAGCCACTGTGCTGCTGCTCGGCCGGTACTCCCGGTCCAAGGACGATGTCACCTCGGCGCTGGAAGCCAGATACGCCAACCTGACCATCGAGTTCAACACCGTGCACGCCTCGAAAGGAAAGGAGGCAGACTACGTCGTTGTGCTCGGCCTTGAGAGGAACGGATTCCCCAGCATTGTCGAGGATGATGCTCTCCTGCAACTGGCCATGGCCGCCCCCGACTCCTACCCACACGCAGAAGAACGACGCCTGTTCTATGTCGCACTGACCCGTGCCAAGCGCTCAGCGCTCTTGGTGACGCGCGCCGGTAGGGAATCAGCGTTCCTCCTCGAGTTGGTCGGAGATCGTGTCGTCAAGATCCGATCCGCGACAGGCGACGACATCACCCCCGTGGTCTGCCCGAAATGCAAGAAACACACGATGAGGGAACGCAAAGGGCGCTACGGCCGGTTCTTCGGCTGCACCGGGTACCCGACCTGCAAAGGAACGATGAAACTCGCTGATAGTTAGGAACAAGGATGCCTTCCATGTTCCGAGGCGCACGTTCTACGCTTCGCGATATTTTGGCGGCTGACGAGTCCGACCCACGTGGTCGGCCAAGCCGAGCCTTGCGGAATGCAGCACTTGCAGAGGCCATCATCACACCGATACACAGACCACGAGGGTCACCACCCTTAAAAATGTATGCTTTACGGGTGCGAGCCGTTGCCTATATCCGCAGATCCAAAGATCCCACCGAGGGCAACGCGTCGCTCGTCGACCAGCGTGCCTGGATTATGGCGGAAAGCCGGAAGCACCACCACACGGTCGCCAAGCACGACATCTTCGAAGAAGTCGTCAGTGCCTACCGCGACCGGCACCGCCCAGAGCGCGACCGCCTCGAAGGGGTCCTCGCCGAAGGCGACGTCAAGGCGCTCTACGTCCGGGACCTTGACCGGCTGGCACGTCGGTTGATGGACACCGCCCGCATCGTCGACACCTGCAACCGCCACAACGTCACGATCTACACCCATGACCGCGTGTTCGCCCCTCGATCGCCCGACACCATCCTGCTGATCTCCGTCCTCGGCGGCCTGGCGGAGACCGAGGCGGCGACCACGAGCAAGCGGCTGAAGCGCACCGCCGAGAACATCCGCCAGAAGGGCGGCTGGAACGGCCCTGCGCCGTACGGCTGGATGCGGCCCGAGCAGCGCAACGCCGACGGCGTGAAGACGCTGAAGCTGCACCCGGAGGAGAGCAAGACCGTCCGCCGAATCGTCGAATGGCGGCTCGACGGACTCTCCGTCGCCGAGATCGTCCGGGAGCTCAACCAGAAGGGTCTGACCAACCGCGAGGGCCGGCCGTTCCAATACCGCGCCGTCGCCTCGCTACTGCGCCATCCGCTCCTGGCCGGATACAACTCGCTCACGGCCAAGGCCGATGGACGCGGCGGCGGCCCAGGTCCGGACTTCCGCGACACGCGCAAGATCGTCATCGACAAGGATGGGCGTCCGGTCAAGAGTCATGAGGCGGTCTGCACGGAGGCCGAGTGGGAAACCCTGCGCCTGCTGATGAAGCCCCAACCGCTCAAGCGGACCCGGGCCCGCGCCGGAGGCCTTCCCCTGGTCGGCCTCGTCTACTGCGCCGGCTGCGGCACCAAGATGACCAGCAACAGGTCGATGGGTGAGTCGGGATCGTACGTGTGCAACGGACGGATGCGCGGCGCTGACTGCCCCGGCGTTGCAATCAACAGGGAAGCCCTGGAGCGCTTCATCCGCGACGTCGTCGCCGGATCGCTCGACAGCCCCGAGGTGATGGAGCTGCAGGCCGAGAGGCTGAACCAGGCCGCGGAAGGGAGCGCGAGCTCGGAGTTGTCCGAGCTCCACGAACAGGCTGATGCCCTGGGGGACTCCATCCTGATCCTGCGGGCCCAGATCAACACCGCGCCGGCCAGCGCGATGTCGGCACTGCTGAACCGCATCGGTGAGGAGGAGGCCCTCAAGGGCCAGATCGAGATGCGGATCTCGGAGAAGACCGAGGGGCGACCGAGGGCGATCCCCGACATCAGCGGGGCCGAGTTCCTCGAGCTCTCCGAGACGGAGCAGAAGTCGATCATCAGGGCCTTCCTCCGCAAGGTCGTGGTCTACGCCGACGACGGAAAGCGCGGGTCGGTCAAGGGGATGTTCGGCTCCCAGGGCACGAACCTGAGCCGGATCGGCTTCTGGTATCTCGGCGAAGCTGACGACCAGGAGCCGCGCCGCGGGGGCGGGTACTCGCTCATGCCCTCGAACGGCAGCTACCAGTGCCCCAAGTGCGAAGAACCCCGGACGTTCCGCTACCGGAACAACCTGCGCCACCACATGAACTACGCGCACCCGCAGCCAGTGCCGTGTCCTGAGTGCGGCCAGGAATTCCCTTTGCCCGGGCTGCCCAGCCACCGCCGCAACAAGCACGGGGTCAAGGGCTCACGCCAGTCGTGGAGCTGACTCTCGGGGACTAGGCGGCCCGACGGCGACCCAAGTGCGCAGGCTTGGCAGCCTCAGCTGCCTCCGCCCGCCGGATGGCCACCGAGGCCGCCACGGCGGCTCCGGCCTTGATGGCCTCCACCGGGATCGGGCGGACGGCGATCGCGGCTGCAGCTGCCGCCGAGATCTGCACTGGCCTGCGCGGGGAGGCAGATGCAGACGAAGCCACACCGCGTTCAGCGGTGGTGACCTGTCCTGTCATGACTGCCTGCCTCAGATAGCTGTGCTTTGAATGCCTATCGGCACTCTATCAACTAATGAGTCAGAGGATCAATCGAATGGAATCTGATACGAGTCGAATCGTCACACTCGGGGATGAGTCGACGAGATGGAGCGGGCTCAGGCCGCGGCAGCCCCGGTGTCGCTGATCCCGGCCAGCAGCCACTGCTCGGACAAAGGGTCGCGGCGCAGCTCGAAGGTTCGCAGCGCCGAAGTGGACGTCAACCGGACCTGAACCTGCCAGTGTTCGACGCTGATCAGGTCGCCGCTGCCCACCGGTGCCCGCTTGGCGGTGTTCCACCAGTCGGCACGGGTGAACCAGTGCACAGGTTCCGCGGCCACGGCCCAGATCCTGCCGTCATGCCTGACGGCCAGGGGAACCCCCTTCGCCGTGAAGCGGACCTCCACTGGAGCGTCCAGAGGTTTGCTATTTGATGCTGTTGCTGCCACGGGTCCGCTCTCCAAGATTCCTGTTAATCATTTCTTCCCGGCGGGTAACCGCCGAACTCCACACCCAGGTCCGGTACGTCACCGGCCCGTCCTTCCATGTCACTTCGACCGCTTTCGCTGTCCAGGCGAAGACCTCGCCGTCCACCAGTTCTGCGCAGTTCGGGAACCGGATCCATGCCTTGACGGGGATTCCGGGATACCCGTTCTTGGCCGGGAAATGTTCGAAGTCGAGCTCCTCCACGGTCAGCCCGATCGGGCCGGCCCGCCGCGCATACTGCGCTTGCAGTGCAGCGGCGAACTCTTCGGAGGACATAACACAACCTTAGAACACATATTCGAATAGGCGACCCACAAAGATGGCGGCTACGGCCGGCCGCCTCTCTCCCGGGAATCACCTTTGGTCCTGTTTTTCGATCCCCTGGGCACCAAGCTATAAAAGGGCTCCGACAACGTCCGGAACGGACTGATCCTGGTCCGCTGCCGGTTCGGCACAAAGCGGCGCAGTGTCCGACAATGGGGACATGCCAGCTGCTTCTGCCCCCTGCACCGTCCACCACCTCTACTCCACACCCGGTCACCTCCTCCCCGCGTGCGGTGTAACCCCCGGCCCCGACGGGTCCGAGTGGCACACCGGACACGACGCCGGGGTCCTGCAGGCGTTCTCCGCGCAGGGATCCGCGTGCTGCTCTCTGTGTCTGGAGTTGTCCCTGTCATCTCCTGACTGACATGTGCAAGGTGGTACAGGTGGTACGTGGTCTGCCATACTGGTAGAGAAAACAGGTATACGAGTGGAAATCCTGCTCAGCCCCGGCTGAGCAGATCGTCCGTCCAGGCGGGCGTGGATAGTCCAGCTTCGGCTCCCGGGCATGGCCTGGGAACGGGGGCTCGGGGAAACAGTTCTGAACTGTGGAGCCGAGACGCTGGACCTTCCGAACACTCATTGCCTGGACACAGAGCCAGGACGACAGGACCGACCAGAAGGACGAGAAGACCATGGACATCACCAGGACCGCACACGTGACGCGGACGAAGCTGGCCGCGACCGCTGCAGCCCTGGCATGCGCCGCGCTCGTGCTCAGCGGCTGCAGCAGCTCCGGCGGGGACGGGCGGTACTTCGCCACCTCGGAAGGACAGAACGGCGACATCGTCGTCGTGGACGGTGACCAGATCACCTACTTCGACACCGCCAGCCGCCAGGACCTCGCCTGCCACTCCATCAACTCCGTCCTCGACGACCCGAAGGCGGCCGCGGCGAAGGGCGAGCTCAAGGACGCCTACACCGTCCGCGGCACCGGCAAGATCAACGAGTCCAAGTCCTCCGTGGACTGGACCGAGGCTGGCCGCAGCACCACCGAGACCGGCTCGATCAGCTTCGGCAAGGACAAGTCGACCATGGAGTTCGTCTTCTCCAACGGCGTCAACGACGTCGTGCTCGTGCCAGTCGACAGCGAGCAGGGCAAGGCCGTCAAGACCAAGTACTGCGGCTGAGGAGGCTGACCCCTTGACTGCCCCGATCGACCTGCAGCACCGGAGCCCCGTGGACCACGCGTCCGCGGGGCTCTGCCTTTTCTCTCCCGGGATGCGCCCGCGCGCCAGACAGGATGCAGGAGGTCGGGCATGACGCTCATCGGACCGATCAGGTACTACAAGGGGCGGGTGGCGTACCCCAGCGACGAGCAGCTGCGCACGGCAAGAGCCACCTGGGATTTCGACGACATCCGCCGGCCGACGGACGATGTGGACTGCACGCACATCCAGCTGATCGAAGTCTCCGGCCGCAACGCGGGGGAGCGGCGGCAGCTCGAGGAGGAGAAACTCACACGCTTCTTCGACTACATCGGCACCCGGGCCGGCTTCCGGGTGCTCACCCACCAGAAGAAGCCGGACTCGGCCACTTCGGCCTTCGTTTCGCACGAGATCGTCTACGTCATCGAGTCCCGGCCGACCAGGGGGTACGCCAAGCTCACCCTGCGCTCGGAGCTGCCGCGCAGCGGGACCGCCGGTGCCGTCTCGGACATCTTCAGCGCCGAGGGAATCGACCGCATCTCGCGGATCTTCGACAAGGGCCCCCGGAGGGATTGAGGCCGGTGCTGCAGTACGACTGCCGCCCGACGGGAAAGGAAGACCCCGTGGACATCACGTCCACGGGGTCTTCTTGTGTCTGACTGGCTGGCAGTCCCGTATGAGCCCTACAGCCGTCCGCCCTTCAGGCGCAGCGCCCGGTACTCCTCGATCGTCTCCGGCGGCCGTCCGTACTTTGGCGCATGTGTCTCGACGAAATCGATCTCGGCCCAGGTGTCCCGGTGCCGGACCCGCGACCTGGCCAGCACGGCAAGCGCGGTTACTGAAACGACCACGTTGGCCAGCCACCACAAGATGGCGATGAGGACCGCAGCCTGGACCAGTCTCCGTTCAGAGGAGCCCGTCTGTGCTGCCAGGGCCGCCAGGGCCGTTGAACTACCCAAAGCCATGCACCCGAGCAGGAGCCCGGCCACCCAACCCTCCGTCGGCACCCGCCGGCGCGCCAGATCAGCGGGGCTGTCGCGATGGCGGACCAGCCGCAGCGCCTCGCGCAGGAAGAACACAGCAGCCAACGCGGCCAGGCAGTTCACCGCCAGCTCGCGCGCTCCCTCGAGCCACCAGCGCCCCGAGTGCCACCAGCCCAGCGGAAACTCGTCGCGCGCCTTGCCTCGCAGATTCATCCGTTCCATCCTTTCCCCCGTGGCAGGCAAAGGGCGGCGCACCCCTTGTCGGAGTGCGCCGCCCTCATCACCAACGATCAGTTCTTCGGGTCCTCAGCCGGCTTCCTCCGCGACACGGGACCGTCCGTGCGCTTCGGAGCCGGATCCGCCGTCCGCCGCGGCTGGGCCGGAGCCGGCTGCGACGGCTTCGGGGCCGGGGCCTTCGGAGCCTGAGCCGCCGGTGCCGATCGACGTCCGCTGCGTGGAGTCGGCTGGACACCCTGGCTGCCCTGAGTGCCTCCGGTAACCCGGCCACCGACACGGGGCTGGGTAGAAGCAGGAGCAGGAGCCGGGGCCTGCAGACGCTGACCGGACTGGCCCTGCGCCTGCGCCGGAGCGCCGGTGCGGGGCTGGATCGGAGCCTGCGGGCTGCGGCGCTGACTGCCGTTGGCCTGCGGGATACCGGGTCCCGCCTGCACAGCACGGGAGCCGGAACCCGCGTTGGCCTGCGGCTGCTGGCCTTCGGCGGCCCGCGTCGCCCGGGTGCCCGGAATCCCCGGGACCGCTGCGATGACGGGGTTCACCTGCGCGGGCCCGCCGGTACCAGCGGTGAAGCGCGGGCCCTGGCCCGAGGAGGCCGGAGCCGCCTGCTGTCCGGTGCCGAACTGCGTCGGTGCCGACTGGCCGGCGTCCGCCTTGCGGCCACCGCTGGTGTGCGCACCGCTATCGGTGCCGCCCGTGAGCCCGTCGCGCTTCTGGCCCTGACCCTGGCCATGGCCCTGCTGCCCGGTACCAGGAGCACCCTGCGCGCCGCCGAGCCCGAAGCTCGTCTGGCCGCCGGTGGCCTGGCCGCCCCGCGAGGAGGGACCCTGGCCGGTGCTGTAGCCGAGGTTCGACAGGCCGCCCTTGCCGCTCAAGGTCTGAGCAGTCTCCTTGTCGGAGCGGGAGCTCCCCGCCTTGCCGCCCGTGAGCTGCAGAGGACCGCCCTTGTCGCCCGGACCCTCGGGACCACCAGCGGACGGGCCGCGGCCGCCGCTGTCACCACCACCGCCGGGAACCGGACCGGGACCGGCGGGGCTGCCGCCGTCGGGGCCGGCTTCCGGACCGTCGTTCGGACCGGCGGCCAGGGCCAGTGCGCCCTTCCCGGCAGCAAGCGACTTCTGCTCACCGTTCAGGCCGCCGGCGTTGGTCGACGAGCCCTTGCCGCCACCGGGGGTGCCGCCGGGCTTCGTGGCCCCGCTGCCGCCGAGTTTGCCGCCGACGCCGGAGGCGAGCTTGTTACCCATGGCCATGCCCGCTCCGGCCCCGGCTCCCGCAGCCAGCGCGGGGAGCATGCTGCTCTTGTCCGGCTTCGGTGCGGTGTTGGTCTCGAGGAACTTGTCCACCAGCTTGGTGAACACCTCGTCCATCGCCTGCAGCACGACCTTGCGCACCCGCAGGAGCGCCAAGGTGATGCCGATGATCAGCAGCGAGGAGATCAGGGTCAGGATGACCACGATGATCCCGCCGAGCATGCCTGAGCCCCACAGGCCGTCCTGGGACATCCAGGCCGACACCGGTCCGGAGATGATGTCCGGGATGGAGATCAGCAGCTCCGAGACGAACTGGTAGATGAACAGCGTCACCAGCACCTCGAGGATCAGTGCGACGGAGTAGACGATCACCTTGCTGATCGCGGCGATCGCGCCCAGCGTGGCGAACGGCACCGCGGCCACGAGGCTGAAGGTGCGCTTGACCGCGCCCACCAGCATGCCGATGGCGTACCAGAAGCCGAGCAGGACCATGCTGCCCAGGACGACGCCGGCGTTCTGCCAGTACATGAACTTCGCCGGGCCCGTGCCGACCTGGCTGACCGCCATGTGGTCCTCGCGGGTCAGGCCGCTGGTGACGTTGTTCGAGCTGTACATCGTCATCGAGTCGGGGCCGAAGCCGGTGTTCAGGTAGTTGTACGCCGACAGCGCCGACATGTTGCAGGAAACCGGGGCGTTGTCCGCCCAGACCGAGAACCCACAGCCGTGCTTGGTGCCCTGGGTCGAGAAGCTCGTCGTGTTCCCGCCCGGGTTCGAGGAGGTCAGGCCCTTGCCGCCGACCGCCAGCACCGGGTGGTTGGTCGGGATGTAGTCCGACTCGCCGTGCCCGCCGAAGTTGTCGCTGTCACCGTAGGACTTCTTGTCGATGAACCACTCCTTCTTCACGTCGCTGTTGACCGGCAGGTTGGTGATCGCGCTCTTGATGCCCGACTCGAAGTCCGACGCCGATGTAATTTGGCCCGAGATGTAGCTGTTGAGCATGCCGAAGGTCTCGCCCACGGCGTTGAAGTCACCCGCCGGGCTGCCCTCCATGCCGACCAGGCTGTTCTTCCAGGCCGTCTCGGCATTGGTCGCACCGGGGCCCACGCTGATGTCGCGGAAGGTCGAACCGTGCGCCTGCTTGTTGATCGCCAGTGCCGTCGTGCGCACCGACATCATCGCGTTGTTGCTGGCCTGGCCGTTGTCCCAGGCGATAACGGCCTCATCAGGAACGCCGAGGCGGTCGTTCATCATCCAGGCCTCGAAGTCCACGTACGTGGAGAGCACCACGCGGGTCGGGCCGGCGTGCTGGCCCAGCAGCGAGTCATCGAACTTGTCCAGGACGCCGGTGTACATCGAACCCATCAGCGGAAGGCCCACGCCAATGAAGACGACGCGCACGACGAGCTTCTTGATCGCCGAGCCGCGGTCCATCTTCTTGAACAGCACCAGGCCAATAATCAGGAACCCGATGAAGAGCGGGACCAGCGCCTCCCAGGCGATGGACTGCAGCAGGCCGTACCAGCTTGCGATCCAGTGCTGCAGGCCCGCGAGGGCACCGCCGCCGGCCTGGCCACCGGTCATCCCGTCGGCGAGGTCCTGCTGGTGCGCGCTGTTCGTATTGCCGCCGGAGTCCGCGACGCCGGCGACCGCCTGGTAGAACCACATGAACGGGTTCAGCACCTTCAACAGCTGGATGATGAGATAGAACAGCGTGCCCACGGCCAGCGCCATCGCGTAGAGCAGCCAGATCGCGCCGCCGCCGATGAGCGACAGGATCTGTCCACCGATGCCCGAGGACATCGTGTCCAGGCCGAGGTCGGCGTTGGCCGCGCCGAAGTGGGCGTAGTCCACCATGCCGGAGTAGACGTTCTTTCCGCTGCCGCTGGCTGTCGCATTCAGCGTGTCGTACCCGATGGTCTGCGTGGAGCCCGTCGCCTCGGCGAAGAGCCAACCGACTACGTTGAAGAGGCTGAATTCGGAGTCGGCGTAGCCGAGCATGTCGCCGCCCGTCGCCGGGTCGGCGGTGATCGCCCGCCAGTCCTCGTTCATCCGATCCTCGGGCTTGTCCTTGCCTTCGGGAGAGTTCTCCTGACTGAAGTACGTCGAGGCATTCGACGCCAGCTGGTACAGCGAGTAATTGTCGCGGTCCTCGTCGTCGGCAGCGTGCGCCGATGGCGCGAACACCGTCATCAGCAGCGGCACAACCAGTGCCACGAGCAGCGACAGAGCCAGGACGCGCACCAGCCCGCCCCGGGCAGTCGCCGCGGCCCGGGCCCGCGCCGCGAGCGTGATGGTCCCGTTCATCTTTCCCTTCCTGTCTGTCGTGTCCGTGATGGCCGTCATGACTTACCCAGCTTCCACGGGGCCGTCCCGGCCTTCTTCATGGCCTTCCTGCGGTCGGCCCGCCCCACATGGTCCTCGGAGCGGTCCTCCTCGGACTCGACGCTCTGGCGGGCACTGGTGAGCTTCGCGCCGGGTGCCGGCTCGTCCTTCATCAGCTGGTCCATCCGGGCCGCCTCGTCGGCCTTGGCGGCCTCCAGACGAACCTGCCTGCGCTGGGCCTCGCGGAAGGGGTTGATCCCCAGCGCGAGGTCGAGGTGGAAGACCACGTTCGACACGTCCCGGCGCAGGTAGGTAAGGTTCTCGCCCTTGGTCGTGATGAGCTGGGCGAGGTCCGGCGGGATCTGCTGGTGCAGCTGCTTCTGGTACTCCGCCACCGTGCGGTCGCGCATCGGCCCGAAGAGCGTGTAGTCCGCGGCGTCGAACTTGTTGAAGTCCGAGTCCGCGAGCATCTTGTCCACGTCGTTGTAGCTGTAGACCACGCGGCCGCCGCGCTCGTGCATGTGGTCGAACTGGTCGTGCAGGTACTTCTTGACGCGGTCGTCAATCTGCTCGGTGCCGTGGATCACCACGGTGTCCCCGAGCCCGAGCTTGCCGACGGCGAAGCCGACGATGTTGACCAGCTGGGCCATGGCCACGCCCTTGCCGCGGCGCATCAGCCGCGAGAAGTCGTAGACCACGCGCCGGGCATCCCGGACCCCGTCCACGGCCGATGCCGTGTGGTTGTTGAACAGGTCGCCATTCGTGCTGAGCATCGTGTTCGCGATGCCGCGCAGCACGTTGTACGCGCGCAGCTGGTCGGGGTCGGTCTTGCTTGAGTTCAGCAGGGCCTTGTGCGCGGTGTCGAGGTACGAGACGAACATCTGCAGCCGCGGCACCTGCTGGTGCGGGATGTTGACCACGCGCAGGCGGTGCCGCTGGTCCTTGGCGTTGTGCCGCCACATGCCCTGCTCGACGTAGAAGTCGGTCGCCGTGTCCTCCAGCGCGGAGCGGATGATCGAGCCGATTGCCCCGTCCGTGGTCTCGTAGAGCTGCTCAAACATCAGCTTGAGCTTCTCCATCTGCGCGGCGAAGACCGTCAGTTCGTCGTCCTCGTCGCCGAACAGCTCGAAGGGGTTGACGTCACCGCGGTTCAGGTCCACGCGCGAGGTCAGCCGCTCGAAGTTCGGGCCGAGCTTGTCCAGGTCCGCCCCGTCCAGCACGAGGTGGACCACCGAGCCGTTGCCGAGCATGCAGGCCTGCGAGATCTTCGAGCACCACATGTTCGACACACGCTGGCGGTCCAGGTACTCGCTCAGGGTCGCGTCTGCCACGACAACGTGGTGCTCGTACCGGTTCACGTCCATGAGTACGGCCGAGTTGTTGACGTCGCCGACCATGTAGCCGACGTACTCGCCGCCCCGGTCGTTCAGGCCGTTAGTCACCAGCGAGTACGAACCCGCGAGCTCGGTCGAGGTGAAGTGGAAGCCCTTGCCGCGCTTCTTCTCGTTGTTCTTGAACAGGCCCGAGAGTTCCTGGCGCTGCTCGCCGGCGTACGCCGCAGCCTTCAGCGTGCCGAAGCGGTCGATGTACAGCCGCGTGACGCGGTCGACCGAGTCGTCCAGCGTCTCCAGGTCCGGAGCCTTGAGAAACAGGCGGTTGTGCACCGACAGGTAGCTCGCGCCGTCCTGGATCTCGCCGATGGTGACCTCAAGGTCGGAGGAGATCTTGGCGGCCTTGCGCTTGGAAGAGGTCGTGCCGGTCTCCTCCTGCTCGTTCGCGTCAAGGCGGTCGAGCTTCTCCGACTGCTTGGTGAACGAATCCACCCACTTCTCGTCCATCCGGCGCACCTGCTCCAGGACGACCGCGGTGACGCGCTCGTTGAGCCCGTCCGGGATCCGGTCGATGCCCCAGAACGCGGCGAAGTTGTCGTGCGCGGCGTCGTCGTGGAAGAACGCGAGCACGCACGCCACGGAACCGTCGACCTCGAAGTAGTCGGAGCGGAAGACGTACTTCTCCCGAGGCTTGAGCGCCAGCAGGTGCGGATACGAGTCGAACCGCCCCTCCAGCTTCTTCATCTCCTGGCGGCGCTGCCACCAGTTCTTGTTCGGCTCGGCCACCTCGGCCGGCTCAGCGGCGACCGCCGGCGCGGTCACCTCGGACGGCTCCGCCGTCCCGCCCGTGGCGGGATCGCCGTCGAGAGCGGCCTCCAGTTCATCCACGCCCGGCACGGCCGTCGCGTCCCCGCCCCGGGGCTTCTTCCCCGGAATGCCCAGCTGCGCGCGGGCCTTCGTCATCAGCGCCATGTCACCCTTCGTCCTTCCTTTGTTCGTCCAGCTCGGCCCGGTCAGTTCAGTGAGGCCTTGAGAGAGTGCAGGTCGTCCTCGATGCCCTGGTAGAAGACCCGCAGCATGGGCTCGGTCTCCTCGCGGTCGAGGACCGTAGCCTCCTTGATCATCAGCGCGGACCCCTCGACCTCGGACTGCAGCACCATGTGCGCCCGGCGCAGAGCGTCAGCGCTCTTGCCCTTGAGCAGCAGGTACTGGTGGATCGAGGTGAACTTGCCACCGACGTGCTGCGTGAGGATGTCATACTGCTCGTTCTGCAGCTCGATCAGGTCAGGGTCGCGGACCGCGAGGGCGTGGTTGCGGTGCTCGAGCGAGGCCACCTGGTGGTAGATCCGCTGCGGCTCCTTCGTGGTGACGAAGGCCCACTCGCAGTTCGTGTCGATCTTGCGCCAGAAGGCGTCGACCCGGTCCAGGATGCCGATGCGGTCCTCGTCGAAGAGCAGGTACGACGCTGAACCGACGACCAAGTAGACCTGCCCCTCACCGCCGTCGGAGAAGTGGATCCGGCCGTCCTCCTCGATGCCGTCGATACCGACGATCGAGTGGAAGTCGCTCGGGTCCGAGCTGCGGCGGGTGAAGACGTTGCGTGCCCGGGACGGGGCGTATGCCAGCAGGGCGGGCACGTTCATCGCCCGCAGCTCCTTGGTCTTGGTCATGCCGCCGAAGTAGACGATCAGTGCCAGGCCCCAGATGACGAAGAGCGTGATGAACACCGGACCCGAGCTCGCCACGAAGGTCTGCGTCACCGCCCACAGCAGCGCCAGCGCGCCCCCGCCGAAGAAGAACAGCTGCTTGATGGGGGAGGGCTTGGCCGCCCAGCCGCCCTTGCTGAGCGTGATCTCGTGGTCGAGGAACGACCTGTTGAGGCTCGTCGGCACCTTGTACGACATCTTCGCCATGAATCTCTCCCTGCTGCCACCACTGATTTGTCTGCGCCTGTCCGAATGCCCTCATAGATGAGGGATACATGACCACTCTACCTTAGATAGACCTATCGAATCGAGCGCGACTGACGCAAGAATGGCACCGCCCAGCGACTCGGACGTGCGATCCGATGCCGTCGGGCGGTACCGTGGCGTGCTGATTTAAGTGGACGGGCAGTCTATCGGACTGGCATCCGAATAATCATTCAGGAACGAGTCCGCGCAACCTCAGCCGAAGGAGGGGACGAGCTTCTTCTTGCCGCCCTCGTTCCTCCACTGAAGCTCGGCGTCGAACTTCTTTCCCTTGCTCGAGGTGAAGCCCGTACCCTTGATCGTCTTGCCCGCGGCCAGTGCCGCGAGCTGGTCGTCGGTGAAGGCAACCCCGCACCAGCTCTTCGGCGGGGAGTCCAGGGAGGCCTCGAAGTCAGGCACGATCTTCTTACCCTCACCCTTCTTCTCCTCGCGGAAGAAGACCTTGCACTGGAAGCGGTTGCCCTTCTTTGAGACGAAGTCGCTTGACTCGACGCCCTCGCCAACCATGAGGCGGTCGATCTCCTCGGGCGTAAAGGTGTAGTGGCACCAGGACGCCGGCGGCAGCGCGTTGCCGCTGGCGTCGCGCCGGCCGAAGCCGAGCTTCTGGAACCCGACGAAAGTCCGGCCCTTGAAGGTGCCCTCGCCAAGCTCGCCGAAGACCTCATAGGCCTTGCCCGTGGTGCTCTTCGCCGAAAACTCGATCGTCTCCCCGGCCAGCAGCCGGGCGACCTCGTCGTCGGTGAAGCGGTGGCCGCCCCACTCACGCGCGAACACCACATCCTTGCCCGTCTTGGCCCAGGTGCCCTGCGCCCGCTCCTTCCGGGTGACGGCCTCCTCCTTGAGCCCCAGTGCGGAGCGCATCGTCGCGGCGTTCTTCTGCATGGTCGCGATGTCCTCGCGCACCCAGTCGGCCACGACCGCGAGGCGCTCCTCTGCGCTCGGGCCGGTGCCTACGGCAATCTCCTTCATATCGGCATAGACCTTCTCGGTCAGCGCCAGGTCGCCGATCCGGGTGCCCGGAAGCAGCCGCCAGCTCATGTCCCCGGCCTCGGCGAGGGTGAGCTTGCGGCCCTTCTCCAGCAGCAGCGGGTACTTCGTCTTCGTCGAGGTCACCTCGGAGTACGTCGAGGTCCGGGTGGCACCCGTGCCCACGTCGCGCTTCTCCAGCTGCTTCATCAGCCACTTCATGCTCGGGTGCTCGGGGCGCTTGTTCGCACCCTCGAAGACGAAGGGCTCAGCGTTGGTGCCCAGGCCCTTGGCCGACTCGTTCTCGTCGCCCTCGGCGGTGTCGTCGCCGGCGTCCGGATCGAACACCGCCTTCCAGCCCGCCGACATGGGCACGTTGGCGATGCCCACGAAGTCCGGATAGTCCTTGACGTGGCCCTTCTGCTGCTCGTAGACGTAGTCCTCGGCAATCATCGCCAGGTAGTTCTTGCCCAGGGTCTCGTAGATCAGGCGGCCGGCCTTGCCGAAACGCTGCTCGACGTCGTCCAGCGAGGACGGCACCTTCGGGCCGGGACGGTTCGCACCGTGCGCCCCCTGCGGCTTCACGTGGGCCTTGCGCGGCTCGCGGTGCGTCAGATGCTTGCGATCCACCCCGACCACGCCGGCGATCTTGTCCACCAGAGGCGCAAGCTCGTTGAACTGCTCAGGCGTGATCGTTTTGTCCTCGGTGCGCGGGTAGCTCACGACCTGGGCCTCGTACATGGACTGGTAGGTCGAGAGCACCAGCTGGGCCCTGATTCCCTTGCCGACCAGGATGGACGAGAGTGCGGCCAGGTCCAGCAGCTTCGGTGGCGGGGTCTGTTTCGTCGCCTTGCCGTCGAGCACGACGGGGGAGGGGTCGTACTGGTTCGGCACCTGGTCCTTCTGGTCGAACCGCGGCTCCTCCGGGTTCGTGTACATCACGTCGTTCTCGTCACGGAACCGGTTCTGGAAGAACGGCTTCTTGACGTAGTCGTTATACGCCTTCAGCTGGTCGCCGACGAGCTTGACCATCGCCGACTTCAGCCGGCCCTGGCGCAGCACCATGTCCTGCCCGGACTGGCGGGCCATGTTCGTGGCGATGCGGGTGAACTGCATCGAGAGCAGGTCGAACTGTGAGCGGTAGCGCGCCTTGCGGTACTCGTCGAAGTCCAGGAGTGACGGAATGACCTTGCGCGCGGCGAAGGCCTTCTGCAGCGAGGCCGGAGCCTCATCAGTGAAGTACATGCGCGACCACTTGCCCGGCTTCAGCCCCAACTCGAGGAAGGCATTGACCGCGATCATGCCGCCCTCGCCCGTGGGGTCGACGTCGGTGGCGATCGCGATCTCGTCGCACTTGCCCAGGGTCCGCTTCACGTCCGCGGCGACAGCGCTCGCGTTCTTGATCACCTCCAGGCTCCAGTCCAGCTGCTGAGGGTCCCAGGGCAGGTTGCCCAGGTCCCAGGTCCGGTACTTCCCGGCCACGTCCGGATCCGCCACCATCCGGTGCGGATCGACGAACTCGTACAGGTGCCCCCGGGCGTGGGCGATGACGAACTGCTCCCCGTTGTACGTGCCGTTCATGCCGCCGAGGGCTGCAGCGAAGTGCCGCGCCGCGCTCGGCTTCTCGGTGAGGATCCCGACAACCATCATGACTCCCTTTCGTCGGTGACTCATAAACCAGTCGACTCATAAATCAGTCACAAGTCTATCGATAGAATGAGTTGAATGGCGAGTCTAAGCGAGTCGCACAGCGAGTCGAATGGGAGCGGCGAGACCCGCGCCGGCACGCCGGTCAGAGAGGGCCTGGATCATTCACGGCGACCCCGGATCGAGGTAACGTCTATAGAGTCGCCACCCGCTCACGCCCGACCCAGGAGCACGAATCCCATGGCCCTCGACCACGCTTTCCTGCGCACACCACAGGACTTCAGCAGCATGCTCATCGAGATGCAGGAGGGCAGCTGGCCGCCGGACGAGGCGGACATCATCCGTATCGCCCAGGGGTGCTCGATGCTGATCGAGTGCATCGATGCCTGGGAGAGCGCCACGCACGGCAAGAACGTCTTCGACGTCGCCCGCGGAGAGATCTGCACGGCCGACGTACGGCGGCTCCTCGCCCAGGAGGTCTCACTGAGCTACGAGGGCGACGTCGCGGTGCTGCTGGTGCCGCCTGCGGACGAACGTGTGCGCGTGGAAATCCGTGCCGACGTCGACGAATACCAGGGCCTGCTGCGCCGTCCGGAGATGGTCCTGGATTGGGAGCAGGATGGTAAGCAGCACGAGCACTACATCTCACTCAAGCCCAAGGGCGCGCACTGGTACATGCTGTCGCAGCTGCGTGACGACATGAAGGAAGGCCGGCTCACCGTCCGGTCCTAGCTCCGCCTCAGCCGCGCCAGAGCTCGAGCGACTCCCAGCCCACAGGCGCGCCCATCGACTCGATGGTCAGGGCGTGTGAGACCGGGAATTGGCGAAGCAGAGCCGCCAGCCGACCGGACCAACCGGTGTCCGGGTCGATGGCGCGCAGCAGGTACGCGATTACGGCCAGGGCGTTGTACGTGCCGAAGACACCCTTGGCGGTCTGCTCATCGCGCAGGTGGTCCAGCACCGGCACCACTCCGACCTTCGGCCGCGACGGCGCGTTCTGGAGCTTGCGGTTGAACAGTCGGGCATGGTGGGCAGCGACGTTCCGCACGTAGTTCAGGCTGGCGAGCCAGCTGATCATGACCTTCTTCGTCGGCACGCCGAACTCACGGGCAATCTCCTCGGCATCCTGCTGGTGCATGCCGCGGTAAAGCACGCACAGGTGTCCCAGCTCAAGGATCTCCGTCAGCGCCCACACCGGCATCCTGTCGTCGTACTTCTGCCTGAAGTGCTCCACGAACTGCTCGTCGGAGCTGGCCCGCCGCTCGTTGACGCGCTGGAGCCAACGCACATGCGGGCTCGGCGCGGGATCCCGCACATCGGTGCTCTCGGCTGTGAAGGCCTCGGTGAAGCACTCCGGGTCCTCGTAGGCGAAAGGGGACCGGCGGCCGAGGACATAGCCGATCCGCATCCGCGCGGCGACCTCGATGCGTTCGACGCCGTCCATGACGAGCATGCGCAGCTGCCGGTCGAAGTCGATGATCTCCTCAGCGTGGCGCAACGTCGTGCCCGGCCGGTAGCCGCTGAGCACCCGGATGCGGGAGCGCCCGTCCTCGTCGGCGTAGCGCTCGGACTCGCGGAAGGGGTAGAGGTAGCCGGTGAGGCGGTAGTAGCCGACGGCACCCAGCAGCACGGCTGCCCGGTCCCCGACGTCGGCCCCGTGCCACGCCAGCCGGTCGATCTGCGCGTCGACCGACAGCCATGGCTTCGCGTACTCCGCCACGTTCCTCCCCCTGAAAAGAAAATCAGCCCGCGCCTTGCGGCAACGGGCTGATCGTGATGGCTATAAAGTAGCACGGATCGTCTGTCCATGCATCGCTGATGCTGTACGGCGCTGATCACCGTCCGGGCGGCAGCGCGACGCCCAGACGAACCCGGTAGGCCTTCAGGACCTTGCCGAGCGTCTTCAGGTTCTCCGGATGGTCTACACCGGACTCCAGCTCCCTGATCCGGATCGGACGGACGCCGGCGACCTCGGCGACCTGCTTGTGGGAGGCCTTCCCCCGGAGCTTGACCAACAGGTCCGGCAGGTCCTCGTCAAGGTCCTCGAACATGCGGAACTTCTCGGCGGTCCCCATGCGGGTATGACCCAGGTGCCAGTGGCCACAGTGTCCACAGCTGTACCAGCTCGTCGAGGGATCCTCGCGGAGCCGGTCCGGAATCTCGCCCTCGCTGCGGTAGCGGCGCTTGAAGACCTTCTTCCCTTCGCGCATGGTCGTGCACTCGCGCGGGGCGTCCTCGGCCCGGGAGGCGGGGTTGGACATCCCCGCGCACCGGGGAGCGCAGTACAGCCCGAGCAGCACCGGGTCCTGGGGACGCAGCGCCAGACCCTTGCCACACCCCTTGCACCGCTGTCTCTTCGGGAACAGCACCTCAGCCACGCCCGGCCTCCTTCATTTCTGCGTTGCCGGACCGGTCGTCGCGGCCCTCCTCAGCCTTCTTCCTGGCGCGCCTCTCGCGCGCCGCCGCCCGGATCCGGGCGCGGTAATCGGGGTCATCGCGGTACCGCTGCCGCTGCCGCTGCTTCTTGCGCTCGGCCCGCTGCGGGTCCGCGGCGATGTACCTGGCGCTGGCAGCAGCCTGGTCGGCCCGGAACTGCGGGTCCTGGCGGTACCGGCGGGAGTGGTCGCGCTTGCAGGGACGGCACACCCAGGTGCCGTCCTTGGCCCAGTAGCCGTTGTCGGCGTCCATCGTGTGCCCGCGGGCACAGGTACGGCTGCCCGGCCGGCGCAGCGGCTTGGCCCCCTTCTGCATGTGCCCGGGGTTGACGCAGGCACTGCGACCACAGGCCATCCGCAGGATCTCGTCCTGCGTCAGGGACCCGAGCCCGAGCTCCTGCTGCAGGGCCTCCCAGGCGTATCGGCGCGGCGTGGCCGAGGATCGGCCGTTCGACAGGCCGAAGCGGCCCGAGGCGGTCCAGACCCAGCAGCCTGTGCCGTCGAGCCTGCCCGCCTCCTTATCGACCTTCTCCCAGAACCGCTCGGCGTCGGTCGCTGTACTCCTGTGCGTGGCGGTGCTCACCGGATCGGCCGCCCTTCCCGCTCGCGCTCGAGCTTCGCCTGCTTCTTCGTCGCCTCCCGCACCCGGTCCCGGACGAAGACCGCGTCCTTGTGCGTGATCGGAGCCTCGTGGACATTGTGCGAGCCGCGCAGGAAGTTGCTCGTGCGGTCCGCGATCGAGTACGCGAGTGCCTGCTCGATCGCCGCGCTGGTCTCCTTTACCTCACCCAGCTGCCCGTGCAGCGCGGCCAGGCCTTGGGTCTGCTCACGGCCCATCTGCTCCAGGGCTTCCATGCGCGCCGCGATGCTGCCCAGCAGCGGATCACGGGAGCGGAACAGCTGCGCCGCGCGCCGGGTGGCAGCATCGGTCGCCAGTCCAAGGTCGAGCTGGGCCAGCAGAAAGGCCGTGACCAGGCTTGCCTGGCTCAACCGCTCGGTGAACTCGCGGGCCGCCGTGTCGCCGACGCCGAGCTCACGGACGGCCGCTGAGCGCAGCTGCTCCCGCAGCGCGCCGACGATGGCCTCGGGCAGGGCCCGGACGGCAGGCTGGCTCTTCACGCCGTCGAGCCGGAAGCCGCTCTGTGGCAACGACTCGCTGCCCTCGTCCCCTCCGCCGGAGCCGCCCCTGGCCGCCGCAGACTGCACGGCCTCCTGATGGTCGGTGTGCTGGAGCGGGACGGGCGGGAGGAGGTTGGCATCTTCCGGCGGCGACACCGGGAGGGCCGCGGGGTGTGCTTCGGCGTCTGCGTCGTCGTGCACCTGCGGCATCGCTGCTGTGTCCACGACGACGGCGTCGCTCTGGGCCGGGGGAGTGGCGCTGCCTGCTCCCGAGCCTCCCCGCTGGCCGGCACCGGTTTCCCGGTCAAGGTTCTCGGCGCTCTGCTGCGGGGCCTCATCCTTCTCCGGCGTGTCCTGCTCCGGCTCCGCCGGCTGTGCCCGTTCCTGGGCCCGCTTCAGGCCCTCGCTCCCGCCGGTCCGGTACGCATCGAGGAAGGACGTGTCGACGTCCATCAGCTCGTCGGTGGACGGCATGATCTCGTTCAGCCCCTGGCTCACGTCAGCTCCCCGTTCTCCTCGTCCAGCAGATAGTTGTCGCCCCTGGTCAGCCCGAGCAGGGAATCGAAGCCCATGGTCACGACCCGCTCGAGGTTGGCGTTGTTCGTCGAAAGCGCCTTGAGCTCGTCGACGACCTGGTTGATGCGCGCGGTGAGCAGATCAGGGATGTCGAAGTCGAGATTCTCGCGCCGGATCTTCTCGGCGATCGCCTCGGCGTAGTACTCGTTGGCGGAGGGGTAGCCGCGCCGCTGCGCCCAGTACTCCGCCCGCTGCTTCTCGTCCGAGGACAGGCGGGTAAAGACCCGCTCCCTGCGGTCGCTGCCGTTCTGGTCGGTGCTCGGTCCACCGGACCTGGTCGCAGCCCGCGCAGCGGGAGGCGCAGCCTTCGGCTCGTCGACGACGGTCATGTCTGGCCTCTCCTGTCATATTCGACTGATGTACGAGTCCATTCTAACGTCATTCGAATGCCTGTCACGAATGATTGGGCAATGACTTGTGACAGACCTTTGGGAGAGGTCGGGCAGAGAGGTAGGGTCATCTGCGTCACCCGGTCAGCGCCTGATCGCGTGTCCCAGGCGGCCTCGGTTCCTCGACCCCAAGGCCGGGGCCGCTGGACGTTGGTTCGCACCTCCCGTTCGTGGGAAAAAGAGAAGGCCCCGACGCGCATGAAGCGCACCGGGGCCTTTATTCCTGGCTGCCGTCCCAGAGCCCAGGCCTGTCCAGTCCGCCCGGCATTTTGCTCCACGTTGCGCGCCGTTCCCGCCCGGGCGTACGATTCCATCGAACATATGTTCGAAAAGGAAGTGGACATGCAGGCCTCGCAGCCAGAACCGTTGGCGCTCGACGAGCCGCTGATACTCCCGTTTGCGCCGGAAGCCGTCGCCTGCGGCTTCCCCAGCCCTGCAGAGGGATATTGGTCGGGGGACCTCGATCTTGTCCAGCACCTGGTCCGGGACCCAACCTGCACATTCGTCTGGCGTGCAGCCGGCCATTCCATGACCGGAGCCGGAATCAATGACGGCGACCTGCTGCTCGTGGACCGGGGGATCGATCCCGTTCCGGGCAAGATTGTGATCGCCGTCGTTGACGGCGAATACACCGTCAAGCGGCTGGACGTCATCCAAGGACGTACCGTTCTCGTGGCAGAGAACCTCGACTATGCGGACATCGTTCTCCACGAACACACGGAGATGTCAGTCTGGGGCGTGGTCACATGGATTCTGTCTCCTGCGAAAATCAAACGTGGTGTCAGACCCCGCCTATAGTCTCCAGCCGTGGCAATGACGACTCTGACCCCAGCACCCGATCAAATCGCTCTCGTAGACTGCGTCTCCTTTTACGCCAACGCGGAGCGTGTCTTCGACCCCACGCTGCATGACCGGCCGACCCTTGTCCTCTCGAACAATGACGGCTGTGTGGTTGCCGCGTGCCCGCTGGTGAAGGAGCTCGATCCTGACATCATGGGCAAGCCGTGGTTCAAGATCCGCGGCTGGTGCCAGGCCAAGGGCGTCGAAGCCAGGTCATCGAACTATGAGCTCTATGGCTCGCTGAGTGCACGGGTTGCCACCATTCTGGGCCGCTTCAGTGCGTGGCAGGAAGTGTATTCGATCGACGAAAGCTGGCTGAAGCTGCGGGGGGCTCCTGAAGAACTCGAATCACGGGGACAGGAGATCCGACGGACTGTCCTCCAGCTGACCGGAATTCCTGTCCGCGTCGCGATCGGTCCCACGAAGACCCTCGCCAAGGTAGCGGCTCTCGGCATCAAGAAAAACCCCGCGTTCAATGGTGTTCTCGATCTCCGGCGGTTTTCGGAGGAGCAGCTTGACCGGATCCTTGACTCCCTCCATGTGACTGACCTCTGGGGCGTCGCCGGGCGTAACGGCAAGCGCCTGGCTGCGCTCGGCATCCACACGGCCAGAGAACTGCGCGACGCTGATGCCAAATGGCTCCGCAAACGGTTCTCCGTCGTCATGGAAAGAACCATCCTGGAGCTGCGCGGGCAAAAATGCATCGAGCTGGAGACCCAGCCGCCGGCTGCCAAGGACCAGCTGATCTATTCCAGGAGCTTCTCGCGCAAGCTTACGGACCCTGACGAGATGCATCAGGTTCTGTCGATCTACGCCCAGCGGGTCTCAGCACGTCTTCGGGCCCAGGGGTCCGTCGCCGGCGTGCTCTCGGTGTGGGCTTCGACCGGCTGGGCCGACGAAGGAACCGTCCCGCATTCAGCCCACCGGGCTGTTCCGCTGGCCATGCCGACCGATGACCCGATCGCGCTTACGAAAGCTGCCAGTGTGATCCTGCCTGATCTGTTTCCGACCGCCGGTATCCGCTACGCCCGTGCAGGAGTTGTACTCACGGGACTGCGCGCGGGTGACGGCGTTCAGTTCCTACCTGTGTTCCAATCCGAATTCGAAGATCGGGGAGTAGGGAAGGTACTTGACGAAATCACGAGAAAGCTCGGCGCGCAGGCAGTGGGTGTGGGCCTGGGTGGCATGAAGACCCCGCCGGCGTGGGAGATGAAGCGCGCCATGCTCTCGAAGCGCTGCACGACCCACTGGGACGAGCTGCCGGTCGCTGTGGCATAGCGGGGTAAGGGAAGCGCAGGACCTCAACAGCACCCGCGCCGGCAGCAAACTCGAGCAGCGACCTGCCACATTAAAGCGCGGCTTCGAGTTCCTCCGAGGAATACCCGAACATGTAATCCTCATCCTTACCGTGTGAGGCCCAGATCTGAGCTGCATCGTAAACACTCAGCGCCTCGCTGTCGTCATCGTCATCGTCATCGTCATCTAGACCGTAGCGACACTCAAGGCAGTACATCTCGGAGTAAACAAACTTTTTCACCAGGGGCGTCCCACAGTTGGGGCACGGGGGCGTTTCACCCTCGTAGACATCGATCTCGTCCCAGCTTTTTTCCTTCTTCGCAAGGAAATCAAAGATACCCAAAGGCCCTACCGTCCCAATACGTCCCGCCGAAGCCGTTTCTGATATGACATAAACCGCTGACGACAAGCACAACCGCAATTTTCGACACGGTCAGTATCGCATGCGCCTGTTAGGTACTACCTCCACGCGAGTAAGGCGATACCTGGACGAACTTTGTTTCGGTGCCGCCGGGACCGTAGTGCTGCACGCGCTGGTGCCCGCTGACATTATGCTCGGTCGGAGACTTTCTGCTGGCCTCCTCGCCGATGCCCTCGAAAGCCGCCTCCGTGAACTCAGGGATTTTCTCCCAGACCGCCGCGCTGACCTGCTTGAATACTTCGGGCGACTTCAGTGTCAACAACGTGACCGCGCCAGCAGCCGCAAGAGCGCCAACGGCGAGACCTGTCTTGAAAGCCGGATGCTCCTTGATCCGCTGCCAGCGGGTCGGGCCCTGGCTCATATCCTGCTCGCAGGCTCCGGCGGCCTCAGGGTTGGGCACTTCAATGGGCTCAGACTGGACTGACTTGTCCTTGGGCTGCTGAAGACGTGATGGATTGAGCGGCTGCGCCCGATCGAACGGGCCTTCTTGATCATGACCGGGCACTCAGGCAGTCTATCCTTTACCGGCAATCCCAGTCTCGCTCCGGTCTTAGGCAGGCTACTCACTGCGCATGCTGTTACTTGACAACTTTCTCTTCTCCAACGGACAGAGGACGGCCGGGCAGGGCTCTATGCTCAGAGCTATGGAGGTTGAATTGACCATTGAAGATGCCCAGGGCGAAATGATGCGCGTCAGCGCGACGGGCCCCGACTATGGCACCACCCTGGCTGCTGCGAAGGCCAAAATCCCGGAAGGATCCCGGATGATCATCATTCGCGTTCCGGACCGTGAGGTGTAACCGTTTCAGTATGCTCCTCCGCCCGGATACCCTGCTGAATTCCCAGCAAGGTCCTGGTCCGGCCTGAAGCAAGCAGTCCGGCATCAGGAAGCACCAGCCATACAACCAAGACAGCGCCCGTCAAGGTTGGTCATTGCCAGGTCTGGCCACACCAGCAACGGCCCTCTTTGTGTTCCTGGATGACCAAGACCCGTTCCTCGCCGAGCAGAATGATGTCTTCGTAGCTGAGCATGCCTCCAGTGCAGCATCGGTTGCCGACTGCCGGTAGGGGAGTCCTGGCGTATGTGGAAAACCGCAGGGACGATCAAGCTCGTTCCGGTATGCCCAGCCGCCTCGATCCGGTGCCCTTCAACCTCCGTCCGAACCGGGCCTATCATGAGGGAGGGGGACACCTATTGGCCGCTTGTCGGGACAGGTCATGGCACCACACAACGCGAATAGGCGGGACAACCGCATCCCTGGAATTGCAACATTGCGCCCCGGGCACCGCATCAGGGAAATACGCCAGGACCTCCATGACCGACACCCTGCCCGGGCCCGCTACCAGGTCATTGCTGCTCATCATCCGTTAGCCGGCGGGGCACCCCTTGTGCCCCCGGCCTCGGATGAATATCAGATCCGTCTCTACGCGCGGTCCCGCAGCGGAGACGTAAGGGTGCGACTCGCCGCGGTTAGGGAGGCCATAGCAACCTCGCCATATGTCTGGGAGGACCTTACCGACGATGGTGTGCGGGAATGGGTTGAGCCTTCGATTGAAGACGATGTGCTGTTGGCGGCTGCACTGGTGTCTCTGGGAACTTTGAGCGCCGAGGAACGCCCTTATTTGGGCAAGTTCGTGGTCGAGGAGATCTACGAGATTCTGACAAGTGCAGAAGCGGCTTACTGGCACCGGGCCGTATCAGGCCGCCGCCGGCACTGACCGAATCAGCCTGGTTCCGAGATCCTAAGCTCTCAGAGCGGACCAAACGTCGTTCTTGAACCTATGAAGCATGGGCCTCTCGGCTGAACTCTGCAAGAATCACGGCATGGTCGACCGCACTGCGTCCGATGAGCACTACGTGCTTGACCTGTGCGATGGCGTCCTCGGCATGAGCAGCTGTCGCCAAGCGACGTTCGATTGGCTCCGCGGCGACCCGTCCCCTTTGCGACCCCTCGGCACCAAGCTACCCGTGGACGGCTTTTGGTCCGATCTCAAGCTCGTCGTCGAGTTCCAGGAGGAGCAGCATTCGAAGCCGTCGCCGTTCTTCGATCGGCGGCAGACCGTCTCTGGTGTCGGTCGCGGCGAGCAACGTCGCCTCTACGACGAACGCAAGCGCCTTCTTATCCCCGAACATGGATTGAAGCTCGTTGTGATCGAGAAGTCCGCGTTCATCGTCAAGTCGAAGCGGATCCGGCGCGACCCGACGAGGGACATTGCCGTGGTGCGCGCGCACCTCGGCAATGCGCAGCCAAAACGGCTCTAGTGCCGACGTCGCCATCGAAGTGCTGTGACGCGGACTCCGCTCTGGAATGCTGCCATCTGGGGCTTGCTATGACTTCGGCAGCCTTGTGAACAGGAAAAGAAGAACCGGTGCGAGTATGCACCGGTTCTTCTTTTTGATCGGTAGAAGCCAATCAACGGCAGGACGAAAACCCGCGATGGATGAGCCTCAGACCTTTGCGCTGGCCGTGCAGTCCACGAGTGCCGAGGTGAAGTCCTTCGACTTCCAGATCTTCTTGTCCTCGTCCTTCGGCAGGAAGTCCGAGATCGATCCGGTCCCTATTGGTGCGCCGCCGGCGAGGAAGCGCAGCGTCTCCTGCGAGAACCCTGCCTGGAAGACGACGCCCGCCAGGCAAGCGCCCGAGGCTGCGTAGGTCTTCTTCTGATCCTCGTTCAGCGCATAGGAGGAGAACGTCGAAACGAGCCCCGCGGTCAGCTGTGAGGAGGAGTTGATGCTCGCGCCCTGCGGCACCGGGAACTTCGGCGTAAGATCCGGCTGCCGGGCCTGGGGGAGC
This sequence comes from Arthrobacter sp. SLBN-83, assembly GCF_006715285.1. Taxonomy (NCBI): domain Bacteria; kingdom Bacillati; phylum Actinomycetota; class Actinomycetes; order Micrococcales; family Micrococcaceae; genus Arthrobacter; species Arthrobacter sp. SLBN-83. The sequence continues at coordinate 3,255,858 of NZ_VFMX01000001.1, forward strand.
TCCTGTCCCTGCTTCGGCGGCACGTAGACCTGATCCTTGCCGTCCTTGCCGTCCTTGCTGGTCGTGGCAAACGGGGCCGGGGTCGGCGGGATCACCGCGTCGACGCAAGCGTCGAACTTGTCGCGCAGCTCGGGGGAGAGCATGATCGAAGCGTCCATCGCGCTGACCTCGCGCAGGCCATTTGCCACCGCGGCGATGTCGTCGCTGCCCTTGCCCACGATGTAAGCCTGCGCGGCGTCCGAGAGCTTCTTGTCCTCTACGGCGCGGACCAGGCACGCGCCGCCGTCGGCGCTCTTGGCCCCGGTGCCCTGGAACACGAGCCGGTCCAGCGCCTTGCCGAGGTTCTCGCTGGTCACCTTCGCCGCGCTGGTGCTCGGGCTCGGCGATGGCTGCGCCGTCTCTGAACCGGCGGAGCATCCGGCGAGCAGGCTGCCCAGCACCGCCAGTGCGGCGGCGGACAATGCCGCCTTCCTCGTCATCGGGGTCTTCATCGCCATGGCCTCTCCTGTCGGGTCGATGTCTGCGCCGGATGGCACAGAGCCCGCATCCGACTGGTCTTCCAGTACATCTTATCCGATAGGTCAATCGAATGGTCTATCGGTTGATGCGCGAAGAGCGACACAAAAGACGGCTGACAGAAGGTCTGCGCCAGGCCCTGGCGATGCCTGGTATCGCCAGGGGGCAGCTGGGCTGGGAGGGATCAACGGAGTTGATCCGGACGGGTGCTCGACGCGTCCCGAGCGCGTCACCCGGTCCCTGGGTGGGCCGGGTCGGGACGGCTTGCTGCGCCCGGACGACGCCGAGCGAGAGAGGGACTGCCAATGACCCGGACGACTGTGCCGACGGACCTGATGCCGCGCTGCCAGATCGCAGACCCGCAGGTGCAGGAGCACCTGCCGTGCCAGCACCACGAGAGCGGCGGCGTGCAGTGCGAGAACCCCGATCCACACACGGACGATCACTGGATCTCGGAGCACACAATTTCCCACGCGCTGGCCGGAAACGGCTACGCCTGCACGGCGTTCGACCCCGCAGAGCCGGCCCGAGCCTTCCAAGGGCCTGTCCAGACCTACACCGAACAGCAGATGGTCGACGCGCTCCTGCGCTGCGCCGCGGATCAGGACAGCCTCCCGCGCAACGACTACATCCGCCGCAGACACGACGACGAACCATCCGCGCCGCTGCTGGAGCGCCGGTTCGGCTCCTGGAATGCAGCCCTGGAGAGAGCGGGCCTGAACACCACCGAGCAGCCGCTGCACTTCCAGGGCGCGACCACGAAGTGGACCGAGGAGATGATCCTCGACGCCCTGCGCGAGTGCTGGATCAAGACCGGCTCCATCGCCGTGCTCGCCTACGAGGCCTGGCGCACCGGCGGCACCGACGGCATTTGCCGGACCCATGTCCCGCCGGCGGCCACCATCCGGTTCCGGATGGGCAGCTGGTCGCGGGCCACGCAGCTCGCCGTGGGATGAGCCGGCGGCTCTGACGCGGGTGGCTGCCATCCCGCTCATCCCACTGACCGCACACAGACCGAAGGACTCCATCATGACGATCGCCCGCCCCCTCCATGACGTCATCGACGACGCACGGCCGTCGGACGCCATCGCACAGCAGATCCAACTGCAGGCCGCCGCTGCGCTCCTGCCCGAACAGGAGTGGTGCGGCGGCTGCACCCCCGGGGACGATCCGGTGCCCGATGTCGAGGGCGGCATCCCTGGCATGCCGCAGGACGTCGTCCTGCGTACGACGGAGCCGCTGCCGCTGCCCGCGGCCTGGAAGGCCGCCTGGGGCCCGGCCCCGCTCTACGACATCGCGTACCTCGCCTGTGGGCACACCGTTGCCCGCCGGGCCTCCTGACCCGGGGCAGGGATGCAGCGACGCAGCGCAGCTGCGCCGGGGGACTCATCGACTGAACCACCGACCAGCGAAGGAGCGTCCCGCTCATGCCCATGACACCACTACAGAGCTGGGCCCTCATCGTGCTGCTCGCCGTCTTTGTGCTCGGGCTCATCTGGCTCTACGCCGAGGCCGAGGCTGCGCTCCGGCGCAGACATACAGACAAGGCGGCAGCACAGCAGCCGCAGGCCGAGGAGGCAGACAGCTCGCTCGTTCCCATTCCTGTACCCACCGCCCGCCCGACCCTTCGTCTCATCCAGGGGCAGGGCCACCAGGGCTCCGCGAGGTCCCGTCGCGGTCCCGCCGAGGTCTACGACTGGGCCCGCCGGGGAATCTAAAGAGACCCCTTCCGGCCCCCCTGGCCTCCTGCGGGGCTGGGTCAAGACTTCATGCGGCCCACTGCCGCACCACGAACAGCCCCGGGCCGTCGCGAGAAGCGCCGGACACACCGTTCCTGCCGCAGCCCGGCAACGAAGCCACGGCGGCCCGGGGTCAACAACCATTCACCTGCCTGTGCAGGCATCGAAAGCGAGAAGAACCATGGACCAGACCATCGCACCGCCCGTCATCAAGCACAGCGTCGCCGTCGACTTCGGCGTCATCGAGCTCACGGGCACCCTGCAGCACGCCGACGCCCAGCGCAGCCTCGTACTCCTGACCGACGAGGCCCCCGAGCGCATCTCGGTGAACCTCGAGGCATATGGCCTCGTAGCCGGCCCGGGGCGAGTGTTCATCAAGGACTGGTCGGAACACGCTGGCCTGGCCGAGCGCCTGCAGGAGGCGGGGCTCGTGCGCATCATGCGCTCCGTGACCGTCGGTCCGTTCGCCTCCACCGCCCACGAGGTCGAGGTCACGCTCTGATGGCCGCGGACACCCATGCGCTGAGCGTCCTGAAGCTGAGCACCGGCCACCTCGAGAAGATCGAGCAGCTCCAGGGACGGATGCTCGCCCTCGGCGAGGAACAGCTGGAGGTCGAGCGCCGCCAGCTCGAGGCCCAGGACACGCAGAACGTCCTCGCCTGGCTGCAGCTGCAGCAGGCCCAGGGGCATGCACCCGACCCGACGCTCGTGGACCTGGTCCGCCGGCGGCTGCGGATCTGAAGCAGACAGGAGAAACGCCATGGACAACATCATCGAGAGCACCGGAGTCCTCATCGCCACTCTTGCCTTCATGATCTGCCTCGCGTGGCTGGGCTGGTTGCTGTTCCGGAGACGGTTCCCGAACCGGGACGGGCAGATCGCGTACCTGGAGGAGGACTACCGGCGGGCCTGCGCGAGCGGAGACGTGGCCGCGGCCGATCAGATCGAGGCTGAACTCTGGGATCTGGGGGCAGCACCGGGCTGGCCTTGGGCCGGGCGTACCGGGTTCGATCAGCGCAGCTGATGCGGGACCCGTGATGCAAGGGCATCTGGGATCAACGCAGTTGATCCGGAAGGAGCACTGAGGAGCGCTCGATCAGCACAGCTGATCCGAGTCTTCATTCGAAAGATCATCGTCTGATCAGCACAGCTGATCCGGATGGGGGTCTGAGAGACAACCGAACACTTCAACTCACCATCGCGCGCGGAGCAGGGACACTGCCCGCGCGTTTCGTGCACAACGAGGAGAAATACTCATGTCGAACCCCCGCAACTCCGCCACCGTCATAGGCCGCCTGACCAAGGACCCGGTCGTCTTCAACAACCAGGACGGCTCCAAGAAGGTCGCGTTCACCCTGATGGCCGACCACAACTACACCGACAGCCATGGCAACCGCGGCGCTGACGCTGTGCCGGTCGAGGCCTTCGTGCGCGCGACCACCAACGGCATCGGCCCGTTCGCGAGCATCCACAAGGGTGACCTCGTGGCCGTGAACCTCAAGCTGCGCCAGGACCGCTACACCAAGAACGGTGTCGAGGTCTTCGAGCTCAAGGCAGTCGTCGAGGACATCACGTTCCTCGAGCCCCGCTCGGTGACCCAGGCCCGCGTGAACGAGCGCGTCGCTGCCGCCGAGGCGCAGAACCAGGCCCTGCAGACCCAGCCGGCTCCGGCTCCCGTCGCAGCCGCTGCCGCACCGCAGCCGGCCGTCGCCAGCGCCGTCCACAGCGAGGAGCTGCCCTTCTCCTGAGAAGCGCGCCCCGCACCCAGCACAACCCACAACTGAATAACAACCGAATAGGCGGCTCACGCACGCCGACAGTCCCCGTCCGAGGAGCCTCGCGCTGCTCGGACGGGGATCTGCTTTCGCTGGCCGCCGTCCTGCCCTGCCCCCAACGTCATCAGCCAAGAGAAGGAGTTCCGCCATGCAGATCGTCGCCGACGCGACCGTCGAGGCCACCGATCACGACCAGGCCCTGCACGCAGGGCTCACCGCCGTCGTCGGCTCGGTGATCACCGACCACCCCGGACCGGATGTCGAGGCCATGGTCGACGACGTCGTCACCGCCGTCATCCAGAAGCTGCGCCTTCACGCCAGCCAGGTCTTCGTCGCCGATCACGGCGGCACCCGCCCCGTGGAGCGCTTCCGCACCGTCACCGGGCGGATGGACCTGGAGGACGAATGAGCCTGGTCCAGCAGCTCGAGCCCGCCGCCGAGGTCCAGCCGGCTGCCGGGCTTCCCGCGGCGGCGCGGATCCTCGCCGAGACGTATCCCCGGATCGTCGACTTCGACCCCAGTGGGATGACGATCGAAGAAGTGCACTACTTCCTCGGTGAGTCGGCTGCCGTCGCCTTCTTCCAGTTCCTGGTCCTCACCAAGCGGTGCAAGGCCGCCGTCGGGATCCGGCGCTGAGAGCTTCCGTGCAGAGCGGTTCGATCCCTCCGTGGCTCCGGCCCCACCAGCGCCCCGCGCGCCCTGCCCTGCCCTCCCGGCAGCAGCGGCGTGGCGGGGCGCTGTCTTTTCGTTCAGGTTTCGTTCGTGGCCTGTGTGGAGGGGATCGGCACAGCCGATCCGGATCTGACGACGAAGGACAACGTCCCCGTCCTGCCACACTTCACTGGAGGTCCGCCATGTCTGGTCTCAGCTGCCCCAACGATGGCGTGCCGATGGAGTCCGACGCCCCCGCCACGGCCCGCGAACGGGCCGGCCGGCGCGGTTGCGCCTGCACCCACACCTGCCCGGAGTGCGGCTACTCCGAGATCCGCTGATCACCACCCATCGACCGAGGAGGGGCCATGTCGACCTCCGTGCAGCACCGTCATCACCGCAACCACGACCACACCCTCACCGGCTTCCTGTCCGCCGTCGCAGCGGTCTTCCAGGAGCTGAACGCCGCCGACGACGCCGACGAGCTCGAGCGCCACGTCGGCTGGGTCTCGCACTCGTGCGAGCCGGACTACCAGGTGCTCGTCGAGCTGATCGGCCCCGCGCCGGGCCTCGCCCTGCAGCTGGTCATCGACCTGGACATCGACTCGACGGTCGCCTCCGCGCAGATCGTCGGCACGGCCGATGACGAGTCGTTCACGACGGACGTCGAGGTCGGAGTCCGGTTCCTGTCCCATCTCGTCGAGCACCACCTCGCGCCAGCGGCCAGGCCGTGCGACGGCTGCACGGCTCCGGACTCCCTGCGGGCACCGACCTGGAAGTGAGTGGCGAACGGCTCCTCGTCCCTTTCCTCACAACCCCTCGCCGGCTCCTTCCCGGAACCGGCCCACGGCGCTCTAGCTCAGCGGCAGAGCACTCGGCGTTCTGACTGCCCGCGGTTCGATTCCGCATCAATCCCTGGTCAGGCAGACCCAGGCTACAGGCCCGTTGCAGGGCGACGCACGAGAGGTCACGGGTTCGATCCCCGTGAGCGCCACAGACCCAGGGTCGTACAGGCCCGCGCGATCCATCAGCTGCACCAGCCAGGAGGGCAATGCCATGACCGACACCATCACCCCCGCCTTCCTCGACATCGTCAAAGACGGCGGTCCTGCGGTCCAGGAGGCTCTGTTGCGCTCGACCGAGCGCCACCGCATCCTCGGCGGCAAGAGCGCCCGGATGCTGCGCCGGGGCGACCGGGTCGCGCTGCGCGACCTGAACCCTGATCTGGATGGCGGCACAGCCGTCGTCCAGCAGGTGCGGCCCTCGGTGGGCAGCACTGTCCACATCCTCACCGTCGGCGGTGAGGCCCACCTCGTCCGCGGCTCGCGCCTCGTGCTCGTCGCCCGCGGACCGGAACAACCCTGACCAGCAAGGAAACCGCCATGTACACCGGACCCATCAGCAACGGCATGCTGCTCGGCATGACGCACAAGGGACGCAGCGCATTGATCCGCGAGCTCAGCCCGGACGTGCGCCGCAAGCTCGCACACATCGCCTCGCTCGGTGCCGAACAGGAGACCAGGAAAGCCGCAGAGCACTTCGACGCTGGCCGGCGTGTCTGGGCCGGTAACAGGCTCGACCACGCCCAGTCACTGAGCCGGCTCGCTGCTGAGCTCACGGGCGAGCCCGACGGCGTCTTCATCGTCGAACCCATCGACTCCGGATCCGTCGCGGCAGGCAACTGATCTCTCTCACTGGACCCCTGGCACCGAGCGCATCGCTCAGGGCCGGGGGTCCTGTCTTTCTCTTTCCGGAACAGCCAGCACAGCTGGCTCGGGCGTGCCCGTGGAGAAGCACGCCTGCCACCCCGGCCAGAGCGCCCGACGACCACTCCAGCAAGGAAACCCCACCATGAAGCGCACCCCCTCCGGATCTGTCTTCGGCGGCCTCATCGCCGCCGTGCTCTGTATCGTCACGCTGACCGGCTGCGAGGACCTGCCGAAGGCCCCCGGCGTCCCGGGTACGCCGTCCACCAGCACTGCGGCAGCCCAGGACCCGGGACAGGTGTCCTCTGGCAAACCGGCGAGCGTGGAGACCAAAGTCATCCGTGTCATCGACGGCGACACCGTCGCCGTGCTGCCGGTGGCCGGCCTGCTCGAGGCGACCGACAAGCATATCGGGATCCCCGAGCACACAGTCAGGCTCCTGGGCATCGACGCGCCCGAAATGAACTATCACAAGGATGCCGAGCCCGAGTGCGGCGCTAGGGCCGCCACTGATCATCTTGGCGGCATCCTGCCGCAGGGCATGCCAGTGACCATCGAGTACGACCCCGGGGCAGACAGAACTGACCGTTATGGCCGTTCTCTCGCCTACGTCATCACACCGGCCCACAACGATGCCGCGCGACAGCAGGTCACCGACGGCTACGCCATGCCCTGGTTCCCCAAGGGCGAGCCGGAGCCCCAGCGGATCCCCGAGTACCGCACGGCGGCTGACAACGCCGTGGCACTGCATGCCGGTGCGCACTCACAGTGCTCCTCCATCGGCCGCGGCTGAGCTGCTGCACTTACAGACTACGAACCAGGAGAACCACATGCCCATCCCTACAGCACCCTCTGAGCTGGACGAACTCCAGGTCGGCGACAAGGTCCTCGTCAAGAGGGTCCTCGACCACCCCGCCTGGATGAAGCAGGTCCCGTGCGATCCCCGCAATGGCTCCACCGCGAAGTACGTCCGCGACCCGCAGGTCGTGGAGGAGCTGGGGGTGAGCTGCGTGATGGACCGCCGGGCGGTACCCGCGATCGCAGCTGCCGGCAACTGGCCAGGACGTGAGGCGCACACGCTGGTCCGCCTGCCCAACGGCTTCTGGTACGACTGCGCCACCGGCCTGCAGGACGGGTCCGGATCCACGCGCATCGAACGCATGCACTGAGCCTGAACAGAGCCCGGCACGGGGGAGAGCCCCTGGTGCCGGGCTCGTCTCTTTCCTGGCGGCTCGTCAGATCGGCACAGCCGATCCGGATCTGGACTCGAAGGAGACACCCGCTCCTTCCTGACCAGAAGGAGCAGCACGATGAGCCACGACGACCACAAGTGCAGCCTGGCCCAGCTGGAGCGGGCGCTCGAGGTGCTCAACGGAAAGCTGAAGCGCCTGGGGCTGAACGCCCCGGTGCAGATCCGTGCGATCGGCGGCTTCGCGCTCATGAAGTACGGCATCCGTGCTGCGGACCGGGCATTCACCGTCGACATCGACAGCGTCACCGGCGATTTCGCGCCAGAGGTCATGGCGGCAATCCATGAGGTGGCCGACGAAATGAACCTGGAGCGCGACTGGATCAACAACGACAACGTGATGGACGGTGACGACGCTGAGCTCGTGGCCTCGATATACCAGGCGCGCTGGATCGACGACGACACAGCGTACGAGTGCATCAGGCTTCAGCTGGCCAGTGTCCCCACGCTGACCCGCGCCAAGATCATCGCCGCGGACACCGCGGAGTTCTCCGGCCGTGCACAGGACCTGCCGGATCTCCTGGAATTGCTCCGATTCCAGGGCATCACCACCGCTGCCCGGTTCGATGCTGCTTACCCGGATCCCTACGACGAATACCCCGCCGCCCGCGAGGCCGTGCACGAGCACTTCGCTGCGGACAGGACGTTCGCCTGAAGAAGACCCCACCGTCAGAGCGCGTGCTCCGGCGGTGGGGTCTCTTTTTTGTGTCCGTGGTTTACTGCTGGCCGGAATCTTCGGAGTTACCTCCGTCGTCGATGTCCTTCAGCCGCTGTTCCAGCCGGGTTGCGTGGGCCTCTTTGACTTTCCGGTAAACCTTGACGCCACCTGCAATGACCAGACCTGCAGCCGCCAAGACCCCCGCGGCGATCAGGTCCTCTGTACGGGCATCCTGCTTGCCTGCGTGGTAGCCCTTGCCATAGACCGCGCTTCCCGCCACGAATCTCTCCCTTTGTTGAATTTTGAACTCCGCCGAAAGCCTATCCCAGGGTGCGTGGAGGGGTTGTGCCGATGCTGCGGATCATCCGCGTTTTGCCGGCGCGGGGTTGGAACCTTCTTGTTGTTCTTCTTCATCTTCGATTCTCAGGTGCAGCCAGTGGTGGTGACAGCGGAGCTGTCACGGAGGAGTCATCGACGAAGGACGGCCTGCAGTGCAGCGCCGTGCCCCACAGGATTCCGAGGAGAACCGCCATGAGCACCATCGCCGCACCCATGCAGGACGCGCTGCCATTCGACTTCGGCTCTGATGTGCTGGTCGTCAGCGCGCCCGTCTACGACGAGCAGGCCCGCCAGGCCGACCGCGAGCTGTGCCAGCGCTACGTCACGGGATGGTGCGGCACGGCGTTCACGGCGGACGGCACACGGGCAGAACGCGCCGAGACCACCTTCGCGGATTTCCAGGCGGCCGCCCGCCGTCTGGCAGAGGGCTGAGGAACCAGCGCAGCTGATCCAGGTCCGGCATCGAACAAACGACTTCATCAAACAGGAGGGGATCACCGTGTCCATTGCCACCACTTCCGAGCCCGACCTCGACGCTGAAGCCCAACGCCTTACCGCCGTCCACCGGCTCGCCACGAGCAAGGCCTTCTACCCGGAGCTGCGGCGTGCCGAGGCTCAGGCCCGGGTCCAGCTCGCCGCCGCCGTCATAGCAATGGACGAGGTCGAGGACCGCATCGCCGCCGGCGAGAAGATCCACTCACTCTACAAGCAGGCTGCAATCGAACGGGCCAAAGACGCCTACGCCCAGGCGCTGGCTGATCTCGTCCGCGGCGAGTCCAGCGTTGAGGCTGACCCGTCGACTTCCCAACCCATGAACCAGGAGCACTGATCACCATGTCCTTCCTCGAGAAGATCGGATTCGTCGAGACCGCCGAGCAGGAGGCCCAGCGCCTCGCGCACTCGCCCGAGGGCTCGGCCAACCACGAACTGTCCAAGCTGCCGGTCACCATCGAGCAGTGGCCCCAGGACCTGCTCATCGAGCTGCCCTGGCACGCCACCGAGCGGGGCTCAGGCCACCGCGTCGTCGTGGTGCCCATCGAATACCGCGGCGAGGCCCGCACCGAGGGCGAGGAAGAACCCCGTCCTCGCAAGCGCCACGCTGGTTGGTGGAACTGCGCGGTCGTCGCCAGCGACCACCCCAGCTACCCGGTCGGCGGTTACCGGCTGAGCATCCCCGCTGCCGAGCTCGCCCGCGGCAAGCGGATCGAGCTCTGAGAGAACACATCCCACGACGAAGGAGCGTGAACCACCATGCCTGACACGATGCAGACCACCGGCCGCCGCGAGCGGATCCTCCGGAGTGTCGGCAGGGCGCTCCTCGTCACGGGGATCGTGCTGAACGTCCTCGCCCTGCTGCCCGCGATCGCAGCCAGCGCCTGGACCGGCCACTGGACGGCGAGCGTGGTGCTCGTGGTCCTGTCCGGTGCTGTCTGGGCTGCTGGACTTCCGGGCCTGAAGACCTGGGCTGCCCGGCTACGCCGTCACAACGACACCCAGCCCAGCCAGCACCAATGACCAGTCGCCCTGCCTGATCCCACCAGAGCCCCGGCTCCTGCGCTCCGGCGCGGGGCCGGGGCTCTCGCTCTGTCTCTGAGGCGGGTCCACGCGCTGCGGGGCAGCGCCTGGTGTTTTGCAACAGCAAGAGAACCATCCCGAACAAAGGAAGAGCCATGACCACCCTGACCACGACGCGTGTCCCGCTCAAGCAAATGGACCCTGCGATGCTCGTGTTCGAACTCGAGCGGGAGATCCAACACCTCATGCCCACGAACACGGAGCTCGTGACCCGCGCAGCTGCGACGGCCTCGTTCCTGCACCGGAAGCAGACCCGCTTCATCAGGGGAGACATGCCTCGCGTGCCGTACATCGAGCATCCGCTGCGCGTGGCGTTGCGCCTCCTGCGCTGGGGCGTCACCGACGCTGAACTGATTGCCGCAGCACTGCTGCATGATGTCGTCGAGGACTGCAGCAAAGAGCTGCTTGCTGCTTTCGGCCAGCCGGGTGAGGATCCCCTGGGCTGTCTGGCGCGGCTGTACGGCCGGCGCGTCTCGGTGCTCGTTGGGGCGGTGACCACTCCTGGCGGGAGCACCTCCTATGAGGAGCACCTCACGCGGCTTGCCAACTCCGGTTCCCGGGCGCTGCTCATCAAGGCCAGCGACCTGAAGGACAACGCCGGTTCGATCCGGCACCAGCTCGGCCACGGCCAGGATTCGCGCATGTACCGCATGCTCTTCAAGTACATGCCGGCCGTCGAGATCGTCGGAGCAGGTCTGCGCCGTTCGCTCTGCTGCCCTGCGACCCAGCAGTGCACCATGGCCGCCATCGCCGCGATGGAAGATCTCAGCCACGATCTCGCAGCCCTGTCGGCCGAGCATGGCATCGATTGACCATCCTGTTGACCTGGATCACCAGCACCGCAAAGACCTCCCTGGCGCAGCATCAGCTGCCGCCGGGGAGGTCTCTTTTTCGCCCGCGCTGTGCCTGCCGGGCGCTACGGCATGTTGTCCATCGGCAGCAAAGAGATGCCGATGAGGTCCACAGCTCCGGTGAGGACTCCGCCGAGCAGGAACACCAGCCCGGAGACCACCATCACGAGCACGGCGAAGACTACAGGTCGGTCCTCGTGCAGCTGCTGGAGCCGTGCGACGATGCCCGAGGGCTTCTCATAGGTCTGACGCTGGTCCTTCTTGGGTCCGTCGTGGGTCTCGTCGTGGTCGGTCATGGTATTGATCCCTCCTGGGGTGGGCTGTGGTCTGTTGTTGGTCGATCAGTGGTCTCTTTCGGGGCTTCCTGTGGTACCGCTCAGCACTGTGAGCGGTACCACAGGAAGCAGTACGCGATCGGCAGCCTGCACGCATCATCTCGATGCCGACCGCAAGCCTCTCAGGACCGGGCCACGAATGCATGATCGTCACGCCGCGGCCTTGCTGCGCTTGCCCTCGGGCTTCTGGACCTCGACGGCCTTCGCCGCCAGGTACAGGCCCTCGCGGTTCAAGTGGCGCGAGTACGCGGCGTCGAGGTAGAGCACCGGGATGCCGCCGGCGGCCTTCTGCAGGACAGGGCGCAGGATCTCCTTGATCGGGCCCGAACCGCCGCCGTAGACGTACACCACCTCGGTGGTGCCGCCGACCTCGGCGAGGACGTCCTCGAAGCGTGCGCCGATCTCCTCGGCCAGGTACTCGGCCTCCTCGTCGACGTAGCCCTTGGCGCGGTCAAACCTGCCCTGGAGGAATACGCTGGGCTCCTGCTGCAGGAAGTCGGCCAGCGCCTTGCGGTTCTTGAACCTCAGGTCCTTGTCTCCGCTGGTGCTCATCCGGTCCAGCGCGTTCGTCAGCGCGGTGCCGTAGCCCTGGTCCAGCGTGCTGGCCGCTTCGGAGTTGAACGCGCCGTCGGTGAAGACGGGGAAGTTCACGGTGCCCTCGCCGACGTCGACGCCGACGGTGTTGCGCACACCGACCAGCAGCTCGGCGGTGACACCCTGCAGGCGCGCGGCCTCCTCGGGGTCCGAGGCCCGAAGATCGTCCAGCAGAGCCTGCGCCAGCGGCGCGCCCTTGTCGGTGATCGCGAACTGCGCGGACGCGCCCTCGGGCAGGACCTGCACATCCTCGAACTGCAGGCGCACGGTGACCGGCGTGGAGAAGTTCTTCACGGTCACCAGGTGCACCGTGGGGTCGGCCGCGCCCAGGAGTCCCACGAACTGGGCAGCGTAGGCGCTGCGGCGCTGCACGTACTCGGCAATCGGCAGAGCCAGGCCTGCGCGCACCGTGGCGCGCAGCTCGCGGTCCGGCAGCGCGCCGTGCTCGCGGACATAGTCGCGCAGGGCCTTGGCGGCGAAGACGCCCAGGACGAGCACCGAGCTCAGTTCCTGGTCGGCCTTCGAGCGGGATCCGACGACCTCGAACTGCGTGAACTTCGACCCAGGGGTGCTCAGTGCCGCGCGGCCGAAGGTGCGCAGGTCCGAGTGCCCGATCAGGGGAGTGGTGAACGAGGCGGCGACGCGGTTGTAGAAGTCGTCCTCCACCACGATCTTGAAGGCATCCGAGTCAGCCTCGGGCACCTTGGGCGTGGAGCGCGAGGTGCTCACCACGGCAGAAGGAAGGTCGATCGTGTCAAAGACCTCCTTGCCGTGGACCTCGCCGCGGATGACGCCCTTGACGTATCCGTTGCCGACGTCGATGCCGCCGGTGAGCTGGATGGTCTTCTCGGCGGTGCGGGTGTTGCTCATGGTTGTGTCCCTCTCGGTCAGGAAGTCGGTGTCTCAGGAAGTGCGGTGCGGATCAGCGGGTGAGGAAGGCGTCCAGCCCCGAAGGGACAGAAGGCTCCTCGGCGGGAACAGGGTGGGGCTCGCGGACAGGAGGCGTGGGCGGCGGCTGAACAGCCTGGGCTGCCTCGACGCGCTGCACGGGCTCTGAAGAAACAGCAACAGGCACGGCAGCCTCGTCACGGCCTTCGCGACTCTCGTGCTGGCTTTCACTCCCGTCACGGCGGTCATCGCCGCGTTCCTCTCCGTCAAGGGCCTCGCTGCGCCCAGGGTCCTGCTCGCCCTGCGGCGGGCGGCCGCGCCGGGGAAGCTGCTCGACGGGACGGTTGACCACGTCGATGTAGCCGTCGCGCTGGATGGACTCGCGGATCAACAGCTGGAGCGAGCGCGAGATGTCGTACTGCTCGTCGAGCCACCGGTTCGTCGACTCGTCGGCCCGCGGGACGCTCCAGCGCAGACGGCGCGGCTCGGCCTTATCGGTCATTGCGAGCACCCCCTTGCGCCCTCGTGCTGATGGACACTGTCCTCGGTCATCGCGGCCCCCTCTCATGCGCGGTCCCCGAGGCGCTACTGCCAGTCGGGGACCTTTCGACTCATTTATCAGTCATCATTCTACTGGTCTTTCAATGGTCTCTGCAAGGACCACGCCAAGACCAGCAAAAGGCCACCAGCAGATCAGGCCTGCGTCACCGTGAGCGACCATGGCCGCGGCGGGACCCGTGGGAGCCGCCGGCAGGACCCGCAGAAGGCCACGGGTCAGCCGGGGAACCAGAAGACACAGGACTCATCAAGGGCTCACCCGGGACCGGCACGCGGTCCGCTGCGGACCAGCAGAAGACCTCGATCAGGCCACGGCACATTGGAGGGCGCTCGGTGGTCCCACACAAAGCACAGAAGCGCCCTCGAAGAGACCAGCAACAGTCCACCGTCGCGAGCCGGACCAGAGCAGACCTGTGAGAGACCATCATGAGACCAGCAGTGCGCCCGAAGCGGCCCCGAGGAGCGCCATCCGGCACTTAATGGTGTCTGAATGGCCTTTCTGGACTCTCTCGGGGCTTGTGTAGGTCTGGTCTGTGTCCCTGTCTGTCCATGCCGGTGCAATGATCTGTCCACTCCGGGACCAGAAGGGGTCCAGCGATGCGGGCCCGGACCGGTACCTGGAACACCCGCCTGCGACACCTCGAGGCAGTCCTGGAGCGAGCGGAGGAGCTATCGGAGCAGGGTGGAGCAGCTGTGGTTGCGCCTGTGGCGTCACCGACCCGCCCGGGGGGGCCGCAAGGAGAGCGGAGGGAAAAGGCGAACTGGGTAGTAGGGCCCCGCATGGAGCGAAAGGGCAAAAACTCCGCTTCCTGAAGAGGCTCACGGGCGGTGGGGGTCTAGAAGGTAAGAACCCGTGAGCCTCTTCAGGAAGCTGCACCTGGTGGGAGACCCGGACGGCTCGGTGACGCTGTGGAAGCGGGGGCTGCCGTTGGATCCAGGGAGGCTTCATGCTTCCCGGGAAAGCTCCTCTTCTGATGCGTCCACGAGGGGCAGGCCGGGCGGTGGCCGTCGAGGACTCGCTGTCGCTCATCCGGGGGTGCAGCTGCCACCAGGAGGGGCAGTCGGCCGGCCCGGAACGGACCCCGGCAAGGAAGCGGTGTGGGCCCGCCTCGGACGCGGTGCGACAGGTGCTGGCGCGACCGCGAAACAGAGCCGGAGTGAGCGCCCGCACACCGGTGCGACGAGCGCACCGACAGATCAGTGCAGTGCTGTGACAGCAGAGTTTTCCACAGCCTGACGCGACAGGTCGCGAGGAGTGGTGGACCGCTGCGCGCCGGGCCTGATGCGCCTGCGGCAGCAGGATCCACCAGGGGGTGCGGACCGGGCTGCGCCCGACGTCGCTGACGCTACATGTGAGGACCCGTACGGGTACCCGCTCGTGCCTCGCGGTGGTGCGGAAGATGCATCCGTACGGCGTTGCAGCGGACGGCAAAAGGGCTGTACAACCAAAAGCCCGTAAATCCAGCGGAAACGACATGACCCGTACACCCGCTGCGCGGATGGAGAGGGGGTGTACGGGTCAAGGGTGTACGGGGCGTTTCCCCTGATATTCCAGGCTTCCGCTAACGCTCCAGCCGTGGAATGGCGAAATGGCGGCAAGAGAGGAAAAGGGCATAAGGGAACCTGGCAACAGCGGTCCTGCGGACCCTCCGCTTCGCTCCGGTCTCTCGCTGCGCTTCGAGACGCTGTTGGTCGGCATAGCCGACAGGTTCCACCGCTCGCTTCGCTCGCCGGTCCGTCAGTCGCTGCGCTCCCTCCGGCTATGCCCAGCGCTGCGCTTGAGTGGAGGACACCCCGCCTGCCCCGCCGCATTTGTCCACAGGTGGACGACGCGGCAAAGGGTGCAGCCAGGCGGTGGATCACCTGGCGCTGCGCACCAGGTTTGTCCGAGGAGGACGGCCCGTCGGCCGGCCCGCTGCGCGGCCCAGTCGGAGCAGTTCCCGACACGGTTCACCAGTAGGCCGTCAGGCCAGCGGAGCTGGCACGGGAGCTGGACCGTACATCGAGTCTCCGCGGACCCCTGGCGGGACCTGCACTCGATGCCCGACACCTGCATCCCGAGAAACAGAAGAGGCATCGTCATGACACACGCCCGGAAGGCATCCAGGTCCGCACGCCGGCCACAGCCGCAGCTCTCGCCCTACGACACCGGAGCAAGGTGCGAGGCCAAGCCGTGGATCCCCTACGGAGAGCGAGTCACTGAGGCGACTCCGGCGGAGAGCTTTGGCAAGGTCGACTTCGACGATGAAGAGAGCGGCACGGTCTGCGTCGCCTACCTCGAGCGCGACAAGGACGGTGGATACACCCTTCACGTCGCACCGCTCAGCGAGGACCGGAAGGTCCGGGTGGCAATCCATTACGAACGCGGCGGTGCCAGGGTCAACAGTGCCCAGGCGTCGGCAGCTGCCGCGTAGTGACCTGCCGACTGAGAAGGAACACCGGGAATCATTCCGGAAAACATTGCGGCGAAAGAGGACGCGAATGATGCAGCGACAGACGAGTATCACAATCCGGACTGCCACCGCGGCGGCCTCGGCGGGATCTATGCCGATGACCAAGATGACCAGCCGGGAGGCATCACGATGACCAGTGGATTCAGCCATGCCCTGCTCGTGACCGGTTCCCGGACCTGGGACGCCGCGGAGGCCATGAAGGCGGCTTTGAACGAGGCCTGGAGAGCCTGGGGACCGTCTGCGGTCGCCCGACCCGTGCTCCTCTCAGGGCACTGTCCCAAGGGTGCTGACGCCATGGCCGAGCGGCTGTGGCGGGCTGCCGGCTTCGAAGTAATTGAGTTCCCGGCCGACTGGAGCGCTGAGCCCAAGGCGGCGGGCTTCACCCGGAACCAACGGATGGTCGATGCCCTCGTCGCCATGCGCGCCGGGGGAGCGGAGGTCCGTGTCGCCGCCTTCCTGGACCTTTGCAGCAAGTGCGACCAACGCACCGGCCAGCAGCAGCTGATGCCCGGAACGCCAGGGCACTTCTCACATGGCACCGTGCACGCCCGCTCCCGCGCCCTGGCTGCAAGCATCGAGGTCGAAGACATCATCCACCCGCGCCTGCCTCCGTTCTGACAAGTGCACACCCCGGAGATGACAACAGCCCTGCAGCTGGTGCTGCAGGGCTGTTGATCCTTGATTCGAATAGGTGGCCGGAAATCTCTCCGGTATGGCCCGAAAGACTGCGGAAAGGGTGGGGCTAGAGAGTCCGCTCGATGCCGTGTGCCTCATCGTGGGCCTTCATGACAGCTTTCGGAATGCGACCAAACTCGGGCACTTCATGACCGTTCTCGCGCGCCCACTTACGGATCTCCTCACGTTCCTCGGGCGTCGTCTCGGGCACGAGTCGCTTCTTCTCGCCCTTCTTAGTGGCCTTTCGACCCTTACTGATGTATTCCTTGAGATTCTTCTCAAGCTCTTTGCGCTCTTCGTCGGTCAGGTCTATCTCGAACCAGGTGTCGCCCAGTCCGAAGGTGACTGTGGCAGCATCCGGCTTGCCACTGATGTCCGACTCCACAATATTTCGAATAGCCATGTCTTGAATGGTAGACGATCCGAACCACCTTAGAGAAGTCTTTGGGCACGCCAGAACGACAGATCTTTCGAATGCCTTCATCATAGGCCGAAAACGCTGCTATACCAGCATAATAAACCCGCAGCACTGCTAAAATCACACTGCCAGCGGGTGCCTTTCCCCACCCCTGTAAACCGACCATTCGACACGATCGAGAGGCCCCCCACCATGACCATTCTCCAGACCGTCGACGACCATCCACTGACGGACGACGGCGTCGACCTGTTCGCCCTGATGTGCCAGCGCCGCGGCTGGACCGACGAGTACTTCCGCGAGATCGAATCAGCTGAACACGACGAGCTCCTGGGCCTGGCCGAGATGGTCGAGGCCCTGGAAGACGCCCGCGCCGCCGGCCACAAGGTCACCATCGCCCCTGACTTCGACATGGACGGGATCTCCTCCGGTGTGCTCGGCTACGCCGGACTGTCAGAGCTCGGCTTCGACGTCGAGCTGCACGTGCCCGACTACCGCCGCGGCCACGACCTCACGGCCGAGGACATCGCAGAGATCGCCGCGACGTGGCCGGACACCAAGGTCCTGCTGACCTGCGACGGGGGAGTGAACTCCCACCGCGGGATCGCCGCCGCCCGGGCTCTGGGATGGAAGACCCTGGTCACCGACCACCACGAGGAGCTCGAACCCGGTTCGAGCGCCGACGTCACCGTCGACCCCTGTCGGATGGACGAGACCTACGCCAACACCGGCATCTGCGGCGCACACGTGCTCTACCAGGTGTTGGAGGCCTATGCCCGCGTCCACCGGCCGGAGAAGCTCTGGGAGATCCGCCTGCTGCGCCTGTTCGCCGGCCTGGGCACCGTCTCCGACGTCATGCCAGTGCTGTACGAGAACCGGCAGCTGGTGCGCGACTCGCTGTCCATCGCACGGCTGCTGTACGCGCCCGCGCCGCGCACCGTCCCGACCCCCTGGGGCTTCGACCCGGACCCCGAGGCGATCGACGTCGGGCAGTCGACGCTGATGCAGCTGCTGCGCGTCGACCCGCACCACCCGGCCTTCGTCCGGGCCTTCGAGGGCTTCGCGGTCCTGCTGAAGGCCTTCGGCCAGGCAGGCAAGGTCCGCGACATCGACAGTATCGACGAGGGCTTCTACGGGTTCTACCTCGCGCCGGCGATGAACTCCCCGCGCCGCACGGGCGACCCGCTCGCACCGTGCTTCGGTGTGTTCACCGCGCCTGACCAGGACTTGATGCTCGAGGCGGCACACCAGGTCATCGCGACCAACGAGAGCCGCAAGGAGCTTGTCGAGGTCCACACCCAGGAGCTCGAGGAGGGTGATCAGCCGCTGGCCCCCTGGGTCTACTTCTCCGAGGCCTACCCGGGCATGTACGGTCTGCTCGCCAACCGGCTGATGGAGCGCCACGGCCACCCGGTCGTCGTGCTCAACCGTCCCGTCGGGCCGGATGACTACGTCGGAGGCTCCGGCCGGGCACCGTCGTGGTTCGGCATCATCGACACGCTCGAGCACCAGGACGGCATGCGTGCCATCGGCCACCAGCAGGCCTGCGGCGTCAAGGTCGACCGGGCGGAACTGCTCGACGGTCTGGTCGAAGCATTGCGGGAGGCCACGCAGGTTGCCCTGCTGGCTGTCGTCCAGGATGAGCGCCGGGCCGACCTGGTCCTGGGCCCGGACCGGGACTGCGATGCTGGCCTGGACGACCTGGAGCCTCTGGTCGGCTTCGTCCGGCGTGTGGAAGCGCTGCGGCCCTTCGGCCACGGCTTCGTCGAGCCGGTGGTCGAAATCGCTGTCGAGCCCCTTGGGCTGCGGGTGGACCGGATCGGTTCCGATACTGACTGCGGCCATGAGCGCACCGACGCCAACCTGATGACCAACGCCCGCGGCTACCGCGTGTGCCGCCTGTGCAAGAAGCATCTGCGGCTGGTCACCAGGTCCGGGCTGTCCTGCCTGTGGTGGAACGTCGCCGAGGAGAAGGAGCCGGAGATTTCGGCTCTGACGCGGTCGGCCAGCCGCACCGAGGTCGGAACGCTGCGTTTCATCGCGAAGCTGCAGCTGAACACCTTCCGCGGCGAGACCCGCGTCCAGGCCGTCATCGAAGAGCAGATCCCCGCGTCTGTCTGACCACGGAAAGGAGGCGGGGATGCCCGCTCCACCCATCAAGTCCCGGCTCGTCTCCATCGCGTGGTGTGTCCTCGTGCCCCTCGGCGTGCTCGCCGCCTACCTGGGACTTGGCCTTGCCGTAGTTTCCGTGGTCGGCGAGCCCGTCCTGGGTACGGCGGTGCTCGGAGGCCTGGTGGCGCTGCTCGTCGGCGCTGCCAGGCTCTTCCGGCCCCGGTGGTTCGCCAACGCGCCAACGGTCCGACCGATGTCCGGAACACCGCGCTTTACCCGAACGGTGCTTGGGTGCCTGGCTCTGGCGTTCTTCGCCGGCCAGTCCCTGGCCCTGTGGCTCTATACCCTGGGCGGCTCGGCGGGATTCGATGAATCGACCCGAGCCAGGACAGACGCCGGTCCCGTCGTGGCCCTCCTGCTAGCACTGGTGGCAGCGCCGGTGGCCGAGGAGATGCTTTTCCGCGGCCTGCTCTACCCGCTGCTGCGGCGCAGGGTCGGCATCGTCGCGGCGGTGCTCGTCACCGCCGCGGGCTTCAGCCTGCTGCACGCCAACGTCGTCCAGTTTGCTGCCACGCTGCCCCTGGCGGTGCTGCTGGCGCTGGTCTACGAACGCGCCCGCGTCCTGTGGCCGTGCGTGCTGCTCCACCTGGCCTTCAACCTCGCGGCCGTCCTTGTCCCCGCCCAGCTGCTGGGCGCATTGGCGAACCCCGTCTCAGCGCTGCTGATGACCGCGGCGTTCCTCGCGTGCGCCCTGGCGGTGTACCGCATGGCGGCACCCGCGCCCGGGCCTGCACAAGACGACAGGGAAGCCGGCGGGGAAGAAGGCAGGGAAAGCGAGCCACAGGCCGCATAGCGGCCGGGCTCAATGTGCAGGACTGACGCTGGTGCCCTCCGGGCGACCTTTCGGCCGTGGGCCGACGGTCGCTCCGGAGGGCCTGCTCTTGGGTGACCGGGGTGATCCGGTCACCGGGGGATTGGCTGAAGGATTTTCGTCAGCCAGACCTGAGAGGAGGTGGATCCACCATGGCAGTCGTCAACAAGTGCGCGTATGACGCGCAAGGCCGGCTCGTGCGCCCCAGCGGCAGCGAAGTGCGCCGCGCGCGGTTCGCCAGCGACTTCGACACCGGTGAGAGGCCGACCTTCGATCGAGGGTCCATGCACTTCTTCACCATGAGCACCAGCGGCCGCACGGCGGAGCAGGCGCACGAACGCGCCCGCGAGATGCTTGCCCGCTTCTTCGAACGCGCCGAGTCCGTCGCTGGCTTCCGCAAGCTCGAGATGCGCCGGAGGCAGGGTGTGATGCCCTGCAACCGCAACGTCTCCATCACCTACGAGATCCTGTACGCCGTCGAGGACGGCCACCGGGTCCGTGCCCACATACCCGAGTCCCCCAATGCGGGATACCGGCGAGGCCGCAGCGCGGCCGCCTTCTAGGCGGCCGGCGCACCCAGGGCCTCGCACCAGCGTGAACGCGCAGAAAGGCCGGAGAGCTCCCTTCCCACGGGGATGCTTCTCCGGCCTTTCTGTTTTCACGTTCCTGTGACAACAACACCTGGTGACGGTTCCTGGCCCTAACACCGATGCCCACTATATCAGTGTCGATTCATCATGTGCAATGCAGTCGGCGTCCCATTCCGGCGACCATTCGAAGGTCTGTCTCGAATCACTCGGAATAACTCGGAAGCCCGGTCGACCAGGACGCGGGACCCATCGCGATCGCTCCCGTCAGGGCCGTCAGGGCCTGATGCTCCGCTGCACGGGAGGACGCAGCGCCGAGGTGTACCACGTGTCGTGGTACACCTCCCGATCCCAGTGCTGGCCTGCTCAAACGGCGGGTCAGGCGACCGCGGCCGAGGGAGTCTGTACCACGTGCCCGAGCGGACGTGGTACGCCGTATTGCCTTGGCAGATCAGCGTTTTCGGCGGGTGTACCACGAGTACCACCAGATTCCGAGCGTTTACATATGTGCGCGAAGGACGCCTCCGATCGGTCATCCAGCCAGTAAGAGCTCTTATCCCCATGCGCGTATATCTAGTCTTTATTTAGTGGTACAAGTGGTACAGGGGGTATATAAAGCCCGTCTGACCAGGGCAAACGCCTGTACCACGTGCAAATCTCCATGTGGTACACCCCGTTTGGAGAAGTCCTGAAATCCCCGACTGACCAGGGGAAACAGGTGTACCACGTCAAGTGGTACACCTTCCGATACCCATTGGGGGTATACCGGCTCGCTGCTGCAGCCGGATCCCAGCTCTGGAGGTTCCCGGCCGGCCGGTCGGAAGAACTCCCCGAACCCCGACCAGGGGGTCGGGCGGCTCACGCCGCCCGCGGGGGAGTGCTCGAGCACGAGAAGCCAGCGGCTCCGTGGGGCATACGCCCCCGGAGCCGCTGTTTCTCATTCCAGACCGCACGCTCTCGTCGTGTCGCCGTGGCCTCCGGGTCTCGCGCGCGACCCCTCCGAGCCCCACCCGGGTACCACCCGGGACCTCTGTCGGACCATGAGTCGACTATCAGTCGACTCGTTGCGAAAGACCATTCGGATGGCATAGAGTCGTGAGCACGTTCCTATTCGATTACGAGACCAATCGGCTTCCCACTCACTGCCGGCAGGTACTCGACGCGATCGAGAAAGACAGCAGCATGACGACTCCTGACGACCCAACGCCCGTCTTCGACGAGGACTTCGACACCCCCTCGACCAACCCTGTCGCCGACGCCTTCACCGAGGTCATGACGTACTTCGCCGACGGCGGCGACATCGCCCCGCAAAACGAAATAGTCACGCGCGCGACCGAGGTCTACCTCCAGCTGATCGACCCGTCGGACCCGCCCGCACCGCGCCTGCTCGAGAAGCAGCTGCTCGCGATCGTGAACGGCGTCTCCAAGGCCGAGAACAGCAAGACCAAGGTGGCTGCCGAGAAGCTGCCCCTGGCCCGGCACCTGACCTACTGGCAAGTGGCGCAAATCCTGTTGAGCCTGCACCACGTGATCCGCATCGCCCCCAGCGCCAAGGACACTGACCGCGAGTACGACCTGCTGGCGATGTACCAGGCCACCGGTCCGGGCCGCGGCACGTACACCACCAGCGAGGACGACATCCGCACCACGGCACGCCGTTACAACACGCAGCTGACACTCAAGGAGTTCGCCGAGGTCCTGGCAGTACTCCGCGAGGACAGCCCGCGCCGGCACCAGTGCAGCCACAGAGACCTCATCGCCGTGAACAACGGCGTGTTCCACTACGGCCGCGAGGCCCGGGACATCCATGAGGGCGGCAAGGCCTTCCACTTCGAACCCAAGTCGCTCGTGCCCTTCGACCCGGCACTGGTGTTCCTGGCCAAGTGCCACATCGACTACGTCGAAGACCCGGACAACCCGGTGATCGTCCACCCTGTCGACGGCTCGGTCTGGGACATCGAGTCCTGGATCCGCGAGCTCTCCGACGAGGAGGGTATCCCCGAGCTGCTCTGGGAGGTCATCGGCGCGATCATTCGGCCGCACGTCAGTTGGGGCAAGACTGCCTGGTTCTATTCAGAACAGGGCAACAACGGCAAGGGCACGCTGTGCTCGCTCATGCGCAACCTGTGCGGGCCACGCTCGCACACCTCGATCCCGCTGAGCGACTTCGGCAAGGACTTCGCGCTCGAGCCGCTCGTGCGCGCCAACGCGATCATCGTCGACGAGAACGACGTGGGCACCTTCATCGACAAAGCGGCCAACCTGAAGGCGATCGTCACCAACGACGTCATCCAGATCAACCGGAAGTACCGGATGCCGATCGCCTACCAGTTCTTCGGCTTCATGGTCCAGTGCCTCAACGAGTTCCCGCGCGTGAAGGACAAGTCCGAAAGCTTCTACCGCCGGCAGCTGTTCGTACCGTTCAACAAGAGCTTCACCGGCATGGAGCGCAAGTACATCAAGGACGACTACCTCCAGCGCCGCGAGGTCCTGGAGTACGCCCTCTGGTACGTGCTCAACCGCGCCGGCGCAGCCGACCCGGGCAACTACTACCAGCTCTCCGAGCCGGTGGCGACCAAGGTGGTCCTGGCCGAGTACAAGGAGGCCAACGACCCCGTGCGCGCCTTCTGGGAAGAGTTCCGCGAGCGGCTGGTGTGGGACCTGGTGCCTTTCACCTTCACCTATGACCTCTACAAGGCCTGGTTCGCAGACGTCTCGCCCTCGGGGTCGCCGGTGAGCAACAAGCAGTTCATCACGGACCTGGTTGCGATCGTGCGGCCTGACCCGCTGTGGCACTGCCCGGACAAGAACAAGAAGATCCGCCCCGGCCAGATGATGGCCACCCCCGAGACGACCATCGCCGAGTACGAGCTGAAGAAGTGGATGAACCCGCACTACAGCGGCTCGGACCCGAAAAAGAAGTCGCAGCCGGTCCTTCAGGCCAACTACCGCGGCCTGCTCCGGCACACAGGTCCCGCCGCCCAGGTGGACGCCGACGACGAGGACACCACAGGAGAGGACTGATCCGACCATGCCCACAATCGCCAGGGCCATCACCGAGCTCGCCCGGGCGGTGACCGACCTCGCCAAGCAACAAGGCAGGGCAAGCACCGCGCTGGCCGATGTCGCCCGCGAACAGCGGATCACCAACCTGATCGTCCGCTCGCAGATCAGTGCCGACCCGGAGGAGAAGCGGCGGCTCGTGGCTGAGGCCTCCAGCCGGATGGACGCCCCGCGCCGCCGCTCTCCACACAACCCGATCGACTGAAGACAAGAACGGAAAACAGGACATGACGCAGCCGCACCCGAACGAACCGAACTGGAAAGACGGATGTGCAGGAGAGGGAGTCTCGCCCGGAAAGGAATGCGCCGACTGCACCGGCCAGCGTGAGCACTTCGGCTACTCCCTGGTGGGAGGTCGATGGGCCCGCGGTGCCCGGCCGGTCCCCGCGCCCGTCACAAGGAAGAAGCGCCGCCTAAGGCCATCCGCGGCAGCGCCCGGCACCCCGACCAGATAACTGCATACCCCGGCCGTGACGGCCGGTGACGACCGAAAGGCCAGACCCATGACCACCCAGCGCACCCCCGTCACAGCTGAGACCGCGCTCTTCACGTTCTACGACATCGAATCGCTGTCGAACGTCTTCACGCTGTGCGCCTACACCCCGCGGCCGGGCCGCGCCGTCCACGACCTGGAGATCTTCTTCCTGGCCGACGACCCGGCGCTGGTCGCCTCCGTCGACCCCCAGGCCCTCTACGACACCGTGATCCGCTCCAACCCGGGGCTGCCCGCGGTCAGCGTCCAGCTTTGGAACCTCGGCAGCGAACGGGGCAGCCTCCGGCTCGCCGAACTGATGGGCCTCTCGAACGCCGACCAGGTGTGCAACCACTCCGACCCAGGCGGGTACCCCGCGGCGCTGCGTCCGGTCTGCGACACAGACCCCGAATACGACCCGGCACTGCATCCGTTCCTTGCTGGCTACAACTCAATGAACTATGACACGACCATGGTCGCGCTCTACCTCAACGAGGCGTTTCCGGCCCCGGGCAGCGGTCGGCCGTTTCAGCCGACCACGGCCCGTACTCTGCGCGACCACAACGACCAGCTCTTCTCGTCCCAGCACATCGAGTACATGCCTGGCTACCTCGGCTGGGACGGGGCGGCTGCGAAGATCCGCCGCGCCATGCTTCACTCGGGCCGGCACCTGGACGTGGCCCGGCTGAACGAACTGCAGTCCAAGGTCAGCCTCAAGCGCCTGCTCGGGATGCTCGGCCGCCAGATCAAGGAATCCGAGAAGCTCAGCCATGACACGAGCATCGAGGCGGTAGAGGATCTCTATGAGCTGCTGGCCTACAACGTCTCGGACTGCCTTGGTCTGGCCCAGCTGTTCCGGCACCCGGCGTACGCGAGCAACTTCGATCTCAAGGCCGCTCTGCTCACCCAGTTCACCGAAACGGTGTTCACCAAGAACGGTGCGGTGCGCAAGGACCGGCTGGCAGTCGACTCCTCATCGGCAAAGTTCGTGGGCCGCATCCTCGCACCCTACGCCTCACTGGATGACATCGAGGCGGTGTCCTTCGTATATCCGCACCCCGAGGTCGCTAAAGAACGCGGGATCGAGCCGGTCAACGTGCTCGACGAGTGCGTGCGCTTCTTCGAGGAGAACGTCGCGCCCGACCCGGCCACCCACTCCGAAGTGACTGCAGCCCAGCGCGAGGCCCACCGGCAATTCCTGCAAGTCGTGGCGTACTACCGCTCGATCGAGGGGCAGAACTTCAACGACTCCGAGGAGTACCGCGACAAGTTCAGCCTTCCGGCCCGGTCTCTGCGCGATGTGCCCAAGACCCCGAACAACGTGCCGTATTTCCGGGCGGACGCCTCGCCGTCGTCCTGCTTCGCCACGTTCTCCACCGGCGGCATCCATGGGGCCGAAGCCGACCTGTCGGTGTTCAACGCCGAGAAGGTCGAGCACAACGATCAGACCATGATGCTCATCCGGGCAGCGCAGGCCTTCCCGGACGCAAAGGACTTCGTAGCAGAGGCCAAGCGTCAGCACGCCATGCTCCGCCTGCCCGACGGCACCTTCGTCGACAAGCGGCTGGTCCTGCTGGGTTCGGACCCGGAGAAGGTCAAGTACCGCAAGCCGAAGAAGGACGACCCTGACCAGGCCGGGCAGCTCGCCCGCGCCCAGGCCCAGGTGCCTGACCCGGCGGACCTGTTGACCACCCAGCGGCCCGAGGCGGAGGCGCTGAACGTCGTCCTGCCCGACGGCGGTGTCCTGGAAGGCAAGGTGGTACTCGCCAACAGCACGGCCACCAATGCCGCCTACCGCGATGAGCCGGCCAAGAAGAAGCCAGAGCTGTTCATCGCCAAGGAAGACGGCTCCGACAAGCTGCACCCGAAGTTCGCACGCACCTCGGCTGGCCTGGTGATCCACGAGGACTTCACCAGCTACTACCCGAACCTGCTGCGCAACATGCGGGCGTTCTGGAACCCCGAGCTGGGTGAGGACCGCTACGCGAAGATCTTCTTCGACAAGGAGCGCTACGGCCAGGAGATCAAGGGGCTGAAGAAGCAGCTGGCCCAGCTTCCGGGCGACAGCCCTGAAGCTGCGCGGCTGAAGGCTCAGATCGCCGGGCTCGGCGTGCTGCGCAACGGCACGAAGCTGATCCTCAACTCGGCCTCGGGCGCAGGCGACGCAAGTCACCGCACGCCGATCCGGATGAACAACCGCATCATCTCGATGCGCATCCTTGGCCAGCTGTTCAGCTGGCGGATCGGACAGGCCCAGACCCTGGCCGGGGCGCGGATCATCTCCACCAACACCGACGGCCTCTACTCGGTCGTCGGCGGCGAGAACGGATTCGACGAAGCGACCAACAACCGGGTGCTCGCCGAGCAGCAGGAGGCCATCGGCGTCGACATCGAGCCTGAGCTGATGTTCCTCATCAGCAAGGACTCGAACAACCGCCTGGAGCTGGAGGCCCCGGAGCCGGGGCGGTCCGTGGCAGACAGTCCGATCATCGCCGCCGGTGGCGGCACGCTGGCCTGCCACGCGGGCCCGACTCCGACGAAGTCGCTGGCCCACCCGGCCGTGATCGACTTCGCCCTGGCCCGCTACCTGCAGACGGTGGCGAGCAGGGGAGAGTCGGCGATCGCGGAGCCCTTCGACCTGATGCTAAGCCGGAAGGTGATCGAGGAGGCGGTCCTGGAGGACGACCCGATCCGGTCGCTCCTGCTGTTCCAGAACGTCATCGCGGCCTCCCGCGGCTCGATCACCTACCCCTTCTCGGCTGCACCCATCGACCCCGCCGTGGGTGTGAAGTACAGCGAGCAGGGTCACGTGACCAACGTCCGCGACCCGCAGGTGCTGCAGATGGTCAACCGGGTGTTCATCGTCCGCGAGGGCACTGAGAACGCCCGGAGCCTGCTCAACGCCGGTGCCTGGAAGGTCACCGCGGCCAGCCAGGCCAAGCGCCGCGAGGAGGACATCGGCCGGACCAAGCGCGACCCGGTCGCGCTGGAGGTGCTGCGCCATCACGGCTGGGCCCGCTCCCGCGCCGAGGCCAGCATGTCGGACGGGCTCGCCGTGCTCCCGGACGACCAGGACGTCGTGGTGCGGCGCATTAACGCCATCGACCCAACCTGGTCGATGGTCGTCGTCAACGACGACCTGCACCAGCTGCCGGCCGACCGGATCGAGCGGCTCATCGCCTCGCTGGACCTGGACACCTACGTCCGGATGCTCGAGGAGACGTTCACCAAGAACTGGATGAACGAGGCCGCCTGAGCCGATCGACCACAGCCCGCACAAGGGGGCCGCGGACGCCGCGGCCCCTTGTTCAACTCTGTGCACCATTGCGAATGGTTCCGTACAGATCATTCACTTCGAGTCATAATTGAGTACGAAAGGCAATTCAGGCTCGACACGACACGACCACGAGAGGCCATCATGTCCCAGTCAACACTCCCTGTCCGCTCCACTGACCCGGAGACCTCCTACGCCGCCGCCGTGAAGGCCGCGCTCGGCGCATCCCGCGTCCGTCCCATCGTGCTCGACATCGTCCGCGAGAAGGGCCCGCTCACCCACGACGAGCTCATCGCCGCTTACCACGACCGCGTCGTCACCAGCCTCGGCGAGGTGCCGCGCTCCTCGGACTCCGTCATCCGCACCCGGCTCAAGGAGCTCGCCCACCAGGGCCTGGTGACCGTCGCCGACATCGACGGCTTCTCCAACTACGGCAATGCGGCCAAGCGCTGGGTCGTAGTCGACCCTGACGACCCGAGCTTCGTCTACGACCCGGACGCCATCGCTGCCTACATCGACGACGAGGACATCGTCGGCTTCGGGCACTTCCTTGACGGCGACGCCTCCGACGCTGCCGGGACCGACGAGGACTGAGGCCCCATGCCGAGGAAGAAGAACCAGCGGGAGAAGGCCGTCGAGCAGTACCTGCTCACGCAGTGCCGCCGGCACGGTCTGTTCTGCCTGAAGTTCGTGTCCCCGGCCCGCGGGGGCGTCCCCGACCGAATCGTCCTCACGCCCACCGGCACGGTCTTCGTCGAGGTCAAGCGACCCGGCGGAGACCTCGAGAAGCGCCAGCGCGTCATGCACGCCAAGATGCGCCGTTTCGGTGCCGAGATCCACGTCGTGGATGACGAGCAGGCCGTCGACGCCTTCATCACCCACGTGCTCGGTTACCGCCGGATCGAGAGCCAGCAGAAAGCAGCATCATGACCGCAACAGCCACGGCCGCGGGCCCGGAGACAGCCGCCCGCGACTACGAAACGAAAGACTCGGGATCACGCAGGGTCACCGCCTCCGGCATGCAGCGCGAGGTGAAGACAGGCCAGCCCCGCTTCGACCTGCTCGTACCGCTTCAGGTGCCCTACCAGGACCAGCTGCTCACAAGGACGGCCGCGCTCGTGGAGCGTGGAGCGCGCAAGTACGACTCGCGCGACTGGGAGCAGGCCAGCACTGCCGCAGAGATGGAGGAGTTCCGCGCCAGCGCCTTCCGCCACTTCATGCAGTGGATGTGCGGCGAAGACGATGAGGACCACGCGGCTGCCGTGGTGTTCAACCTCCTGGCCGCGGAAAGCACCCGGACGGTGATCGCCCGCGGTGACGCCGGAACCCCGGAGGCCGCCCGATGAGCGGCCGCGTCACCAAGGGCAACGGCCAGGCCACCTCGGCCTTCCGCCAGCTCACCCGGGCCGACCTGGGCACCTTCGATCGCGAGGCCACGGAGCTCGTGCTCGAAGCGATGCGGGCCGGCTGCGTTGGGCGTGTCTCGTCCCGGGGCCACGCCATCCTGCGCAACAATGCCGGCGGATCCGTCTCGGTGCCGCGCAACATGACCTCACCCAACCGCACGGCGCAGAACGCCCGTGCCGACATGAAACGGCTGCTCGGCGGGCACCGGGCCGATCATGCAGTATCCGCCGCAGACCGCAGGCCACGCGGGAAACGGCAGATGACCGTCGCGGTGGCCTTCGTGGAGCACCCAGCCGCCTTCTCCCGCTGGTTCGACGCCCAGCCCGAGGGCCTGCCTGCGGACCAGCTCATCGAGGTCTCGTTCGACGGGGCCGGGGAGCCGGCCTTCCAGGCCGTGCCCGTCGACGCGCCCGCACAGCCCGATGCACCGGAACAAGACCAGCCGGAGCCCGCGACGGCCCGGCCCACCCGCCGCCGGGGACACCTGATGATCGCGCCCGAGCCCGGGCAGGAAGCAGAGGACGACATGACCGCCGAGGCCAAGGAAGATTTGCCGTTTGCGACGCCCATACCCGATGCGGCCGTCGGGGATGCCTCTGCCGAAGCGGTGCTTGAGCGCGTACGCACCGCGCTGGGTGAGGACCCGCGTGTCACCGCCCTGCAGCGCAGGATCGTCGGGCTGGAGGCAGAGCTCGCCGCCCAGACACGCCGGGCCGATGACGCCGAGGTCCGCCTGGGCCTTATACGCGAGGCATTCCATGCCTGATCCCGACTGCCGACAACCCACGAGAGGAGGCCGCACACCATGACCACGACCATCGCACCACCGCAGCCGTCACCCGCGCCCATCGTGCTCAAGCCCTACCAGCAGCAGATCCACGACTTCCTCGTCAGCCGCCCCTTCGCCGGAGCCTGGCTTGGTGTCGGAGCCGGGAAGACGCTTTCGACCCTCAGCGTCCTGCAGACAGTCCGGCCGATGGGCCACATCCTCGTCGTCGCACCGATCGCGATCGCTCGCTCGACCTGGCTCGACGAGATCGACAAATGGGGATTCCCGATCCGAACCAAGTCGCTCATCGTCAACGAGAACGACCGGAAGCTGC
This sequence comes from Arthrobacter sp. SLBN-83, assembly GCF_006715285.1. Lineage (NCBI taxonomy): Bacteria > Bacillati > Actinomycetota > Actinomycetes > Micrococcales > Micrococcaceae > Arthrobacter > Arthrobacter sp. SLBN-83. The sequence continues at coordinate 3,285,724 of NZ_VFMX01000001.1, forward strand.
CCAAGGAGAAGCGACTGGAACGCTTTCGGGAAGTCTTCTCCGACCCGCCGACGATGTACTTCGTCAACCAGGAGTTGCTGACCCAGCCCTCCCAGGGTGCGCGTCTGCTCCAGCTGACCGGCGACCCTACCGGCGATGCCATCGCCGCCGGGATCTCACCGGAGGCCGTGCGGCTGCGCGGGCTCATCGAGACGATCGGACCAATGGCCCAGGAGCAGCTGATCGGACACTTCCTGCAGCTGGCTGCCGGGCAGTCCGGAACCAAAGCCCCCACCAAGACCGCGGTCAAGGAGGCGATCAGCGAGCTCGTCACCCGCGGCGCGCTGGAGCGCGAGAGCCACGACTGTCGCAGCTGCGGCGGCGACGGCTGCGCGCAGTGCCGCTACGGCCTGGTCGACCAGATGCCGATCCAGTCCATCAACGGACAGGACACCCTCATCTGGCCGTTTCAGACGGTGATCATCGACGAGTCGCAGGGCTTCAAGTCCCACAGCAGCGCCCGGTTCAAGGCCTTGAAGGCGGTCCGCCCGGCCATCACGCGGCTCATCGAGCTGACCGGCACGCCGAGCCCGAACGGGCTGCACGACTTGTGGAGCCAGATCTACCTGCTCGACCAGGGCGAGGCCCTGGGCCGGACCATCACGGAGTTCCGCAACCGGTGGTTCATCCCGAAGATGGTGCCTGGCACCACCACCCCGGCGAAGTGGATCCCGACCCCGAACGCCGAGGCCGAGATCCATGAGGCCATCAGGCACCTGGTGATGAGCGCGCAGAACACCAACCTCAACCTGCCGGGCCTGACGATCCAGGACGCCAACGTCACCCTCCCGCCGGACCTCATGCAGGCCTACAAGGAGTTCAGGCGCGACCTCGTGCTCGACGTCGTGAAGACCTACCAGGACGAGGACGGAAAGCTCACCCAGAGCGTTGAGTCGATCGTCGCCGAGAACCAGGCGGTCCTCACCAGCAAACTGATGCAGTTCGCCTCGGGGACGCTCTACACGGCCGACCCGGAGGACCCGGCGACCAAGGGCCAGTACGAGGTTATCCACGACAAGAAGCTCGAAATGGCCGAGTACCTGGTGCGCAACAGCGGGGGAGACCCCGTGCTGGTCGCGTACCACTTCCGCTCTGACCTGGAGCAGCTGATGGCGCGCTTCAAGAAGGCGGGCATCGACGCGCAGGTCTTTGACGGCTCGCGGGAGATGGTCCGCCGGTGGAACGCCAAGCAGATCCAGGTGATGCTGCTGCACCCCGCGGCGGCCGGCCACGGCCTGAACCTGCAGGACGGCGGCTCGACGATGATCTGGTACACGCTGCCGTTCTCGCTCGAGCACTACCTGCAGACCAACGGCCGTCTCTACCGCACGGGGCAGACCAAGCCCGTGGTGATCCACCGGATTATCACCAAGGGCACTCAGGACGAGCGGATGCCCGGAGTCCTGGCAGAGAAGCAGCAGGTCCAGGACGACCTCATCTCGGCTGTGTCCGGCGAGGAGGCGATCCTCGTCGCCCTCGAGGAGGAGATCCAGGACGACCTCAACGACCTGTGGGTCTCCGAACGGGTCTGACCAACCCATTCCGACGCCGCGGAGCGCCAGCCACACGCCGGCGCTCCGCGGCGCACCACCCCGACCCCAGTGCCACCCGGCCCGAGGAGGACTGATCCATGAATGACCCGAAGCACCAGGCCTGGCCCGACGGAGCGCGCGTGCGCTTCACCGCCGAGGCCAGGGAAGCCATGCAGGCGCGGCCCGGAACGAAGCCGCTGCGCGCACCGGCCCTCGGGCCGAACACGGACTACACGATCGACAACACCGACGACGGCCTGCACGACGTCGTGCTGCGCGAGACCGGGGAACGCTACGGCGTGCTCTGGCTCCAGAGCGCAGAGCACGAACCCGTCGACCCCGACGTCGCGCTGCTCGAGGAGCTCTTCGACCGCGAGCTGCCGGCCAGCTTCGACCCCGCCCGGGGGACAAGGAGCGTCACTCGCCATCACGGAGCAGGGATGGCCACAGCCGGAGCCCGGCCCGCCACGACCGTAGTTCCGCGCGGCAACTGGATGCAGACCTACACGGGTCGCCGGTTCTACCCGCTGGACCCGCGGCCCGAGGACGTGGACATCGCCGACATCGCACACGCGCTGTCCATGCAGTGCCGCTACAACGGCCACGTCCGCCGGTTCATGTCCGTCGCCGAGCACTGCGTACTCCTCTCGCGACTCGTCGCCCCGGAGCATGCGCTCTGGGCGTTGCTGCACGACGCGACAGAGGCATACGTGGGCGACATGGTCCGCCCGCTGAAGCTTCACATGCCGGAGTACCGGGCCGTCGAGGACGGCGTCATGGTCGCCATCGCCCAGAAGTTCAGCATCGACCCCGCCATGCCCGCCGAGGTGAAGCACGCCGACTCGCGGATCCTGCTCGACGAGCGCGCGGCGCTGCTGGGCGAGCCGGCGGGGGACTGGGAGGTTCCAGGTCAGCCCTTCGGGATCGAGATCCAGGCCTGGAGCCCGGATGCTGCCGAGCTCGAGTACCGCCTGCGCTTCGCCGAGCTGACTGGAGACCCGGCCGGTCTGCCCGTCGGGCTGTGCGGAGACCGGGAGGACCACCTGCCCCACACCCACCGCAGCGCCTCGCTTGGCGGGCTCTGGTGCTCCGCTGACCAGGACTCCCGCCTCCCCTGGGCCGCCGAACGTCGGCAGACCCAACCCGGAAACGCAGGAGAACAGCCCTATGGCTGAGACCAGGATGACCGGGACGGGACGCATCGCAGCTGGTTCATGACCGACCGGTGACCGGCACCCTGCGGGTGCTGGTCACCGGAGGGCACAGCGTCGGGGTCGGCAGGGCCGACCCGGGTGCCGGGGCAGTGATGCCGGGGGTCGGGTCCCGGCCCGGTCCCCCCTCATTGCCACGACACCACAACGAGAAGGAGCGAGTCCCATGGCTGAGCAGCCCATCTACCGGCTCCCGCCTGCGGGCTGGTCGGACTTCGGCGCACACATAGACCAGCCGGAGGTCCGCCTCGAGTTCTCGGCCGAGACCGGCGAGGACGGGATGCCGCTCTGGGAGCGGCCCATCGACATCCGTCACGACGACCAGGAGGTCTCGCCATGAAGGCGTACAGCACGCAGACCGAACGCACCTACGATTCCTGGGAGGACCTGGTGGCCGAGGAGGCCAACGGCTACGGCGTCGTGGTGATGATGCAGGCCAAGAGCCTGAAGTCCGCCAGCCCCCAGACCTACTCGCGCCTGATTGGGCCGTTCGACGACCAGAAGAAGGCCCGGAACAAGGCCGCAGCCGTTCGCCGCGCCTGGAAACGCGCCAAGGACCGCGACCCCCGTATCCAGCTGCTGGGCGTCTCGGTCGAGCCCATCTGGCCCGACCTGCGCTTCGGCACCAGGAACTGAGACCTAATTCCACAACCAGCGCCACGGGCGCGCTGTCGGGGCCGACGCTCCGCAGACCATCAACGACACGACCGACGAGGACATCCGCCATGACCATGACGACCACCGCCCGCCCCGCACCTCCACGCCTGCAGGACCCGCTCGACGCCGTGATGCGCAGCTGCCTGCGCGATGACGCAGTCTGGGCCGAGGTCACCACCACGCCGGCCGGCCTCAACCAAACCGAGCACTGGCTGAAGACCACCGCCTCAAGCATCGACCAGCAGCTCTCATTCCGCCAGGACGACGCCGAGATCTGGCGGCTGTCCCCGCTGGATCACAGCACACAGCTGATCGAGTTCCTCGAGTGGCGCAAGGGCGCGCTCTACCTCAAGAGCCTCTGCGAGAAGCGCCTCATCGACATCAAGCGCCTGCGGACCGCCGACGAGGAGCGCGCCGAGGAGATGAAGGTCCTGCTGGTCCGCCTGGCGCAAGCCGTCGTCGCCCACGAGGGCGAGCTGATCGGAGACGAGGACCTGTACGGAGCCCTCGACCGGATCTCGCTTCCCGGCGCGGACGCGCCGACCCTGCGGGAGTACCTCCAGTTCCGCGACGGCTCGAAGGACTGACCCAGACCACACGACCGCAGCCTCGCCGCGGCCGGGTCCCTGTGGGACGGCGTCGCGACGGGGCTCCTCGATCCCGGGCCAAGCGGCCCGGCGGAAAGAACCGCATGACGCCCCAGACCACCACGACCACCGCAGAGGAGCTCGTCCCTGAGATCGAGCAGACCCTGCTCGATTCGCGGGCGGACCGTGCCCTGCACGAACGCCGTGGGGTGCACGAGCACTCCGAGCAGACGGAGCTGAGCGACCACGAGCGCACCGTGATGCTCGACGTCACCCTGGCGCTGCTCATCCGGCATCGGCTGCCCATCGATGCCGACCGCGCCGCGAAGGCGGTGGCCGCCGCGCAGACCGCCGATGCCCGCACGTGGGCGGCTGGCTGCGCCCGCCACATCGCCCGCGTGGCGGAGGAGAAGAACCCATGAGCCGAAAGCGCAGGCAGCACTACTCCACCGAGGGCTTCCGGCCGTCGGCGAATCCCGAACAGGCGCACTGGATGCGGGAACTCCGCAAGTCCAGTGCGACGCAGCGGCACACCCCCAAGCCCCGCAAGGGCACCCGCCGCGAGCGGGAGCGACAGGCGATCCGCGACCAGCAGCGACACCGAGGAGACCACCCATGACCGACAACAACCGAGGGCCCGCAACCGGAATCGCGCTCGACGCAGAGTCACTGCGCGCCGAGCTGCGGGAGGCCCCGGAGGCCCACGGCCTCGATCCGGAGCAGGCGGCGGAGATCGCAGCGCTCCCGGACGGACAGATCAACAGCTGGATACACGAGCTCGCCGCGCGCGACGACGCCTTCTGGGCGCTTTACGACGGGCTCCGCCGGCGCACCATCGCCCATCTCGCCGAGATGCACAGCACAGCCAAGGACGTGAAGCCGTGAACGCGCCCCTGCCCGACTGGTGGGTCGACGCGACGCCGGACGGCAAGCGCGCCAAGCACCCCGGCAAGCACGAGGTCTACGTCTACGGCCAGCAGCGCGCAGACGGCATGGCGTGCACCGGGTGCAGCTGGCAGCACAGCACGGTCATGTCGACACCAGCAGCCATCGCCCGGCACGACGCCGACCAACACCTCGAGCACGACCACGGGCTCTGGGTGCCCATCGATCGCGGCCCCCTCGCGGCGGGTGCCCGTGCGGGAAGCCCGGGCTGTACGCCGACTCAGTGCTGCGGACCAAGGTCCGCGCAGTCCTCCAGCAGGCGCAGCCGTGGAGCCCGACACCGGACCAGCTGGCGGACCTGCTCGTCGGCGCGCTCGTGCCCGACCACGGCATCCTCGTGGCCTTTACAGCCGAGCAGCAGACCGAGTCCGACTGGGAGCTGGGCTACAGCGCCTCGTACACCGACCTCGCTGCCCCCGAAGTGCTCGGCCACCGCCTGAGCGAGCGGGAGCTCGCCGAGCTGTACTTCCAGATCGAGGCCATGGGTGGACTCGGCGAGTCCGAGGCCTACCGCGACCTGGACAAGGCCGTCGAGCGCCTCGGCGAGGAACCCGCCCGGCAGCTGCGCGAGCGTGTGGCCCAGCCCGGGCTGTTCGACCTGGAGCCCGACGTCTGAGAGCCAGGGCCTCCACACCACAACGACCCCAGCAGGGGAGAGAAGGAAACCAAGTCCCATGACCCCCACCACGATCGGCGACCTGCCCCGGACCGCCCACACCGCGCCGAAAATCACCATCTACGGGCCGGCGGAGTGCCCCAACTGCGACAAGGCCAAGAGCCTGTTCGATCGGCAGCAGCCCGCGATGCAGTACACCAAAATCGACATCGAGCAGGGCGATGAAAACCACCGCCACATCACCGAAGACCTCGGATACGCCCAGGCACCCGTGATCGTCGTCAAGCTGGCCTCCGGCCGCACTGTCCACTGGGGCGGGCACCGCCAGGACATGCTCACCGCCCTCGTCCGGCTGTGCACCAAGGGCATCGTCCCGGAGGACCGGAAGGCGGCGTCCTGATGGCAGCGGCGCAGCAGCGCCTCGGCCTCAGCATCACCGCCCGGCAGGCCGACATCCTGCTCGACACGCTCGTCGACAAATCCGTCGAGACGGACCACTACCTGCTGTCCTATCCCAAGGACGAGCCCGACAAGACCGACACCTGCTGCGACGCGCACCTGGCCCGGTTCGAGCAGCGCGCACTCCAGCGCAAGGCGCTGCTCGAACGGAAATCAGAGGTACAGCACCTCATCGCGCTCATCGAGGCGATCCGGCCGGCGTTCGAGGCCTCCGGGTCCTCCCCGGTAAGCACCACGGCCGTGGACCTGTCCGGCGTGACGCTCGTCTACCGGGACACGGCAGGCAAGACGCACGAGCAGCCGCTGGCCGACATCGGATCCGCCGGGACCCTCATCGACCCCGACAGCGGAGACGACCTCGAGCTCATCGCCGCGCTGGTCGCAGCAGACCCCACCCGAACCAAAACCCAGGGAGCAACCCCATGAGCCTGCACATCGACAGCCTTGCCGACCTCATCCGCGGAGCTGTGTCCGGCGGCGACACCACCCGGGAAGACTTCGAGCGTGCGCTCGACCAGGTCTTCCCCCGGGATCAGCTCGACCCGTTTGAGGGCACCGGCAGCGAGGAGTACCTCGTCGGATGGACGATCGACCAGGATGCTGCATCGCCCGCTGAGGCCGCCAGCAAGGTCTGGCGGGAGGTCTTCCAGCGCGGACCATGGCAGCCCAGTGCTGACGAGGGCTGCGTCTTCACGATCTCTCGTGGGGGCCAGCGTGTCGAGATTGACCTCAGCGACGAACACTTCGCGCACCTTTTCAGTGACTAAAAGGAACAGCGGGAGCAGCGCGCGGCGCAGCCGCCCCGGAGTACAGGACGGAAGCCTCGCGCACAGAGCCCCGGAGGAATGGGATCCTCCGGGGCTCTGTGCCCGCACACCCCGAGAACGAAGTACCGACACACGCACGACAACTTCTAGGAGGAGCCACGGTGCACGCACAGCAGAACACCCGCCTCCCGGCCGCACCGTCATGAGCGGCGAGGACCCCGACGAGAAGTGGCGCAGGGATGCCCTGTGCGCAGAAACAGACCCCGACGCGTTTTTCCCGGAGAAGGGCGGCAACACCACCGACGCCAAGAAGGTCTGTGCCCAGTGCGGGGTGCGCGCACAGTGCCTGGATTACGCGTTGAGCGCCGACGAGCGCTTCGGCATCTGGGGCGGACTCAGCACCGCCGAACGCGACCGCCTTATCAAGACTTCACCGGTGGCACACCGTAGCGCCGCCCAGGCGCAAAAGCAGGAACGCGACACCCTCATCGTCGCGATGGCCGGCAGAGGGATCGACCCCCGGACCATCGCCGACATGGCCGAGGTCACCGACCGCACCGTCTACCGGGTGCTCGCCCGGCACAAGGAGCGGGAGGACGCCGTCTCCGCCTGAGCGCAGCACCGTCAATTGAAAGGACCGCCATGCCACTGTTCCCGCGCCGCTTCAGGCAGCAGAACATGCTGCCCGGGGACGCCTATCCCCCTGAACGGACTACAGGCGCGCCCATGCCGGCCAGGAAACGCGCCGCCATTGACCGCAAGCTCCGCCGGATGGTGAAACAGCATCGGCTCCCGGCCGAGCCGGGAGAGTACCTCGACACAACGGGCGACCGCTGGACGCTCGACGCCCAAGGCGGCTGGACCGACGCCGGCGGCGTACACCGCGACGCCCGGTACGCGCCGATCATCGCCTTGTTCGTCCACAACTCCGGCCCGTTCACGCGCATCGAGAGCTGATGGCCACCCCCGCCGCAAAAGGAGCAATCATGCACCCCCGCATCGAAGACAGCCACCTCGACCCCGGACTCCTGCCGACCGTCAATCCACAGCAGCGCACCGACACCCAGCTCGTCGAGCCGGTGCTCCGGGCCATCCACGCCGCCGTCGCGGACTGCAGCGTGACCGCCGCCCAGGTCTTCGCCGGCCGGATCCACACGCGCAAGAACGAGGAGTGCACGACAGCGTTCGGCCGGCCGCCCAGCGTCGGTCACGCATCTGACGGTGACGACTTCTACTTGCAGATCGGCGTCCGGGTGCCCTCGTACGCAGCCGCACCGGTGCTCAAAGCGATCCACGCCGTCGAGGCCATGTCGGACGCGCAGGCGCTGCGCGAGGCGCGTGCCCGGCTCGCCGAGGCCAGGGCGCGCACCGCCGCGGCACAGAGCGAAGAAGCCCGGGTCGAGGCCGAGATCGCCCGCCTCGAACCAAACAAGGAGTAGACCATGAGTGCCATCCAACCCCTGGCCGCCCGCATGCGGCCCACCTCCCTCGACCAGATCGTGGGCCAGGAGCACCTGGTCTTTCCCGGCTCGCCGCTCGAGCTGCTCGCCCAGGGCGAGGGTGCGACCTCGGTCCTGCTCTGGGGTCCGCCCGGCGTCGGCAAGACCACCATCGCCTCGGTGATCGCCCGCCAGACCAGCCGCCGCTTCGTCGAGCTCTCTGCGACCAGCGCCGGCGTAGCCGATGTCCGCAAAACGCTCGCCGGAGCCCAGAAGGCCCTCGACGACGACCTCCAGACGTTCGTGTTCATTGACGAGATCCACCGCTTCTCCAAGGCGCAGCAGGACGTCCTCCTGCCCGCCGTGGAGGCCGGGGTCATCTCGCTCATCGGCGCGACCACCGAGAACCCGAGCTTCTCGGTCAACTCGGCACTGGTCTCGCGCTCAATCCTGCTGGTCCTACGCCCTGTGGAGGACGGCGAGGTCGTGAACCTGCTCTCGCGTGCCCTAGAGGAGGACCCGGTCCTCTCAGCCACCGGGATCGGGTTCGCCGACCCCGCGCTGCAGATCATTGCAGGGCTGTCCAGCGGCGACGTCCGCCAGGCGCTGAACCGGCTGGAGACCGCTGTCGCAACTGCGCAGGCCGCAGGCAAGAGCGTCGTCGACCGCGAGGTGCTGGAGCAGGTCACCGGCGCTGCGCTGCAGCGTTACGACCGCGATGGCGACCAGCACTACGACGTCGTCAGCGCATTCATCAAGAGCATGAGAGGCAGCGACCCGGATGCGGCCCTGCACTGGCTGGCCCGGATGATCGAGGCGGGGGAGGACCCGAGGTTCATCGCACGGCGCTTGGTGGTGCACGCCTCCGAGGACGTCGGCATGGCCGACCCCTCGGTGCTGGGCATCGCAGTGGCCGCCGCCCAGGCCGTCCAGCTGATCGGTATGCCCGAGGCGCGGCTCAACCTCGCTCAGGCAACGGTCGCAATCGCCACGGCCCCCAAGTCGCCGGCCGTCATCCGCGGCATCGACCAAGCGCTGGAAGACGTCCGGCGCGGCCGGACCGGGAGCGTGCCAGTGCACCTGCGCGACGCGCACTACCCGGGCGCGAAGGGCCTCGGGCACGGAGAAGGCTACTTCTACCCTCACGACTTCGAACACGGAGTTGTCTTGCAGCAATACCTACCCGATGCCGTCCGCGGCACACAGTATTACCGTCCTACCGGCAATGGCTTCGAACAAACCATCGCCAGACGGTTGGCTGCGATCGATCAGATGACCGTGGAGGACAGGAACCCCCTCGACTAGATCGCGGACCAGAGGTAGAACCGTGGCCGCATCATCCTGGATCGTCGCTGCATGGAAAATCACCAGCAAAGTCGTCGGCTTCCACAAGACCTACGAGAGGGGATGAGCATGATCAACGACAACACTGAACGCGCGAGGCAGACCCCGGAGTCCGACAAGCCCAGGACTGTGGACGACCGACTCTCAGCAGATCTTGGTATCGACGTCGCCGCCGTCGAAGCGCAGGCACGGTTGCATCTCGACCTGCTGCGCATGCAGCGCCGCGAGCCCGGCGAACTAGGCTACGTGCTCATCGACCGGGAGTTCCATCCCCGCACAGCTGTCGTCTTCGCATCTCCCACAGAAGCCCGCAGCGCGCTGGAAGGCCACCCTTTGATCGATGCCCTCTGTGAGGAGGACAGCGTCGATGCACGGGTCCCGGATCCGGCCGTTCTCTCCGACCTCGCCTCCCGCGAAGTCATTTTGCCCTGATCGCACGGAATCGCGAAGGAATGGAAACATGACCAACACCGGTATCTTCACCCAATCAGCAACTTCAGTCCTGCAGGACGTCGAAGAGTTCTACTTCGGTGGCGCGCTTCCCTGGTACCACGGGAGCAAGCTGACAGAGGACGGCTTGCACGTGAGCATCACACTTGACGATCCAGAGTCTGATGACGAGTCCAAGACCAAGGACTACGAGCTGTCGGCCGCCCAAATCAAGGAAGCCTTTCGAAAGGCCAAGCAGAAGGGGTACCACCTCTGCTGCTCTGCCGCCATCGAGTCCGAACAGCTCGGATTCGGCTGCGTCCAAGACCTTGACATCATCCTTCAGACCGCTTGCTACGGCGAGCTGGTCTTCGGCTGACGCCGCACCGGCTCGACTTCACCAGTGGAACTACTTCCACTAGGATGCAATCTCAGAGCTACCCAGTGGACACGGACCCCAGCACAGCCGTCCTTGCTCCTTCGTGAAACCACCCTGCTCACCCTCACTTCGCCGACCTCGACCGATAGGCTCCGATCACATGAACGACCAGGAAGTGCGCCGCGGCGCAGGTATCTACAGCAAGCCGGTGCTGGGCTTCTACGACCTGCTCGTCGTGAAGTTCTCCAATTCGCTGGCCTGGCGATGCCCCAGCCAGCTCATGCTAGACCAGTACAACCGTTGCATCGGCACCCGCCATCTCGATGTCGGTCCCGGCACTGGTTGGTACCTCGCCAATGCCGACCTCCCCGAATCTGCTGAGATCACACTCATGGACCTCAACGAAAACAGCGTGGAGCACGCAGCGTCCAGACTCGCCCACACCCACGTAAGCACCAGAGGTGTGACCGCGAACGTCCTCGAACCGATCCCCGAGGCTCTCGGCCAATTCGATTCCATCGCGGCGAACTACGTCTTCCACTGCGTTCCCGGCTCCTGGGCGGACAAGGGCGTAGCTTTCAAACACCTAGGGGAGCGGCTCGCTGCTGACGGTGTGCTGTTCGGCAGTACCATCCTGGGCAGTGGCGTGAGCCACAACCTCATCGGCCGCGGCTTCATGGCCCTGTACAACCGCCTGGGCATCTTTCACAACCGCGAAGACGACGCCGCAGGACTTGAGGCTGCACTGCGGCGAAGCTTCGACCAAGTGAAGGTCGACGTCATCGGTACCGTGGCGGTGTTCAGTGCACGAAACCCGTTGCGAAACGGCGGGGCAGGTGGACTCGACTAAAAGTCGAGCCTGATGACTGCATCCCGCCCTTCAGCCCCAGACCTGACTCCGGTGGCGGTGATGCGCACATTCTGCACGGAACCGTCGACCCGGCGAAGCGCCAGACCCATCGATTGAGAACGAGCGGTATCCCTCGCCGCAGCCGCGATGAACCTGTGCAACTCACCTGAAGCGTCAATGGCAAATTCACCAAGGCCGCCGACATACCCGAAGTCTTCCCGACGCCACGATGGCGACGTCATAAGAACATCCAGCGTTGCAGAGTCGACGACGGCCATCGGTTCCTTGGCCAGGGCCATGACTCCGCGAAGCACGTCGTCCACGCGCCCCGCATTGGCGTCTTGCTCGAAGGCCATATCGTGAAAAGTCTCCGGGGCCTCGTAACTGAAGCCCTGCAGATAGATCTTGTCGTGATCGGGCTCGATCGGCGGAATCACGCCGACCAGGCGCATGTGCCGACGGTCCTGTGAAGCCGTGCCGTAACCTGTGACGATGTTGTAGGTCAGGCACCGGACCTTGCCCGTTACGCCCATCAGCCCGTCCTGGATGCCGTCGCGGATGAGGCTGTTCACGCGCATCCGGTCGGACTGGTCGATGAGCTCGCTCGCCCATTCCCCGGCTTCCCAATAGCCACTGCGCTGCTGGGCGACGCTTGTGTCGACGTCATAGATACGAAACAGGTTCCGGTCCCAGTACGTGCGCCGGCGCAGTGTTGGTTGACCGTCGGCGTCACGCTCGATCTCCCATTCCCAGCCACCGACCAGCGGTAGTTCCGGAAGCGGATCAGCCGCTTTGGCCACGCCGGCGAGGACACCGATCACCGTGGAGGTACGTGGAGAGAAGACGGGCCGTACCTCAACTGCCCACTGCTCGTCCGCATGGGGGACTGTCTCGGAAATTACATTGCCACTGCGCATCACCTGGGCGATGCGGTTCTCATCAAGTAGAAGACGCCTGGGAATTGCACGCGTGGGCTTCCGAGCGGAGACCGGACCACAGGGCTTATCGTCCACCAGAACCAGCTGCTTGCCGTCGCTTCCGCAGAAAAGGCCCCAGGAACCTACATCCAGCTGGACCTGCATGATCAAATACCGCCTGAGACCTGCACAGTGGCCCCCGACATGTAGGTATTCTCCGCGGTGTGAATGATCGCCGAAGCGACTTCATCTGCCGTCCCGAACCGACCCAGCGGGATTCCTTCCAGCATTGCCATCCGTGCCTCCTCAGCAACATCAGCCATCATGTCCGTATCAGTTGCGCCGGGAGCAACAACGTTCACCCGGATGTTCCGGGCTGCGTACTCCCTGGCCATCGATCGTGCAAACGCTTCCAATGCCCCCTTGGAGGCAGTGTAATTGCACTGGCCGACAACGCCGTACTTCACGGACATGGATGAAACCAGCACGATCGATCCGCCGCGCTGCCGCAGCATCGGCCCCAGGGCCGCCTTGCAGGCCAGCATCGGCCCGATCGCATTGACCTGCATGACCTCGCTCAGGTCCTCCTCGCTCATCCGCATGAGCAGCTTGTCGCGGGTGATCCCTGCTGCGACGACGAGCACATCCAGACCACCCAGGTCGGCGGCAGCCGCCTTGACGCCAGCTGCGATCGAATTACCGTCACGCACATCCATCTCGAGGGGGAGCACCCCCTCGGGCACGGTCCCCCCGGTACGATGCGTACCCGCCGTCCGGTAGCCGGCGGAGAGCAGGGCTCGAGCCGTGGCCGCCCCGATCCCACGGGTTGCACCGATCACCAGGGCAGTTCTCCCCATGTCGCTCATTTTTTTCTTACCCTCCCAGGTTGTAAAGTTGTGACACGGAACTTTACTGGACTTGTACCCCTTCGTTGACAAACGACAGGCGGTGTCCGCTCTTCTCGCTATTTAGAGGAACGCTGATGCCTGCCTTCATTCCATCCGCTGCGACCGCCGATACGCCTCGGAACGGCCAGCCCCGTCACCCCCTGTTCGCCCGACTGATGCGCAAAGGCGCTGCCAAGATCGGTCCCACCAGCTGCACCCCGAAGCCCGCTCAGCTCGACCTCTTCGACTGGCCGAACGAGTTGAGCCTCGAAGCACTCGGGAAAGCCATCGCCTCAGCTTGCGGACTCGAGATCGTGATACGGCCCATCCCGGATGAGATGCGCCATCATGAGGTCAGCGGCCTCACTACTGTGATCGGACGAGTGGCCCACGTCTTCTACGACCCTGAGCTCCCGCCCCTCAACATTGAGCAGACAATCCTCCACGAGTTCGCCCATATCCTGCACGGCGACGTCCGGGCCGACACCGACTGCACCCATCTGCGCAGCATGTTCGACGATCCGGTGGAGAAGCGCGCCGAGACCACCGGCATGCGGCTGATGGATGCTCTGCACCGGAAGCGGCGGGCATCGGAAGAACGCAGCGAGGTCCTCGCCTTCCTGTCCGGATCAAACGAGGACGGTGAGATCTGATGACTGAGATCATCATTGTCGGTATCACCATGGGCCTGATCATCATCGTCTCTGCCCTGTATCAAGGACGCCGACGCCGGGTTAACCTTCTCAGGGTCACCTGTGCCGCCCTCTTCGTGGCCACGGTCTGCCGTGGCGTGGAGCCGCCCTTAGACGGACCTGCCGTCGACCTCCTCAAGCGCCTTGCCATCCTGACCGCCCAGGTATCCGTGGCGCTGCTCATCCTCACGTTCCGCGCGACTCCGCTTTCACGACGTGCAACCCGGTTCATCTACCTCTTCGCCGGGATCATCGCCCTGGGCGAGGCCGTGCTGGTGTGGTTCATCCCCGTCCATGCCGACGGCACCATCTACGACCGGGTCGACATCGACGCCGCCCTTGCCCGCGGCCAGGCCTGGGCACTGATCTCCTACAACTTCCTGTACCTCTCTGCATTCGCCGCGGCAACTGCCGTAGTTGCCGTCGGCTGTTGGCGGACCATGACGCAGAAGAACCAACCCTTCTCCGCCCGCCTTCCGGTTGCATTCGTCTTTACGGGGGCCATCGGATCTGCCCTGTTCATCGGCTCATCACTCCTGGACCTCTTTGGCAGTCCGGTCGTCGGCGGAACTGAACTGAGGACACAACTCCTCGTCACCGTTGTCAGCTTCTTCTTCCTGGGACTCGCAACAGGGGTCATCCGCCGCATCAGCATAGAAACGCAGGTGAGGCTCGCGCTCCGCCTCGCGCACGAGGTCGTCGTACCTCTGTGGCGAACGACCACCACTCTTCACCCCGACGTAAAGCTTCCGCCCGAAGACAGGCAGGGGTTCGATCAGCTGATGACGCTCTCAAGGCTCACCATCGAAACCCACGACGCGCTCAGACTCATCCGCGAGGACCACGACCCCGCACTGGAACCCCTGCACAGGCAGCACCCCGAGGATCCGCACCTGTCGGCGGGGCTGGTGCGCCATCTCAGCGGCGAGAACGCCGTTCCCAGCCTCGGGTGGTTCACACTCGCCCTGAGCCGGCTCCGCACGCTCAAGCTGAAAGACGACGAAACCCTGGCCGCCTCTGTGCAGAGCCTCTACGAAATCCGTGTTGCGATGAGTGCCATGAATGGGGCGGACGGGCGATGACCGGGAACGGGACGAATATCCGCATCCCCGCGGCCGGCGATCCTGCGACCCGGGCCGCCCGGATCCTCAGTGACGTGTTCGCGCCCGCTGTGTCCGTGTTCCTCATCTGCGTCCTCTGCGGCGTCACAGGCCACCCGCATACATGGGTTGGTCTCGGATGGGGCATCCTGATCGGCTCTTTCTGCGCAGTGATCCCGACAGCAACCATCCATGTCGCCGTGCGGCGCGAGCAGCTCACCGATCGACACGTCACCCGGCGCGATCAGCGCTGGTGGGTCTTCCTGGTTTGCGTGGCGTCTGTGCTTGGAGGCATGGCAACGGCGGTGCTGCTGGACGCACCGCGCCCGCTGCTGTGGATCCTGCCGACGATGGTCGCCGGGCTCGTCCTTGCCGGGGGAGTGACCCTCCTGGGACCAAAAGTCTCCATGCACGCGTTCTGCTTCACCTCCCTCGTCGTCCTCGCGGCGATGCGGCTCTCGCCCTGGTGGCTGCTTGCCCTCCCAACCCTGCTGCCCGTGGTCGCCTTCGCCCGGCTGAAGCTAAAGCACCACACACGCCTCGAGCTCGCACTCGGATCCGGCCTGGCGGCCGCCGTGATGCTCGGAGCCAGTGCGTACATGCCCACCGCCGGCTAGGACTGCCCGCCGCTCCGGCGCAGCGGGAAATGTGCCGATGCCACCGCATTGGAAGATCTTCCACTAGTATGAAGGTGTCGTCGCGTGCACCGTTCGCCTCGATGACTTCATGTCTGAAATCACGAGGAGGATCCAGCTCCGTGACCATCGCCCAGCGACTAGAACGCTTGTTCGCGGAGACGGCGGGACCACACGGTCGCCCCGTCACCCTGCAGGAAATCGTCCAGAGAATGGAGCAGCGCGGCATCTCCTCGATGTCGCTCAGCTACCTGCAGCAACTGCGCAAGGGGGAGGCCCACAATCCCCGCCTGCAGCACCTCCGAGCCCTGGCCGACGCCTTCGACGTCCCCCTGTCCTACTTCCTGGAGGAGAACGAGCCAGACAGCGCCACCGAGCAGGAGCTGACCCCGCAGGAGCGCACCATCGCCCTGCGTGTGCACGGGCTCAGCGACGGCGCACTGGCCAGCATCCGGGCCATTGTGGAGCTGGCGCGCAAGAGCGAACAGCTCGACGACCCGCCCAAGAGCCCTGATTCCGCTCAAGACTGATCCCGCCGCGGGGTCCCACCACCCTGCGGACGTCTTCCTCGTGCCGGCGTTTGGTATTTGAGTGGAATCTTTTCCACTCCTGTGGCAGGATGGGAACCACAGCCCGGCGATTCCGTACATCGTGATGTCCCGCCGGACTAAGGTGATCACGCCCGTGAAGGAGCATCAGATGGTCGATATGCAGCCCCCCTCCGACGAGTTCCGCGGATTCGACGAGGCCCGGTCGATCATGTGGTGCTACGAAGCCCGCTCACGCATCTATGCCCGTCTGAGCGAGACGGACTTTCTCGCCAACGACGCCGTGGCCGCCGTGCATGTCGAGAACACCTCCCGCGCCGACCGCGTCTTTCTCACCGCCTTCGACCGCTCCGGCGGGCTGCTGTTCGGCGACACGCTTTACATCGACGACCCGACACGGCGGCTCGACGTCACACCCGAGTTCGACCACGACTTCACCGATATGACCGTCGCCGCTGGCTCCGAACTTGAGGAAGCCGTCGAACGCGAGAACGGCTGGGTGGTCAACCTGGATGCCCTGCGCGACTACGACCCGTTGGAGGACCGCCGGACCACGCAGCGCGCGGTGCTCCTGGCGCACCTCGGAGACATGATGGCCAGCGGCCAGGCCCGGGGTTTCCTGTTTGACAAGCACGACGCTGCCGAGGATCCCGGTGAGGCCGACACAGACGCCGCCTGAGCGCGGCGCAGCACTTCTTCCGGCGCTCGATCGACCCCGCCCGGCTTCGGCCGAGGCGGGGTCTTTTGCTTCCCTGGGGAACCGGTGGAAAAGACCGTGGACCGGCTCACGCCGGTCCCGGGGGTCGTTCCGTGGTGGTCGCAGCCGCGCGGTGCGCGGCGCGGCCACCGTTACCGAATCGTCTGTTCTTGAGAGCCACGACCCACAGGAGTAGCCCATGACCGTCCCTCTCCGCGCAGCCCAGCTGCCCGTCAAGTACGAACGGGCCGAAGGCTCCGCCCGGCACGGCCGGACCATCTACGAAGTCGCCGGCTCCGGGCTCTACCAGGTGACTGCGGCCAGGGAAGAGTTCGCCGTCTCGACACTCACGCAGTCGGGATGGACGGAGCTGATCACGCTCGACGAAGGCGACGGGGTCTCGAACGTCCTGGAGGCCATGCAGATCTGGCTGGACATCCAGACCCCGTCGCCCCCGGCCGGCGACAGCGCCGCAGGGCAAGGCGGCGGTGCCGATGACTGACCTGACCGGAACGATTGCAAGCCTCACCGAGAAGGCCGCAGCCGCTGTCGTCACCTCCCGGGGCCTCACCCATGAGGACGGGGAATCCGCCCTCGCAGCCCTCGGCTGGGCCCAGGGCGCGGCGATCACCCACGAGGACGCGTTCCGGGCCTTCACCCGGGCCCTGATCGACGAACTCGGCGTGCCGGACCTCCTCGCCGCCAAGATCGAGCTGCTCGCCGAGTACAAGCTCGACTACCCCCAGGACTACGCGCCGGACGACGTCGCCCGCATGCAGGCCGAGCTGACGCGGCTGCGATCGCTGCAGCAGATGCTTGCAGGACCCGCCGACTGACCGTTTCCGGACACAGCAAGAGGCCTGGACTGCGCTGAAGGTCGGCGCAGTCCGGGCCCCAGGCCTGCTCTCACGCCGTGGGCGGGATGAGCAGCGAGGCCCCGGCGTAGATGAGATTCGGATCCTGGATCCGGTTCTTCTCGACCAGGGCCCCGATCGGCACTCCGGTCTCCGCCGAGATCTCCGTGAGGGTGTCACCCCACTGGATCACATACACCCGCGGCTGTGGCTTCGGCTCGGGGACCTGCGCCGGCTTGTCCTCGTCGCCCTTGCCCGACGCCGAGGTGCCCGAACCCTGGCCGTCCGCAGAGCTGCCGTTACCGGCCTTGGCCTCGAAGGCGTCCGGGACCCCGTTGCGGTCCCGGTCCGGCAAGGTCACCGTCACGGTGCCCTCCTCGTGCTGGGAAGCTGCCGCCGCATCGCTCGCCGGGCTCCGGTCAGCAGTGAGGAGCTGCGTCGCGCCCCAGCCGGCGAACAGCAGCGCGCCACCGGCCATGATCCCGGCCGCCAGCACCGGTCCACCGCCATAGCCCAGGGGCCCAAGCCGGTCCCGCCGCTGCACCGCCACCCGGGCCGGGGGAGCCGCATCAGCGACCTTCTCCTCGGGCCTGTGCATCGTATCCGTCATCCCTGTCCCTCTCTATCCAGCTCACCATTTGTGACCATTCGAGTCCTCATGCACATTCTACTCGTAGTCCAGTGCCTCTTGATAGAATAGGAGAAGGAATAGACGAGTCATAGACCAGTCCGACGGGCCGCCACGAACCACCGAATCACTCAACAGAAGGAACCCACCACCATGGCCAACTACTCCATCTCCGCCAACCAGCTCACCGAGGGCACCAGCGTCTTCATCCGCGGCAAGCTCGCCTTCGCCCGGCTGACCAGCCTCATCGAGGGTGCTGCCCTCGCCGCCAGCGACCAGCGCAAGGTCCAGAACGGCATGAGCCCCGTGGGCAAGCCGCACACCACGGCGACGATCACCGAGGCCGAGGTGCAGTTCGCCGACCCGGCGAACCCCACGGTCGAGGAGCAGTTCGTCTCCGAGCGCCGCTACACCTCGAAGAAGAACCCAGCCTCGGGCGCGAACTACTCGATCGACTCCAAGGGCACGAACCTGCCGATCATCGCGATCCCGTCCGAGAAGGGTGATGGCACCTACGACCAGGACACCTCCGGCCAGGAGCTGGCACAGGGACTGGACGTGACGCTCGTGCTCCGCGTCTACAAGCCGAAGAACTTCGCCAACCGCGGCCTGTCGCTCGACCAGGTGATTGTGCACGAGACCCCGCGCTACTACAACGCCGGCGGCGTCGCCAGCGGGGAGCTCGCGGCCCGCGGCATCGTCTTCAACGCCCCGCCCCGCGCGGTCCAGGCCCAGCCGGGCTCGGGCTCCGCCGTCGGCAACGGCGAGCAGCCGGTCGCCACCGAGGTCGAGGACGGCTTGTCCTTCCCGGCCCCGCAGCCCGCCGTCGCGGCTTCAGTCGCGGCTCCGGTCCCCGCCCAGGCCCACGCGCAGGTCCTGACCGAACCGGTCGCGGTGACTCCGCAGGCGGCCCCTGCCGTGGCTCCGGTTGCCGCCCCGGTCCCCGCGGTGCAGCCGCAGCAGGAGACGCCCGAGCAGAAGCTCGCCCGCCTCGAGCGTGAGAACGCCGAGTTGAAGAACGCGGGTTCGGCCGTGGGTGCTCCCGCCGGCCAGGGCCCGTGGGGCGGCTCCGGCGATGCCCAGCAGGCCGGAATCACCTACCAGGGCTGATCCAAGGCCGATCCGACCGACCGAACCCCCAGACGAGACCCCCGTGCAGGCATCCATGCCGTACGGGGGTCTCGTCTTTCAGGGCCGGAGTGCAACCCGGCCCTGTTTTCATCCGCTCCCGACAAGAAGGCATTGATGTGACCGCCGTCGATCCCCGCGCGATCTTCCCCAGCTTCTATGACAACCCCGCGATTCGCGCCCTGGCGACCGCCTGCCGCTGGACCATCTCCGGCCGGCTCGGCGAGCTCGACGACGAGGACTCCGGCCGCAAGGCACCGATCGATGTGCGGCACCTGCTCGACGGCTGCAATCCGGGCTGCCGCCACGCAGGCCCCCTGCGCGGAGCTTTCGCCCTGGACGCGACCTGCCTGCTCACTCTCGACCAGCTGGCCGCCACACTGCCGAACGCGGCGAACGCTGCCTTCTACCTGCAGGCCCCCTCCGACGGTCTGATCGTGATCGACGTCGAGCCCGGTTGCCCGCCGGACGTGGCCGCAGACATCCTGCGCCTGCCCGGAATCCTGTACTCGGAGCTGTCGATGTCGGGCCGGGGCTTCCACCTGGTCGCCCCGCTGCCTGCCAACCTCCACGACTTCCCGATCGCCGCTGACAAGCGCGTCCTGCGCGAGGAGCACGGCTGGTACGAGGTCCTCCTGGACCATTGGTGCACGTTCACCCGCAACCCGGTGCCGCAGCGGATCGTCGAACACGTTGCGGCGCGACCAGCCTCCGACCGGTTCTCTTCGGTGGCGGACCTGTATGCAGACCTCGCCGCCAAGGCCAAGCCAAGCATCAGCATCCCCTCGACCGCCGTCGGCACGGACGGCGAAATGCCCGACATCCCGTACGCCGAGGCCATCGTCGAGCAGACACTCGCCGGCTCCCGCGACCGGCTGAAGACGCCCGAGGACTTCGACAACGACCGCTCCCGCTGGGAGTTCTCCGTCCTGGGTGTCCTCTACACCGGCATGCAGCTGCCGTTGCGCACCTACCGGTCCTTCGGCGCGCAGTTCTCCTCCGGTGACGAGGCCTGGCTGCTGTACAAGACCTCGCTGGCGGTGATCGAGCCTCGGCCCAAGCACGCCCAGATGCGCAACGGCAGGCCGTTCCTGCTGGACCGTGCCGCTGCCCTGGTGGCGGCACGGGAAGCCTCCGCCGAGGCGGGGTGAACCTTTGGGGGTTGCCCATCGGTTTGGCGGTGGAACAAGGACTGGATCGGGCGGAGCCCGATCGGGGATGGGGAGGCGGTGGGCTTCTGAGCCCGACCGCCCCCGTCACCGGGCCTTGTGGCCCTGCTTCCGACATGTCCCGTACGGCGCTCAGCCCTGCCGTGGGTCCGTCTCCCGTCTCACCTGCTCACAGCTCACCCACGACCAGAAAGACATTCCCATGAAGTTCAACGACACCCTGACGACTCTGATCCAGCAGTCCCTCGAGGTCGGGGCCACGCCCGCGCTCATGGGCGAGCCCGGTATCGGCAAGTCCTCCTTCGTCGAGGCTCTCGCCTACTCGATGGGCACCAAAGCCTTCGTCCTGCCCTGCAACCAGCTCGCCGACAAGGCCGACCTCACCGGCGCGCGCCTGGTGCCCTACGAGAAGACCGACGGGACACAGTCCTACAAGCAGGTCTTTTACCCGCACCAGGTCATTCAGGAGTGCATCGACTACGCGCTGGAGAACCCGCGCGAGTGGCCGATCCTCTTCCTCGACGAGATCAACCGCACGACCTCGGACGTGACCTCCGGCGCGCTCACCCTGGTGACCCTGCGGCGCATGGGCCACATCGAACTGCCGGAGAACGTGCGCCTCATCGTGGCGGGCAACGACAAGGGTAACGTCACGACTCTCGACGAGGCCTCGCTGTCGCGCTTCGCGATCTTCCACGTCGAGCCCGATGCGACGACCCTCATGTCCGTCCTCGGTGACGCGCTCAACCCCTGGGTGAAGAAAGTCCTCACCCAGCACCCCGGACTCATCTTCCAGAAGTCGACGCCGAACTCCATCGTGGCCGACGGCCGCGATGACGACGATGACGACGGCAACGTCACCATGGCCGAGCTGTTCGACGGCGGCGAGGAGATGAACCAGCTCACCACGCCGCGCACCATCGACCACCTCTCCCGGTGGCTGAACCGCGTCGACCGCCAGGAGCTGGCAAGCCACCTGGCGACCCCGGTCCAGATCGGCGGCCGCGACACCTCGCTGCTCAACGAGGCGATCGAGGCCTTCACCGGCGACACCATGTTCACCACCCAGCTCGTGGCGGTCATCGCCGAAGACCTCGCATCGAACTCGGGCGGCCCGGCACACAACCGAGTCAACGTGCCAAAGCCGAACTGCTACGCGACCCTCAAGTCCGCGGGCACGGTCACCGACCTCGCCGCGCAGATCTCGGGCCTGACCCAGAACGAGGTCTCCGGCTCGCTGCTCTACGCGATGAAGGAGAAGGATGACAACTCGCGCCTCATCGAGCAGCTGGCGCAGGCCGCCGTCCAGATTGAGCCGGAGCACACGCGCACCCTGTTCGAGCTGGTGACCACCGGGCAGTTCGACCGGCAGAACCTGGAGGCCTTCCTCGAGGTCGACTCGCCGATCGTGGCCGCGGTCAAGCCGTCCCTGTCGGCCTTCCTCTGAGCCGACCCGGCACCGGGCGGCGGGGGACGCCACCGGCTCCGTTCCGGAGCGTCCCCCGCCATCCCACGACACCCGTCGCCTCAGACCGCATTAGGAGACCACGATGACGATCACCGTCACGAACCAGAAGCCGGCGGTGCTCGACGCCCTGCACACGATCTCGTGCACGGGCGACTACGACCCCATGCCGGCCATCCAGAAGGTCCTGGTCGACCCGCTGCTGGAGCCGCTGAACCCCAGCGCTCCGGCGAGCATCGTCGACGGCTCGGGCCACGACATCACCGGCGACGTCCTGGACATCGTCATGCGCTGCCTCGGCGAGACGATGGACCCGGCCGCCGAGAAGAACGCCAAGGCGCTGCTCGGGCAGACCATGGTCAGCTATGACCAGGGCACGCCCCTGCCGGTGGGCGAACTGTTCGCTGTCCAGGCCGGGCAGCAGAACAAGTGGCCCGCGCCGTCAGCCCGGGTCCTTTACTCAGCCCAGAACGATGTCATCCCCGCGG
Source organism: Arthrobacter sp. SLBN-83 (assembly GCF_006715285.1). Taxonomy (NCBI): domain Bacteria; kingdom Bacillati; phylum Actinomycetota; class Actinomycetes; order Micrococcales; family Micrococcaceae; genus Arthrobacter; species Arthrobacter sp. SLBN-83. The sequence goes on from NZ_VFMX01000001.1 coordinate 3,308,186, forward strand.
CCAAGGGCCTGCTCGCAGGCTCCGCCGACGAGAGCGCCTTCTTCGCCTCCGTCGCCTACACCTACCACCCGAATACCCTCGGGTTCTGGTTCCAGTCCTCTGCCGCGTTCGACGGCTTCAAGATCTGGCTGAACCAGCAGGTGCAGACGATGGCCGGCGCGAACGCGATGCCGGCGGACACCCTCCGGCTGCTGAACGACTTCGCGAACCTCTCGCTCAAGGGGCTGACCGAATCGCTGCTGCTGCGCAAGGACGACTCCGACGGCAACGACGAGTTCTCTTTCGCCCGGCTGGTCATCCGCATGCTGATGACTTACGTCGACCAGCAGCGCAAGGCCGCCTCAACAGGCGCGGCCGCCCTCGACACCGGCATCATGCCGTTTACCGTCGGGGAGCTGTTCTGCCCGCGGTCGCTGGTCCTGGTCAACGTCGAGGCCCACGCCCGCGCCACCGCCGCAAAGGTAACGGGGGAGTGGAACCTCATCAACCAGTCCCTCGCCTCACCCGTGAAAGTCGTCTCCAACGCCGCGCTGTCCAAGCTGACCTCGCTCCCGCGAGCAGCTGCCAGGGCCGCTGCCATGGGCGCACGGCAGCAGCCGGGACAGCCGGGCTCGCGCTCGGCCCAGGTGAAGTTCCGCAAGGCCCCGCCCACGAAGCTGGACCTGTTCAAGGACATCACCCGGGTGCTCAAGCGCATGGGCAAGGTCAACAAGTCCCAGAACGTCTACCGGACGACGAAGACGACCTTCCTCAAGGCCAACCGCCGCAACCCGGACGACTTCAACAAGCCGGGCCGGATCACCTCGGTGCAGTACATGCCCGACCTGCACGTCTTCATCGACACCTCCGGGTCGATCTCCGAGGAGAACTACCAGGAGGCGGTGCTGATGCTCATCCGGATCGCCAAGAAGCTCAACGTCAACCTGTACTTCAACTCCTTCAGCCACATGCTCTCCCAGGAGACGCTGCTGAAGGTCGAGAACAAGTCGACGCGGCAGATCTGGCAGGAGTTCCGGAAGGTGCCCAAGGTCACCGGCGGCACCGAGTTCAAGCAGGTGTGGGACTACATCAACGCCTCCCCGGTGCGCAAGCGCCGGCTGTCGCTGATGATCACCGACTTCGAGTGGTCTCCGCCCTCGAGACGCGAGGAGCACCCGCCGAACCTCTACTACGCCCCGTGCTCGGCCATGGACTGGAAGTACATGGTCCGTTCCGCCGAGGCGTACGCGAACGGCATGCAGCACATCGACCCGAGCATCCGGCAGAAGCTGCTGGGCATGGTCCTCTGATCCTGCTCCCGGCCACAGGGGAGACGCCGACCGGCCGAACCGGCCGGCGTCTCCTCCTCCCTCAGACCTACCCGTAACCCTGCCGGGCATCCCGGCGCGCCCACCCAGCGCGCCGCCCGGCGAACCCCACCGAAGGAGGGACCCGCGATGGGCCTCAACAACTTCACGTCGGGCTCCGACGACGACACGAACAGCGGCGGCACGCCTCCGAGCTTCCCGCCCATGGGCGGCATCCCCAGCCAGGGCGGCCAGTCCGACGACGCCGTCAAGGAGCTCCTCGTCGACTACAACGAGAAGTTCAAGAACGCCGACCCGACGATGTTCCGCGACGCGCTCATCGAGCAGGTCCTCTCCGTCCTGATCAGCCGGAACAAGCCGAACGTGCTCCTGAAGGGCTCCGCCGGCGTTGGTAAGACCCGGATCGTCGAGGACATCGCCCGCCGGATCGCCCTGGGCGACACCCTCATCCCCGACCAGCTCAAGGGCTTCACCGTCTACGAGCTGCCCATCACCAACCTCGTCGCCGGCTCCGGCATCGTCGGGCAGCTGGAGGAGAAGGTCCAGGCCGTCATCGACTTCGCCTCAGACCCCAAGAACAAGGTCATCCTGTTCATGGACGAGATCCACCAAATCACCGGTGGATCCACCTCCCACACCGACTCGGTGCTGCGAAAGGTCTCGCAGGTGCTCAAACCTGCCCTGGCCCGCGGCGACATGCGCGTCATCGGTGCCACCACCTCCACGGAGTCCCGGGCCTTCGACGACGACCCTGCCTTCGCGCGGCGCTTCACCCCGCTCATCGTCGACGAACTGACCGTCGAGCAAACCCTCACGGTGCTCGGCAGTGTCCGTCCGGGCCTGGTGGCGCACTACCGCCACCAGATCGCGGTTTCCGACGATGTCCTGGCGGAGACGGTCCGGATCGCGGAGGAGAACTCCCGTGCCGGGCAGCACCGCCCCGACAGCGCCATCACGCTGCTGGACCGGGCGATGGCCGACCGTGTGCTGGAGCAGAAGAAGCTCATCGTCCAGGCCGAGGCAGCCGGAGACACGGCACTCGTGAACACCCTGCGGTCGATCCCGCAGGTGCCGCTGACTACCAAACGCGTCCTGGACGTGGCCAAGCGTCTGATGACCGGAAACGCCCAGCGTCCGGATTTCGACGTCGCAACCCTCCGGGCGACCCTGCTGGGCCGCCTGCGCGGACAGGACGACGTGCTCGAGAAGCTCGTGGACCGCCTGGCCCGCGAGGAGCTGGACCTGTTCCCGACGTCGACCCCGACAACCTGGATGCTCGCCGGAGCCTCGGGCGTGGGCAAGACCGAGACCGCGAAGATCATTGCGGAGCAGATGACCGGCACCGAGCCGATCATTCTGAACATGACGGAGTTCCACACTCCCTCGGACACCGCGAAGATCGTCGGGGCACCTCCCGGCTACGTGGGCTCGGACTCCAACCGCGAGCTGCCGTTCGACACGCTCGAGTCCAACCCCCACCGGGTGATCCTGCTCGACGAGTTCGAGAAGGCGGACAAAGCCGTGCAGCGGCTATTCCTCTCGGCCTTCGACGAGGGCTACATCCGCAACGCCCACGGCAAGGTGCTGGACTTCTCCAAGGCGCTGGTGATCTGCACGACCAACGCCGCGCGGGAAGCCCTGAACCGCAAGCCGGTCGGCTTCGGCTCGGCCCCGCCGGCGGTCTCCCACCGGTCCCTGACCAAGGAGCTGGCTCAGTTCTTCGACGCAGAGCTGCTCGGGCGGTTCTCACTCGTCGTGGGTTTCAACCCGGTCGACGAGCAGGCCTACCGGGAAATCCTCGCGGCGGAGTACAGCCGCCAGCGCGAACGGATCCTGGACGCCAGGCCCCGCCTGGGCCAGACGCTGCCCGCGTCGATCCCCGACGACGAGCTGCGTGCCGTCGCCGAGGAAACCTACGTCGACTCCCAGGGTGCGCGTCCGGCCGGCAAGGCCGTGCGCGTGTGGATCGAGGACCGGCTGCTCGCCGCCCAGGCTGCGTCGGCTGCGTCGACTGCGTTCATCCCACCCGCAGCCGCCGTCTCCGACGAGCCGGAGCCGCTGGCCGTCGATTGATCCGGCACCACACTGCGTTCGAGCGCCCCTGTCCCGGATACCTGGGGTGGGGGCGCTCGTGCGTGCGCGCACCGCGTTCGAACACAGGAAGAAGGACGTCACTGCCATGACCACCACGACCACCACCGCCGTCGGCACAGTCCGTTCGGCACAGCCCGAAGACAGGAGCGAGCAGATCTGCGGCGACGCACTGCTGCTGGTCTCCGCCCACTCGGCGGACGCGGCCGACTGCCGTGATCTCGCACTCATGCTCGGCCTTGTCGAGGTGGACCCCTCCGGGTCCGTCACCAAGGCCAATCCCTGGAACGCCGACTGAAGGTGCTTCCCGCCGGGCCTACCCAAGAGGTGAGCCTGCGATTGACCGCCGCGCGCATGGGTAGTGCGCGGTGTCCGGGTCCGCGGGGCTGACGCCGCCGCGCCCGGATTCAGGGGCCTCACGGCCCCTGACGGGTGGGTTGAGAGGAGCGCGGGAGGGCTCGTCGCCAGAGGCGAGCCCTCCCGCTCTCATGCCCGCGCCCGTGACCCAAGCGCTCGTCTACGAGCATTCGACTGACCATTCGTCTCCTGTGAGCATGGTCTATGCGGCTTCCATTCGACAAACCCTCTCGACCCGCCTACTGATTCGTTCGAAGAAAGACGACACCATGCCTATTCTGCTTGACGACATCGACCTTTCCGCAGCCGCCGTCGCTGCCCAGAAGACCGTCGACCCGAAGTTCTTCTCCTCGCGCCTGACCGGGTCCGGCAAGAAGACCGGCCTGCTCAATGAGAGCCTGCGGCCGATCAACACTGCGACCAACACCGCCTACGCGGTTGACCGCGACATCGAGGTCAAGCAGAGCTCGACCCACCACGACATCACCACCGCGCTGGTGCCGCTGGCCCCGATCACGCGCCGCTCCCTGCTCTCGGGCGGGTCGTTCACGCTGCCGGTACCGCATGTCGATGACCGCTTCGAGCTCGACATCGCCACGCCGACCAACTCCTGGGACGTGCACTTCGACATGACCCCCCAGGCCCTGACCGTGTACGAGGACAAGTCCGGCGACAAGATCCGCCGTGACCTGGTGATCCAGTACCGCCTGGAGCTCTACTTCCTCAAGCAGGGCTTGGCCGAGCCCGAGCGTGCCGTATCGGTATCCCGCTCCATCGGCTACGGTAACCACGACGCGGCGGTGTTCCTGCAGTGGGACACCAGCCCCGCAGAGAATGCCCGCGACGTCATCGAGGATGTGCTCTCGGCCGCAGGGTTGAGTGCCACCAACCTCGACAAGCTCGCCGACTGGATGGACGAGTACCCGATCTACGAGCGCATCACGCGCCTGGCCCAGATCTGGGACTCCGAGGCCATCTCGGACACCGTCTGCCAGTACGTGCAGGACATGCCGGCCAGCCCCACCGAGGAGCAGCTGAACATGCTCGCGGTGCAGCTGCGCTACCTGGAGAACTACAACGTCCCGCTGGAGGCCTACCGCCGGATCCACCAGCAGCTGGACACCACGTTCTCCGCGCCGATCGCGGCGAAGCTGTCCAAGCAGAACCTCAGCCTGCTGATGAACCACACCCTCGACCACCTGGAGCGCATGAAGGGCCAGCTCATCACGCCGCCCCAGCCGGCCACGGCCCCGGTCTTCCCGCCGCACCTGTCCAAGCAGCAGCTCGACGCGCTCAGCACGCACGAGCCGCTCGTGATGACGCAGGCAGGCGCGGGCACAGGCAAGTCGACCGTGATCCTCGAGCGCATCAAGTACCTCGAGACCTGCGGGGTGCCCGCCAGCGACATCACCGTCCTGTCGTTCACCAACGCCGCGGCCGACAACATCACGGAGAAGAACCCGAACGTCGGCTCGATGACGATCGCCAAGATGATCATCGACATCTATTCGATGAACCACCCGACCCACAAGGTCTCGGCCATCGACACGATCATCAACTCGATCGACATCTTCTACCCGAACAGCCAGTTCGCGGCGACGTTCCGACACCGCCTGCTGGAGGTCGACCAGAACAAGACCGGCGCGTTCACGGCCCTGAACACCTTCGTCGAGAACCACTTCGACGAGGTGATCGCGCTGCTCGACCGCATCGAGCAGACCTCGCTGGAGCTGCAGATCATCATCTGCTACCAGAAGATCGATGACATGTCCGAGCCTGCCCACGTGCAGAGCAAGTACCTGATCATCGACGAGGTCCAGGACAACTCGGTCTTCGAGTTCATCTACGTGCTGAAGTACATCACCAAGCACGCCCAGTCGCTGTTCATCGTCGGCGACGCCAGCCAGACGCTGTACGAGTTCCGCTCGGCCAACCCGAGGGCGCTCAACACGCTGGAGGGCTCGGGGGTCTTCGCGACCTTCCGGCTCACGACGAATTACCGGAGCAACCAGGAGATTCTCGACTTCGCGAACGTCGTGCTTGGCGGTCTGGAGACCAACCAGTTCGCCAACATCCAGCTGCAGGCCAACTCGCTGGCGGTGCCCACGGTCGACTCCTTCCAGGAGAAGGTCACCCTCAACTACCACGAGGTGGCCCGCCTGACCGGCTTCATCGCCAAAGACCTGCAGCCGCTCGTGCGCAACACGGTGATCCCGGAGTACGTTCAGGCCTGCCTGGACCGCGGCGAGCAGGTGGCCTTCCTGGCCTACGCCCGCCGTGAGGTGGCGCTGATCCAGGAAGTGCTCGAGAAGGCCTACCCGAATAAGCACGTGGCCTCGCTCGTCAGCGACCGCGTCTACGCCACGGACATCTTCTCGAAGTACATCAAGTTCTTCTGGAACGACGTCCTGCAGGTGCAGCCGGCCAACGCCTCGTTCGTGGTCTCCCAGGGGATCAAGGACAACATGGGCAAGCTGACGAAGAATGCCGGAAACGTCAACGTCGAGAAGGCAATCCTGCGCACCATCTCCGAGTGGTGGGTCGAGAACAGCGCCGCGATCAACGGCTGGGTGGCCCTGTGCAACCAGGGCAGCCTGCCTGCGAACGTGTTCTTCGACCGGCTCCGCGACAACCTCCTGTCCTTCGAGATCACGCGCAACCAGCAGAAGCTGAACGTGAACAAGCAGAAGAACCAGGAGCGCAAGCGGAAGAACCTCGAGTCCAAGGCCGACCTCGTCGTCTCGACGATCCACGGTGCCAAAGGCCTCGAGTTCGACAACGTCGTCGTCCTCTACAAGGAGGACGCGAAGATGACCCAGGACACCAAGCGGATGTTCTACGTCGCGTTCACGCGCGCCATGAAGAGCCAGTACGTGCTCTCCTACGGCACGGCGAAGAACCCGCCGATCCAGAGCAGCTACGAACAGATCGTCAACGCCCTCACCGAGCGTGACGAGAAGAACGCGCAGCGCGCTGCGGGCATCGACCCGACCCTTCTGGTCGACGACGAGGACGCCGGTACCGCCGGCGACCAGCAGCAGGTCGCAGAAGCCGTCTGACCGACGGCACCGGCGCGGGCGCTCCACCTCCACGAGAGGTCGGAGCGCCCGCGCCTCCTGCTTCCCATCCTATAAACACAGCCAATGCAGCTTCGAAGGAGCACGCCATGACCGCCACTGGAATCCAGGCCGGCTCAGAGGAGCTCGTGCCGGGCCCCGACAGTGCCTACGACCTGGTCATCTGCCACGACGACCGGATCGTCTTCCACAACCACTACCCCTCGCCAGCATTCCGGCTGCGCATGTGCGCGCAGCTGCTGACCGCCTCGGACGTCGTCCTGGGCGCAATCGACGCCTCCGCCGCGAACGAAGTGCACGAGCTGTACCAGTCCAGCTCCGGGCAGTGGGAGAGCGCCCCGGACAGCGTGGTCAACGCCATCGCCAAGCTCTGCCGCCGATGGGGCGTCCAGGTCTACGTGAGCACAACCCGCAAGAAGACCGAGGTTCCCGCCGCGCTCTATTCGGTGATCACCGAGTACGGCCCCGGACAGACCATCGCCGAGCACTTCACCTCCAGAGAGGCCCGCCGGGCCAGCCTCATCGAGCGTGCCGACATGTTCTTCAGCTCCCGCGGCAGCATCCCCGAGCGGGTGCTGGCCGACGAGCAGCGCCTCGCCGCGCTCGTGGGTGCGTTCCTCATGCCCGCCACCGTGCTCCTCACCGAGGCCGTGCTCGACGAGGCCGACGGCCACTACAAGCCCTCCGGCCGGCCACTGCCGATCCTCTGAGCACCGCCCGAGCGGACGGCCCCGACCACAACCCTGACCAGCAGACCCGGAAGGGACCCGCCATGTCCGCACCTGACACCGTCAAGCCCGAGAACCCGTACGCCCGTACGTACGCCGACTTTCTCGCCCAGACCCGGGAGCACGTCCTCGTCGTTCTGCACGACGAGGATCTCTACCGCCACTTCAGGATCCAGGCCCCAGGGACCCGCATGTGGTCCTGGGACGTCACCACCTGGCCCGGCCACCTGGCCACCAGCGGCGACATCGCCGACGGCTACATGTTCACCCGAGAACCAGACATGATCGGGTTCTTCGCGTCGGCCGGCAAGAGCGAGGGCTACTACTCCGACGGTGCGCCAAGCATCGACTTCCGCTACTGGGCCGAGAAGCTCTGCGGCGGCCGCTCCCGCGAAGTAAAGCAGTACGACCCGGATCTCTTCATCCAGCTGGTGCGGGAGCACCTCGAAGAAAGCGAGGGACTCGGCACCGAGGCCCAGGAGGTCCACCATCAGCAGTTGGCGCTGCTGGCGCGCCTGCACGAACTGCGCGGCCTTGACGGGGACGCACAGTTGGCGCTCTTCGAGGCCCACTGGACCGCCCAGGAGCACCGAGCGGCCACCGACACCGTGCTGAACCACGAGCGCCGGAACGCGGCCGCTGCGGCGCGTGCTGCCCTCTGGAGCACCGACGGCATCCCCGACGAGAAGTTCGACCGGCTCACAGAGGAACACAACTGGATGGAGATCGCCGACATCGAGGTCCCACGACATTCCCCTGCCGAGCGGCGCATGGAAATCATCGAAGACGCCCGCTGGCACGCCGACAGCGAGTCGGAGGCCCACAAATGGCTGGCTGAGCACGAGGACACCGTCGGCTCCGACACCTGGGAGTGGGACCTGCGCGACTGGGACATCCACTTCCTGTTCACCTGCTACTGCGTCGACCTGGCTGTGCGCCTCTACCGCGAGCACGCCGCCGCGAAGACACAGCAATCCGCCGCCTGAGCCGACCCCACCCACATCCCGACCCAAGGAGAACCCATGAGCGCCGATATGCTCACCGCGGCCATCGCCGTCCCGGCCAACCGCACCAAGCCGATCGACTTCGAACGCGGCCGCCTGATGGTCGAGGAGACCGCGGACCCTGAATCGTTCCGGTTCGACGACCCCGAGTCCCAGCTCGAGGAGCTGGTCGAGGACTTCGACCCCGACATGCACCTGGACGCCGAGGGCGAGCCGACCCCGGAGGTCATCAAGCGCGTCGGCCGCAGGATCATCGACGAGCTCGAAGAGGTGCTGGACTCCAGCGAGACGGACACCATCGAGGTCGCCGGCTACCGGCTGTACCTCTCCGGCGGACTCTCCTCGGGCGATTCCCCCACCGACGCCGCCGACGCGATCTGGCACGCCCACCACCTGCCGGTGACCGTCCTGCTTGCCATGGGATTCATCCCCGACTGCCGCAGGCCGCTGTCCCGGACCAACGGCAACCCCGGACCTGTGACCGACACCGACATCGTCGACGCCAATGCCCTCGGCCTCGGCACCAAGCCGGAGTGGTCCGGTGCCGACGAACTGGAGTGGATCGCCAACGCGATCGGCTCCGTCCGGCCGCACCCGGGAGACCGGGACCCTGCCGAGTACCACGCGGAGTTCACGGAGCAGCACGGCTTCGATCCGGTCGACGACAACTTTCTCATCGGCTATGTCAGCCAGTACGACAACCAGGAAGGCGGGGACTGACCTTGGCCAGTGGTGTTTTCATCCTCTGCGCGTGCTGCGCCCTCAAGCTCGCGAACGACGACGAGTCGGCCTGCCGCGACTACCACGGCCACGACCACGCTCCGCTGCAGGTGCCGGCTGGCACCGCGATCACCCAGGGTCCCCACGAATGGGCCGGCTCTCTCGAACTGACCTGCCATGGCCATGAAGACGGGACCATCCAGCCCCTCGGGGAGTACTGGGTGGCCCAGCCCGGTCCCGCACCGGCCGAAGAAGGAGTGCGATGAGCAGCCGGACACCAGTGCCCGATGCCCTCTTCGACGCCGATCTCTGCCAGCCTCTCGGCCGCGAGGACTGGGTTGACCGCTTCGACTGGATGATCATCGACAGGCGCGTCGTGCACGCGCCTGTCACCTGGACATGGACGTGTCCCACATGCGGAGAGTCCGGGGTCATGCCCGATGGTCCCGACCCGCTGGCAGTCCCGCACGGGCCACAGCATGCTGCAGGACTTTTCGGGACGATCGTCCCGCTCGACGTCGAGGCCGAGCGTCCGTCCACTGAATAGCCTCACCGCCCGGAAGGAGGGACCCACCATGACAGAAATCAGCACTGCCACGACCGCGGTCCTCTCGCCGGCCGTGATCGTCGACATCGACGGGACAGTCGCCACGCACACACTTCCCGACGGACGCTTCATCAGGGGACACCACGAGTACCGGCTCGTCCCCTGGGACCTGCCCAACCCGCCAGTGATCGAAACCGTGCGCGCCCTGTACGCTGCCGGACTTGAGATCGTGTTCTGCTCCGGCAGGCCGGTCCTGGACGACAACGGCTGGGACGTCGGCCGCGCGACCTACGCCTGGCTCATCGAACATGTGGGGGAGTGGACCGCCAGCTGCCCTCTGTTCATGCGCGGACAGGGCGACCGCCGGCCGGACGACATCGTCAAGCCCGAGATCTACGAGGCCTTCATCCGCGGGCGGTGGGACGTCCGGCTCGCGCTGGATGACCGCCCCAGGGTGATCCGCGCCTGGCAGGCCCTCGGCGTGCCGGTGTTCGACGTCCAGCCCGGCTCGGGCGAGTTCTGATGCATGGCCCGCGCCCTCGACCCGCAGTGGGCCGCAGGGCGCGGGCCTGCTTCTCTTCAACTGCCCCGCTACGCCATTCCCCAGCGACTCAGTGTCCATCAGGAATGGTGGGATATGAGGCACTGGCATCCCAGTCGACCACGAATAGACTGGAACCATGACTGACGACAAGACCCCCCAGGCCACGCGCGAGGGCTCCCTGCCGAAGTTCTCCGTGAACGTCGCCCCGACCCAGAAGATTACCGCCGCCGACCTGGGCACCCTGCTCGAGCGCTTCCGCGCCGGGGATGCCGAGCCCCTGATCTTCGGTGACGGGAACGTCCCCGAGGCCGCCGTAATCCCGTTCGCCGACTTCGTCGACCTGCTCCGGCGGGTCCATGCCGACGAGACTGCCTTCCAGGCCGAGCTCTCCCGCCGCATCCGTGCCTCCGACGCCTCCGAGGAGCCCGGCCTGACCCTCGATGAGCTCGGCGATGAGCTGGGCGAGCCTGCCCGGTCAATGATCCGCAAGGTGCTCGACGATGACTGAGGGGCTGCGGATCAAGGTCCATCTCAGCCCCGGGGCCCGCCAGGACATCGAACGGCTCAACCAGCGCGCCCTGAAGAATCCGCACAGCCGGGACGAGGCGCTCCTTGAGGCCACCATCGTCATGCTCCACCGGCTCAACGGCCGCCGCCACCCGACTAAGCCGCTGGACTACGACTCCCGCTTTGCCGACCTCTCCGACTGCGACACAACCTACGTCGGTGCGGACCCCCATGAGAAGCCGCCGCTGCGCATCGTCTCACGCGACGTCAGGCCCGAGCCGCCCGGCGGCATCACCCGGCGCGAGATCGTCGCCATCGGCGCACGCCGCGACAGCGAGGTCTACCGGACAGCCGGCCAGCGCCTCGGGCGGCCCGTCGGGGTCACCCTCGACCAGCTCGCCGCCCAGCGCCGCGCATCCGCGGCGAAGAATCATGCCCCGCAGGCGGGCAGGGGGCTCGACACACCCGCACCAGTCGGTGCAGACCTCGAGTTCGACTGACCATTGGGCCTCGTTTCTGTTCGTCATTCAGCCTTTCTCATAGAATGGACATGAATGATGATTCGATGGAGACGGGATGAAGTGATGCACGACTACGACACGGACCACCAGACCTGGGATCCGGCAGTCGCGGAACCACGCCGGGGGATGAGCCCGCGGGCGCAGCTGACAATCCGCCGGAGCCTTGCCCTGGCGATCGCCCTGGGAATGGCCTACGGCATCTTCCATGTGGTCTTCCGCACCGATGTTCTTGCGCCGGTGCTCGCGTACGCCGAACCCGTCAAAGAGGGGATCACATGGGTGATCGAGGATCCGAAGCGGGCCTGGCTGGCCTTCGCCGTGCTCGTCATCCCGCACATCGGGCTCTACTACCTGCTGTTCGAGGACCGGAAATGAGGGGACTGGCCATGCTCAGGAACACCAGAACGATCGTGGGGCTGTGCGCGCTCAGCGGAGTCTCGGTCACCGCCGTCATCGGCTGGGCTACCGGCTTCTTCGCCTGGGCCGTGGGCTCCGTCCGTAGCCTGTGGGATGGCTTCATCGCCTTCCTCAACTCGCCGTTCAGCTGGGAGCACCTCGCCGCCGGCGCGGGCGTGCTGCTCATCCCGATCATCATCATTGTCGTGATCTTCGCCATCGCGGATAACTGAGTCGCGCGGCATCTTTTGCAGTACCCGCTCCGGCCGCCGATTCTTGCTTCAGCGGGTACAAATTGGCTGCTTAGGCCCGCGACAGCTCGGAATGCCGCTCGAGGCTGTACCGGATCAAATCCATAGCCGGGGTAAGGGCCCAGACAAGCAGCCTCATGGTCGGCCGGTTTTCCTTGGCGATGACATCATCCGGCAGAGAAGTTGACTGCGCCGGCTTCAGCACGGCATCCGCGGCCCAGCGCCTGCCGTGGGCAAAACCCGAGCACAGCTGCCATACGGACAAGGCGGACGTCCTGGGCACCAGGTCGCGGACCTGCGTGAGTATGTGCGTGCTGCTGGGGAGAATCAACTTTCCAGCGGCCCCGGAGGCATCGAGAATAGCCTGCAGTTGCGCCTTGTCGCTGTCGAAGTCCGGAAGCGTTCCCTGAAGATTCGGATGGCGACGTGCCAGTTCGCTGTACGCAGTCTCGCGGTCTTTGGCTACCTTCAGCGACAGAGACAGCGAACGAACTATCCTGGTCGCCTGTTCTTCTGGCGCTGAAATCCAGGCGGCCTGTGCGGCGCACTCAATGGCTGCCCTGACCAGCGAGAACGGGGCAAGAGTATGTGATGCTCCGGCACCAAGCATGATGCTGTCCAGCGCGTGCAAATGATCGATCGCGCTGACTACCGCATTGGCGATGTTGTGCGACGCCTGGTGGGGTTTGATGAGCCCATCGTCCTGCGCCAGACGGCTTCCGGCTTCCGGGATCCATGCCTCGTGGGAATCCCGGAAGCCCAGCCAGGTCCTCAGCTCCTGAAAATACGAGTCGGCAATCTCGAACTCTTCAGGTTCATCTTCTCGTCGCATGACTCCATTCTTCACATGGCTACATTCTTTATCGCCAGGCACGCTGGAAGCCTTCCGGGAGGGATACTTCCGTCGGCGACAACTCAGGCCTGACCCGCATGAGGCGGACTGAATGCCGGAATGCCTGACCCGACCAGGCTATGTCGGCCGAGACTTCAACCACCAACGGCTCCACCAAAGTCAAGCGAGTGGTGCCGCCCTCCTTGGTGAAGCGGTCCAGCACCCGTTCGCTGATTTCCTCCGGCCATGGATGCCTTCCCCGGGGAGGACGAAGATATGTGGCCAGATCCCTTCCCGCACGAGCCGTCAAGGACGTGGACCGGCCGACAATCCGCAGCCGTCCGTGTACCGGCAAACCCACCACCGCTGCCCGCGGGTGCGCCATGGGACCTATGACCGCCGCAAGAACCACATCAAGGGCGCTTCTGCTCTTGACCTTCAGCCAGATTCGCCGGGGCTCGTACGTCTGCCCTTCACCCTTGATCACAATTCCTTCCACGCCCGTGGCGGTCATGTCACTGAACCACGTGGCCGCCAGGGCCTGGTCGCTGGTCACCGGTGACAGATGCAGTGGCGGAACCCACCCGCGCGCCAGCTCCTCGAGCAGAGCCCGGCGGTCCCGGAATTGAAGCCCGCGGGTATCCTGCCCCGCCACTGCCAGGACGTCGAAGGCGATCAGCGAGGCAGGGCTTTTCATCACGAGCTCCGCAAGAGCCGCCTTTGAGCTCACCAGGCGCATCTGCAGCGCATCGAAATCCAGCCGCCCTTCGGACCACACCACAACTTCGCCATCGACAACACAGCCCGGAGGGATCTGCTCACGCACGGAAGCCAACACGTCCGGAAAGTACCTGCTCAGATCCTTGCCCTGTCTGCTGTAGAGCCACGCCCCATCCGAACCGACCAGGCACACTGCCCGGAAACCGTCGAACTTCATCTCAAAGACTGAGCCGCCGGACAGTGCGTCACCGCGTGGTATCGACTCCACGGCCTTGGCCAAAGCAAGGGCAACAGGAGGATGCAGGGCGGCCGGCAAACCTTCGAACATCGTGGGCACAGCGTAAGCCCAGCGAAGCAGGGGTGGAAACAAGGCTTCCTCCCGGCTGGATACAGCACCAAGCACCGGGAAGCGTCACAGCAAAGCTGTGACCGGGTCCTTCTTCGATCAGGGAAACCAACCACATTCGAAACAGGAGTCGTCATGTCCACTGAAGCTGTTACAAACCCCGCTGGGTCTGCCGGGACTGCCGGTGGCCGGCGCTACAAGGAACCCACCTCACAGCAGATTGAAGATGCCGCGGCCCTGATGTTCCTGGCGGCGACAAGGAAAGCTCTGCGGGACCAGCAGCACATCTGGGATGTCGAACTGGAGTTGGAACTCACCTACACCGTGCACAACCAGCGCAGGTACTGCGTGCACGCCAGCACCCGTACAGGTGAAAGCCTCACGGGCCCACACGGTGTTCTCGTGCATCCGGCCAACGGAACTGCGGAAACGGCTGCCTGGAGCATTGCCGCCGAGGTTCGCAATGCAACGGCAAAACGTCGGCAAAGGCGGCCATCAAGATTGCGTGACTACTGGCCATTACCGGGGCGGGGCTTCCGAGGACCTTCCTGGCGTGGCTTGTGTTTTGTCTTTGCCGATCTTTAGCCAGAACCAACCGACATACCAAAGAATCGCCACCAGTCCGATGACAAAGCTGCCAAGCAGCAGAATCTTGGACACGACGTCCAGGCCCTTGGGCTCAAAGGCCATCATGATCAACGGTACGAGGATTCCCAGCGAGAGGAGGCCCAGCATCCACATGGCCGCAGCCACACCCACAGGCTTGCCGACGCGGGCCAGCTCTTCATCCAAGCGGTCCCGCTCGGCCACAGCCGCCCGGAGTTGCGTCCGCAGATCTGCCTCAGCCTTGATTTCCTCGTCCTGCCGTCGCAGGCTTGCCGCGTGTGCCGCATCTGAAATGATCCCCGGTCGAAGTACCGAAGATAAATCCGCATAGCTGCTCGGTCCAAACATCGCCAGACCCGCCGGAGAGGGAAGGCTGCGTCGCCGATGCTTGAAGGCCTGTTCGTAAATATCCTGATCGGCGTCAGCAATCACCAGACCCCGCTCGACAAGAGCTTCAAGCTCCAACGCCTTGGTGTCACCCTTCCTGAGCTTCCCGTTGATAGCCTTCACCGCGTCCTGCACGCGTTGCCGAAGCGAAAGCGCATACGGTTTGAGCTCATCCACTGCCGTTCCCCCTAGCAAGCGGCCTTGGATCAAGGAGTCGAGATCCAAAGCCGGATCTTCGAGTATTTTCTCCACTGCTTCTTCGTAGAGATAGCTCTTTGCCCTGTTCAATCGCGTCTGATGGGCCTGGTCCAGGTCCGACTCAATGTGCTGAATACGGCCGGTGGCTGCTTCCACTAACCTCCTGATACCCTCGCGTTCGCTGGAGATCGCGACAAGCCGGCTGACCAGGAAACCACCAATGATGGCGACCAGAACGGCCGACGCCTGGCTGAGGGCGGACAACAAAGTGCTCGGGTCCCAGTCCTTTTCCGCCGACCTGACAATCACACTGAATGGATCGCATTGCACCACTGACTGGAGCAATGGCACATGGGAGGTACAGGTGAGGAATTCAGACGAGATCACCGAGCGATCATAAGCGACCCCTGACGATGCGCCGTGCACAGGGACCGGTCTTGGCACCTGCAGCCCCTTACGGACAGAAGAACCCCGGTGATGCTTCCGCATCGCCGGGGTTCTTCTTTTTTTCTGTCAGCAGCTGCCCGTCGTCTATCCCGCCACCCGGGCAAGGACCTCCTCAGCCTCGTCAAATTCATCGATCAGCCTCAAGGTCTCCTGGCCGCCCAGGTCAGTGTCCGGATCGAGCCGTCGATTGATGCTGCGTGACGCTGAGAACTTCAGCACCGAGTAGTCATCCACGTCCTTCTTGCCGAACCGGACCTTGTGGCCTTTGTGCGTCTGCCGGGCGAAGCGGCCAAAGCCGGTGAGCACGACGGTGTCTCCACGGCGCACGGCGTCGGTGAGCTCCGCGATGAGCGACTCGTACACCTCACTCACCACCCTTATCGGCTGTCCGCTGCGGCCGGCCACCTTCGAGATGAATCCACGCTTGCTGATCCGCGGATGAACCGTCGTCTTCATGCCCACACCTTTGTCCTATCATCCCTCGTCGTCCGCTTCCTGCTTGAAAACCAGTTTATCCGACAGGCCTGTCGAAAAGCGATCCACAGACCTGTCGGTATTCATTCAACTAAAGCTCGAAATCCGGATCAATGGACTGGCGGTCGTCCTTGTACTCGTAGTCAACTGACTCAATAATCGACCGAGTCTTCGGATCGCGCCGTGTGCTGACGATCTTGTCGTGGGACTCGTCGAACCGCTGCTGGTCGGCGATCCGGTGGGCCGCGTTGAGCTTGGCGTTGATGTTCTTGTCGCCGAACTCCATCATCGAGCTCACGGAGGACTTCGCACCCTGCTTGGTTACGTTGACGTTCTTCTTGTTCTGCGCACGCTGCTGCTCCCAGCGACCGCGGTCCTCGGACGTGACGTACCCGAACATCTGGGCGAGCCGGGAACCGTACCGCTCCTGCTGCTCTACCTGCTGGTCGTCGCTCATGGTCCTGTCTCCTTCTCGTTCGTTTCCGGACTATGCCGGCTGGTAGTCCTCGGCTCCGCGGTCGCGGCTCCACTGGCCCTCCGGCCCCGGCCGGGCCGAGGGGCCGGGCCCCTGTCGGAAGGGCTGGGGCCGCGTGCGCTGCGCCGCCAGGAAAGTAGCGGGATCGTCGACCGCGGCCCGCATCGTGTCCTGCCAGTCCTCGCCGAGGGCCAGCTTGAGCTCGTGCTCAAAATCCGGGTCCTCCTTGTTCAGCTCCTCGATGGCGTCCACGTAGGCGTTCGAGTAGACACGCTGCTGCTCCTCGTCCGAGAGACCATCGATCTCCATGCTTGCGAGCATGCTCTCGGACTGGTCGAGGCGCTGCTGGAGGTCCTCGGGCAGCCCGCGGGTGTCCAGGCCCTGCTTCTTGGCCGCGAAACCGATCATGTAGCCCATGACACTGCCGCCGAGGGCCTGTCCGTCGCCACGCTGGACGCCGTCCAGCATCGCCGCCTTCATGGTTTCCGCCAGCTGCACCTGGTGCTCGTCCGGCTCCATCGGCAGGCGCAGCGTGAACATGCCCTCGTCGGGGATCCGCCGGCCCAGGTGGTCGTCGAACTCCCCGGTCCAGACCTCGCGTACCCTGTCGGTGCCCGCGAGGCGGGCCTCGTGCGGCGGGGCCTTGACGATGCGGCCGTGCGCGACGCCGTTGAACATCAGGCGCAGCTCCGGCTCGGACTCCATCCGCTCGCCGATGATCGTCCGGGCGCGCTTGACCACCTCGGCACGGTCGAGCCCGTCGTCCTCCATCTGCTGGCGCAGGCGCTTGCGCAGGGCCTTGTAGCTGGCGTTGATCTGCTTCGCGTCCTGCTCGGGGTCACGCATCTTCCAGAAGGCGTTCTCCATGAGTGCGACCTCGGTCATGGCCGCCGACTCGGGAGTAAACAACTCACGGTTGCCCCGCTCGCGGCGCTCCAGGTCCTCCAGGCGGGTACGCCAGCGCCGGGAAAGGAAGTCGTCCCTGCTGGTGCCCCACCGCCCGCCCGACTTCCCGGACTGCTTCCCGCCGTCGTCGCCGTCGTCGCCGGAGGCCTCCTGCGCCTCCGGCGCGCCCCCGAACAGATCTCCGACCAGGGCCGCCTGGCGCTCGGCCCTCTCGCCGATGTGCCGGGTCTTCGCGTCGATCCGGTCCTGGACCTTGTCCTTGAACGGCTGCAGGTAGGAGTCCATCTCCTTCCTGAAGTCAGGAGCGAGCATCCGCATTGCCATCATCATGCCGGCGGCCTGGATGACCGAGTTCGGGTTCACGCCGCGGGTGAGCGGACGCAGGCAGCCCTGCATCATCATCTGCATGTAGACCGCGTGCATCGCGTCGAACTCCTTCGTGCGCTCCCCGTCGTTGAAGCCGGGCACGAGCAGCTTCGAATCGCGCAGCGTCTGCATGTACGCCTCGCCCGCCAGCCGCGTCTCCGCCCGGAGCTTCAGCAGCCGCTCCCGGTCGTCGAGGCCGTCATCGTCGGCCGCAGCGCGCTCCTGGTCGCGTGCACGCTGGCGCTCCCGCTCCTCGGTCCGCTCCCGCGTCGTGGCCCCGAAGAAGCCGCGGGCACGGTCGCGCAGCCGCTCGCGCTGCCCGCGTGAGGTGTCGTGTCCGGCCTGCGTGTCCGGCTCGTCGACAATCTCCGCGTCGATGATGTCCTCCTCCCCGGCGTCCATCCCGTACACAGGATGGACGTGGCCCAAGGGGTCGACAGGCAGTGCCTTGCGCCCCCGGCCCCTGCCGCCCGGACCCATTTCCTGCTCCGTGTCCTGTGTCATGTCAGCCTCCCAGTCCATAGTCGTCGTCATTCTGCTGCTGCCCGGTCTCGTAGCTCGGCGTCCAGGCCGGGCGACGGCCGCCCACGCCGACGGCGTGTGCCGAGCGCCGGCTGGCACCGCGCGCCCTGGCGGCCCCGTCCCCGGTCTGCGCGAGCACGTCACGCTTGAGGACCGAGGCATCCACCGCGGCCTCCGCGGAGTCCAGGCCGTCCAGCCCGTCGAGGCCGTGCGCCGCGAACGCGTCGAGCTCGCGCGCCGCCGCGGCCCGGGCACGGCGGGTGCCCGCTGAGGCGAACTGCTCGTTCTTCTCGCCGTCGAAGACGCTCTCGCGGTTCTTCGCGACCTGCACCAGCGCCTCGAAGTCGCCGCCGTAGGCCATACGGTCCATCACCGTGCCCGCCAGGGACGGGTCCTCCTCGAGGTTGCGCACCAGGCCCGACTTCGGGTCCTCCAGCGCGCGGGCCACACGGGCGACGCAGTCCGGGTTGACCGAAACGTTGAACCCGTCCTTGGCCTCGTAGAACTCGACGAACTGGGCCTCCCACTCCTCGGCCGTGGCCTGGACAGCCTCGCCGTCGGCGAACTCGGGACGCCACTGGCCGGGGCCGGGGTGCTCGAGCTTGCGGCCGCGCCACAGATCGCGCCCGGGACCCTGCAGCATCTCGTACTTGTGCCGTGCCTCCGCAGCGTCGTGCTTGGCCTGCAGGATCGACTGGGTCACCGGATAGGTCACCTCAAGCACCGCCTTCAGGTCAGCGCCACGCAGGGCGCGCACCGCACGCTGGGAGAACGAGCCACCCAGTCCCGTGCCGTGGGCCTTGATCGCCGTGGCGAACATCGAGGCCTCCTGGTCCTCCTGCGTGATGCCCGGCGTGCCCTGCTCGTCGCCGAGGTTGCGGGAGTAGTCCGCGAGCTTTTTCTCGCTGCCCTTGGCCCCGGTCTCGACGCAGACTTCACGCACGCTCTGCAGGTGCGCCTCGCGGCTGCTGAAGGTCAGCGCCGAGCCGAACTCGCCGCGCTGTGCTGAGCGATAGAGATCGCTGAGCTCCTCGACGAGGACCTCGTGGCCGGCGGCAACCTCGTGCGGATCGCTGACGAACCGCAGGCGGTTCGCCTCCCTGACGGCACTCTCAAGGCTCTCCGCCAGCTCCGGGCTCTTGGACATTGCCACCTGGGTGTCCAGCGAGACCTGCATGGCCAGCGGGTGCGAGCCGTCGGCCTTCACCACGCCGGTGTCCAGGAGGTTCGCTCCGACCGAGAGCCTGGCCATCGCCTCGGCCTTGGCGGCTTCGCTGTGCAGCCTCACGACGGCGACCGCGTCACCGTCGAAGTCGCCGTCGAAGCACTGGTCCATCACCGGGTTGATCGCCGCGCCGGTGAGCCGGTCGTCGATCGCCACGCGCATGTAGCGCACGCCGGCGTCGCGCAGGACCGGGTCGCGCCAGACCAGCGCGTGATCGCCTTCGGCCAGGCCCAGCTGCTCGGCCTTGACCGAGCTCAGAGCGATCTGATCGATGTCCAGCCGAGGGTCGGCGGTCCAGACCATCGTGGCCGAGTCCGACAGGCGCGAGCTCATCAGCCCGGTCTTGAAGATGTTGTTCTTGCCGGTCAGCACGCGGTTCTGCACGTCCGTGGTGATCGCCTCGAAGGCACGCTGGGCCCGCGAGACAGACTCGCTCATGCCCCGGCGCACCTCGGCGCGCTTGTCCGGCGACAGGCCGTGGTCATCCAGCTGCTCGGCCATGTACCGGTAGCGGCAGGCTTCGACGAAGACGTCCTGATAGCTGCGCGTGTAGTCGTGCGTGACGGACGTGCCGTCGTCGAACTCCTGGCCGCTGCGCAGGTGCGAAGAGAGCACCGGCAGCTTCCACGAAGTCGCGCTGACCGTCTCGGTCAGCTGACTCGTCGGGTAGGTCAGCGGAAAGGGGATTTCCATGTCGCCGCCACGATCGCCGATCAGGTCGCCGAAGGACTTGCGCATGGCCGTGGTGTTCAGCCCCGGCGTCGCGCCTTCGCTGCGCGGCTGCGTGCGCATCAGCTCCGGCATCGGGATCAGACGGCGCTCGGGCCGCTCGTCGACACTCTCGGCCTGGCCCACGACACGCAGGGTGCCGTCGGCCTCCATGTCCAGTCCCGCCACCAGCAGATACTCGCGCAGGTTCGACTCGGCACCGGAGTTGTGGCCGTAGAACTCGCGCATGATCGCCGGGCAGTCCTGGGACTGCAGCGCCCAGGCCAGCTGCGAGGAGGCCTTGCGCCCCTTGCCGGCGCGCACCTGTTCGTCGTCGTAGATCTTGGTCTTCTCGTCGACAGCCATGTGGGTGACCACGAACCGCATCTCGCCCAACCCTCCGTCGACCGGCCCGGCATCGGGGCCCTGGACGGCCGGGCGGCGGATGTCGCCCACGGCACCACCCATCAGCTCGCGCGCCGATCCGGCGTTGCGGCGGGAGATCAGCGAGAACGGGCTCATCACCACGTCGATGCCCGGGTTCTCCCTGAACCAGGCCACCTCCTGCTCCAGGCCCTGGGCACGCGCCTCGTCCGGGTCCATGTGGCGGTCGACCACCAGAGAGACGACACCCTTGTTGCCGTGCAGATCGCTGATCTTGTCGCCCACGACGAGGTCGCGCAGCTGGCCACCGGCCCCGCGGATGCGGTGCCGCTCGGAGAACTCCGTCGACACCACGATCGGGTCGTCGGCCGTCCAGCCGCCGAAGGTCATCAGAGCGGTGCCGGTCGGCTTCGTCACCTCGGAAGACTGCATGATCGTCGAGGCCGTCATCTGCTGGCGGTCGAACGGGTCATAGCGCAGCGTCTCCAGCTCCGGCCGGCTCATCAGCGGGGCGCGGGAGCCGGTCACGGTCTCCGGGTCACCCGGCTCAATCGTGCCGTCGGGGCGCACGGCGGCGTCCTCGGTGAGGTAGCGCACGATGCCCTGGTTGGTCGCGCCGCCGGTCATCACCGGATCGAAGAAGCCGCCGGGAGCCGTCACATGGTTACGGTCGGTTCCCGTGAGCACCGTCATGTTCCGTCCACCGGTGAGCCGCCAGGCGTCGAAGACGTTGTCGTCGGCCGGGTCGGTGCGATCGCGTTCGGCGCGGTACTCAGCGTAGATCGTCGAGCCCTGCTTGATCTCGTTGGAGTAGCGCACGCGCTTGGCCTCGGTCTCGAGGATCGAGGCCGTCCACTCGTCCAGCCGTGCGGTGGCCTTGCCGGTGGCAGGGTCGACCTCATACGTCGTGGCCCGTTCGATGAAGTCAACCGGGTGCTTGGTGCCGTAGAGCTGCGAGTACACCGCGTTCAGCGAGGCCGGCACGCCGGTCCGGCTGCGGCCGGAGACGAGGTCACCGGCAAGCTGGTACTGGATGCGCTCGTGCATCAGCTGTTCGTAGCCGCGCAGCACCGTGCGCTCCTCGACCGACTTGGGGGCCTCGCCCGGGGTCTGGGCCTTGATCCGCGCCTCGTAGCCGGGGACGATCAGCGCGTTCTCGCCACTGGCGAAGCGCGTGACAATCTCCCCATGGCTGCCGACATCGAAGACCTGGCCGATCTCACCGGAGACCGGCGTGGCCTTGCCGTCACGACGCAGCTTTTCGGCGGTCCAGCTGATGACGCCCTGCGCGTCGACCAGGATCTCACCCGGCGTCGCGGCGTTGCGCTCGATGCTCTCCCGGACGGTCTGACCGATCCGGCGCATGAACTCCGAGGGATGCTCGGCGATGGGGGCGGCGGTGGCCGCATGGAAGGAGACGATCCGGTCCTTGAAGCGGGTCGCCTGGAAGCTGGTACCCATGAGCTCGGTGGGAGGCACCCCGCAGCGGCGCAGCGCCGAGGCGAGGTTGTCCAGGTTAGACCACTGGCCGGTCGGGCTGGTCATGTACTTGGCGACGCGGGCGGGGTCGAAGCGCTGGTCGAGCCACTCACCGTCGATCAGGTGCGGCTCGGCATCCCAGGTGCCGACCAGCTCGAACGGAACGTCATCAGCGTGCGCACGGACCTTGTCGGCGGCCGTGCCACCATAGACGAGGTTGCCCAGGTCCGGAAGCTCACCGGCCTGCAGCTCGCCGATCTCCTCCAGGCGCTCCTGGTACATCTCCTCGGTCGCGCCCGGACGCAGCAGCTCGCTGCGTGCTCCGGTGAGCACGTCCCAGTAAGAGCGCTGGATCGCCGCGACCTCGGGGTCAGAGGCATACTCCGGGGGCTCGATCTCGTCGAGCGCGCCCTCGGTGCGCTGCAGCTCAGACTCCGCGCGCAGGATCAGCTCCTCGACGCCCAGGGCGGCGCGCAGGTTCTCCCGCGCGGTGTCCACGGCCTCGCGACCGTAGGCCTCGGCCGGCTCTGCGTCCACGAAGAAGGTCGGCAGGGAGCGGTTCTTGGCATCCCGGCGCAGCATGACCTTGGACCCGGGGCGCGGGGCGCTCTCACCGGGGACGACATAGTCCGCGACGACGAACATGCTCTCGCGGTCGACGTGATAGCTGTCCGGCACGTCGATGAGGGAGCGGCCGCGGCCATGCTCGGGGTGGCTGGAGCCGACGACGCCAACCACCGTGCCGGGACGGTCCTCGCGTTCGATGGGCAGGCCTTGGGCGAAACGCAGCAGCCGCACGGCGTCCTCGGGAGTCGGGGCGGGCACGGCCATGCCGCCGGGCACCCGGTGATTGGTGCTGTAGCGCAGCACCGTTCCGTTGTCGTAGATGCGCGCCCCGGCGTACTCCTCCTGGCGCGTGTCAGTGAGACGGATCTCCATGCCGGTCCCGGAGATCCGGGCCTTGATCTGTCCGGGCTCACGGTCGCGCAGGACCTCGTAGGCCACGCCCTGGGACTTCAGCTCCTCGAGCAACGCCGCCGAGCGTGCCACCGCCCGCTGGGACATGAAACGGTTGCGGTCAACGCGGCCGGTCTGCGGGTCGCGTCCGCCGTCGATGACCCACTCGCGGACCTGGTCGTACTCCTGGCGGCTCATCTTGTCCATGAGCGCCGTGAGGCCTGCGGCGTCGTCGTTGGTCATGGCACGGCCGGCCTCGTACGGCTTACTGTCCTCGTCGAGCCGCCAGAGCGTCATGTTCCCGCGGCGCGGCTCAGACAAGGACTCCACCTCGCCGCCGGCGTTCTTCACGATCGTCTCGTCGGGAATGTACAGCAGCTCGGTACCTGCGCGCTTCACCGTCGCGCGCTCGGACCAGGCCGGGTCGTAAGGGCTGATCGGCAGCCGCGCCGAACGCGGGTCGATCTCCGCTCCGACGCCCGTGGCACGGGTGAACTCGCGCTGCAGCGTCTGGTAGCGCTCGTTGGCGGGGGAGTGGTCGCCGAACTGCGGCTCGTAGTCCGGGACGCGCTCGGAGAAGGCCGTGTCGATCGCAGTCAGACACGCGGTGACGCCGAGTCCGGGATCAGCCAGGGCGGTTCCGCGCTGGCCGAGGATCTGGTCGACCCGTGCACGGATGGCCTTCGCCTGGGAGATCGGAATGATCTCCCCGCTCTGCTCCCGGGCCTGCTCGACTGCCTTGTAGAAGACGTACTCGTAGAAGTACCGCCTCAGTCCGTGTGCCTTCTTCATTGCTACTCAGCCTCCTGTGGACGCTCGGGGACATAACTATGTATAGATCATACGCTGATGATTCGAATGGAAGCGATAGATGAGTCAGAAACGAGCCAAAAGACGAATGCCAGGACAGTCGAATTGCATCGACCGTCCCGGCACGGAGCGAATAGACCCGCCGGCACTACCCCCGGGACTTCATCTCAACGGCCATGGCCCGGTCGAAAGCCCCATCGGCCAGGACCTCCCAGCTGGGCAGCGAGGCCAGGTAAGTGTAAAAGGCGGCGTGCACCTTGACCGTGGCCAGCGACCGCAGATCCTCCTCGGTCACGTCCTGCTCGGCGAACACGCGCGAGCCCTCGTCGCTGATCTGGCCGTTGATCCTGCGGGCGGCGTCGGTGTAGGCATCGGAGCGGACCTGGCTGATGTAGGTCTTCGACCCGTCGGCGCTGCGCAGCTCGCCGTCCCCGCCGACTGAGAAGTGCTCGCGGTCCCGCTGCATCTCCACCAGCGCGGTCTTGTACGCCTCACCGATCTCAAGGTCCAGGGCCTTAACCTTCGCCGAGCCGTCGAGATTGATCAGCATCTCCTTGCTGACCGTGCCCTCGGCGTAGACCAGGCGCTTGTGGTCCTTCTGCGTCGCCTGGTGGGCAGCCACGGTCGCGGCCACCTCCACGTCCTCCAGGAACTCCTCGTCGTTGCCCAGCATCATGGCCTCGTAGTCGTCCGGGTCCACGACCACCGGGGCGTTGGGGTCGCCACTCTCGTCGGTGAAAACCATGCGCGTGATGACCTCCATGACCTCGTCCGAGTAGACGTCCGGGTCAAGGCGCTCGATGTCGATGTCCTTGTAGTCGTACGTCTCCTGGTAGAGCGTCTTGGCGTCGGCCGCCCTGACCGCCTGGGCCATGCGCTTGTCGAGCATCTTGACGAAGTCCGGCTGGTTCATGCGCACGTCGAACTCCATCGCGGAGCTGAGCGTGGGGATCGTCTGCAGCGAGTACTCGTGCCCCGGGTGGGTGATCGTGTTGCCGAGCAGCTTGAATGACATCGGCAGGATCGTCTCGTTGCGGTTCCAGACCGGCGCGTCGCCGGCGCGCAGCACGATCGAGTTGCGCGGCGAGAGGAAGGCGAAATCGTTGTACTTGATCAGCGGCTCCTCCTCCGTCGACCAGGTGCGCGAAATCGCTCCGTCCGTCTTCCCGCCGACCACCTTGTCCAAGTTCTGCGTGATCTGCTTCGAGCTGGCGTGGGTACGGTGGGTCTTGCCGCTCATCTTCTCCAGCGTCTCGATCATCGAGTCGTCGGTCGACTTGAGGAAGACGATGTTGCTCGTGTTTCCCTGCACAATCTTGTCGACCGACTCGCCGTAGACGTCGCGCAGCTGCTGCAGCGTCTGCAGGATAAGCGTGAACTGCTGCTCCTGGCCGAGGCCGATGGAGAGCATGGTCTCGAAGCCGGCGATGCCGTTGCCGTCGGACTGCAGGTTGCCGAGCTCGTCGAGCATGAACCGGGTGCGGTAGAGCGGCTTCTGGTTCGACTTGGTCATGTACGACTGGTCAAACGAGACGTCCACCAGCTGCTTGACCAGGATCAGGATCAGCTTGGCGTACTTCATCAGGTGCGGGGGAGTGACGAGAAAGACCGCCTTGGGCGACTCCGAGTACCGCGCCATCGTCTGCGTGATCGCGCGCGCCCGGACCTCGACCTCCTCGGGGTGCCCGCCACCGGAGAAGTCCAGCTTGCGGCTCGGGAAGGTCGTGTCGCCGGGCTGGAACGAGAGGATCTTCCTGTCGCGGGTGCCGCCCTCGCGCACCGGCCGCAGCTCGCGCAGCACGCCGTTCTTCACGATCTTCTTGCCGGTGACCGGCTCGACCACGAAGTGCCGGCCGTTGAGGGAGAGCTGGTAGCTCTTGCGGAAGTGGAAGTAGAAAGTGCGCACGAGCATGCCGCTCTGCGGGTTCTTCAGCTCCAGCTTCAGCCAGGCCTCGTCGCCGGGGAAGATTCCCTTGAAGTTGTAGCGCGCCCAGCCCACGCGGCCGACAATCTCCGAGTGCTCGAAGTCCTTGCCAAGGTTCTGGATGAACATCGGGTCCGCGTACGCCGACCAGCTCGCCATCTGGCCGAGCAGGTGGTCGCGCTTCATGAAGTTCGGCGAGAACCGCACGCCCAGCCGCCGCGGGAAGGACAGGCCCGCCAGGTCAGTGTTCTGGCTCGGCTTACCCGAGGTCAGGGTCGAGATCGTCGGGTCGGTGAAGAAGCTCATGCCCGTGATCGCGATGCCGTAGACCGAGGACATCATCTTCTCCGCACCGGCCATGGCGACCAGGGCGTTGTGGGCGTTGCCGACGAGCGTGCGCATCGAGTTGCGCGGCAGGGCCTGGGTGGCGTTGAAGTAGAGCGTGAGCAGGTCCTGCTCGGCCTTGCCCTCCCACAGGAAATCCTTCTCGGCGACCTTGGCCTGCTCCTCGGCCAGGGCGTCCTCGTCCTCTTCGAACTCGCCGTTCTTGATGCGCTTCTCCAGCTCGGCAGCGGGGTTCTTCCACTTCTTCGAGGTCAGCTGCACGAAGAGCTGGTAGCAGTTGTACAGCGTGACCTTTCCCCACATGTCGTCCAGCCGCTGCTCCAGCGTGCCCGGGTCCATGCCGGTGGCTGCTGCGTACTCGCGCAGCTCACGCTCCTCCTCGAGGTAGTAGTCGATGAGACCGTAGGCGGCCCGTTTGAAGGCGTTGTTCGCCGCGTTCGGCCAGACCGGGTCCTCACCGCCGTCCAGCGGGAAGAAAACCTCGCCGATGTTCTCGATGTAGAGCGCGCACTTGGTCGAGTCGCCCTCGCGGGCGGCGTCGGCGGCCATGCCCAGCGGGTTGTAGATGTCGGTCTTCATCGCGTTGATCAGGTTGAACTGCACCGGCTCGAAGCCGCGCGTGACCAGCGGGATGTAGTTCTTGACGAGCAGCTCGCCCTTGGGGTCGTTGATGACCATGTTCGAGGGCTCCTTCTCCCTCGACCACATGTCGATCATCGGCTCGATGTAGGTCTGGCCCTTGCCCGCCCGGGTGATGGCCAGCACCATCGTGTTCACGGGAGCAGTGTCGACGATGTAGGCACCGGCAGGGCGCTGGACTTCGTACGCCGGGAACTCCCAATCATCAGTGATCAGGTCCGACACCGTACGGTAGGGCCCGAGCTTGTCACGGTTCGCGCCCTGGAGCTTCCCAGGGTCCATCGCCTCTTTGGCCTTGCGCCGGCTCTCCTCGGTCGGCGGGTTGTACGGGATCACCGTTGCGTCATACTTCCGGCGCAGCCGCTTGTCCCGGGGCAGGCCCGAGGCGTCGAAGAGCGCCTCGCCGAACTCCTCGTCGATCAGCGGCAGGGTCTCGACCAGCGGCTCGCCGTCGTCGCCGTCCATGACCTCACCCTTGTAGTAGACGACGTTGCCGTCCTGGTCAATCACGTCGGACTCTGCGCGCCGGGAGACCTTGACCGTGCCCAGCCCCTTCTTGCTGAGCATCATGTGACTGATCATGGAGCTGACCTGCACCCCCGAGTGCGCACCGGCGTCCGGGAACCAGTCGTAGTTCTGCTGGACCTCCTCCGGCAGCGCGATGTGCTGGTCGTTGCGGTGGTCGTTGATGTCCGTGTGGTCGACCGTCGCGTTGTGCTTGGCGACCTGGCGTCCGGTCCAGGTGGAGATCATGATCATGACCAGCGCGCCCGATCCCAGCGTCAGGAAGAGCTTGAACCCGGTGACGGACCCCAGCTGCCCGCCCACGTTCGTCGCCGTGGGCGTGGCCCCCTGGTCAGCCTCCGGGGCGTCCTGGGCGGCGCTGCCTGCGTGGGTCCACCACGCTGGCACCGGGACGTCCTTGAGATCCGGGTAGCACTTCGAGCCGATCTCGGGGTTACCCTTCTCGTTGACGGCGCGGTAGCACGTCATCGGGGCCCCGCCCTGGCCTGTCGTAGTGTCCTCCACGTAGTACGAGTCCGGCTTTCCGCTGCTGTTTCCGCCCAGGCCACCGCCCATCGTCGCCCCGAGCGTGAGCACTGCCGTAGCAATGACCGAGTACAGCACCCACGCCACGATCGCGACCAGCAGGCCGGCGACGCCGGCGAGCGCGAGGCCCGACGTGTTCGACTTCTTGCTCAGCCGCTCGCCGCGGTCCAGCTGCTGGTCTTCATAGACGTCCCGGTTCGTCAGCGTCTCCTCCGGCCGACGCGCCGAGATCTTCTCCCAGCCGCTGGCCTTGGGCCGTGCCGCCCTGCGCTTGCTGCCTGCCATGGTTCTCCCTGCCTGTTTCCGCGTGTGTCTGTGTGTCCTGCGCCTGTTGTGATCCGGAAGACGCCGACGGCGCACGGGGTGCGAGCCCCATGCGCCGTCAGACCCCCGTCGATCTCCGAGTCGGATCAGCCGCCCATGGCCGCCCCGCCGATGAAGCCGGCGAGGCCGCCGAGCACGGGCAGCGCGACGATCAGGGCGATGAGCATCTTGTTGTAGCGGCTCTGGATCTCCGAAGCCCTTGCCAGCTCGCTGGCGTAGGACTCCTTGTCCGCAGCCATTTCCTCCAGCCGCGCCTCGTAACGGCGCTTGACCGAGTCCTCGACAACCTCCATCTGCTGCAGCAGGTCCGTGTTGCGCTGCGTGGCCGAGTCGGTCTTCTCCTTCTCGAGGGACAGGCTGTGCTGCCATTCCGTCTCGCGGGCCTGCATCTGCGTGATCGCGTCCTTGCGGTTGCGGTCGAGCTCGTCCTCCATCCGGCGGATGCGGTCGGCGTGCTCGTTGCGGATCGACTCCAGCAGCGCCTCCTGCTCGCGGCGCAGGACGCCGATCTCGTCGGTGGTGCGCTGGTGCTCTGCCAGAGCCTCGGCCTGGGCGATGTCCGCCTTGCGGTTGTCGTCGACGATCCGCTGGATCTCGGCCTTCCACTGCCCCAGACGCTGCTCCTCGGCCTCGAGGTAGGCCTTCTGCTTCTCGGCCAGGACCTCGAAGATCCGCGTAGTGCCGACCTGCATCTTCAGGGCGGCGTCGGAGCGGCGCACGCGCAGGATCTCCTGGCGGTCGTGCGAGTAGGAGTTCTCGAGCACCCGCTCGATCTCGGCGACGGCGTCGGCCTGCTCGCGCTCCATGCGGGAGCGGTTGCGCTCCTTGTACTGGATCTCCGCCTGGAGGGCGGCCTGCTCGGCGAGCTTCTTCGCCTGGGCCTCGTAGTCCTGGACGATCTCGGCCTTGCGGGTGCGGATCCGCTGTTCCTTCTCGGACTCCCGCTCGCGGTGCGCCGCCTCGGTGCCGTCCTTGAGTGCCTTGTAGCGCGAGCCCTCGCGGTCGGTGGCCACGTCACGGATGACCTGCTCGACGTGGGCCGACATGAGGTTCACGTACAGCGTGCGCAGTTCGTCCTCGTGCGCCCACCGCAGCTGGGCAAGGTCGGCGTTGGCCTGCCGGTTGAGCTGGGCGACCTGGTCGCCGAGCCATTCGGTCGCACCCTGCGGCACCTCGATCTGCACGACCGGCGCGCCGATGGCGAAGGTCGCATTGAACTCGTCCAGGCGCACGTCGAGGTCCAGGTCCTCGGAGAGGAAGCGGCGTGCAATGACCTCACGCACCTGCTCCTGGTTCTCCAGCAGGACGGCTTCCTCCTCGGCCGGGGCGTACGCCGTATCGTCGGCGGTCACGGGACCGGACTCCTCGTCGAACTCCTCGAAGCCGGCCGTGCCGTCGAAGCCGGGCTCCGGCTCCACCGCAACCGGGGCCGCGTCCTCGTCTCCGAAGTCGACGGCTTCGTCGTCGAACACGGGCTCATCGCCCGCAGCGTCGAAGACCGGCTCGTCACCGGCACCCTCGTCCCCGCCGGAGATCGAGTCGAAGATCGGGTCACCCTCGTCGGCGGTATCCACGGCAGCAACAGCGTCCGCGTCCGCCGCGGGACGGGTCCCGGGCTCGTCGGTGGTGACGCCGCTGTGCTCGCGCCAGGCCTGCGCTCCGACAGCCTCCTCGAGGCTCAGCGTGCCGGAAGCGACCTCCTGGGCCTGCTTGAACGTGGCCTCGGCGACCAGGTCCACCAGCAGCTCGCCGCTGGGCTTCTGCCAGACGACGGCCCAGGAGTACTCCGCGCCAGCCAGGAGCGAGTACTCCTCCATGCGCGCAAGCGTCTCCGTGTTGGGGATGATGCCGAAGACCTCTTCGCCCAACATCTCTGCCGTGGCGACGGTCTTGATCTGGTCGGAGTCAATGAGCTCGATGAGCGAGCCCTTCGCCTCGTCGCGGCCGTGCCGCTTGCTCAGCCCGCCGATGGACTCGGCGGCCAGCACGAGCATGACCCACGCCGTGCCGCTGGGGAAGACGAACTTCGCGTTCGACCGCAGCAGTTCGACTGCTGCGGGGATCGCCGTCTCCCTGACCACGGACGACAGCAGCTCGTCAGGCTTCTTCTTCCGATCCTTGTTCCGGCTTCCCGCAGCCGTGCCCAGAATGCCCATTGGTGTCGATCCCTTCGATGATGAAACGCAGTTCGCCTGGTTTATGAGTATCCTATCGCTTATGAGTCGATAGGTGCAATGATAGACAATTCGACACGACGCCGAATGACCCACAATGGCCGCTGGCGCAGATCAGCGCACGGCGCTCACCTCGATGCACGCATCGGAGGTGAGCATGTCCTTGTGGTCGCTCGCCAGCTCGCCGACGACGTCGATCCGGATCCGCCGCTCAGAGGGATGCTCGTTGATGAACGTCGCCACTCCGGTGGTGACCTCGTCGGTCATCTTCGCCACCGCGCCACGGGCACCGCCGGCATTGGAGTCGGTGTCGCCCTTGTCGTCGATGAGGTACTGCAGGACCCTCTGGTCGATGTCTACCCGCACGTTGTGCTTGATGAGGACCTCCTGCACCATGTGGCGCAGCTTGTTGCGCACGATCTTGCGCTGCGTGTCCTCAGAGAGCGGCTGGAACGGGACGATGGCGTCGATACGGCCCAGCAGCTCGGGCGGGAAGCGGTTATCCGCCGAGGTCTCGGTGATCGAGCGGCGGATGAGCTTGTCGTACTTCAGCAGCTGCTCGCCCGAGCCCGTGTCGTCGGCCGCGTACTGCGCGATGGTCTTGTAAATCTCCGAGCCTGCGTTCGTCGTCATGACGATGTAGGTGTTCAGGAAGCTGACCTCGCGATTGTTGTCGTCGGAGAGCCGGCCGTCGTCGAGCACCTGCAGCAGCAGGCGGGTGACCATCGCCGAGGCCTTCTCGACCTCGTCGAACAGCAGTACGGCGTGCGAGAGGTCCCAGACCCGCTTCGTCAGCTCGGAGCGGAACAGGTCCATCGAGGAGTCCTGGGCGTACTCGGACATGTCGAATCGGATCAGGTGGCGCTGGTCGTCACCGAAGAGCAGCCGTGCCAGCTGCTTGGCAAGCTCGGTCTTACCCACACCGGTCGACCCCGTGAACAGCAGCGAGGCCTCCGGCCGGCCCTTGTCGTTCAGGTCCGCGACCGACAGCTGCAGCCGCCGCGCGACCGCACGCGTGGCCAGGTCCTGGCTGAACACCTTCGAGTCCAGCTGCTCCTTGATCTTCGCGCCGTCGACCTTGAAGGCAACGTTGACGCCCAGAGACTCCTGGAGCACGTCCGAGAGCAGATCGCGGTCCAGCGCCCGCTTGGTGAGGCGGTGCCAGCCAACCATGCTGTCCAGCACCAGGATCGACTTGCGCGGCTGCGAGCTCGCCGGCATGTAGCGCGTGGTGTACTCATAGATCTGCCGGTAGATGTGGTCGTCGTAGAACTGGTCGGCGACGTCGTAGTGCTCGGCCATGCCCTGCAGAATCCGGATCGTCGTCTCCTGGTCCGGCGGCGTCAGGTTGATGCGCTGCAGCCGTTCAACCAGCGGCTGATTCGGCGCAATGTGCCTGTGGAACTCGTCATAGGTCGTCGCGGCGATGATTCGGATGCCGCGTGCCCCGGAAGCCGCCAGCACCGGCTTGATCGCCTCAACCGCAGCATCGGAAAGCTGGATGATCTGGTGGAACTCGTCGATGAACAGGACCAGCTCCTGCTTCTCGTCCGCCACGAAGTGCTCGGCCTCGTCGAAGAAGCCCTTGAGCATGGCGGCCATGCGGTCCGAGTCGCCGGCCTCGGAGATCATCCGGGACGGATCGACCTCGAGATAGAGCCGCTCGGCGTCAGCGGCCATCGTGGCCTGGACGAGAGCGGTCTTACCCGTACCTGCCTCGGCCAGGAGCAGGGCGTTGCAGAGCTCCGGCCTGCTCATCGAGGCCAGCAGCTGGAGCTTCTCGTGCTCGCGGCCGACGATCTCGCGCTCGGCCCTCTTGAGCGGGTCCGACAGCTTCGACAGGAGCGGATAGCCCTCATTCAGGTGCACTTCATGGAACATGCCGTGGAAGACCTCTCGCCAAGACTTGAATTCATCTGATAGATCAGTCAAAAGTCTATCATGGCACCATTCGGCTCGACTGTGATAGGACAGCGAAAGGCCCCCGGACTCATATCCGGGGGCCTCCTGGCCATTCACTCCGTAGGGGTGCTGTCACAGCCCCGGCTGGCGGTCCTCCTGGGACGAAGCCCCATCCTGCTCGAACTGGTAGTCGTACCGCTCGCTCAGCGGCCTGCTGGACTCCCGGTCGCGCCGTGCCCGCTCGTTCGCCTCCCGCTGCTGACGCATCGAGGCACCCACGCGGTCGACCAGTGCGCGCCCGGCCTCCGCCCACATGTCCTTGCCCTCGTCCGGGGCCGTGATCTCGTCCAGGCCCAGCTCCAGCAGGCTCGTGCCGCTCAGTGGGCTGGGATCGTTCGTCGCCATAGCCTTCTCCTCCTCCGTGCCTGTCTCAGGCCCCGCGCTGCTGCTCGGTGCCCTCGGGCCCGCCCTGGCCCTCGAACTGATAGTCGTACCTCTCGCTGACCGGCTTCCGTCCCTGCGGCGAGGTGCCCGGCAGCTGCTCCTGAGCACCACGGCCGACAACCGAGCCCATCCGCCCGACCAGGTCCGCCCCGGCAGCGGAGCCCTGGGGGGCCTTCTGTCCGCCATGTCCGGCCAGCTCCGTGTGCAGCCCGCGGGCTGCACCCACGGCAGCTCCCCTGGCGGCGCTGGCGGCGACGCCCCTGGTCGATGCACCAGACTGCTGGGCACGTTGGGCGTGGGCCGCGGCATCCTGCATGGCCTCGGTGCCGAGCCGCCTGGCTCCCTCGCGGAGGCCCGCGGACTGCACGGCCTGTCCGACCTTCGACCCGGCGGCCCGCTGGGTGAGCGGGACCTTCACCGGACCCTGAACCGTGCCGCCGGCATGGGCCTGCTTCGCCTGGGGCTGCTCCTGCCGGGACGATTCCGGCTTCGGCACATCCGCTGAAGTGATCATCCCCGGTGCCGGCTCAGCCTGCGGGCGCGGCCGCCGCTCGACCACGTTGGGGTTGAACCTCGAGCCCGGCTGGCCGGGAGCGGGGGAGGAGGGCAAGCTGTATCGGGGACCCCGCACCGCGCCGAGGCCCGCCTGCGAGCTCGGGCCCCGCTGCTCTCCGGTATCGGGGGTGGCCCCGCGGATCGCCGCCAGCTGCTCGGGCGTGTACGACGTCGGGCGCTGGCCGTGCTCCGGTCGGCCCTGGGAACCTTTACTGAGATCTGCCATGATGATTCGTTCCTCTCTATGCGAAAGGCCCCCGGAGAGGTTTCTCCGGGGGCCTTTCAATGAGTTCTGCTGAGCCGTGGATCGGTGTCAGCCGACCGCGGGGGCCTCGGCCTCGACGACCTGCTCGGCCTGGGCGGTCTGCTCCGGACCGGCCTGGCTCTGCTTGGCAGCCGCCTGGGTCTCCTTGGCCGCCTTCATGGAGGCGAACTGGTTGTCCAGGGTCTTGGCGTCGACCTTGAAGTCGCTGGCCTCCACGGACTTGGTGTTGACCACCAGACCGGTGCCGCGCGAGGCCGGCATCACGTTGCCCTTGAAGCCGTAGACGGTGCCGACCTTCTCGCCGTCCTTGTTGAGCAGCGGCTCCGTATTCGGGCCCGCGGCCTTGACGATCTCCTCCAGCTGGCCCACCGAGTAGGGGGCGGTGTTGGCGAAGCGCTCCTTGCCGTCCGGGCCCTTCACGCGCTCGGACTTCAGGTGCAGGTTGCTCTGCTCCGGTCCGCGCGAGTCGCGGGCGTCGACCTGGATGTCGGCGTAGTGCGACTTGCCGTCCTTGGTCGCGCCGTTGTCATAGACCTTGGCGAT
Organism: Arthrobacter sp. SLBN-83; assembly: GCF_006715285.1. NCBI lineage: Bacteria > Bacillati > Actinomycetota > Actinomycetes > Micrococcales > Micrococcaceae > Arthrobacter > Arthrobacter sp. SLBN-83. The sequence continues at coordinate 3,342,243 of NZ_VFMX01000001.1, forward strand.
GAGGTTGACCCCGGTCATTGCGCCCTTGCCCTTGAGAAGTGCCATGATCTCGTCCTTTCGTCGTTCCGTCCGCCACTCGGCAGAACGGCCTTGATCATTCACGTCGTCCGAGCAAAGCCCCGAAGTGCAGTGCCGAACTGCTCTATACACTAATACTCCTATAGAGCATTCCGCAACCATTCGAATGATCTTTCGACTCGTGTCCCTACTCGTGCTGGATACCGTCGGACCGGCCTGCCGGCTCCTGCTCGGGGCCGGGGAGGACCCCGGCACCAGCCACCGCGGCGTCGACCCGCTGCTGGACACGCACCACCAGGCCGGCGTCGAGCGAGGAGGCCTTCGAACGGCGCATCCGGGCCGCCTGTTCCTGCTCTTCGCGCAGCGCCGCGATCCTCGAACGCAGAAGCGGCCGCATGGAGCCGTCCTCCACCGGAACCAGTTCCCGCGAGACCCGGGTCATCGCGGCGATGTCGTCGACAGGGAGGTCGGCGATCGCCTCAGACTGGCCTGACTGGTCGAGGTACTCCATGGCCGCCAGCAGCAGCCGGCGGCGTTCGGCCGCGGCTGCGGTGAACTCCCGCCGGGCCCGCTCGCCGATCTCGACATCGGCCACGAAGTCGTAGCCCAGGTGATGCAGGTCCAGTGCCTTGACGTCGTCGAAGGGGTGCGCCGTCCCGGTCTCGATCGACAGCTGGGTGGAGACCTCCGGATCCCCGCCGGCGACGGCGCTGCGCTGGTCAGCAGGACCGGCGACGAGCACCAGCCCCGAGTCGGCCAGGTCGGTGCGCAGCTCCTGGAGCCGTTCGTCGTAGACCTGCTTCATCGTCTCGATGCGCGCGTCCAGCACCGCCCGTCCGGCCTTGCCCGCGGTCAGGTGCCGTCCGCCGGGCTGGCCGTAGATCTCGCGGCCCATCTCCTCGGCCTGGTCGGCGTCCTTCATCCGCTGCAGCGAGGCGTCCTGGCGCAGCGCCATCAGCGAGAGCAGGCGCTGGCCGTACGCGGCGACCTCCTGCTGCTGGGCGTACCACTGGCTGGCGTCGCCGACAAACGGCAGGAAGTGCTGGTACTTGCTCATCACCCGCCGGTGCCAGTCCTCTTCGTAGCGGTAGAAGTCGTAGAGCGGCCGGGAGTCCTCTACGGCCACTTCGGCCTTCTCGGCACGCTCCCATTGCCGGGCCAGGTCGCGGTAGGCGCTGGCCTTGGACTTGTGATGCTGCAGGCGGGAGGCATAGCTGCGCAGCCGGAAGCCGAAGGAGACGACGTCGTCCTCCGAGCTGCCGTGCTGCTGCTGGCGCTCTGCGGCCAGGGCGGCCATCTCGGCGTAGTCCATACCCATCACCTCAAGCATCGGCGTACGCACCCGCAGCTCCTCCTCGGGCAGGGCGCGCAGCATCTGGTAGACCCCGTTGACCGCCCGCTCGGTGATCTGGTTGCGGCCCGCGTCGACCAGGCGCTGCCACGCGTCGGTGGGCAGGCCCTCGGCCTCCCGGCGCTGATTGGCGTACTCCACGACCCTCTCCATTGCCGCCGGCAGCGGAGAGCCCGGCCGCTCCAGCTGCTCGGCCACCAGCTCGGAGACCAGACGGTTGGCTTTGCGCATCCGCAGATCGTTGGTTCCGGCGCGCCACAGCGAGCGGTCGGCGGGCAGGCAGGCCAACAGGAACTGGGGGAGGGCCTCTGAGCGCATGCGCTCGTGTGCCCAGCGCTTGATGAAGGTCGTCACGTTCCTGCGCTCGTAACCGACGGCGCTGGACAGGTGCGCGACGGCCTGCTTCTCGTCCAGCCAGGCGTCCACGCCGCGCCGCAACCGGGACTTGTGCCGGTCCAGAAGCTTGCCCCGCTGGGTGCCGTCCTTGGCCAGGTGGCCGTGTCCGGCGTCGACCATCGCCAGGTGGCAGTGGACGTGCTCGGTGTCGACCTGGATCACGCCGACGTAGCGCAGGTCGTCGAAACCGCTCGTGCCCGAGCTCATCCGCTCCAGCCCGTGCATGATCGCCATCCGCAGCTTCATCTGGTCGATGTGGCCGCGGTAGTCCCCGCGGCCTTCGCAGTGAAAGTCCTCGCCGACGATGCGGTGCCGTTTCAGGTATTCCTCATCGAAGGAGAGCACGGTCTTCAGCACCGTCTTGCCGCTCTCGAAGTGTTTCTGGATGTCCCGGGATGCAGCCCGCAGCTGCTCGTCGGAGAGCGACACTGAGCCGTAGCCGAAGGCCACGCCGCCATCGCCCTGGGCCTGGCGCATTATCGTCTTGGCCTCGACCCTGCTCGTCCCGGCGCGCTCGACCGCGCTCTCGCGGGCCATGTAGCGCAGGATGAAGTCGTCCGTGCGCAGCCGCTGGATCGGCGCGAGCGACTCAGTCGCCTGCTCGCGCGCCATGTACCGGGTGACGTAGTCGCCGGGGGTGCCGCCCCGGGACCCCTTGCCGCCGGGCAGCGGCACACTGAACTCGTTGACGATGACCACTGACTGCTTCAGGCCCATCCCGCCTCATCCCTCCGTCGTGTGAATGCACAGAACCCCGGCCGCTGTCCTCCAGCGACCGGGGCCCGTCCTGACTGCTCTGCCCGCCTCGGCCTCAGTGGCCCAGGCCGTGCCCGTCTTCCTCGCCGAAGTCGAGGTCGGCGGCGCGGCGGGAGGCCTCGCGCTTGCGCTCCTCGAGCGTCGGCGCGGGCACCTCCTGCCCGGTGGCCTCCTCATCCAGACCAAAGTCCAGATCGTGGGTCGCGCTGGCATCCGGCTCCGCGTCCGCAGGGACGGCAGCATCCTCCGGTCCGTCCAGGTGCAGGGCCGGGGCCACACGCTGGTGGTACAGGTGCTCGGGCGTGCCCTCAGTGCGCTCCAGCTCAGCCTGATACCGCTCGCGCTCCGCGGTGATCTCAGCCTCGACCGCCAGCAACTGCGCGGTGACGCCCTCGGCAGCCGGCTGCTGCTCCTCGGGCCGCTGGAGGTTCTCCGCCTGCGCGACCAAGTCGAGTTCGTCCTCGCTGAACAGCGAGTTGATCGCGTCGGAGCGGGCCCGCAGGCCCCGCTGGTCGACGACGGACTCGACCGGACCATGACCATCCTTGGAGCGGTCAGCGAAGTAGGCCGCCAGGTCGTACTCGGTGGAGGCCAGGTCGATCTCGAGATCGGCGATGCGGTGCACGTTCATGAAGACCACGGGGGCATCGGCCTGGTCCCCGGACGGGGTGAGCACGAGGGCATCCGCCCTGGCGGGCAGCTCCCACTCGATCCCCGTGAGCTGGTCGGGCACAGTGAACGAAGGGCTGAAGTAGCCCTTGGCCGCCAGTGCGACCAGCTGCTCGTCGTCGAACTCGTAGAAGGCGTCGACCTTCTCGCCCTGGCCGTGCGAGTAGGTCACCTGGGTGATCCCGTACGGAAGCGGCTCGGCGGGAGTGATCGAGCGCAGCTCGCCCACGACGTGCAGGTAGGGCCGGTAGTTCTCCTCCTTGCCGCGGTGCTTGAGCTCGACAGAGTCGACCAGCACCCCGATCTGGGCATCGAGGCCGTCGTAGCGGTGCGCCTGCACGCCACGCTCCCGCAGGGCCCGGTCGGCCCACACGTCATTCATCATCAGTCCAGCAGTGCGCATCAGTTGCTCCTCTTCCGGTTGGTCTTCTTGCTCGGGCGGGTGGTCCTGGGGGCGGAGGTGGCCGGGGCCAGCGCCGGGGTGCGGGCGTCGCGTACAGCCCGGATCCGGCGGGTGGACCAGCGCCACATCCCGCGCATCGCGGCGATCTCCGCGGCGGCCAGCAACAGGACCACAAACAGCAGCGGGGCGATCCACATCGCGACGGTCCCGGCCATGGTCAGGTCGCCGCTTGCTGCGCCCGACTGCCGGTGCAGCCACGCGCCGAGCATCGGGATCACGACCATCGCAGTCATCGAGGCCAGCACGTAGTCGGCGATGAGCACGACCGAGCGGAAGAACACCGCCCAGATCAGCACCGGCGATCCGCCGAAGCCCTTCCCGGGGGCCAGGCGGCGCAGCGCGCCGGCCAGCTTCGAAGGGCCACGCCCGGCCTTCGGCTTGACCGGGGCCTTCTCGACGGGGACTGCAGTGGCAGCCTCCACCCGGGCTTCGTGCTCGGTCGCGCTGCCGGTCTTGTCCAGAGTCTGGATCGTCATTCGTCTCGTCCTTCGTGGTTGTCGTGTCGTGTCGTGTCTGTGCGGGTGTCCCGCCGGTCAGCCGCTGTGGCTGGGTCCGGGGCTGGCGGTATCGACCGGTGAAGCAGAGGCAGGTGGCCTCTGCGCGGCAAGCTGGTCCCGCGTCCGGCCCGAGGCCCGGTACGCTTCGAACGAGGCGACCGTGCCGTCCTGTCCGGTGGCGAAGGTGAAGACCACGTACTCACTTTTGGCCGTGGACTTGCCGTCGGCGGACACCGGGTCCAGGCGCGCCACTCCGATGACGGAGTAGTCCAGGCCCTTCACCGCGGCAACGTCGACGTCGAAGTCGGCCAGCTGGTACGCCGTCCCCGCGCCCTTTCCGGCACCGGTCGCTGCCATCCACTCCGGGATGAACTCGGTGAGGGCCCGGGACGAGGTCCCGAGAAACCCGTACCGGGCGTCGAGGGCGGCCTGCGTCTCCTTGACGGTCCGCGAGGCGGCCGAAGAATCCGTCAGGCTCAGCAGCACCGAGCGCGCTGCGGCCCGGTCCCGGTCGGCCCGCTCGGCATCCATCCCCGGCAGGGCAGCCAGCAACCGGGCATGCTTGGTCTCAAGTGCCGCCTGCGCGTCCTCCTGCTTGCCCTGGAGCTGGACGATGAGCTGGTCGGCCTTGGCGTCGGCGTCCGCCGAACCGTCGGCCAGCAGCGCCGGGGCCAGAGAGAGCAGCGACAGCGCCAGCAGCGTTCCGGTGCTGCAGACCAGGACCTTCCCGGCCCTCGCGCGCACCCAGTCCTTCACGTCCTCGATCACGGTGCCTTCACCTCCTGCCGCAGGGCCTCGCCCGTGGTCGTCGTTCCGGTCTGGACCCCGGAGAAGCTCTTGCGGGTCATGTCGTAGTCAGCCCGGGCCCAGGCCAGTACCGCCGGGGCCTGCCCGGCCGCCGGGCGGGTCTGCACCGCCAACCAGGTGACCCGGATCGTGCCGTCCACCTCGACCGAGTAAGGGCGCTGGGCGACCCACTTGAAGCCGGAGTCGAAGCTCATCGGAATCTCGTTGCCCGCGGCGACGTCCTTGTCGGCGGCCAGCAGGTACCAGGGTTGGAGAGTGGTCCCGACGTCGGGGGCGAAGTACGGGGTGAGGTTCCGGCGCGTCGGCTCGGCGGCAGCCTGGTCCAGCGTCCCGCCCGAGTCCGCCACCGAGGGTGTCAGGTAGCGGTACTCGTTCTGCAACCGGGCGATCTGTTCCGCAGCTCCCTGTGCCGTGACCAGGGCGCGGTCAGCGTCCTTGGCCTCCGGGAGGGCGTCGGTGCGCACCTCGGCGGTGCGGATCTGCTCGCGCAGGGAGACGATCTGCTGAGCCTTGTCTTGGCTGACGGTGGCCTCGCCACCAGAGAGACCTGCGCCGACCAGGAAGCAGAGCAGCGCAGCTGCCCCCGTGCACACCCCGCCGATGGCCGCCCGGCGGCTCATCAGCGCACCCGGGACATTTCCGTCCCCAGTGGGGTCGGCGTCGCCCGGTGCCGCACCGGCGTCCGGCGCGGCCACGAAGCGGGTCTTGCGGACAGGCTTGTCAGCCTGCACACCCGACTGGCCGATCTTTGTCGATGCCATTGCCCCTCAACTCGCTCTTCGTCTCGAATACCAGTACAACTCTATCAAGAAGATGAGTCGAAAGGGAGTCGGATCATCTGGAATGACGAGTCGAACCGCCAGCGGGAATGGCGGACAGGCCAGAGACCTTCCCTTGCGCGTCGACGGTGAGGTACACCAGCACGGTCCGGTACGACTTGACCCGGTCCGGTGCCACCTTGTTCTGGGACACCGCATCGGAGGTAGCCGCCACCTCGATCTGCACGGCATACGTGTACTCGTCCGCGGTGACCTTCACGACCTCGAGGTCCGCGTCGGCATTGACCGCCGAGTTCAGCCCTTGGGTGTCGATGTAGTAGTAGCGCTTGCCCGCGGCGTCTTCGTTGAAGCGCGCCGGCGGCATGAACTGCTTCAGGAACTGCTCGTCCTCGGACAGGTGGTAGCGCTCTTTCAGGTCCCGGCGAGCGGCCTCGTAGGCCTGGCCGGAGTCCCAGGTGAATGCCGTCTTCACCAGGCGGTCCACGATCTGCGTGTCGTCGTGGATCCGGCTCTGGCTCACGCCGAGCGACTGCATGACATCCTGCTCGACCTGCTCGGACTTCGCGGTCCCGACCGAGGCAAGCTGGCCCTGAAGGCCCGTGATCGTCTGCTGCTGCTGATCCAGTGCACTGCGCTGGGACCCCCATGTCTGGCCGGTCACCGTCACGGCGGTAACCAGCAGTACCGTGACCCCGACCACCAGGGCGTTGCGCCGCATGAAGCCCGGTTCCGGCGCTGCCGTTTCGTCCGTGCCGTCAATCTGCTGCTCCTGCATCATCAGCCCTCTCCGCTTCCGTTACCCGTCGTCGATGCGCCCTGCTGGTGCTCCGCGCCGGCGGCGGTCACCACGACCTTGAGATCCGCGAAAGTCCCGGCCTTCCCGTCGTAGGAGTAGGCCGCGTTCGCCCACGCCAGCACCTGTCCACCCGCGGTGTCCCGGCACAGCCAGATCACCCGCGCCGTGCGCGTGGTGCCCGTGGCGTCCTGGGTGGCGAGGTCCGGCATTACCGACTCGACCGACCAGGCGTACGCTCCGGGCGAGGAAGCCTTCAAACCCTCGTAGCGCACGTACCAGGGGAACCGCGGGTCGATCTGCGTGCTCGGGTCGAACGGCGTCACAGAGGTCCAGGAGTAGGCCCCCTTCTCGTCGGCCAGGAACGAGCGCGGGCTGAACAGGGGTGCCAGCGTCCGGCGGTGCTCGGCGATCTGCAGTGTCGCCGCGTTCGGCGTACCGTTGCCCGCATTGGGCTGTGTCGCCGCCTCGTGGTGCAGCTGCGCGAAGCGCTGCTGGGCCTCCGCGACCTTCTGGGCGTCCTTTGCGGCTGCCTCCATCAGCCGCGTCATCTTTCCGGGCAGATCCGGGGCGACCGGAGTGCTCCTGGCATCCTCGATCTGGACCTGGAGCGCGGAGATCCGGTCGGCGTTGGCCGCGTGCTCCACCTCGAATCCCTTGCCGCTCACTCCCGCGGCCGCCGCGAGCCCGAGGATCGCCACGCCCATTGCGGCGCTCAAAACCAGGCGCGTCCGCCGCGCCGACTCCTCCGGAGTGCGTGCCTGCCGCTCTCCGCGCCGCTCGGAGCGCCAGCCCTCGAAGCGGGCCTCGAGTTCGACCCCGCTGACCCGCCTGCGGGTGGCGGGGGCCTTCAGCTTCTTCGGCGCGCCGTCCTCGTCCTTGACCGTGTCCCCGGCCCTGCCATGCGCATCATCGTCCGCACTCGTCACGATGCCCGCCCTTTCTCGTGTTGTCCTCATATATGACTCCAAGTCTATCTGTAATGGTCATTCAATAACGAGTCTGCCCCATTCGACAGGTCACTGCGCACGGATCGGGACGCAGAAAGGGCCGGTGCCCGGATCGTCCGGACACCGGCCCTGCTTCCGCCGGCTACGCCGGCAGGTTGCCGCCCGTGGTGATGAGGTCCGTGACGTCGACGAACACCCACCCCTCGGACTTCATCCGCTCCGCACTGTCAACGCGAACGCGGCCCATGAACGCGCAGTAGCCGGCCTCACCGAGGATGACCTTGTCGCCCTGCACGCCCAGCACCACGAGGGTGTGGCCCGCGGACCCCGTACCCGGCCCGGAACCGACCGAGTACGCCGTCGGCGTACTCGAGACCTGCTTGCCCGTCATGGACGCGATCGCGTGGGCTGTCTGGATGCCGTCGCCCGGCGGGTACTGCTGGAACGAGGTGTACTTGTTCATGAAGTAGACCGAGAACGACACGCAGTTCATGGCGTGGTTGTCGCCGCAGGAGCCCGGTCCGCCAGCGCCGTACTTGTCGTCCAGGAACTTGTCGCCCTCCTGGTTGTACAGGTCGATCAGCTGCCGGGCCTGCTCCTCGTTCATGCCGCCGTCGACGAGGCTGCCCGGGCGCACCTTGGTGTCGCTGTCGCAGTTGCCGAAGATGGAGCGGATCCCGCTGCCGACCGTGTCGACAATGCCGCCCACGATGTCCTGGACCCCGCCCACGACCGAGGTGTCGACGGTCCAGCCGCTCATCTTGCCGAACCACATCTCGGCGTCGGCCTTACGCTCCTGCAGCTGTGAAGCGTTGTCGGCCGAGCGCTCCCACTTGTCGTGGAAGTGCAGTGCAGCAGCAGAGGGAGAGCCCTGCGAGGTCTTGATCATGTCCTTGAACACGGCCACGTCCCCCGGGCTGTCGCCCTCCGCCATGAATGCCAGCTGGGCCTTGATGGTGTACCAGTCCAGGTTCTTGGACTTGGCATAATCCAGGAGCATCGTGGTGCGCCCGTTCGACCACTGGCCCAGACCGATGCCGCCGTGCGACTGGCCGGGGATGTGGGTGAAGTTCCCGTCCCAGGCGGTCTGCTTGCGCGGGCCGATCTGGTAGGGCTCGTTGTAGATGCCCTCCACGCTGGTGGGGTCCACGCCCGACTCCTGCGACCAGTTGCCCAGGATGCCCGCGATGTTCTCCTCGGGCATACCCCAGGTCTTCAGCACGGAGTAGACCGCCCGGGCGTTCGCCTCGGTATTCGCCGGGACGTCAGCGCCGGGGCCGTTGCGGCTGACATTGACGATGCAGTTGGTCATGGTCGAGCCGCGGCCGCCATCGAGGCCGGCCTGGTCGAGCACACCCGTGAGGACCGTGCTGAGCACAGCCACCGCGGCAACGGTCGCAGCCACCCCGGATGCGGCCGTGGCCACCGGGGCGACGGTGGCCGTCACGGTGACCCCGAACACGGCTCCTGCCGCCTTGCCGACCAGCCCGCCCAGTGCGATGAACGGTGCGGCGATCGTGTGCCCGACCGCCTTGGCGATCCCAAGGATGAAACCCCAGATCATGCTGGCCGCGTTGGCGGCCATCGCGAGCATCGCGAAGAACATGGTCTTGAGCCACTTCAGGAAGGCCATGACCATGAGAAGCCCCGCAGCCGGGGGAGCGGCCGCCGCGGTGCCGCCGACGGCGACACCCCTGGCGGTCTTGGACAGCAGCTGGCCGTCCTTCTCCTTCTGCGAGGTCCGCTCGTAGCCGGTGCCCCCGGCACCGAGCCGCTTGTCGGCAGGCTCGGCGTCCGGACCTCCGCCGGTGACCTTGGACGCACCGTCGACAACATCCTTGCCGGTCTCCAGGCCCACATTCTTGGCAGCGCCGACCGCTGCCCCGGGCAGCGCGCCGACACCACCGGCGGCGGCTCCGGCCTGCGCCCCGGCGACAGCTCCCGAGGCAGCCGCTCCCGCGTACCGGCCGGCACCGCGGCGGACCGCGCTGCTGCCGTCACCCTCGACCGCCTTGCGGGCAGCTCCCCCGGCCGCCCCGGCGGCGACACCGTCGAGGCTCTTGGCAGCCTTGGCGGCCTTGCTGGTCTTGCTGGCTGTGTCGGCCGCACCTGTGGCCTTGCCAGCGGCAGCCGCTGCGTCCGGGGCCGGTGCGGCTCCCAGGTGCTTCGACCCGCGGCCCGCAGGCGTCGGGTCCACGGGCTGCGGCGCGGGGGCGGCCCCCGGGGTTTTCGGCAGACCCTTGGCTGCATCCCCGGACGGGGAAGGAGCGGAGGCCGCTCCGGTACGGGGCCCGGCGCGGCGTACGCCGGACCCCTCACGACGAGGGGGCTGCGACTCCTCCTTCGCACCCCCGTCGGCGGACCTGCGGTCCCCGCGGGGCGATGCAGCGCGCCGGGCCGGGTCATCCCGCCGCGTCGGCTGGTCGATGGCCATAAGCTTGTCCTTTCCGGCTCGATGCCTGGGTGGTGACTGCCCGCTCCGTGGAGCGCGCTCAGTGATAGACGGTCAGGAAGTCCCCGGCCGAGTTCGCAGTGCTGTTGGACTGCACATCGCGCAGCTTCACGTCCAGGCCGAGCAGCTCGAGCAGAAGCCCGGACTGGTACTCCGACTTGGCCTTGCCGTAGTCCTGGTAGGCCTGAGAGAGGTTGTTCATCACGTTCGTGAGCGGGCGCATCGTCACCTCGGAGGACCGGTAGTCCTTCTTCAGGTCGGTGCCGTCGGAGAGGACCCACTTCATGTCCGAGACCTGCTGGCTCGTGCTGTCGCTGCCCTCGGCGCGCTTGTCGGCGAGGAACTGCACATAGCCCTTACCGGCGGGCACGAGCGTGTCGAGGTAGCCGGCATAGACGTTGCCCGCGCGCCAGTTGAAGTCGAATCCGCCGGGCACGACATGGCCCGTCTTCAGCTCCAGCGTCGCCTTCCCGTCCTTGGCCTCGGCCGCCGAGACACCAGCCACCTGATCACCTGCGATGGAGGTCGGAACGGCCGGCGGACGGAGGAAGAGCCCATCGACCTTGGTGGTCGCCAGGTCGGAGGTGTACGACTCGACCTGCTTCAGGCTCGTGCGCGTCGCGAGCAGCTTCTGGTCGAGCTTGTCCCGCGTCTGCTGCTCCTGGGTCTTCAGCACGACGTCGTAATAGGCCCGGGCCGGGTCGAAGCTGGCCGCGTCCAGGGCCGGGATGTCGGTGGTGCCCGACGCACCCGGGTTGATGATCACGCGCCACTGGTCGTACTTCTTGAAGCTCGAGTCGCCCACGACCTGGTCATCCCTGCTCTGCTGCCGCTCGTCGTAGGTCAGCTCGGCGTTCGCGCGGACGGTCAGGTTGAGCACCTGCCGGTCGAAGGGCCGGTCCGCGTCCAGGAGGACCCCGACGTAACCGGTCGAGCCGAAAACGTGGAAGGTGCCCCTGATTCCGCTGGTACTGACCTTCTCGGTCTGCAGCTTGTCGTTGGTGCCCAGCAGGAAGGCCTGGTAGTCCGCCGCGTTGTACGAGATCGCCGCGCTGGCGGGGAAGTGCATCATGACCAGTGCCCTGTTGCCGGTGTGATTGGTGTAGACCCCGTCGACCGTGCCCTTGAGCTGGGTCTTCGAGGAGGTGAACTCGGTGTTGTAGAGCGCGGTGTGCGACACCGCGTCGCTGCCCGCCTTGAAGGCGGCGGCACCCGAGCCGGCCACCACGACCAGCCCCATCACAGCGAAGATGCCGAAGAACACCCCGAAGCGCTCGATTGCGTGGTGCGAGTCGAGCTTGAACCGCTTGCCGAAGGCCAGCGCCTTGTCCTTGATCCCCATGTCCGTTCCCGTTCGTCCTGTTCCTTGCTCTGCCTGTCCTGCTCGTCGTCAGCGCCGTCGTCCGACCCCGGAAACGACGCACCGGGCCGGTTGAGGCCTGGTGACCTCAACCGACCCGGTGCGGTCCGTCGACGCTTTGTGTGCCCGGCCGTTGATTCCTGCCGCGCCGGGCTTAGCCCAGGACGCCGCTGGTCAGTACGTGGCTGACCGTCTGCACGAGGACAGAGCCGCCGCCGAGGTCCTCGAGGGTCTTCTGGCCGCCGGAGCCGATGGTGTTGATCAGCGACCACCCACCGGTGCCGAGCGCGCCGCCGACCAGGATGAGCAGGGCGATGGTGCCCCAGCCCTGCTGCTGGCCCGCGGACTGCGGGGTGGCCATCAGCTTCTTGATCAGGAGCACGCCGCCCCAGACCAGTCCGACCGCACCCAGGAGCATGAGCAGCAGCCCGCCCCAGAGCTGGATCTGGGACTTCGCGTTCTCCAGGAAGCTCGTCAGGTCCCAGGCCGCGGTGGGCAGGGCGACCCGCTCGAGTGCCGCCTCGTAAATCTTCGTCATGGTTCTTTCCTCTCGCCTATCGAATGGTCGCTTGCATGACATGTGTCACGAGGCGACTGGCACAACCGATTCGCCTAGACAGAGCACAGCGCCCTATCAATGGTCTCTCCCGATGCGACGTGACTCCCCGTTGAGCGGGACGACATGCCTGCAATCATGCGGCCGACCCCTCTCTAGGGACTCGTATACGTGCACATCTTCAGTGACCAATCTACATCATTCGAGTCATCAGTCATAGTCGTATCCGTGACGAGTCGGATACGAGTCCAAAATGTGCTCGAAGACCAGCGCAAACGAGGTGTCGGCGGGAGGACTGACGTTCTGCTCAAAAACGTGTAGATTTCACATGACGGGGCGCGCGGTGTGCGGCTCCGGCACGGCTCGGCATACGCTTCTTGCTGAGCCCTTCGCGCCCATGTACCCGACCAGGAGCCCAAACCAGATGAACGCCTTGCCCGGAGACCTCTTCGCCCGCCGACTGCGACAGGAGAGGGAACGCCTGGGCATCAGCCAGGCTGAGCTGGCCCGCAGGATTGCCGAGATCCTTGGAACGAACGTCGACCCTTCGGCGGTGACCCGGATAGAGCAGCAAATCCGCGCCGTCCGCCTGGACGAGGCGGTCGCCGCCTCCAAGGCCCTGGACGTCCCCCTGGCGATCCTGGTCGCCGAGGATCCGGAGGCAGAGAGCGAGGCCCAGCTGCAGCAGTACCTCGCCGACCTGGCAGCGGCCCAGCGCGAGTGGGAGAAGAACAGGCTGGAGGTGCTGCGGCTCTCCAAGGCCATTCAAGTGCTCGGCGGCGGCGCTCAACTCAAAGGTGTCGTCGACTTCCGCCTCATGGAAAGCATCGACGCCCGCGTCCCGGTCGAGGAGGACGACCAGTACGGGCACCGGCTTGCCCCCGGCATCGAGGGGTCTACAACCCCAGACGCATGACGCTGTTGCGTGCCGCAGGATTGAACTCGCGGTCGTAAACGTCTACCGTCGCTGCCCGGCTCCACCGGCCGGCGCGCATGATCTCCTCCGTGCTCGCACCGTTGCGCCGCGCCTGGGTGACGTGCCCGGCCCGCAGCGAGTGGAAGCCGTAGGCAGCAGGGTTCATCCCCGCCTCGACCATGCGCGAGAGCAGCATCGTGTGCAGCGCGTCGCCGCTCACCGCCCGTGCATGGATCCGGGCGTCCTTCCTGTTGCGGTACGTTGCCCGGAGCAGGGGCGCGCCCGAGGCCAGGTCGGCGCTGCTGATGAGCGCCGTTGAGCCGGCGGCTCCGCAGACGTGCTCCTCGAGACCGTACGAGAACAGCTGCTGCATGATCCCGCGACGCCGTGTGCGCGCATCGTCCTGCCGGGCGAGCCCGAGCAGCACGACCCAACGGTGCACCGCACACGGGGGACAGGATGCCGGCGAGCTCCCGAACGGCAGCACGACCACGTCCGGCAGCGCGTTCTCCGGGTCGGCCTTCGAGGCCCCCACATGAACGTGGACACCATCGACCGGGTGCAGCTCGAGCCGGTTCAGCGTCAGGGCCGCCGCCTCGCTCCTGCGCAGGGCCCCTGCGAACCCGAGCCACACCGCCAGGGCGTCCCTGGTGGCTGACACGCCTGCCGGATATGTGTCGTGCTCCATCACCGCGATGATCCGGACCACGTCGTCCAGAAGCAGAGGGCGCTTGCGCCGGGGCCTGGTGGCCCGCAGCTTGGCCAGCCCGCGCACGAGATCCACCACGCCGCGGTGGGCCGTGGGATCCAGAAGCCCGCCGCGCAGGTGCCTCTCGCCGATACCGGCCAGGCGCTGGCGGATCGTCGCGACGGAGAACCGGGGGAGCCCGTCGTCATCGAGCTGCGTGGACATCCAGGCGACGTACCAGCGCACGGTCTCCGGATGCGCAGGCAGCGCCTCCAGTCCGTGGCCGGTACAGAAGTCATCAAAGGCACGCCACGCCGTGGCATAGGCGCGCCGGGTGGCAGCAGACAGCGTGTGTCCTTCCAAAGACCGCGAAATTTCTTCGAGCTCGCGCAGCTCGTCGTCCACCTCCGGTTCAGGTGGGACGGTGGGAGCGCTGAGCGCTGCGAGCCTCACCTGTACTGCCATGACTCCAGTCTCGACTCACTGGCCGGAGAATCCAAGTCGCAATGGTCTGTCAGTGGCGATTCCCCATACCCGCGATCGACGGGGCGGCTTCGAACCGGGTCTCTGGTAAGGGCGCTTATCGGGGCATGGAGGAAGACTGCCCTCGCGTGACGCGGTGAGGGAAAAACAACCGCCGCACCGTCCCGGATAAGATCACGGGGAGGTAGAGCGTCCCGCCCTGCCATGTAAGGAGTAACAACGTGTGTGAACCGTGGTCGTCTGCCGACGGTATTTCAGCTAGTGCCAGGGACAAGGGCCTCATCACCAATTGCACCGCGGCCCATGATGGGATCATGTTCGCGAAGGAAACTCGTTCATGGTGAAGCTCAACCTGAAAGCCGTCGAGGAACGCGTTGCCCCGCTCGGGGGCCGTGAATCCTACGATCGCGAGTTCATTTTCAGCCTGCTGCTGGCCTACGGCAAGCCGCAAGGCAACGTGACCAGGTTGCGGAATGGTTCGCTCAACGTTGCCCATGACCCGTCCACTGAAGTGGCACAAAAGAACGTCGTCTACTTCAAGGAGACGACCGGTGATCCTCTCGCCGTCATCGACGAGCTGAAGACTTCACCGCTGGTCGTCCGATACAACACCCGCTTCGTGATCGTCACCGACTACACGGAACTGCTGGCCATCGATACGAAGACCGGCGAGAACCTGATGATCCCGATCCGGGACATCGACCAGTACTTCACGTTCTTCCTGCCCTGGGCCGGCATGGAGAAGGCACAATATGTCGCTGAGGCGCACGCTGACGTCAAAGCTGCCGAGAAAATGGGCAAATTGTTCGACGAACTGCTGGCGGCGAACCCCGGAATGTTCGACATGGCGCACGGGCGTCACGCGCTCAACGTGTTCTTCACCCGGCTCCTATTCTGCTTCTTCGCCGAAGACACCGGCATCTTCGAAGAGGGTGTCTTCGTCAATGCAGTCGGCTCTCATACTCAGCTTGATGGATCCGACGTCGCGGAGTTCCTCACCGAGGTCTTTCTGGCACTGGATACTGAAGATGCCGCCGAGAAGCCCACACACCTGGCAGGGTTCCCGTATGTCAACGGCCGACTGTTCACGATGTCATCTGAGCACATCGTTCCGGTCTTCACGAAAAAGGCCCGCGACCTGCTGATTGAGTTGGGCACATTGATCTGGCGTGACATCAACCCGGACATTTTCGGCTCGATGTTCCAGGCCATTGTCACCCCGGGCAAGCGCAGCGACCTGGGCCAGCACTACACGTCAGTGCCGAACATCCTCAAGACCATCGAGCCGCTGTTCCTGGATGATTTGAAGGAACAGCTCGATGCAGGGTTCGACTCAGTCAAAAAGCTTGAAGCACTGCTCGAGCGAATCAGCGCGATCAAAGTTTTCGATCCTGCCTGTGGGTCCGGCAACTTCCTCATCATTGCGTACAAGGAACTGCGCCGGCTGGAACACGCGATCCTTGAACGCCTTTTCGAGATCGATCCGAAGCACCAGATGCTGTATGCCGAGTCGAAGATCAACATCGAGAGTTTTTACGGTATTGAGATCGACGATTTCGCAGTCGAGGTGGCGATCCTCTCCCTCTGGATCGCCAAGCACCAGATGAATGCAGAGTTCAAAGATAAGTTCAACATCTCTATCCCGCTGATCCCGCTCAAGGAGACCGGACAGATCCAGGCTGGCAACGCCGCACGTACCGACTGGAACACGGTCTGCTCGAACAACGGACAGGCGGAGATCTATCTCATCGGAAACCCTCCGTACGTCGGGGCGAAGACCCAGACCAAGGATCAAAAGGCGGACTACGACTTCGTGTTCGGACGCCGTCCATACTCGAAGAACCTGGACTACATCGCGCTCTGGTTCCTGAAGGGTGCGGACTATATCGAGGGCACGCGAGCCGAGCTCGCGTTCGTCACTACGAACTCGGTGTCTCAGGGCGAACACGTTGGCCTGATGTTCCCGATGATCTTCACCAAGGGTATAGAAATCGGGTTCGCCTACACGTCCTTCAAGTGGGAGAACAACGCCAAACGCAACGCCGGCGTCACCGTCGCAGTAATCAGCCTGCGAATGGCTCGGACGGAGCCGAAGTACCTCTATACCGAGGACCTTCAGATTACAGCGGACAACATCAACGGCTATCTCGCTGATGGACCCAATGTCGTCATGGAACGGCGCAAGAAGCCACTCAGTGCTCAGCTGCCCGACATGGTTTTCGGCTCGATGCCGCGTGACGGTGGTGGTCTCCTACTGTCTCCGGATGAGCGCCAGCAGATGATCGACAACGACCCGCAGAGCGGTCAGTTCATCAAGCGATTCATGGGAACATCCGAAGTGATCAACGATGGAGAACGCTACTGCCTCTGGATTCCTGACGGCTTCGCTGCGACTGCCTTATCCATCGCACCAATCGCCAGCCGACTGGCCCGCGTAGCGGAGGAACGAAGCAAGAGCAAAGCGGCCAGCACGGCCGCGTACGCCTCTCAACCTCATAGATTTGTACAAATTAGCTACAAGCCGACGGAATCCATCATTGTCCCTCGGCACTCTTCCGAGCGACGCAAGTACATACCCTTTGGCTATCTGGGGCCAGAGACCGTTGTCGGAGATTCGGCGAACGCTGTGTATGACGCGAAGCCTTGGGTCTTCGCTTTGTTAATGTCTCGGATGCACATGGTTTGGACCCGAGCTGTTGGCGGGCAACTGGAAACCCGAATCCGCTACTCGAATACGATCGTCTACAACAATTTCCCGCTGCCGCCCCTGTCGGATGCGATGAAGGAGAAGCTGACCATTACGGCATTGCGTGTGCTTGACGTACGTGAGTACCACTGCGAGAGCAACTTCGCCGATTTGTACGATCCGGACTTTATGCCGGAGGACCTGCGGACGGCGCATGCCGAGATTGATGTGTTGGTGGATTCGATCTACTCCAAGCGCGGATACGAGACCGATGAGCAAAGACTGTCGGACCTCTTTGCTATGTATGAAGAGATGGCAGCGGAATCTGCAAAGGGGAGCAAGAAGAAGTGAACAAGCCGATCAACATCGTCGACGTGACCTATGCCCGCACCAAGGCGTCGGTTAACACCGATGCCTTAGGTATGCGAGAGATGCAGCAGCGCGTCTTCGCCAAGAGAGATGCCCAGCACCTTCTGGTCAAGGCCCCGCCGGCCTCAGGCAAGTCGCGGGCTTTGATGTTTGTTGCGCTCGACAAGCTCTATAACCAGGGCCGGAAAAAGGTCATCGTCGCCGTCCCCGAGCGATCCATCGGAGCCTCCTTCTCCTCGACGAAGCTCACCTCGCACGGATTCTTCGCAGACTGGGAAATCAAAGCCGAGCACAACCTCTGCGACGCCGGTTCCTCGCAGGGCAAGGTCGGAGCATTCATCGACTTTCTCAAAGGCCCCGACGCCACACTGGTCTGCACGCACGCGACGCTACGGTTCGCCTTTGAGAAACTCGCACCGGAAGCGTTCAACGGCATCGTGCTGGCGATTGATGAGTTCCACCATGTCTCCGCTGATACTGAAGCCAACCGCCTCGGCGCGCTCCTGCGTGAAGTCATGAACGGCTCGGACGTGCACATCGTGGCAATGACCGGCTCGTACTTCCGCGGAGACTCAGTGCCGGTTCTGTCCGCTGAAGACGAGGCACAGTTCACGCCGGTCACGTTCAACTACTACGACCAGCTCAACGGTTATGAGCACTTGCACTCGCTCGGCATCGGCCATCACTTCTACCAGGGCCGCTATACGGACGCTATAGGTGAAGTCCTGCACCTGGATAAGAAGACCATCGTTCATATTCCGAACGTCAACTCGGGGGAGTCCACCAAGGACAAGATCGAAGAAGTCGGGTTCATCATCGATGCGATCGGCCATGTCGAAGCCACTGACCCCGATACCGGAATCATCAGCATTCGCCACAAAGATACCGGTGAAATTCTTCGCGTCGCCGACCTCGTGGATGACACTGACCAGAAAAAACGTGCTGACACGCTCCACTATCTCTCCCATGTCGCCTCGAAAGAGCGCGACGCTGTGGACATCATCATCGCCCTGGGCATGGCGAAGGAAGGCTTCGACTGGCCTTTTGCCGAGCACGCCCTGACCGTCGGGTACCGTGCCTCGCTGACCGAGGTCATCCAGATCATCGGCCGCGTTACCCGCGACAGCCCCGGCAAGGAGCATGCCCAGTTCACGAACCTGATCGCTGAGCCCGACGCCACTCAGGGTGAAGTGAAGGTCTCGGTGAACAACATGCTGAAGGCCATTACGGCATCGTTGCTTATGGAGCAGGTACTCGCACAGAATTTCACCTTCAAAACTAAGAAGTTCGATGGTGACGACTCGAAGATCCCCGGTCAGCTGAAGATCAAGGGCTTCAAGGAGCCCTCGACGGAGCGTGTCAGGCAGATCGTCGAGACGGACCTGAACGACCTGAAAGCTACGATCTTGCAAGACGACACCTTCGCTCGCGCAGCTGCCGGCTCAATCGACGCTGAGACCGCCAACAAGCTCCTGATCCCGAAGATCATCCGGGAAAAGTACCCGGACCTCAGCGACTCGCAGGTTGAGGAGGTGCGGCAGCAGGTCGTCGTGGACTCAGTGGTCAAGAACGGTGAGGTCCGCGAAGTCGGAGACAAACGCTTCATCAAGATGGCAGAGAAGTTCGTCAACATCGATGAACTCTCCATCAACCTCATCGACTCGGTGAACCCCTTCCAGCGCGCCTTCGAGGTCATGTCCAAGTCGGTGACTCCCTCCGTACTGCGGATCATCCAGGACCAGATCACGGCTACCCGCGTCGAGTTCACTGAGGAAGAGGCTCTGGCTCTTGTTCCCCGGATCAAGAACTGGATCAAGGTCAACAATCGACGGCCAGACTCCCGTGCCGAGGAACCGACTGAGAAACGATACGCCGACGCGCTGCTCTGGCTCCAGCGGGCCAAGCAGAAACTTGAAGCCCAAAAGCGTGCGACTGAAATGGCAACGGACGAATGATCGATAACGACGAAATTTTCGAGGAAGCGCCGGCTTCCCTGCAAGACCTCATCGACAACGACCTCGATGGCCTGCTCAACGTGCCTGAGAAAGCCAAGAAGGTAACCTCGTCTGACCGCCTTGAGCGGGCTTTCCTAGAGATCGTGGAGTTCCGCCGGACACACGAGCGTCTGCCGAGCTCGGCGACGAGGGAGATCGCCGAGCGGAAGCTTGGGGCCCGCCTGGAGGGCATCCTGGCCAACGACGAAAAGATCGCAGCGCTCAAACACCTCGACACGGAGTTCGAACTCCTGGCTGTAGAGGCAGCGCCAGAGTCATTGGACGAGCTTCTTGACAGCGATGACCTGGACGATCTGCTCGGCGACGACAGTGGCATCCTCGACGTATCGGATCTTCCCGTGATCAAACGGCCCGAGTCTCCGGACTCGGTCGCTCAGCGGGTAAAGGCCGAGGACTTCGACCTGTTCGAACCTTTGTTCAAAGCGAAGCACGCCGAGCTGGCCGAAGGCACATATAGTCTGGTGCCTTTCACCGGCATGGATCTTATCCGTGAGGGTGCGTTCTTCGTTCTCAGTGGCGTTATGTGCTTTGTCGCTGAGGTCGGTGAAGACGTGGACCTGATTGTCGGCGGCAAGCCCAGGCAGAAGCAGCGGCTCCGCCTCGTCTTCGAAAACGGCACTGAATCGGCGATGTACAAACAGAGCCTCATGACCCGCATGTACGAAGCACAGGGCCAGGTCCTGGCGCGGACAGGCCACGATGCTACCGAAGCCCTCGACGCCGACGTGGAGAGCGGCCACATCTACGTATTGCAGTCGCTCAGCAAGGATCCTGTTGTCGCTGGGATGAAGGATCTCCACAAGATCGGCTTCTCGACTACCAAAGTCGAGACCCGCATCAAAAACGCGGCGAAGTCGCCGACCTACCTGATGGCACCCGTGAAGGTGCTGGCAGACTACCGCCTCTACAATGTGCGTGCGTCGTGGCTGGAGCACCTCTTGCACCGGGTGTTCGCCGAGGTGCGTCTGGACCTGACGCAGGTCGACCGGAAGGGACGCGACTACGACCCATCGGAGTGGTTCGTGGTGCCGCTGGAAACCATCAACAAAGCCGTCGCAATGATCATGTCCGGCGAGATCACCGACTATGTCTACGACGCTCAGCTCAAGAAACTCGTCGAACGACAACAGGCAGGATGGGAATGACGAATGGCTGTTGAGATGGGCTTGTGGCGGGCAGAGGGCGGCCAACTCAGCCGGATAGTGCCGACATCAATCGGCTTGGAATCCCAGTTGGAGGGCTACATCGAGTCTGACCCGTCAGTGCTTGGCGAGCCGCTTCTCGTCATTGGCCGGCAGGTTCCGACCGCGCACGGGGGATTCGTAGATCTGCTCGCCCTGGACGAAACGGCGTCGCTGCACGTAATCGAACTCAAACGCGACAAAACTCCACGCGATGTTGCCGCTCAAACCCTCGATTACGGCTCCTGGGCAGCAACCCTTGGCCGAAGCGATATCGACAATATCTTCGCCACCTACCGTCCAGGCCTTGCTCTTGAAGAAGCGTTTGCCGATCGCTTCGGCGACACTCTTCCTGAAGAGGTCAACACTGCACAAGAATTTACAATCGTTGCCGCCAGCGTTGACAACGCTACCGAGCGCATCGTGCGGTTCCTCAATGAAGACTTCGATGTTCCCATCAACGTCGTCTTCTTCAGACATTTTCAGGACAACGGATCTTCGTACCTTGCCCGCAGCTGGCTGGTCGATCAGAGCGAACAAGCCAAGTCGTCCATTTCCGCGATCTCGCGGAAGAATAAGACACGTGAGCCTTGGAACGGGTCTGACTGGTACGTCTCATTTGGTGAAGAGCCAACAGGCCGGCAATGGGTCGACGGCATGAAGTACGGTTTCGTCTCGGGCGGTGGCGGCAAGAGGTACTCTCAGACGCTCAAGAATCTGCCGATTGGTGCCAGAGTCTTCGCCTACATTCCCAAGATTGGGTATGTAGGAGTTGGTACCGTCGCCGGCGAAGCCCAGCGATACGACCAAAGCACGCTTCTCGTGAACGGGGCCGAGCGACAGCTGCGTGAACTCGACCTCTCCGGGAATTATCGCCACGAGGGTGATGAGAACGACGACAATGCTGAATGGGTTGTTCCGGTCGAATGGATACGGGCCGTTCCGCAAGCGGAGGCCGTGCGGAAAACGGGTCTTTTCGCCAACCAGAACACGGCTACAAGGCTGCGAAACCAGTTCACGATCGAGCACGTCACCGCTGCTTTCGGGCTTGATAGCTGAGCATCGGCGGATGGCCCATCGAGAGTTATGCGGACAATAGCGGTCGCGAATAGCAGGCCTGACCCTCGCCTGAGGCGACGCTCGTGTCGAACCAAGCCGCGGTAGGAGAATCGTTAGGATGACGACGGCGCTTCCCGACCTCTGGACCGACTGGTGCTCGGTCACGGGCGTGCCTGCCGGAAGAATCGACGAGGCCACAGTCTCTCGCTTTGTGCAGCAAGTACAGCCGTCCCGGGCTGTCCTCATGACACTGCGCCGGCGGCTGGCTCCCAAAGATCCACCAGCCCCGGCGTGGCCGCGCGGGCACAGGGAGGACGCCGGCTCACTGCAGCGGCTGATCCGGCGTGGGACGGCGATCATCCAGCACCCCGGCACGCACTGGGTCTTCCGGCTGCGGCTGCGTAGGATTCTGTTCGCTGCGGTGCTACTCGCACCGCGCTCCCACGGAGGCCTCGGACTGGACAGGTCAGGTGCGCTGGGACTGCGGTCGGACAGCATGCGCGAGCTGCGCCAGTGGATTGGCATCGCCGAGGACCCGAGCGCCTGCCCGGCGTGCGCCACCTGGTCGTGGCTTGATGTGATCGGCACCAACAGCGGGTGGTCGCACAGTTCCGTCCGGGTCCTGGGACACCGCCGCGACGAAGTAGGCTCCGCGCACCGGCACCTGCGGCCGGATCCCAATCCGGATTGGCACCTCTCCATCGGCTTGCTGCCAGCCATGGACCGCTGGGGATGGATCGATGCCTACCGCTCCATGCACCCATCCTCGCTGTCGGCGGTCATCAGTGCCGCGGCCCTGCTGCTCGACGGTCCGGAGCCCGCACCTGCGCCGGTGCCTGCTGCAGCTGCGATGCCGGCCAGCCCCCGGCGGCAGATGTCACATGAGGAGGAAGAGCAGATCCTCAAACGCGCCGACGAACTCACCGCGCGCGTCGAGGCGATCCTTCGCGAGTTCGATACCGGCCGATAAAGTCGTGTGTATGGGATTCAACTGGGAGCAGGTCCTCGGGACCAAGGGTGCAGACCTCTCCGACGCCTACGACCAGAGCGCCTCCGACGCGCTGTACCAGGACCACCCGAGCGCGGCTCCGCCAGCAGGTCCGGAAGACCCGGGCGATGAGGTCGTCGGCCTGCCGTTCGACGAGAGCTGAGCCTCCAAAAACTCCCACGCTGCGATGTCCGTTTTCGGACATAACCGCAGGTCAGCGCGCATGCATACTTAAGTGTGCAGTCCCCCGGGCGCGGGCAAGACCATGCTGGCAGAGCGACTGCCCGGTCTTCTGCCGGATCTTGGCGACCATGAGTCCATGGAGGTCACAGCCATCCACTCGCTGTGCGGCCTGCCGGCCTCTTCGGTGCAGCTCCTGCGCAGGCCGCCCTTCGAGAACCCCCATCATTCAGCCACCGCTGCAGCCATCATCGGCGGCGGCTCGGGCCTGCCCAGGCCAGGCGCTGCTTCCAGGGCCCACCGAGGTGTGCTCTTCCTTGACGAGGCGCCGGAATACGAACGGCGCGTTCTGGATGCCCTGCGGCAGCCGCTGGAGAGCGGTGAGCTGGTGATCCACCGGTCTGCCGGGACGGCAGCCTATCCGGCCCGGTTCCAGCTGGTGCTCGCCGCCAATCCCTGCCCCTGCGGCAAGGCATCGGGCAAGGGCCTGGACTGCACCTGTACGCCCATGATGCGCCGCCGGTACCTGGCCAGAATGTCAGGGCCACTGCTGGACCGGGTGGATATTCAGCTGCAGGTGGAGCGGGTGTCCCTGGCCGAGTTTGGACAGGCCGGCACGGAAGAGGACACGTCGTCCATAGCAGGCCGGGTGCTGGACGCCCGGGCCAGGCAGGCCGAACGCCTGCACTGCTTCGGCCTCGAAACCAACTCGCAGGTGCCGGGACGGGTCCTTCGCGGTGAACTTCGGCTCCCAGCAGGTGCCACCCGGATCCTGGACCAGTCCCTCGAGCGGGGAGTGCTGACCGCCCGGGGGTACGACCGGGTCCTTCGGCTTGCATGGACCCTGGCAGACCTGGGGCACCGGGACGCGCCGGACACAAACGACATCGGGCAGGCACTGGGCCTGCGGCAGGCTGCGGCGGTTGCGGCATGACAGGCGTGGCAGGACAGAACGGGCTGAAGAAGATGGGCGTGGAAGAGGAACCGGGCGTGAAAAAGGAATCGGCTTTGGGCGCGGAACGGGTAGCCCGGGCTGCGCTTTCACGGCTGATGGAGCCACAGGACACCGCCGGCCTGGCCCTCGTGCGGATCGCAGGGGCAACCGACGCCCTGCGGATCGCCACGGGCCAGGTGGCGGCAGGGCCGGACCTGGAGCGCGAGATCACCCTGCTGCTGGCAGACAGCGGCGCCGGCGAAAGCTGGGCGGGGCTGGCCGCCGCACTGAAGCGCTGGCAGCCGCGGCTTCCCGACCTTGCACCGGAACGTGATCTTGCCACCATGGCCCGCCTCGGTGGCCGCCTTATTATTCCGGGGGACGAGCTCTGGCCCGCCCAACTCGCGGACCTGGGAATCCAGGAGCCCATCTGTCTCTGGTGGCGCGGCCAGCAGCAGCCGTTACCAGCCATGGACAAGTGCATCGCCCTGGTGGGATCCAGGGACAGCACCAGCTATGGAGCTGCCGTGACAGGCGACCTTGCGTACTCGCTGGCGCAGCGCGGCTTTACGGTGGTATCGGGCGGGGCTTACGGCATCGATGCCCATGCACACCGGGCAGCGCTTGCCGGCGGCTCGTCCGCTGTCCCTACCATCGCCGTCATGGCAGGGGGAGTGGACCGCTTCTATCCATCCGGCAACGATGACCTGCTCCGGGCCGTGGCCAACCAGGGTGCGGTACTGGCCGAGGTGCCGCCGGGGTCGGCACCAACCCGCTACCGGTTCCTGCAGCGAAACCGGCTGATAGCTGCCCTCTCCGCTGTGACGGTGGTGGTGGAGGCACGCTGGCGCTCAGGGGCACTCAATACGGCCCACCACGCTGAAACCCTGGGCCGTGCCGTCGGCGCCGTTCCCGGATCGGTGCACAGCGCCAATTCCGCCGGCTGTCACCGGCTCCTTCGGGACGGCGGCGCCGTCTGTGTCACCGACGCCGCGGAGGTGGCCGAACTGGCCTCACCGAGCGGAACCGACCTGCCGGAACAGCGAACGGCGCAAGCTGCAGTACAGGACGGACTGACCCTGGAAGACCTGATCCTGCTGGACGCGCTGCCGCTGCGTTCCACCACTTCCGTGGAAAAGCTCTCGGCCGTGGCCGGCCTTGGCCAGGACTCGGTGCGGGCAGGACTGGGCCGGCTTGGGCTGCTGGGACTCGCCGTGTCCGAACGGGGCGGGTGGAAACGCGGCAAGGGATGACCGTGTCCCCCTGGGGCGGAGGCCATGCAACTGGGAAAGTAGGGGAGTGGAGAATGATGAACTGCCGATGGAGCTCGGCAAGGCCCTGGATGGCTTTGCCGGTTACTTGTCTGGGGAACGTGCGGTGTCGGCCCATACCCGGCGTGCCTACCTGGGCGATCTGCGCAGCTTCCTGTCCTACGCGGCATCGGAAGGCGCGGCAGCGCTGAAGGACCTTGAACTCGGAACGTTCCGCCGCTGGCTCGGCAGTCAAAGTTCATTGGGCGCCTCCCGGGCAACCCTCGCGCGCCGCTCTGCCACGGCCCGGACTTTTACGGCCTGGGCGCTCCGCGAGGAACTCCTCGACGTGGACCCTGCGCTGCGCCTGAAGGCACCCAAACGCGAAGGGTCACTGCCGGGTGTCCTGCAGGCCTCCCAGCTCACGCGTATCCTGGAGCGGCTCGAAATCTCCGCCATGGAGGGCGAACCCATGGCTGTGCGGAACCGCGCCATGGTTGAACTCCTCTACGCCACAGGCATCCGGGTGGGGGAACTCGTGGGCCTGGACGTCGATGACCTGGACCCGGACCGCCGGACGCTGCGGGTCATCGGCAAGGGCAACAAGGAACGCACAGTCCCGTTCGGAGTCCCCGCAGCCGTGGCCCTCGACGACTGGCTCCGGCGGGGGCGCACGGCACTGGCCAAGGAGACCAGTGGGCCGGCGCTTTTTCTCGGAGCCCGCGGTGGACGGGTTGACCAGCGCCAGGTCCGCGCCATGGTGAACATGCTCTTCGAGGCGCTGGGAGATACGTCCGCGACAGGACCCCACGCGCTCCGGCACTCTGCCGCCACCCATCTGCTCGACGGCGGCGCGGACCTTCGCGCCGTGCAGGAGATCCTGGGCCACAGCAGCCTGGCCACCACCCAGATCTACACGCACGTCTCGGTGGACCGCCTGCGGAAGAGCTATCAGCAGGCCCATCCCAGGGCCTGACCACCGTAGCTAATCGCACTGGCGTAATTCCATGAGGTACGGCACAATAAGAGTCACGTCCGGCAACTTTCAAGTACCGCTTGAAGCCCTTCGGGTTTCGCGCGGCGCGGCAAGCCCGGACACAGCTTAATCTGATACATCTAAATACAGGGAACCACCGCCGCGTTGAAGGGCATGGCAGTTCCATCCAGGCAGAGGTCGTTGGGGAAGACGTACCTAGAGCTATGGAGGATGGAATGTCTGTTGCAATGACCCGCGGTGTGCTGTTCGTTCACTCGGCCCCTACGGCGCTGTGCCCCCACGTTGAGTGGGCGGTGGGCGCTGTGGTGGACAAGCGGACGGACCTTGAGTGGACCGCTCAGCCTGCCGCGCCCGGAATGTTCCGGGCCGAGCTGTCCTGGACCGGCGCACCCGGTACGGGATCCAAACTGGCGTCCTGCCTCCGTGGCTGGGCGCATCTTCGCTATGAGGTGACCGAGGAGCCCAGCCAGGGCGTGGACGGCGGCCGCTGGTCGCACACCCCCGAGCTGGGGATTTTCCATGCCGTCACTGATGTACACGGCAACATCATGGTGTCCGAGGACCGCATCCGCTACGCGTATGAGTCCGGTGCCGGGGACCCCTCTGCTGTTTACCACGAACTCTCCCTCGCCCTGGGCGAAGCCTGGGATGAGGAACTTGAGCCGTTCCGGCATGCTGCCGAGGGCGCTCCTGTCCGCTGGCTCCACCAAGTGGGCTGACCGCCGTCGTCCTTTCCAGGGCGACTCCAGGGCGGCCAAAACCGCACCAACACCTCCATAGCACAAAAGGAGGCCCCGCCAATCGGCGGGGCCTCCTTTCGTATCCGGGGCAGTTGCCCCGCCGTGGCTACACGCTGCGGATGGCCACCACGGCGTTGTGGCCGCCGAAGCCGAACGAGTTGCTCAGGGCCACGATGTTTCCTGCGGGCAGGTCGCGGGCGGAGGTGACAACGTCGAGCGGGATTTCAGGGTCCTGGTTTTCAAGGTTGATGGTGACCGGCGCCTTGCGCTCATGGACGGCCAGGACGGTGAGGACAGCCTCCACCGCACCGGAGGCTCCCAGGAGGTGGCCCATCTGGGACTTGGTGGCGGACACGGCCACGTTGTCCACATGGGTGCCCAGGGCGGCACGCAGCGCGGTGTACTCGGGCTTGTCGCCCACGGGGGTAGAGGTGGCGTGCGCGTTCACGTGCACCACGTCTTCAGCGTGGATCCGGCCGTCGAACATGGCAGCCTTCAAGGCGCGGGTTGCGCCGAGCCCTTCGGGGTCCGGGGCAGTGATGTGGTATGCGTCCGCAGTGACCGACGTTCCAGCAAGCTCGGCGTAGATGCGGGCTCCACGGGCAAGAGCGTGTTCCTCGGCCTCGAGGACCAGGGCGCCGGCGCCTTCGCCCATGACGAAGCCGTCGCGTGCGGTGTCGTACGGGCGGGAGGCGCGCTCCGGCTCGTCGTTGCGGCGGGACAGTGCCTGCATGGAGGCGAACGCTGCCAGCGGCATGGGGTGGATGGCAGCTTCCGCACCACCGCACATCACCACGTCCGCCTTGCCGGAGCGGATAAGCTCCAGGCCAAGGTGCATGGCCTCGGTGCCGGAGGCGCAGGCGGAAACCGGGGTGTGCGCGCCGGCGCGGGCCCCAAGGTCGAGGCTGACGGCCGCGGCCACACCGTTGGGCATCAGCATGGGAACGGTCATGGGCAGCACGCGGCGCGGGCCCTTTTCCTTGAGGGTGTCCCACGCGTCCAGCAGCGTCCAGACGCCGCCAATGCCGGTGGCGAAGGCCACGGCAAGCCGGTCCTGGTCGATTTCCGTGATGCCGGAATCAGCCCAGGCCTCACGGGCGGCGATGACGCCGAACTGGGTGGAGGGGTCCATCCGCTTGGCCTCAACACGGCTCAGCACGTCGAGGGCCGGCGTGCTGCACCGGGCGGCGAAGTGGACGGGAAGCTCGTACTTGGCTACCCAGTCGTCCTCCAGGGTGCGGGCACCGGAGACCCCTTTGAGGGCGTTGTTCCACATGGTGGGGACATCGCCGCCGATGGGCGTGGTGGCACCCAGACCGGTAATGACTACTTTGCGTGTCATGGGATCACTCTTTCGTCGGTGGGGAATCCGGCTGCGTCCACCGCAGGGTCCCGCACATGTTGATGATCGGCCAGTCCCGGTCCGGGTACTGCGCCGGATAAATGCGGCGGGCTGCCGGCCCGGTCAATCCGGACCGGCAGCCCCGCCAAGCCGTAAGACGGCGAAAAGCCTGTGACTAGGCCTGTGCTCCGGCGATGAAGCTGACAGCGTCGCCAACAGTCTTGAGGTTCTTGACCTCTTCGTCCGGGATGCGGACGCCGAACTTTTCCTCGGCGTTGACCACGATGG
The DNA here is from genome assembly GCF_006715285.1 of Arthrobacter sp. SLBN-83. Taxonomy (NCBI): domain Bacteria; kingdom Bacillati; phylum Actinomycetota; class Actinomycetes; order Micrococcales; family Micrococcaceae; genus Arthrobacter; species Arthrobacter sp. SLBN-83. The sequence goes on from NZ_VFMX01000001.1 coordinate 3,370,206, forward strand.
TCATCATGGAGATGGAGTCGATGTCCAGGTCCTCGGTGAAGGACTTGTCCAGCTCGACGGCCTCCGGGGCCAGGCCGGTTTCCTCGTTGACGATTTCAGCCAGGCCGGCCAGGATCTCTTCGTTGCTAGCCATTGGTGGCTCCTTTTCTTGTATTGCCGGCAGGGGCTGCCGGAAACGGTCCAGGCCGCGGTTGCGGCCCTTGGGCGTATCTAGGGAAGGACAACTACCTGTGCGCCGAAGACCAGCCCGGCACCGAAACCGATCTGCAGGGCCAGCCCGCCGCTCAGTCCGGGGTTCTCCTGCAGGAGACGGTGCGTTGCCAGCGGGATGGAGGCAGCGGAGGTGTTGCCGGCTTCGGCAATGTCCCGTGCCACTGTAACCGTCTCGGGCAGCTTCAGCTTCTTCACCATCTCGTCGATGATGCGCATGTTGGCCTGGTGGGGGATGAAGGCCACCAGGTCCTCGGCTTGAATGCCTGCGGCATCGAGTGCCTGCTGGGCCACCTTGGCCATTTCCCAAACCGCCCAGCGGAATACGGTCTGGCCGTCCTGCCGGAGGGTGGGGTACAGTTCCTGGGCTTCTTCCAGGAGTGCGAGGTCGCCCGTGGAGTCGGACTGGCGGGCGGCGAGTCCCAGGTCGCGGACATCCAACAGGGAGCGGGTCATGCCAATGGCATTCCACTTGCTGCCGTCCGAACCCCACACCGACGGAGCGATGCCCGGGGTGTCGGAGGGGCCAATGACGACGGCGCCGGCACCGTCGCCAAGGAGGAAGGAAATGGTGCGTTCACGGTTGTCGATCACGTCCGACAGCTTCTCTGCGCCGACCACCAGGACATACTTTGCGGCTCCGGAGCGGACCAGGGCGTCGGCCTGGGCAATGCCGTAGCAGTACCCGGCACACGCTGCGGAGATGTCAAAGGCGGGAGCCGGAGTGGCGCCTATCCGGTCGGCCAGGCTTGCTGCGGCCGACGGTGTGGCGTAGGGGTGGGTCACGGTGGAGACAATCACTGCGCCGAGGTCCGGGCCGTCAATGCCGGCCTTCTCCATGGCTTCGCGCGCTGCGCCCTCAGCCATGTCGATCACGCTGACGTCCGCGGCAGCGCGGTGGCGGGTAATGATGCCCGTGCGCTGGCGGATCCACTCATCCGAGGAATCGATCCACTGGCATACGTCCTCGTTGGTGACGATGACGTCCGGCCGGTAAGCACCGAGGCCCACGATCCGGGTGTGCTCCTGGATGGGAGCTTGCTTCAGCGTGGGAACGCTCATGCGTTGCCCTCCAGTTCTGCGAAGAGCGCCAGCGCGGCGGAAAGGTCGTCGGGGGTCTTGACTGCGACGGTTTTGACGCCGGGCATTCCGCGCTTGGCGAGTCCGGCCAGGGTGCCTGCGGGAGCCAGCTCGATCAGCCCGGTAACGCCGCGCTTAACCATGGCTTCCATGCAGAGGTCCCAGCGCACCGGACGGGACACCTGGGCGATCAGGCTTTCGACGGCGGCCCCACCGTCGGTGACTTCCCCGCCGTCGTAATTCGACAGCAGGGGCACCTTCGGTGCCACGGGATTCAGCTGCGGAGCGAGCGCCTCCAGCGCGCTGACTGCAGGTGCCATGTGGCTGGTGTGGAATGCGCCGGCCACCTTGAGCGGAATGACGCGCGCCTTGGCGGGCGGGTTGTCGGCCAGCGCCTTGAGCTGTTCAAAAGTACCTGCGGCAACTGTTTGGCCGGCGCCATTGACATTCGCCGGCGCGGCGCCGGATGCCTCGATCGCGGCAAGCACCTCGGCCGGGTCGCCGCCCACGACGGCGCTCATGCCGGTGGGGGTGACGGCTGCCGCGGCGGCCATGCTGTTGGCGCGCTCCCGGACGAACGTCATGGCTTCCTGCTCCGTCAACACGCCGGCGAGGGCGGCGGCGGTGATTTCGCCAACAGAGTGGCCGGCCAGGATGACTGGAAGGGAGTTGAGTTCAACATCGAAGAGGGAAGCGGCGGTGACCAGGCCCGCGGCAACGATCAGGGGCTGCGCGACAGCAGTGTCCTTAATGGTGTCCTCGTCGGAGGTGGTCCCGTGGGCTATCAGGTCAATGCCTGCGATGTCACTCAGGGAGGCCAGCTGGCCTGCCACCGAGGGTAGTTCCAGCCAAGGGGCCAGAAAACCCGGGGTCTGCGAGCCCTGTCCAGGGCAGACTATTGCAAGCACGTAACCAGCTTTCCAAATTACTGTGTGATCCAGCGGTGTTTCACCGCACCAACCTCACGGGGTCAGGTTGTAGGAAGTCTACAATGCCTCAGGCCTGGTTCCGGGAAGCCTGCCGCTCCGTGGCGGCCTTGGGCGGGGCTGAAAGACGGCCCACCACCAGTGCCGCCTGCAGCACGAACGCCTCCCGAGGCAGCAGCGGGTCCCAACCGGTGACGTCGCAGACCCGCTTCAGGCGGTACCGGACGGTGTTGGCGTGGACGAAGAGTTCCCGCGCCGTGGCCTCCAGGGAATGGCCCAGCTCCAGGTACGTTCCCAGCGTTTCCACCAGGCCGTTGGATGCGGCCAGCAGCGGCCGGTAGATATTCTTTACCAGGGAGCGGCGGGCAGCGTCGTCTCCGGAAATAACCCGCTCCGGCAGCAGGTCATCGGCGGCCACCGGACGGGGCGCGGAGGGCCAGGCCCGGGCTGCGGTCAGCCCGGCAAATGCTGATTGGGCGGACCCGCTGGCCTCCAGGAGCGAGCTGGCCTCCGGGCCGTAGACCACGGGGCCGGGGGCAAACATGTCGCTCAGCTTCACGTAGGCCGTTTCGCGGTCCTGGACCCCGCCGAGGATGAGGATCAGCCGGTCGCCCTGGATCCCCACCAGCGCATCCTCGGCGTACCGTCCGGCCATTCGGCGCAACTCGCTCACGTAGCTGGCGCTGGGTTCGGACGGTGAATTGCCCACCATGACCGTGAACCGTTCCTGCGCCTTCCAGCCAAGCGCGGCAATGCGTGAGCGCAGGGCGTCGGTGTTTTCGCCCCGCAGGATCGCATCCACGATCAAAGCTTCCAGGCGCGTGTCCCAGGATCCGCGGGACTCGGCAGCCCTTGCGTAAACATCCGCGGCTGCAAAGGCAACTTCCCTTGAGTAGCGCAGCACCGCCTCGCGAAGGGATGGCTGGTCTGCCTCCGGTGCGATCACCGGAACCTGGTCTTCCACCACCTCCACCACGATCCTGATCAGCTGCAGGGCCTTCTGGAGGCTGATGGAACGGGTCAGTTCGGTGGGGGCGGTCCCGAATACATCGGTAAGGATCCATGACGGCGAGCTGGGCCGCTCATACCAGGTGACAAAGGCCGCGATACCGTTCTGCGCCACCATGCCCAGTGCAGACCGCTCGTCGGCGCTGAGCCGGCTGTACCACGGCAGCGACTGCTCAAGCTTGCGCATAGTGGTGGTGGAGAGTTGTCCCACATTCGCCCGGAGCTGCTTGAGGGTCTCGGACTTCTCCGGGGTGACCTTCGGCGCGGGCGGTTTCCGCTTCGAAGACGGGCTTGCTGGTGCTGGCATTCTTTGAGCATACGGCCACCGCCGCGCAAGCTCCATTTGTGCGAAGGCTACAATCCGCTTTGCGCTGGGTCACAGCCTTCCGGCCGCTTTCTAAACGAACGACGGCGGCCTTCACCTTGTGGGGTGAGGGCCGCCGTCGTTTGCTGCTGGTTCCGCTGTCCAACGGAAGGCTAGGCTTCGCCTCCGGCGTTGCCGGTGGTGCCGGCGTTGACGTTGAGCAGCTTGTACTTCTCGATCGCCTTCACCGGAGCGTCGACATCCACCTCGCCGCGGCGCGCCAGCATTTCGAGGGCACGGACCACGATGGAGTGGGTGTCGTTTTTGAAGTAGCGGCGGGCTGCGGCGCGGGTGTCGGAGAAACCGAAGCCATCGGCGCCGAGGGTGGCGAATTCGTTGGGGACGAATTGCCGGATCTGGTCCGGGACGGCCTTCATGTAGTCGGACACGGCGACGATGGGGCCGGTGGCTCCTTCGAGTTGCTGGGTGACGAAGGGGACGCGGGCGGGCTGGCCGGGGTTGAGGAAGGCTTCTTCTTCGGCGGCGAGGCCGTCGCGTCGGAGTTCGTTCCAGGAGGTCACGGACCAGACGTCGGCGGAGACGTTCCAGTCATCGGCCAGCACGCGCTGGGCTTCGAGGGCCCAGGGGACGGAGACGCCGGAGGCGAGGATCTGGGTGCGGGGACCGTCGATCTTTGCCGGGGCGAGCAGGTAGATGCCCTTGATGACGCCTTCGACGTCGAGGTTCTCCGGTTCTGCGGGCTGGATGATGGGTTCGTTGTACACGGTGAGGTAGTACATGACGTTTTTGTCCGTGGAGTTTTCCCCGTACATCCGTTCCAGGCCGGAGCGGACGATGTGTCCGATTTCGTAGCCGTAGGCGGGGTCGTAGGTGAGGACGGCGGGGTTGGTGGAGGCCAGCAGGGGGGAGTGGCCGTCGGCGTGCTGGAGGCCTTCGCCGGTGAGGGTGGTCCGTCCTGCGGTGGCGCCGATGATGAAGCCGCGGGTCATTTGGTCCGCGGCGGCCCAGAAGGCGTCGCCGGTGCGCTGGAAGCCGAACATGGAGTAGAACACGTAGACCGGGACCAGGGGGATGCCGTGGGTGGCGTAGGAGGTTCCGGCGGCGGTGAATGCTGCCACGGCGCCGGCTTCGTTGATGCCGGGGTGGATCAGCTGGCCCGCAGGGGACTCCTTGTAGGCCAGGACCAGGTCACGGTCCACCGACAGGTAGTTCTGGCCCTTGGGGTTGTAGATCTTCGCCGTCGGGAAGAACGCATCCATGCCGAAGGTACGGGCTTCGTCGGGGATGATCGGGGCGATGTGCTTACCGAAGTTCTTGTCCCGCATCAGGTCCTTGAGGAGCCGGACGAACGCCATGGTGGTGGCGGCCATCTGCTTGCCTGAACCGCGCTTGGCAACCTCGTAGGACTTCGCCTCGGGCAGCACGATTTCGGCGTGGGTGTTGCGGCGCTCCGGGACTGATCCGCCCAGCGCGGCGCGGCGCTCCATCATGTACTTGATTTCCGGGGCGTCGTTACCGGGGTGGTAGTACGGCGGCCGGTAGGAGTCCTTCTCCAGCTGCTCGTCGGTGACGGGGATCCGGAGGTGGTCGCGGAACTTCTTCAGGTCATCCAGAGTGAGTTTCTTCATCTGGTGGGTGGCGTTGCGGCCTTCGAAGTGGGGGCCGAGGCCGTAGCCCTTGACGGTGTGGGCGAGGATGACGGTAGGTTTGCCCTTGAATTCGGTGGCGGCCTTGTAGGCGGCGTAGACCTTGCGGTAGTCGTGACCGCCGCGTTTGAGGTTCCAGATCTGGTCATCGGACAGGTCCGCGACGAGGTCTTTGGTCTGCGGGGTTTTGCCGAAGAAGTGTTCGCGGACGAACCCGCCGGATTCTGCCTTGTAGGTCTGGTAGTCCCCGTCGACGGTCTCGTTCATGATCTTCACCAGGGACCCGTCGGTGTCGCGGGTGAGCAGGTCATCCCACTCCCGGCCCCAGACGACCTTGATCACGTTCCAGCCCGCGCCGCGGAAGAACGCTTCGAGTTCCTGCATGATCTTGCCGTTGCCCCGCACCGGGCCGTCCAGGCGCTGGAGGTTGCAGTTGATCACGAAGTTCAGGTTGTCCAGGTTCTCGTTCGCGGCGAGCTGGAGCAGGCCGCGGGATTCGGGTTCGTCCATTTCCCCGTCGCCCAGGAACGCCCAGACCTGCTGGTCGGAGGTGTCTTTCAGGCCGCGGTTGTGCAGGTAGCGGTTGTTCTGGGCCTGGTAGATCGCGTTCATCGGCCCGATGCCCATGGACACGGTGGGGAATTCCCAGAAGTGCGGCATCAACCGCGGGTGCGGGTAGGAGGACAGGGCATGGCCCTCGCGGGACTTCTCCTGCCGGAACCCGTCCAGGTCCTCCTCGGACAGGCGACCTTCCATGAAAGCGCGGGCGTACATGCCGGGGGAGGCGTGGCCCTGGAAGAAGACCTGGTCCCCGCCGCCGGGGTGGTCCTTGCCGCGGAAGAAGTGGTTGAACCCGACCTCGTACAGGGTCGCCGCTCCGGCGTAGGTGGAGATGTGGCCGCCAACGCCGATATCGGGCCGCTGCGCCCGGTGCACCATGACCGCGGCGTTCCAGCGCATGTACGCCCGGTAGCGGCGCTCGTATTCCTCGTTGCCCGGGAACTCCGCTTCCTGGTCCACCGGGATCGTGTTCACGTAATCGGTGGTGGTCACCATCGGCACACCCACGCTCTGCGCGCCCGCGCGCTGCAGCAGGCTCCGCATGATGTATTGGGCACGCTCGGTACCCTGTTCCCTGATCAACGCATCCAGGGACTCAACCCACTCGGCAGTCTCTTCCGGATCACGATCAGGCAGCTGGTTAGTCAACCCGCTGAGGATATGGGAGGTATCTTCTCCTGCAGCCACGTCCAACCTCTCTTTGCGCGCATGAATCGGCGCACTCAGGCCAGGCAGGGTGACTGCCCGGCGTATATACGCCGTGTGCGACGTATCGGTTACAACAGCCCGGTCATGTGTGCCGGACAGCTTCCTAGCGCTCCTATGTCTGCACGGAGTCACACGGTTGTCGTCCCGCAGGCATAGTTGTCACCAGCCACTCTAGCCCTGACAGCAAGCCGATGCGTAGCTGCGGCCCGGTGCTCCAGTTGTATTTCGTTCGTCATACTGTTTGTGTGGCAAAAAGCCCCTGCGGCGGGGTTGTCGCCGGGGATGTGACGCAAAATATGCGCAATCCCGGGGGCGGCAGCTTGAAGCACAGGCGCAAAGGGTGTTGGCTGGGAGTAATGGAAATCACTATGCACACCGCATATATGAGGTATTGGAGGAACACGTGAGCGAGGCCGACGCCGCCACTTCGGTAAATGTGGCGGAAAAATTGGGTTTCAAAAACGGGGATCTGATTCAGGAGTTCGGTTACGACGACGATGTCGATTTCGACTTGCGTGACGATATTGAGGACCTCACCGGTTCCGAGATGCTGGACGAGGACGACCATGAAGTGGCGGACGCCGTCATCCTCTGGTGGCGCGACGGCGACGGCGACCTGGTGGACAGCCTGGTGGATTCCCTCACCACCCTGAGCGAAAACGGCGTTGTGTGGGTCCTTACCCCCAAATCCGGCAGGGACGGATACGTCTCACCCGCGGACATCCAGGAAGCCGCACCAACCGCCGGCCTGCATGTCACCACCTCCGCCGGAGTCTCGAAGGACTGGAGCGCCACCCGCCTGGTCAGCAGGAAGAACAAATGACGGCAGCGGTTGATGCCGCTTCTGCAGCTGTCCCTGCGCTGGGAGCAACAGCGCCTGACTTTGAGCTCGCCAACCAGTACGGCGAGCCCGTGCGGTTGTCCTCCTTCCGCGGGCAAAACGTGGCACTCGTTTTCTATCCCTTTGCATTCTCCGGCATCTGCACGGGAGAGCTGTGCGAAATACGGGACAACCTGGGCATGTTCGAGGACTCGAAGGCAGTGGTCCTGGCAGTGTCCGTTGACAGCAAGTTCAGTCTCCGGGCCTATGCTGCGCAAGAAGGCTACACCTTCGACCTCCTCGCCGACTTTTGGCCACACGGAGCGGTCGCCGCAGCATACGGAGTGTTCGACGCCGGCAGCGGCATGGCCAAACGGGCCACCTTCATCATCGATTCCGAAGGCAAGGTCCGCTACAGCGTGGTGAATCCGCGCGGCCAGGCGCGCAACTTCAACGAGTACCGCACCGCCTTGGCGGACCTGAAGCAGGCCTGAGCCGCCATGCCTGGGCAGCGGCGGGGGACGGGCCTTACCGGGTTTGCCAGCATGCCGCCGGTGCCCCCTGCACCGCCGTCAGGGGAGGAGCTGGCGGTGCTGGTCCGGATCCGTGACCTGCTTGCCGGCGCCCCGTTCGCGCTGCTGACGGGTGCCGGGCTCAGTACCGACTCCGGCATACCGGATTACCGGGGCCCGGATTCGCCGCCCCGGTCGCCCATGACCTACCAGGAATTCGTCCGCCACGCAGAGAACCGGCGGCGTTACTGGGCCAGGAACCACATCGGATGGTCGCACATGCGGCACGCGGACCCCAATCAGGGCCACTACTCCGCCGCGGAACTGGAACGGCGCGGCTACCTTACCGGCCTGATCACGCAGAACGTTGACCGGCTGCACCAGGACGCCGGCAGCTCCAACGTCGTCGATCTCCATGGCAGGTATGACCAGGTCATCTGCCTTGACTGCGGGCGTACCTACTCGCGGCGGCTCCTAGCCGGTGTTTTCGAAGAACTCAACCCTGATTTCCTGGAGCGGGCTGCAGCAACCGGCTTGGTGGAGATGGCGCCGGACGCCGACGCCACCGTGGAGGATCAGGCCCTCATTGACAGCTTCGTGGTGGCGGTTTGTCCAGCGTGCGGCGGAACCTTGAAGCCAGACTTCGTCTACTTCGGGGAAAACGTCCCCAAGGATCGGGTTGAACGCTCGTACGCCATGGTGGATCAGGCAGCTGCCCTGCTGGTTGCCGGTTCGTCCCTGACGGTCATGAGCGGCCTGCGGTTTGTCAGGCACGCCGCCAAGGAGGACAAGCCAGTGGTCATTATTAACCGGGGTGCCACCCGGGGCGACGACAGGGCAACCATCAAGCTCGAGGCGGGGGTCAGCCAGGCGCTGCAGTACCTTGCGGCTGAACTTCCCTCCCTTTAGTCGCGGTTCCGTCCCGATTCGCGTTTCCGGCCTCCGGTCCGGTAGAGTCTATGTTCGTTGGTTGCGGCGGAACGGCCGGAATCAACGCGTTTTGGGTCTTTAGCTCAGCTGGTAGAGCGCCACGTTTACACCGTGGATGTCATCGGTTCGATCCCGGTAGGACCCACCAGCAAAACCCCGTTGCCCCCCCTTGCGGAGGCAACGGGGTTTTTTCTTTTCACCCCTCCTGGCGCCATTGTCTGACCCTTGCCATAGGTTGCAGCAATGGAACACGTCATAGTGCACACAGACAGCGACGGAATGCCGACGGCGGTGCTGAGCAGGGGCAGGGAATGGGCCGTGGGTGCCGAGCCGGTCAGATGGTTCGAGCGCGTCAACTGGTGGGAAACCAGCCGCCGGATGCCAAAGGGCAGCGGCGGCGTGGACGTCGAGGTCCTGCAGCTGCAGGTCAGGCTGGGAAACAACAGCAGGTCGGCCCTGGCCACCATGTACCTGCAGCGCGACGGCGTGGGAGGCGGGTGGCAGCTGAGGGAATCCGCAGCGGGGGCAGCCTAAAGGCTCGCTGCCATGCTGGCTGGTTCAGGGCATTGGAAAACCCTCCACCGCGACTATTGGGGGATGCCGCGGGGGAGGGCCTGGGATGAATATACCGTGAACTGCCGGAAACAAAAAGCTACCCGCGATTCATGACACAGCCGGGGCCCTTGGGGCATGGGACCGGTGCTTTGCCCACAGCAGAGGGTGGCGCGTCATTGCCTGACGGGGATGAACACCCGAGGCTGCTGCGTCCAGGTATCGGCCATCTGGGACATCGTGCGGCGCATGATCCGGTCGGACGCTTCCCGGGCGGAGGCGGCGTCGCCCCTGGCGATCGCCTCCGCCACGTCCTCATGCCACTGCAGCGCGGCCTGGTGAGGGTGGTCCGGCATCAGGCCGTGGACAGTACGGCCTGTCAGCGTTTCGGCCACCTGACCCATGAGGTTGGCGAACATCTCATTGCCCGAACCCGAAAGCAGCAGCGAGTGGAACCGGATATCCAGTTCCAGGAAGCGGGCAACCTCCCCATTGTTCCCGGCCTCCCGCATTGCGCGGGCAACATCCACGAGCTCCATCCGCAGCTGCGCCGGGGCGTTCTGTGCTGCCAGTTCTGCAGCCGCCGGTTCCACCGCGGCCCGCAATTCGGCAAGGGAACGCAGCTGCGCGCCGCGGGCGTCGCTGGCCAGCCGCCACCGGATTACCTGCGGGTCGAAAGGATTCCAGCGGCTTGACGGCAACACCCGGATGCCCACCCGCTTGGTGGTTTCCACCAGCCCCAGCGACTGCAGGACCCTGACTGCTTCCCGGATAACCGAACGGGAAACCTTCAGCTCATCCTCGAGTTGCTCGGCGAGCATGACGTGGCCGGCAGGGAGGTCCCCCGAGATAATCCGGGTGCCAAGGTTTTCGATGGCACGGTGGTGGAGGCTGCTGGTCATGCTGCTAAGCCTAGTTGTTGGAAGCCCCGCGTCTGCCAGCTGGAAGTGCGCAGCCGGACCTCCGCAGCAGAGACCAGGGCGGGAGTCCTAGACTGGCACCGACACAAACCGGTTCCATGACGCGGACGTTACTTTCGCGTCACCGCCAGAATATATATGCTTTATTCGGACCCCCTGATCTGCCCCGGTGGCTTCCCGCCATGGAAGCCTGCAGCCGAGGCGAACAATGAATTGGAGTTATTGATGTCTGCACACATCGGTGTCACCGGCCTCGCCGTCATGGGCGCCAACCTGGCCCGTAACCTGGCCCGCAACGGGTTCACGGTTGCCCTGCACAACAGGTCGGTGGAGAAGACGGACGCGCTGCTGGAAAAGCACGGTTCGGAGGGTGACTTCATCCGGACCGAGACCCTGCAGGAACTGGTTGACTCCCTGGAGAAGCCGCGCCGGGTACTTATCATGGTCAAGGCCGGCAAGCCTGTGGACTCCGTCATCGAGCAGCTGGAGCCGCTGCTGGAGCCGGGCGACATCATCATCGATGCCGGCAACTCCCATTACGAGGACACCCGCCGCCGGGAAGCGGCGCTGGCCAAGAAGGACCTGCACTTCGTGGGCGTCGGTGTCTCCGGCGGCGAGGAGGGCGCACTGAACGGCCCGTCCATCATGCCGGGCGGTTCGAAGGAGTCCTACAAGGCCCTGGGCCCGCTGCTGGAGAAGATCTCCGCAAAAGTCGACGGCGAGCCCTGCTGCGCGTGGATCGGCACCGACGGTGCAGGACACTTCGTCAAAATGGTCCACAACGGCATCGAGTACGCGGACATGCAGGTCATCGGCGAAGCCTTCGACCTGCTCCGTTCCGGCGCAGGCATCGAGCCTGCCGAACAGGCCAAGATCTTCTCCGACTGGAACAAGGGCGAGCTGTCCTCCTTCCTGATCGAGATCTCCGCCGAGGTCCTGGGCCACGTTGACGCCAAGACCGGAAAGCCGTTCGTCGACGTCGTCGTTGATGCCGCCGGCCAGAAGGGCACCGGCCGCTGGACCGTCATCTCCGCCCTGGAACTCGGCTCGCCGGTATCCGGCATCGCCGAATCCGTTTTCGCACGCGCCCTCTCCTCCCAGGCCGCGCAGCGCAAGTTGGGCCAGGAACTGCTGGCCGGCAACGAGGCCACCGTCGAGATCCCGGAGACGTTCGTGGAGGACGTCCGCCAGGCCCTCTACGCCTCCAAGCTGGTTTCCTACGCCCAGGGCCTGGACATGCTGACTTCCGCCGCCAAGGAATACGGCTGGGACCTGAAGCTGGACGAGATCGCGTCCCTGTGGCGTGCCGGCTGCATCATCCGCGCCGAGCTCCTCAAGGACATCACCAAGGCCTACGCCGCTGACGAGAAGCCTGCAAACCTGCTGTTCGCCCCGGCATTCACCAAGGCCATCGCCGACGCCCTGCCGGCTTGGCGCCGTGTCGTCGCCACGGCCGTCCGGCTGGGCATCCCGGTCCCGGTGTTCTCTTCATCGCTGGCCTACTACGACGGCCTGCGCCGCAAGCGCGTAGCCGCCGCCCTGATCCAGGGCCAGCGTGACCTGTTCGGTGCACACACGTACGGACGCATCGACACCGAAGGCACCTTCCACACCCTGTGGGGCGAGGACAAGTCCGAGGTTGAAGCGGTGGACACGCACTAGCAGCCGCTGCCGCAAAGCAAAAGGCGGGCAGTTCCCCGGTTTCCCGGTGGAACTGCCCGCCTTTGTCAGTGCTCAGAAACGGGTCAAATCCGGTATTCGATGTCGTACTCGGCCGGATCCACGGCGGGCTTGGTTTCCCGCTGCGCGTCGCGGTGCCGCCATTTGGCAGGGACGCCTGTAACAATCGACTCCGGCGGCGCGTCCTTGACCACCACCGCGTTGGCGCCTATGGCACTGTCGCGGCCAATGGTGATGGGCCCCAGGACCTTTGCTCCCGCACCGATGGTGACCCGGTCGCCGATCGTGGGGTGCCGCTTGATCCTGGCCAGGGAGCGGCCACCGAGCGTCACTCCGTGGTAAATCATCACGTCCTCGCCGATCTCGGCGGTCTCGCCAATCACCACGCCCATGCCGTGGTCAATGAAGAACCGCCGGCCAATGGTGGCGCCGGGATGAATTTCGATACCGGTCCAGGAGCGCCCCAGCTGGGACAGGAGCCGTGCCGGGAACCGCAGGGCCGGGTTCTGCCACATGCGGTGGGTCAGCCGGTGGATCCAGATGGCGTGCAGGCCGGAATAGGCGAAAAAGTTCTCAAAAGAACCTCGAGCCGCCGGGTCGTGGGACCGGGCGGCGTCGAGGTCTTCCTTCAGTCTTGCGAAAAAGCCCACAAAGTTCTTTCTACAGGAAACGGGCGGACAGCGGACTGATCAGCCGCGGATGTCGTCATAGAGCACGGTGGAGATGTAACGCTCACCAAAGTCGCACACCACAGCCACGATCAGCTTGCCCGCGTTTTCGGGGCGCTTGGCCAGTTCCAGCGCGCCCCAGACGATTGCGCCGGAGGAGATACCCCCCAGGATGCCCTCCTTGACGCCCAGGTCACGGGCCACACGGACAGAATCCTCAAGAGTGGCGTCCAGGACCTCGTCGTAGACGCTGGTGTCCAGCAGTTCCGGGATGAAGTTGGCGCCCAGGCCCTGGATCTTGTGCGGGCCCGGGGCGCCGCCATTGAGGATGGCGGAGTCCTTCGGTTCCACGGCCACGATCTGCACGCCGGGCTTGCGCTCCTTCAGGACCTGGCCCACGCCGGTGATGGTTCCGCCGGTGCCGATGCCGGCAACGAAGATGTCCACGGCGCCGTCGGTATCGGCCCAGACCTCCTCAGCGGTGGTCTTGCGGTGGATCTCCGGGTTGGCTTCGTTGGCGAACTGCTGCGCCCAGATGGAGTTCTCGGTGTTGGCTACGATCTCCTGGGCCTTTTCGACGGCGCCGCGCATACCCTCGGATCCCGGGGTAAGGACGATCTCGGCACCGAAGGCGCGCAGCATGACCCGGCGTTCCGTGGACATGGTCTCAGGCATGGTCAGGATGACCTTGTAGCCGCGGGCAGCACCCACCATGGCAAGGGCGATGCCCGTGTTGCCTGACGTTCCTTCGACGATGGTGCCACCGGGCTTCAGGGCGCCCGACTTTTCAGCGGCGTCGATGATGGCAACGCCGATGCGGTCTTTGACGCTGTTGGCCGGGTTATAGAACTCCAGCTTCACGGCAACGGTGGCGTCCAGCCCCTCGCTGAGCCGGTTCAACCGAACCAGCGGGGTCCCGCCGACCAGTTGCGTCACATCGTCATAGATCCGTGCCATGTACATACGCCTATCTCTAAGGGGTGAATACTGAGGTCAGCCTAACGAGGCCGTGAAACGGTGGCTAAGCGTTAAGCCATGCAGAGTAATATTTCCGGGCCTTGGCCAGCTTAGGGTTGATGATCACCTGGCAGTACCCTTGCTCCGGGTGTTTGGCGTAGTAATTCTGGTGGAATTCCTCCGCCACATGGAACCGGGGCAACCGGCTGACCTCGGTAACGATGGGATGCGGCCACAGCGCCTGGTTGCGTTCGATCGCTTCCTCAAACAGGATCTTCTCCTCGTCGGTTTCGTAGAACATCGAGGAACGGTACTGGGTGCCCACGTCGTATCCCTGGCGGTTCAGGGTGGTGGGGTCGTGCAGGGCGAAGAACATATCAAGTACGACTTCGGCAGGGATGACCTCCTCATCGAAGGTCACAGCCACAACCTCGGCGTGCCCGGTGGTTCCGCTGCAGACCGAGTAGTAGTCGGGCTCGGGATCATGGCCACCGGTGTAGCCCGATACCACCGAGGTCACGCCCCTGGTCTTCTGGTAAACGGCGTCAAGGCACCAGAAGCACCCTCCGCCCAGAACAAAAGTTTTCATGACCTCTTCAATGGTTGGCGGCGCCGGATCATTCCCCGCGGCCGTCAGCGCGCATGGGACAAACTGCGGCGGTCCGAAGCCGATGGGGTAAAACTAAGACTATGGAACCTGTGGACACCGACGCTACCGGCAAGGCAGATCACGACGGCGAACCCTCCTCCGACACGCCGGCTCCGGCCGGGTCCGCCAACGTCCCCACCCTGGCTGAGCTGCTCCTCGCAGTGGAGGAGTTGTGGCCCGAATCGCTGGCGGAGGGCTGGGACGAGGTAGGGCTGGTGGCAGGCCACCCGTCCGCGGCCGTGTCCAAGGTGATGTTCGCGGTGGATCCCACGCTGGAAGTCATCGAGGAAGCCGTTGAGTGGGGAGCCGAGCTGCTCATCACGCACCACCCGCTGTTGCTCAAGGGTGTCACGTCGGTGGCCGCCACATCGGCCAAGGGCCGGGCGGTCCACCGGCTCATCGAGTCGGGAACGGCACTGTTGACCGTGCACACCAACGGCGACTCCGCCGTCGGAGGCGTTTCCGACGTGCTGGCCGACGCCTTGGGGCTCCAGGACGCAGCCCCGCTCACGACTGCCGCCAATGGATTGCCGGAAGAAGGCATTGGGCGGGTGGGCGACCTGGCTGAAGCCATGAGCCTGGGCGACTTCGCGGCGCGCGTTTACGGGATTCTTCCGTCCGTTGCCGGGGGAGTGCGGGTCTCCGGAGACAAGGACGGACTGGTGCGGCGCATCGCCGTGTGCGGCGGTGCCGGGGACTCGCTGTTCACTGAAGTGCGGGCCAGCAACGCCGATGTCTATGTCACAGCGGACCTTCGCCACCATCCGGCGTCGGAGGCCCGCGAAGCTGCCCTCAACGGGCGGCCCTACCTGGTGGATGTTTCGCACTTCGCCAGCGAATGGCTGTGGTTGCCGGCCGCGGCCGCAGCGTTGGGCAACGTCCTCGCTGACCAGGGCCACGAGGTGGAAATCAGGGTCAGCACCACCAACACCGATCCGTGGGATTTCATCCTCACTCCCGGCTGAGTGGCGCCGGGCAAGGCGGACGGGCCAGGGGCTAGAGTCTAGGAAGCGCCGGTTCGGCGCCCGGCTCCGGCCGGAAGGGATCCAGCGGAGGTAAAAAGTGGCCAAGGCAGCACCGGCGGAACAGTTGAAGTTGCTCGAACTCCAAGGGCTCGACGCCAGGCTGAAGGGCCTCACCAACCGCCGCCGCACCCTGGAAAATGACCCGCGCATCAAGGATCTCGAGGCCGCACTTTCCGTGGCAAACGGTGAACTGGGCGCGGCCAAGGTTGCCGTCCACGACGCCGAAGCCGAGTTGAAGAGGGCGGAAGCCGACGTCGAACAGGTTGCCACACGGATCGAACGCGACGAGGCCCGGCTTAACAGCGGCACGGGCCTTTCGAAAGACTTGGTGGCCCTGCAGAAGGACATCGCCTCGCTGAACAAGCGGCGCTCAGACCTTGAAGACGCGGAACTGGAAGTCATGGAGCGGCTGGAATCGCTGCGGGAGCGGCAGGCGGCCCAGCAGCAGATCGTCGATGACATCCAGGGCTCCTTCGGCACCATCCGCGCTGAACTGGATGCTGCCCTCGCCGAGGTGGAAACCGAAGCCGCAGGGCTGCGCGCCCAGCGTGACGAATTCGCTGCCGGCCTGGACGCGGCCCTGCTGGCGGTCTACGAAAAGACCCTGGCAAAGCGCGGAGTGGGCGCGGCGCGGCTCTTCCATGGCACCTCGGAGGCCTCCGGCATGAAGCTCAGTCCCGGCGACCTCGCCGAGATTAAGGCTGCCGCTTCCGACGAGATCGTCTTTTGCCCGGACTCCGGCGCCATCCTGGTCCGCTCCGACGAGTGGTCCTGAGCGCCCGGTAGCCTGGCCCGGGCTGCACCAGCCTGGCGGGTCAGCCCGCCAAGATGATGTTAAGGGCGTGCGGCTTCCGGGCGGTGCCTGGCACGAGCTCGGCATCCCACTTTTCGCTTGCAGCCTTGAGAAGGTCCGACGGCGCGGCCGGGGCTTTTCCACGGCGCACCAGCAGGTGCCGCGCCAGTTCGCCGCGGGTGTGCTTGGCGAAGTGGCTCACCACCTTGCGGACCCCGCCGGTCTCGGTGAAGACGTTCACCGAGACCGTCTGTTCCGGCGGGGGAGCCCACGCCGCCGCATAGGTGCTGGAGCGGCAGTCCACCAGCAGGTGTCCCTGTGCGGCGGCGCCCAAAGTATCGCCGAGCTGCCCCTTCCAGAACGGAGCCAGCCGGCCGACGTCGGGCAAGGCTGTCCCCATGGACAATCGGTAGGCGGGAACGCTGTCGTTAAAGCGCAGGGCTCCCCATAGCGCAGAGATCACCAGGATGGACTCATCGGCCTTGCGACGCTGGGCCGGCGTCAAGGTCCGGTAGCCCAAAGCGTCGTACAGGACACCGGAATAGATGCTGTGTGCCGGCGCCGCTGGTTCGGCGTGCAGGCGCGTGTTGCGTTCGACGTCGTCACGCAATGATGCGCCCACACCCAGCAAGGCGAGGGCGTCCTGGTGCGCGCTGACCGTCCCCAATGCCTCAAGGACCTTGGCCCGGTAGGGGTTGAGCTCGGGAAAGCCCAGGGTGGACCAGTCGACGGCGGAACCCCTCAGCGCGGGCGTCTTGCCTTCGGAGGGAGGAAGCAGAATCAGCACCGTCCGATCCTACCGGCGACGAAGACGGCCGGCGGCGCCGGTAGACTGGACGCGGATGGGACAGCCAGACGGCCGCGCGCCACGCAAGTGGCTCGAGGAACGTCCGGGCTCCGCAGGGCAGGGTGGTGGGTAACGCCCACTCGGGGTAACCCGCAGGCCAGTGCCACAGAAAACAGACCGCCTGCATTCCGGCTTTGGCCGGAAGGGCAGGTAAGGGTGAAACGGTGGTGTAAGAGACCACCAGCTTTCCGGGTGACCGGGAAGGCTAGGTAAACCCCACCCGGAGCAAGGCCAGACAGGACACGTTCGAGGGCTGCCCGCCCGAGTGTCCGGGTAGGCCGCTGGAGGGTGCCGGCAACGGTACTCGTAGATGGATGGCCGTCGCTCCCATTTCCGGTAACGGAAGGGGAGAACAGAACCCGGCGTACCGGCTGTCCCATCCGCAAACCGCGTTTGACCACGGGCAACGCGTCGGGGATGCTGAACCGTGCCCGTAATTCCCGAACCCCGCCCCGCACTCGCCGCGGGCGTTCCCGGCGCCCGTTCCCAAGGCATTGCGCTCGCCGGTTTCCTGGGCCTTTCCGCCCTGGCCTGGATCCTCGCCTCGGTTCCGATCGCCCTCAACTCCAATGGCTGGTACGCAACGTCGCTGAAAGCGCCGTGGATGCCGCCGTCGTGGATGTTCCGGACCACCTGGATGGTGCTGTACACCGGCGTGGCCGCTGCTGCCTGGCTGGTCTGGCGCAAGGGCGGGCTCACCGGAGGCACCCTGGTTGGCTATGCAGCGCAGCTGGTGCTGAACACCGCGTGGCCGGTGACCTTCTTCGCGCTGTACCCAATGCTCGGAGCGGTGGCCCTGTGGTCTGCCTTCGCGGTCATCTGTGCCCTCACCGCAACCCTGGGGTTCCTCATCCTGAAGTTCGGACCAGTGGACGCCGCCGCCGGATACCTGGTGCTGCCGTACTTTTCCTGGCTGGTGTTTTCGGCCAGCCTGAACCTGTACTCGGCCATCAACAACTGATGCGCCGCCGGCATCACAGGCGCGATGGGGGCGTGTGAGTGATTTCACGCAGCGTAAGCGTGTTCCCCGGAGCGGGCCAAATTAGAATGGATCCCGGACGCAGGAGTTCTACCGCCGAAGTTGCGTTCGCAGCCGGCGGTTTTTCTTTGCACGCGATCCAGGTGCCTGGGGGCCATCCCTGCAGGTGCCGGTGCCCCTGGACATCATCAGGTGGCCTACATCCGTGTACGAGGACGTACACGGCTGAACCGAGGAAGGTATTTCTGTGAGCCAGACGTCTGATTCTTGTCTTGATACGTGGATGGGCCGGGAGGCCCTTGCCGAGGCCATGATCCCGGTCATTGGCAGGCTGTACCGCGAAAACAACGTGGTGACCAGCATCCACGGCCGGAGCCTGATCAACAAGTCCACCATGAACATTCTCAAGGCACACCGCTTTGCGCGCCGGATGGCCAAGGACGAACTGCTCCTGGAGGAGACCGCACCGCTGCTGAACACCCTGGCCGGGCTCGAGCTGGGCGCCGCCGCTATCGACATCGCCCGGTTGAACCAGAAGTTCAAGGAAGAAGGCAACGGCGCCTCCCTTGAAGAGTTCCTCCGGGCCGAACTGGCCGAGATCGTAGGCAAGCGGGGCGGCGACGACCGCACCAGCACCGACGTCGTGCTCTACGGTTTTGGCCGCATCGGACGGCTCCTGGCACGCCTCCTCATCGAAAAGGCCGGTGGCGGCCACGGCCTGCGCCTGCGCGCCATCGTGGTGCGCCGTGGCTCCGATAACGACCTCTCCAAGCGCGCCAGCCTGCTGCGCCGCGACTCCGTCCACGGCTCCTTCGAGGGCACCATCCGGATCGACGAGGAAGCCAACACCATCACGGCCAACGGTGTCCGGATCCAGGTCATCTACTCGAACGACCCCGCCGCCATCGACTACACGGCCTACGGAATCAACAACGCCCTGGTGGTGGACAACACCGGCCGCTGGCGCGACGCCGAGGGGCTGGGCCAGCACCTGCAGAGCAAGGGCGTTGCCCGGGTCCTGCTGACCGCTCCCGGCAAGGGTGAACTGAAGAACATCGTCCACGGCATCAACCACCGGGACATCACCGATTCGGACAAGATCGTCTCCGCGGCCTCCTGCACCACCAACGCCATCACCCCGGTCCTGAAGGCCATCAACGACAAGTTCGGCGTGGTCCACGGCCACGTGGAAACCGTCCACTCCTTCACCAACGACCAGAACCTGATCGACAACTTCCACAAGGGCGACCGCCGCGGCCGTTCCGCAGCGCTGAACATGGTCATCACCGAAACCGGTGCCGCCAAGGCTGTGGCCAAGGCCCTGCCCGAACTCCTGGGCAAGCTCACCGGAAGCTCCATCCGCGTCCCCACTCCGGATGTGTCGCTGGCCATCCTGAACCTCACCCTCGAGCACGGCACCACCAAGGACGAGGTCAACAACTACCTGCGCGAGATGTCGCTGCACTCGGACCTGCGCAAGCAGATCGACTACATCGATTCGCCCGAGGTCGTCTCCACCGACTTCGTTGGTTCACGCCGCGCCGGCATCGTGGACGGCCTGGCCACCGTGTCCACCGACAAGAACCTGGTTCTCTACGTTTGGTACGACAACGAGTTCGGCTACAGCTGCCAGGTGGTCCGGGTCATGGAGGAAATGGCAGGCGTCAACCCGCCGTCGTTCCCCGCCAAGGAAAGCGCCGCGGCGCTGGCCGCCATCGCTGTCTAACGAGTCCGTCACGTCCTGCGAATTCCCGGCTGGTTCTCTGGAATCAGTCGGGATTCGGGACCAGACTGGTGGCATGGACAACGAATCGACTCTTCAGCACGAAACCACCCTCGAACACGCCCTGGACGTAGCCAAGGCCAACCATAAGGAAGCCGTCCGGCTGCTGGAACGGGCCCGCGCCGGGCAGAAGACCGGCGATGTTTCCGACGAGCGGGTACGCCAGTTGGAGGGACTGTTGGCCATCGCCGAGGAGGACCTCCGAAGGGTCACCCGGGAGCAGTAACCACGGACTGACCGCCCGGCCGTGTGACCCATCACTCGTCCCCAACAGTGTGGATATCAACGGCCGGACGTGCCCTTCGTTCTAGGCTCGTGGGGTGCCCGACTATTTCCTTCCGCCGTCCACTCCGTGACCATCAGCTGGTCCGCCTACCGCCGTGCGCGCCGCCGTTCCCGGCAGGCGTGGGCAATGCTCATCACCGCGGCTGCCGCCATCCTTGCAGCGCTCTTCTGGTTCTTCACCGCCGGCCAGTTCGCCGCGGCCGGGCCCGCGCAGCAAGGACCAACGGAGGTACCTGTCTTTGACGCCGCGTGGATGAAACCGGTGCAGGAGCCCCATCCCGTACCGGCCGGGACCGCTGCCTCGGCGCTGGAGGGCCTTGCGGTGAAGGGCCGGGCACCGAACACCGATTACAGCCGGGAGGCTTTCGGCCAGGCCTGGCTCGATGTTGACCGGAACGGCTGCGACACCCGCAATGACATCCTGCGCAGGGACCTCGCTGGTGTGGTCTTCGCCGAAGGATCCACGTGCAAGGTTACTTCCGGGCACTTCCGCGAACCCTACACGGGCCAGGACCTCGACTTCCGCCGCGGTTCCGACAGCAGCCGAGCGGTCCAGATCGACCATGTGGTTGCACTGGGCGATGCCTGGCAAAAGGGAGCCCAGGGGCTGGGGCCGAAGGAGCGCCAAAGCCTGGCCAATGACCCCCTGAACCTTGTTGCCGCCGACGGCGCTGCCAACCAGCAAAAAAGCGCGGGGGATGCGGCCACCTGGCTGCCGAAAAACACGGCCATCCGCTGCCATTATGTTGCGCGCCAAATCTCGGTGAAGGCTGCTTACGGGCTCTGGGTGACAGCGGCCGAAAAGGATGCCATGAAGCGCGTCCTCTCATCCTGCCCGCAGCAGCAGACCATCAGGGTCCAGCAGACAGCCACTGCCCGCTGAGCGACGCCCTGTCCAGGGGGCATGGGCCTTTGCGTATCAGTGGAAAGCCTTTGGGGTTCAGTGGCCGAACGGGTCGGGATCCACGCCGGGCATCCACGTCAGCCCGGGTACGCCCCATCCGTTCTTCTTGGCCTGTTTCATGGCCTTCCGGGAGTAGCGGTCCATCAGGCGGTTGACGTACAGCTTGCCGTCCAGATGGTCGTATTCGTGCTGGATGACCCTGGCGAACCAACCCGTCGCTTCGAATTTCACCGGGTTCCCGTCCCCGTCGAAGCCTTCCACCCGTGCCCACTCTGCCCGCTTGAGCGGATACTGCTCGCCGGGGAAGGACAGGCAGCCCTCTTCCTCCTCGTCGGGGTCGGGAGCGGCACCGGAGACCTTGGACAGGGTCAGGACGGGATTCACGACGACGCCGGTTGGGGGAGCGCCGTCGTCGTTGGCGTACTTGTACACGAAGATCCGCTTGCCCACGCCGATCTGCGGGGCGGCGAGGCCCACGCCGTTGGCGGCGTCGTTGGTCTCGAACATGTCGGCAATCAGGGTGCGCAGTTCGTCATCGAATACCTCCACCTCGCTGGCGCGCCGGTGCAGGACGGGTTCGCCCCAAATGGTGATCGGCAGAACAGTCATATCAGTAGTCCTTCGGCTTCGCGGTGTCCCCGGCTGCAGTGCACGTGCCCCGGTGGGGCACAACAAAGGAGGCCGCACCGGATATCCGGTGCGGCCTCCTTTGTTGACGGCTGCATGTGCCGCCCCGTGAGGGTGAGCGACGGGGGTTGAACCCGCGACCTCCTGGACCACAACCAGGCGCTCTGCCAACTGAGCTACGCCCACCATGTGCCTCAGGGGATGTCCGCTGTAGCGGCTCCCCGGAAACGCAACTCAAATAGCTTACCTGCTCGGAAGGGGTGCTTTGTCCACTTTCTGCGATTTGGGGCAAAATTCATCGAAACGTGGCGCAGATTACTCCGCGGACTGTGCGGCGGCGTCCCCGTTGACGATCCCTTGGGCGATTTTCTGAGCCGTGGCACTGTCCGGTCCGGGCGCGGGCACGAAGACCGCTTCGCGGTAGTACCGCAGCTCGTCGATGGAATCCTTGATGTCTCCGAGTGCGCGGTGGCCACCCTTTTTTGCGGGGGACTGGAAGTAGGCCCTGGCGTACCAGCGGCGCGACAACTCCTTGATTGTGCTGACGTCGATCACCCGGTAGTGCAGGTGTTCCACCACGGCCGGCATGTCCCGTGACAGGAACACGCGGTCAGTTCCCACGGAGTTGCCGCCCAGCGGTGCTTTCCGCGGATCCGGAACCCAGGCGGAGATGTACTCCATCACGGCGGCCTCCGCTTCTGCCATGGTCCTGCCGTGCGGGAGTTCCGCAAGCAGCCCGGACTTGGTGTGCATGTCCCGAACAAAATCGGACATTTGCGCCACCGCTGCATCGTCGGGTTTGATCACCACGTCCACGCCGTCACCCAGGATGTTCAATTCCGAATCGGTGACCAGGGCTGCCACCTCAATGAGGGCGTCATTCTTGATGTCCAGACCGGTCATTTCGCAGTCGATCCAGACGATTCGTTCGTTAGATATAGGCACCGGACCAGCCTACCGTTACACTTCCGGACGCCCTGCCGATGCTAGGATTTCGGGTACGCGGCGGGTCGCCCTTCGGCCCTGAACCATGTCCCGGCCCGGCCCGCATGGCTTGCCGGGCGAACAGCGGAAACGCAAGAAGATTGGACGATCCTGAGATGACGGCGCCTGTGCCCATAACGGGGGAGATGGCGGCGGCCGGCATTGCCCGGGAGGGCAAAGCCGAGGTGGACAATCCACGCTCACCCCTGCTTGCCGGTTTCGTGGGCTCCATGTTCATGCTGGTCGGATCCATGGGCGTGGGCTGGCTGGCGCCTGTCTCGGAACTCCGCCGCATGCCCCTCTTCATCTGGATGCGCACCGAAGCCCCGGGAGTGGCGCTGTCCATCATCCTGGTGGCCGTAGGCGGGATGCTCCTGGTGCGCGCGTGGCTGCGGCTCGGCCAGAAGGTCCGCGTGTGGGGCAACCAGGCGCGGAAGGCAACCTTGGCCGCTGTGGTGGCCTGGGGTCTTCCGATGATGTTCAGCGTGCCGCTGTTCAGCCGCGACGTTTACGCCTATATCGGGCAGGGCCGCCTCATGGTGGAGGGGTTCAACCCGTATGAAAACGGCATCTCTGCCCTGTCCAACTACTTCCAGCTCGGCGCAGACAAGATGTGGACTGAAGCGCCTGTTCCCTACGGCCAGCTGTTCCTGTGGATCGAGCAGTTCGTCGTCTGGGTCAC
Organism: Arthrobacter sp. SLBN-83; assembly: GCF_006715285.1. Classification (NCBI taxonomy): domain Bacteria; kingdom Bacillati; phylum Actinomycetota; class Actinomycetes; order Micrococcales; family Micrococcaceae; genus Arthrobacter; species Arthrobacter sp. SLBN-83. The sequence goes on from NZ_VFMX01000001.1 coordinate 3,393,267, forward strand.
CAATGTCCAGCCGGAGGCCTGCGTCATGCTCTTCCGGCTGGTGGCGCTGGCCGGCGTGGTGCTGTGCGTCTTTTATGTCCCCCGGCTCGCCGAACTGCACGGCGTCAACCCGCACCGGGCCCTCTGGCTCACTGTGGCCAACCCGCTCTTCCTGACCAACTTCATCGCCAGCGTCCACAACGACTCCCTGATGATCGGGCTGGCCCTGGCCGGGCTGTACTACTCAGCCACCCGGCGGCAGCTTCGCGGCATCCTGCTGGTGACCCTGTCCATTGCGGTAAAGCCCATCACCATTGTCTTCCTGCCGTTCATTGGACTGTTGTGGGCAGGCAAGAATGCCGGGTGGCTGCGGAAGGTGGCGTTCTGGGCGCTGACGGCAGGACTCAGCCTGGGTCTCCTGACTGCGATGAGCATGGTTAACGGGTTCGGCTTCGGGTGGATCAATGGGCTGTCCGCCCCGGGCAGCATCTCCATTTGGTACGCCCCCGTCGGGTTGATCGGCCAAGTGGTGGGGTCCCTGGCGACTGCGTTGGGCTTTGACGGGTCGGTACCCGCGGGATGGGTGTTCGACGCCGGGAAGCTGCTTGCCGTGGGCATCATCGCCTGGCAAATCTTCAAGGGTGATTACGACAGGCTGATGCGCCGCCTGACGCTTTCCCTGGCCGCAGTGGTCCTGCTGGCCCCCATCATCCAGTCCTGGTACGTCGTCTGGCTGATACCGCTTTTCGCCGTGACGGGCATTCGTAATGACTGGCAGGTCAAGGCACTGTACTTTGTGGTGTCGTTCTTCATGATCTATGCCATCTCGGATCAGCTGGACGTCTTCCCGTACCTCCAGACCCAGGACCTGGGCTTCGCGCTGGCCTTGGCCCGCGTGGCTGCCGCGCTGACGGCCCTCCTGTTTGCCCTGTACCTGATCTTCTGGGATCCCGGCACCCGCCGGTTGTTCCGCAAGACGCACGAGCCCGTCGTCGAACGCCCGGTCATCTAGCAGCCAAGCTACTGCGGCGCGCGGGCCGTCAACCGGCGCAGGGCTTCCTTCCGCGACAGCGGGCTCATGTCCGCCTTGTGCCGGGCGACAAATCCCTCCACCCACTCCGGCGCCGTCTTGGCGTACTCGCGCAGCGCCCAGCCGATCGCCTTCCTGATAAAGAACTCCCTGTCTGCGAGGTTCGGCTCAATGACGGCGGCGAGCAGCTCCGGATCGGTGGTCTTTTTGGCCCGCAGCTGCGAGGTGATGGCGGCCCTGCGGATCCACAAGTCCGGATCCCGGCTCCACTGCCGGAGCACCTTGGACATCTCGCCGGGGTGCGAGGACAGCAGGCCGCAGATGCGGCCGGACACACCGTCGGCGAAATCCCACCATGCGCCGGTCCGGATGATCTCCTCATAGACCGGCAGCATGTCCAGGTCCCCGGCCAGCACCCCGTGTGCCGTGAGGTCGATCGCGGCGTAGCGCTCCTCCCGGAAGGTGGAACTCCTCCACAGCTCCAGGACCGTGGCGCGCAGCTGTCCGGCAGAGGCCGGTGGAAACTCCCGGGCAGCCCTCGCGGCGATGTGCCGGACTTCGGGAACCCGCACACCCAGGGAGGGCAGTGAGGACTTCATGTACGCCTGGGCGCCTGCCGCCCGCGCCGGGTCGGCGAGCTCCCGCAGCGCCCCACGGATGGCGGCAACAAGGTCCTGGTCAGCAGCCTCTTCCATGAGCGCCACTTTAGCCAGTATTGCACCGGGGTGTACGGTACGCTGGTGAGCGCTAACACATACTGAAGCAGAGGGAACCCATGCCCGGAACAGAAGTCCACCTGGCCCACGGAGCCTACTCCGCCGTCGTGACCGTCCGGGGGGGAGCGCTTCGCGAGCTGCGCCATGGCGACAGGGACCTGGTGGTGGGCTTCGGCCCGGACGGCCCCGTTCCCGACTACAAGGGAGTCATCTGCGCCCCTTGGCCCAACCGGCTTGCGGACGGGACCTACACCTACGCCGGAAAGTCCTATGCTGCGGCCGTCAACGAACCGGAACGCGGCTCCGCCCTCCACGGCCTGGCGATCCACCGGGTGTGGGAGGTTAAGGAAGTGGCTAATGACCGGGCCGTCCTGGCATGCCACATCCCCTCCGGGCCCGACTACCCGGGCGATCTCGACCTGACCGTAACGTATGCCCTTGCAGAGGATGGCCTCCATGCGACGGTGCATGCGGTCAACACCGGTTCTGTCCCCGCCCCGTACGGGGTATGCCCGCACCCCTATCTCGTGGCAGGCGCCTCCCCGTTGGATGACTGGTCGCTGGAACTTCCTGCCCGCACCTACCTTGAGGTCACGCCCGCCCGGCTGCTGCCCATAGCCCTGCGGCAGGTTGACGGCGACGCCTTCGACTTCCGTTCGGTCCGGCGCCTGGGGCAGGTCAAGATCGACCACGCCTTTACGGATATTTCGCGCGACGGTTCCGGCCTGGCGCGGGTGCGCGTGCACGATCCGTCCGGCACCGGCGTGGAGCTTGAGTGGGGAACAGAGTGGCCCTGGGTCCAGGTGCACACCGGTGACAAGCCCATTGGCCCGGACCGGCTGGGGCTGGCCGTTGAACCCATGACCTGCCCGCCGGACGCCCTGAATTCGGGAACGGATCTGGTACACCTGCAGCCCGGCCAGTCCCATTCGGCGGCCTGGACCATCCGGGCCCTGGACTAGCGTTGGCTGGCTGCGGCGGCCACCGCGCGAGAGTCCGCCCAACCGGCACGTTCCAGCCACGCGGCACACAAGGAAGTCCACTGTTCCGGCCCTGCCTCGCCCGGGGCAAGACCCAGTCCGTGCCGTCCTTGCGGAAAGACATGGAGCTCCGCCTGGACACCGGCAGCGAATAAGGCCCTGGCGTAGTTCAGGCTGTTGCTCACCGGCACGGCTTCGTCGTCGGCGGTGTGCCAGAGGAACGCCGGAGGAGTCCCGGGAGTGACGTTCAGTTCCGCCGACAGGGCCGCCAGGAGGTTCGACGGCGGTGCGTCGCCAAGGAGGTTCGCCACCGATCCCTGGTGCGTTTCGTGGGTCAGCGACGCCACGGGGTAGCACAGCACCGTAAGGTCCGGCACCGCGGCGGGAAGGTCAAGCCCAGGATTCCCCGTGGCCGCGGCCGTGCTCAGGGTGGCGGCCAGATGTCCCCCGGCCGAGAAGCCCAGGACGCCCACCCGATCCGGGTCCACAGCGAGCCCGTGCTGCCCGCTCCGGATATACAGCATGGCTTCCTTGGCGTCTTCAAGCGGCGCTGGATGCCGGTGCGGTGCCACGCGGTAGCGCAGGACGAAGGCGTGGATGCCAAGGGAAGCGAGCCACTCCGCTACGGGTTCGGCCTCATGGTCGGCCTGCCGGGCATAGCCTCCGCCGGGGAGGACCAGGATTGCCGGCCGGGGCCCAGCGGCTTCCGGATGTGCCGGAACGGCGGTCAGCCCTCGGGGCGCCATCAGGCCGCTTCCGTGCTGCGCCGCAATGTGACCTCGCCGGTAACATCGGCGGGAAGAGCGTCGTCCGCCTCCTCGCCGTTGGGCTGTGGACCCGTGGCGCGGGTGGCAAAGCGTCCAATGTCCTCCAGCGGCAGGCGGACGGTGGAAAGGGCCGGCCGGAAGTCCCGAAGGGTTTCGATGTCGTCGAAGCCGGCGATCGCGGCGTCCCGCGGGATGCGCAACCCCTCCGCGCGGAGGGCAGCGGCTGCTCCGATGGCCATCACATCGTTGACGGCGAAAATGCAGAGCTTCTGTGCCCCCGTCCCGCCGGTCTGGGCCGCCTTGACCCGTTCGGCCAGTTGAAGCCCGGCCTCATAGCCGCCGGACCGGTTGAATGCGGTCCTGAGCACTTCGGCCGGTGCCCGCCCTGCGCGCTCCAGTCCCTCCTGGAAGCCGCGTACGCGGTCATCGGAGGTCAGAAGACCCTCGGGTCCGGCGACAATGACGAAGCCGCCGTCCCAGCCTGCCGCAAGTTCGGTGGCCAACTGGCCGGCGAGCTCTTGGTTGGGGACTTTGACCACGTGGTAACCCTCCTGGACGGTGGCACCCACCACAGGATGTCCCACGACAGCCACCTGGCCGCCGTTCCGGCAGTACCGGTCAAGCTCCGCCGCCAGTTCGGCGTTGCCGTCCTGGTCCTCCTCCCGGCAGGAGCGGGATCCGGCAATGACGATCGAGTCTGCTCGGCGGGCTGCGAAGGCGGCCACCGCTTCCTTCTCCTCCGCCGGTCCGCCCCCGGTGGTGGCCAGCAGCACCATCTTGCGCTGTTCCCTCGCGGCTTCCTGGACTCCCCGTGCGATGGCGGCAAAGTATGGGTCGGCGATATCGTGGACGATCAACCCGATCAGGCCCGAGCTGGATTTCGCCAGCCCCTGGGCCTGCGCGTTCGGAACATAGCCCAGCGAGTCCGCCGCCTGCCGCACCCGCTCGGCGATGTCCTTGCCCGGCTTGCGGGCCGAGCCGTTCAGCACGCGTGAAGCCGTGGCGGGGGAGACGCCGGCAAGGCGTGCCACCTCGGTAAGGGTACTTGCAGCCACTGCATCTCCTGGTCGTCGGTGGGGCTCAAAAGCTAAGCACATTATGGCAGTTCAAACTACTTCCGGAAAGCGCTTGCCAACGGCAACCACGCCGTGCATCATTGAAGCAGCGGGAACGCGCTTTCCCAATCAGCTTCAGTACATTGCTCACTCACCGTGGAGGACACATGGGCTTCGAAACGAAAACGATCCGCATCGCCATGAACGGCATAACCGGCCGGATGGGTTACCGCCAGCACCTGCTGCGCTCCATCCTGCCCATCCGCGACGCCGGAGGCTTCACCCTCGAGGACGGTAGCCGGGTCCAGGTGGAGCCGATCCTGGTGGGCCGCAACGAGGCCAAAATCCGGGAGCTGGCGGAAAAGCACAAGGTCTCTGAATGGACCACTGACCTGGACGCCGTGATCAACGACCCCACTGTCGACGTCGTTTTCGACGCCTCCATGACCAGCCTGCGCGCCGCCACCCTGAAGAAGGCAATGCTGGCGGGAAAACATATCTTCACGGAGAAGCCCACGGCGGAAACGCTGGACGAGGCCATCGAGCTGGCGCGGATCGGCAAGGAAGCCGGGGTTACCGCCGGCGTCGTCCATGACAAGCTCTACCTTCCCGGCCTGGTCAAGCTCCGCCGCCTGGTGGATGAGGGCTTCTTCGGCCGCATCCTCTCCATCCGCGGCGAGTTCGGCTACTGGGTCTTCGAAGGCGACATCCAGGCGGCCCAGCGCCCGTCCTGGAATTACCGCAAGGAAGACGGCGGCGGAATGACCACTGACATGTTCTGCCACTGGAACTATGTCCTTGAAGGCATCATCGGCAAGGTCAAGAGCGTCAACGCCAAAACGGCTACCCACATCCCGGCCCGTTGGGATGAGGCGGGCAAGGAATACAAGGCCACCGCGGATGACGCCTCGTACGGCATCTTTGAACTCGAGACCCCGGGCGGCGATGAAGTCATCGGCCAGATCAACTCCTCCTGGGCAGTGCGCGTCTACCGCGACGAACTGGTGGAGTTCCAGGTGGACGGCACGCTCGGCTCCGCAGTTGCCGGCCTGAACAAGTGCGTCGCCCAGCAGCGCGCACACACGCCCAAGCCCGTCTGGAACCCGGACCTTCCCGTCACCGAGTCCTTCCGCGACCAGTGGCAGGAAGTTCCCGCCAACGCCGAGCTGGACAACGGCTTCAAGCTGCAGTGGGAAGAGTTCCTGCGCGATGTGGTCGCCGGCCGCGAACACCGCTTCGGCCTGCTGTCCGCCGCCCGCGGTGTCCAGCTGGCCGAGCTCGGCCTTCGCTCCAGCGACGAACGCCGCACCATCGACATCCCGGAGATCACCCTCTAATGACTTCACTCATCCTTCCCTCCGAAGACGGCGGCACCAGGGAGTACCGCCTGCAGGGCGGCACTGCCTGGACCCGGCCCACCTCCCCCCTGACGGCGCGCCGTGCCTACGCCGCCGCCCACGTCATTCCCGAGGTCCTCGCCGACAACACCCCGGGCGCCCCCGCGCGCCTCGACTGGGACGCGACCATGGCTTACCGGCATGAGCTGTGGTCCTACGGCCTGGGCGTTGCCGATGCCATGGACACCGCCCAGCGCGGCATGGGCCTGGACTGGGCCGCCACGCAGCAGCTCATCAAGCGCACAGGGGTGGAGGCTGCCTCCGTGGTGTCGGCCAACAGTCCGGCCACCGCGGGTAAATCGGTCCGGGACCTCGTATCCTGCGGCGCCGGCACCGACCAGCTGGACATTGACACCCTGCCCGCCGGTGAGGCCGGGATCATGGCAGTCCTTGAGGCCTACCGCGAACAGATCGCCGTCATCGCCGAGGCGGGGCCCAAGGTCATCCTGATGGCATCGCGTGCCCTGGCAAAGGTGGCCAGTGGTCCGGAGGATTACCTTCGCGTCTATTCCACGCTGCTGCAGGAAGTTGACCAGCCGGTCATCCTGCACTGGTTGGGCACCATGTTCGACCCCGCCCTCGCCGGCTATTGGGGCTCCGACGACGTCGCCACGGCCACCGAAACCTTCCTGGGCCTGATCCGGGACAATGCGGACAAGGTGGATGGCGTCAAGGTCTCGCTGCTCGACGCAAGCCACGAGGTGGGCCTGCGCGCTGCGCTGCCCAAGGGCGTCCGCCTCTACACCGGCGACGATTTCAACTATCCGGAACTCATTGACGGGGACGGTACCCACCACTCGGACGCCCTGCTGGGGATCTTCGCCGCCATCTACCCGGCCGCATCGGTGGCCCTGCAGAACTACGAGGCCGGAAACGCCGCCAAGGCACGCGAAATCCTGGACTCCACCCGGGAACTGGGCAAGCACATCTTCAGCGCCCCCACGTTCTACTACAAGACCGGCATCGCCTTCATGTCCTGGCTCAACGGCAAGCAGCCCGGCTTCCAGATGGTGGGCGGACTGCACTCGGGGCGCTCAGTGTGCCACCTCTCAAGAACCTTTGAGCTGGCTGACAAGGCCGGCCTGCTGAGGGACCCGGCACTGGCAGCCTTCCGGATGTCCGATTACCTGCGGATCAACGGGGTGGGAGTATGAGCGACTTCTCCCGTCTCTCCATCAACAGCGCCACCACCAAGAAGTGGACGCTCGCCCAGGTGGTCGAGGGCTGTGTCAACGCGGGGATTCCCGCTATCGGTCCCTGGCGGGACCGCGTCGAGGAAGCCGGACTTGATAAAGCTGCACGCCTCATCAAGGACGCCGGCCTCCGTGTGTCCTCCCTTTGCCGTGGCGGATTCCTCACCGCCGCCGACGCCGAAGGACAGGCCGCCGCGCTGGCGGACAACCGCGCGGCCATCCTCGAGGCCGTAGCCCTGGACACCAGGGAGCTGTTCCTGGTGGTCGGTGGCCTGGCTCCGGGGGAGAAGGACATCGTGGCCGCCAGGCAGCGCGTGGCCGACCGGCTCACTGACCTGGTGCCTTTCGCGCAGGAAAACGGTGTCCGCCTGGTGCTGGAACCATTGCATCCGATGTACGCTGCGGACCGCGCACTCATCTCCACCCTCGGCCAGGCGCTGGACCTCGCGGCGCCGTTCGATGCCGCGACGGTGGGGGTCGCCGTCGACACCTTCCATGTGTGGTGGGACCCCGAACTGAAGACGCAGATTGAACGTGCCGGACGGGAGAACCGGATCGCCTCCTACCAGGTATGCGACTTCAACATGCCCATCGCCGCCGATCCCCTGCTGTCCCGGGGGTACATGGGCGACGGCGTGGTGGACTTTGCCACCATCGGCACCTGGGTGCGCGAGGCCGGGTACACCGGTGACATTGAGGTGGAAATTTTCAATCAGGAGATCTGGGATACGGACGGCAACGCTGTCCTGGCCACGGTCAAAGAGCGGTACGCGGAGCTGATCCTGCCGTACGCGTGACCTGATACAAGACCGCGGGTTCCTGCTACGTCACGGCAGGAGCCTGCGCCCCACATGGAAGGACCCGGACCGCGGTGGTTGGCCCACCGCCGGTCCGGGTCCTTTTGCCCGTGCGTTTCCCGGTGCTAGCCCTTGCCGCCGGCCGTGGCGTACAGCGAGGCGAACCTGCGGTACCTCGCCAGCACGCCGGCGTCGTCCGTTCCGTGTGGAAGGTCGACGGCGTCTGCCGCCCACGTGGGGAACTGTCCGGTAAGTGCCGCCGCCGCTTGGCGCGCGGCACCGTCGGCAACGTACTCACCCGGCTGGGGGACGGTAACGGCCGCCCCCAGCAGGCTGGCGGCGACTTCCTGCACAGCAACAGACTGGGCGCCCCCGCCAACCAGGAGGATCCGCCTTGGCTGCACGCCTTGCGCCTGCAGGGCCGCCAGGCCGTCGGCCAGGGAGCACACCACGCCTTCGACGGCGGCGCGCGCCAGGTTGGCAGGGGTGTAGTTGGCCCGGGTGATGCCATGCAGTGAACCGGTAGCATCCGGCAGGTTGGGCGTCCGCTCGCCGTCGAAGTAGGGGACCAGCGTGAGACCACCCGCGCCCGGACCAGCGGACAATGCCAGCTGGTTGAACTCCGCCAGGTCCACCCCCAGCAGGGCAGCCGTGGCATCGAAGATGCGGGTGGCATTCAACGTGCATACCAGCGGCAGGTAGTGGCCGGCCGCATCTGCGAACCCTGCCACGAGCCCGGAAGGATCTGCCGCCGGGCTGTCAGACACCGCAAATACGGTACCGGACGTGCCCAGCGACATCACCACGTCGCCCAGTGCGGCCCCTGCACCGAGGGCGGCGGCTGCGTTGTCCCCGGCGCCTGCAGCCAGGAGAGCGCCTGCCGGCGTCTTTCCCGCCGTTTCCAGCGGTCCGAGGACTTTGGGAAGGGCCGGCACATGGCCGAGCGATGCGGCCAGGACATCCGGAAGGTACGTGCCCTCGGCGGTCGAATAGTACCCCGTGCCTGAGGCGTCCGAGCGGTCAGTGGCCAGCGCGGCCAGGCCCTCTGCACCCCTGCCGGGCCCATAGCCGGCGAGCCGCCAGGTCAGCCAGTCGTGCGGGAGGCAGACCGCAGCCACCTTCGCGGCGTTCTCCGGCTCGTTGGCAGCCAGCCAGCGAAGCTTCGTCACCGTCAGGGATGCGACCGGAACGGTGCCGGTGGCACTGGCCCAGTACTGGGCGCCGGCGGCGGGATCACCGCCGCCGGCATTCTCGATGAGTTCAGAGGCTGCGCCTGCGCTGCGGGTGTCATTCCACAGCAGCGCCGGTCGGATCACGGCGCCGTCACCGTCCAAACAGACCATGCCGTGCTGCTGGCCGCCGACGGCAACCGCGCTGACGTCATCGAGGCCGCCGGCGTCCGCCACGGCCTTTTGCAGGGCAGCCCACCAGTGGTCCGGGTGGACCTCGGTGCCCTCGGGGTGGGTGGCCCGGCCCTGGCGGACGAGCGCCCCGGTGTCCGCGTCGCGGATGACTACTTTGCAGGACTGGGTGGAGCTGTCGACTCCGGCTACGAGCGGCATGGCTGTTCTTTTCTTTGTGCAGGAATGGAAACGCTGCGGGGCCTGGATCATCTCCAAGGCCCCGCAGCGGGTATTCGGTGGGCTAGTGGGCGCCCAGGAGGTGCTCGATGGCCAACTGGTTGAGCCGGACGAACGCGAAGGAACGCTCCGCTGCCTTGTCGGCGTCGAAGTCCTCAAACGCTGCGGCGTCTGCGAGCAGGTCCGCGGTGCTTTCACCGGCGGCGAGGGTGGACTCGCCGAGTTCGAAGACGCCCGAGGTCTTGAGGGCTTCCTGTACCTGCGGGTCTGCGCGGAAGGCCAGGGCACGTTCCTTGAGCAGGAGGTACATGGCCATGTTGGCCTTGGCGGATTCCCACACGCCGTCGTAGCCGTCGGTGCGGGAGGGCTTGTAGTCGAAGTGGCGGGGGCCGTCGTACTTGGGGCCGCCGTTCGGGAAGCCGTTCTCCAGCAGGTCGACGGTGAAGAAGGCGCTGGTGAGGTCGCCATGGCCAAAGACCAGGTCCTGGTCGTACTTGATGCCGCGCTGGCCGTTAAGGTCGATGTGGAAGAGCTTGCCGGCCCACAGAGCCTGGGCGATGCCGTGGGTGAAGTTCAGCCCTGCCATCTGCTCGTGGCCGGTCTCCGGGTTCAGGCCCACGATGTCGCCGTGTTCCAGCTGGGCGATGAAGGCCAGGCCGTGGCCCACGGTGGGCAGGAAGATGTCGCCGCGGGGTTCGTTGGGCTTGGGCTCCAGGGCGATGCGGAGGTTGTAGCCCTTTTCCTTGATGTAGCCGGCGGCGGTGTCCACGCCTTCCTTCATACGGTCCAGGGCGGCGGCCAGGTCCTTGGATCCGTCGTATTCGCTGCCCTCGCGGCCTCCCCACATGACGAATGTTTCGGCGCCGAGTTCGGCGGCGAGGTCGATGTTGCGCAGGACCTTGGACAGGGCGAAGCGGCGGATCGAGCGGTCGTTGGAGGTGAAGCCGCCGTCCTTGAACACAGGGTGGCTGAAGAGGTTGGTGGTGACCATCGGTACCTTCAGCCCGGTCTCAGCCAGGGCTGCGCGGAAGTTCTTCAGGATCAGTTCCCGTTCCGAGGCGGAGGCGTCAAACGGAACCAGGTCATTGTCATGGAAGGTGATGCCGTAAGCGCCCAGCTCGCTGAGCTTGTGGACTGCTTCCACTGGGTCGAGGGCCTTGCGGGTTGCGACGCCGAACGGGTCGGCGCCGGTCCAGCCGACGGTCCAGAGGCCAAACGTGAACTTGTCGGCCGGGGTGGGGGAGAGAGTCATGGTTGCGTCCTTGCATCGAGCGCTCCGCGGGATTGCGAAGCATTAGTTCATTGCCTGAACTATATGAGTGGACGTAGGGTGGGGTCAATAGGTCCAGCTGGGACAGCCGGAAAATTTATCGGAGCCGTGAACTGAGGAGCTTTGTGATGGTGATGCCGGCGCCAGCAGTGGCGGGACCGGGAGGCGCAGCCCCCGGAAGCGTGGGGGATGTCCGGCGCAGCAACCTTGCGCTGGTCCTGGGCGCGATCGCCGAATTCCCGCCCGATACCTGTCCCAGCCGGGCACAGATCGCGGGCGCAACAGGCTTGACCAAGGCGTCGGTATCCAGCCTGGTGCTGGACCTCCTGGACGCCGGAATCATCCGGGAAATAGGCCTGAACCCGCAGGGGCGCGGCCGGCCAGGTGTCGGACTTGAGCTCAACCCCGGCCGCGCTGTCATGGGGATGGAAATCAACGTGGACTACATCTCGGCGGCCGTAGTTGACCTCGCCGGAAATGTCCTGATCCGTGAAGTGGAGGAGCGCGATAACCGCAACAGTCCGGACGCCGCGGTGCTGGCTGCACTGTCAGTCCTGGCCGCGCGGGTACGGAGCGCGGCGGGTGAGCGGGGGGTTGAGGTCCTCGGCGGCGGGCTGGCCGTTCCTGGACTCGTTGACCCTGCTGCTGCGCGGGTGCTCACCGCCCCCAACCTTGGCTGGGTTGATGTGGACCTTGACCTTGGTGCTTTGCTGCCCGAAGCCCCCTTGGGTGTGGCGCTTTTCAATGAGGCCAACGCCGCAGCCTTGGCGGAACTGAGGTACCGGCCGGATGGTGCCTCCGACTTCCTGTTTGTCTCAGGTGAAGTGGGTGTTGGTGGCGGGATCGTCATCGGGTCCGAGCTGTTCACGGGTCCGGAGGGCCATGCCGGCGAAGTGGGGCACATCGTGGTGGAGCCGGACGGCAGCCGCTGTTCCTGCGGCGGTACCGGTTGCCTGGAAACCGTGGCTGGCCAGGACGCCATTTTCGCTGCGTCCGGCGTGGCCCCGGAGGCTTCATCACGGTCCGCCAGCATGTCCGCGCTGCTTGGGGCGCTGGGGGCCGGAGACGCCAAGGCCGTTGCCGCCGTTGAACGAGCGGGCCGCTGCCTGGGCATCGCGCTCGCGTCAACGGCGCGAGTGGTCAATATTCAGTCGGTGGTCCTTGGTGGGCATTTCGCGGTCCTCGAGCCATGGCTGCGTGGTCCGTTGATCGAAAGCGTGCAGAAGTACGCGCCGGGCAAGTATGCGTCGGAACAGGTCACAGTCTCCGCGGTGGGGGAGTCGGGAGCCCTGCTGGGTGCAGCCGGCAGCGTCATCCGGTCGTTGGTGGAGGCGCCGCACCGGCTGCAGTAGCGCTGAAGGAAAAAGCCGCGTCTTCAGCAGAATGGCCGACGATCTTCCCCACCAGTCATTTTTCCAGCGCCGGGCAGGGTATCTCGACGGAGCCGGTGAAGTAGTGCGGGGCGACAGCAGCGGTGAAAGCGGTCGCATGGCCGGAACTGCATTTCTCTGCCCCCGTGGCCACTTGTTCCGCCCAGGCGGGTCCTGAGTCCCTGGTCGTGAAGGGAGGGAAGTACATGGATGCGAGGAGCAGGCTAAAACTGACCAGGATCGCGGGCTGTGTCCAGTGTGCCCATCTCACCAACGCCGATGAAAGCACCGGCACTATGGCCAGGACAAACATGGTGGCCGCAACCGAATAACGGGTAAACGCGAACTGTTCGATCCAATCGGCGTCGGTAAACCGGGCGTAATCGAGGAACGGAGCCGGGTTCGCCGCGGCGCAGGCAATCCACACCAGGATGGACGCGGAGAGGAACATCATGGCAAGGCGGCGGTGCTGCCGCCGCCCGTACATGAAGACGGCCGCGGTGGCGACAGCAATGATCAGAAACGCCAGTATTACCGGCGCGGCGCCGAAATTGACGATCTGCTGGGTCAGCGCCCGGGCGTAACCATAGACCAGGGGCCCTGCGGTGTTGAGCGGCCACCCGTAGATCAGTGATGCGGGATCCAGTTGGTATTGCGTGTACGGGGCCCTGGGATAAGTAACCGTGGTGTACAACTGGGCGCACAATCCCAGTGCAAGGCCTGCTTTCGCAGGCCACAGGCTGCGGTTGCGCCAGCGGTAGAAGAACAACGGGGTGAAGAGGACCGTTATGATCTCCGTCGTTGCCGTGGCGAATGCTGCAGCGAACAGCAGGAGTGCTTCAGCCCGCGTTCTTGCTGGTTTGATCAGGAGCCATGGTGCAAGCCAGAGTAAGTACCAGTGCAAGTTCGCGAAGTTGCCAAGTGTTTCAATGGCTCCCACGTTGACGAATATGGGGATCGCTGCCCAGGCTCCACGTATCCAGACACTCGTCGTCAGGGAACTGGAGCAGTGGAAGGTCATCAGTGCGATGCAGGCGAGGGCTGCGCAGGCCAGGAAATTCATCGCGTACGCATAATCAGGTACAGGGAACGCCCGCACCACGATCTCCGCGGCTATGCGGGGTATGAAATGCAAGTATCCGGCGTAGGGCTTGAATGGTGTCCATCGATCGTCAGGGGCCATCGCATCCGACACGAAGACGGCCCCGTCCTCTGCCCAGAGGACGCCCTGCGCGTGCGCCGGGAGCCTCATCCATGACACCAGGCTGACCAGTACCAGCGCGCCAGTGTATGACAGTGCTTTTGCCACCCGCGTTTTCACTGGACCTGCCTCATCCCATTCCCCCATGGAATGCCGGACTTAATCTAATGGACGGGATCTCCCTGCATCAAAACGGGAAGGCCGGATGAAAGACTTTTCTGCAGGAAGAGCAGAACATCGACTCCGAAGAGAACAAGAATGCGGTCCCGCCCAGCGCGTCGACTGGCCGGGACCGCATGTTCCGGTGCCCCAGGAGGGAATCGAACCCCCGACCGGCGGATTAGAAGGCCGCTGCTCTATCCCCTGAGCTACTGAGGCATTGGCTTCCAGCCCCTCGGGCCGGCGCCTCCAAAAGTTTACATTGCCCGGGGTGCAGGTGGCGGCATCCGGCCGTCACCCCTCCTCCACATGTGGCGTAGCGGCGATTGTTGTCCACATATGGGAATCCATGCCTGCTGTCCGGCGCTATCCGGCGCGATGCTGGTCATGCCTGCTAAAGGCGCCACCATCCAGACAGGACGTAGACATGAGCGAAACGATCATCACCATCCGGGGCTTCGTGGCCACGGAGATAACGAGTTCCACCACGCCAGGGGGAGTGGCAACGGCCTCCTTCCGGCTCGGGTCCACCGCCCGTCGTTTTGACCGGGCATCCAGGACCTGGGGTGACGGACCCACCAACTGGTTCACGGTCCAGGGCTACCGCAACCTTGCTGGAACCCTGGGGTGCAGCATCCGGAAGGGCCAGCCGGTCATTGTTGTGGGCAAGCTGAAGATCGACACCTGGGAAAAGGACGGCCGGGTGTACCACTCCACCATCATCGACGCGGAGGCCGTGGGGCACGATCTCACCTTCGGATCGGCAAACTTCATTCGTACCGCGTCCAGGCCGGCCCTTTCCCTGGTGGAGCAGCCGCCGGTTCCGGATGACGACGCCGGAATGGGCCAGGTTCCGGATGAACTGGAGGACCACGAGGACGAACACCCCGGGGACCACGGCCAACCCGCAGTCGTCATCGAGGACAGTGACGGTGCCCTCGCCTCGCTGGACCTGGAAACGGGGGAACTCGCCGAAGTCTAGGAAACACTTATCAGATACCAGCGTCCCCTTTCAGTCCCGGGCGGATGGACGGCGGCACCCCCCGGCCGCCTTCCGTCCGCCCGCCAAAAATGCCTGACGGCGGGCCGCCTATTGCTGCTGATGGTTCCGGACGATTTGCTGCTGCTGGTGCCGGACGATGTTTCCCGCAAGCCCACCCCCGGTGCCGGTCGTGCACGCCGGTGCCTGCCTGCTTCCATGACAGAATGACACCATGCATCCCACCCCTTACCAGCGGCCGAACAAAGGCGCCGGTGCAGCACTGGCGTTCGCCGTCCTGGCCTGTGTCCTGTCAGGGTGTGTTGCCGGGCCTTCCGCAAGCCAACCGGCAATTGGGGCCAATGACGGGCAGGCGTCGTCGCAGGCCAGGGCAACCGGCGGTGTAACGCAGGAGCCGGCCCAGGCAACCGGTTCGGCCCCGGGAAGCACTCGTCCCAGCGGAGAACCGCTGGCCGACACGTCCGGTGGGACGCAAGCGGCTGCAGCGGCCACCGAGAAGATGAAACGCACTGTTACGGACACTCTGACCAAATTGGCAAGCGGAACCCCCAAGCCGGCCACAGCCCAGGTCAGCGAAGCCCTGACGAGTGCAGGTATCGCGCCTGGTGTTTTGCAGGTCTCGCAAAGCCGGACACCCACGGGACTGGAAGCGGATGCCATCGAAGCGGCCGTGCTTCAGGGGAGGGATTGTGTCATCGGGCAGGTGCGTGAAGGCGCCGTAACCGTCACGGTCCTTCCGGTGCTGGCCAGCGGTAAATGTTTCGTGGGGTCCTGATCGCAGTGGCCTGCCGACTGCAAATGTGAGATCTGCCCGCCAACCCACTAGATTTGAGACCATGGCGGAATTTATCTACACAATGACCAAGGCCCGCAAGGCCGTTGGCGAAAAACTCATCCTTGATGACGTAAGCATGTCCTTCTTTCCGGGCGCGAAGATCGGTGTTGTGGGCCCCAACGGTGCCGGTAAGTCCACCATCCTGAAGATCATGGCCGGCCTGGACACGCCCTCCAACGGTGAGGCCAGGCTCAGCCCCGGCTACAGCGTGGGCATCCTGCTCCAGGAACCGCCCCTGAACGAGGAAAAGACCGTCCTGGGCAACGTCCAGGAAGGCGTCGGCGAAATCTACGGAAAGATCCAGCGCTTCAACGAGATTTCCGAGGAAATGGCCAGCCCCGACGCTGACTACGACACCCTCCTCGAAGAGATGGGCAAGCTGCAGGAAGCCATCGACGCCGCCGATGCGTGGGACCTCGACTCCCAGTTGGAACAGGCCATGGACGCGCTGCGCTGCCCGCCGGCCGACGCCGACGTCACCAACCTTTCCGGTGGTGAACGCCGCCGCGTGGCACTTTGCAAGCTGCTCCTGCAGAAGCCGGACCTGCTGCTCCTCGATGAGCCCACCAACCACCTGGACGCCGAGAGCGTACTGTGGCTCGAACAGCACCTCTCCAGCTACCCCGGCGCCGTCCTTGCCGTGACCCACGACCGCTACTTCCTGGACCACGTGGCTGAATGGATTGCCGAAGTGGACCGCGGCCACCTCTACCCCTACGAAGGCAACTACTCCACCTACCTGGAGAAGAAGCGCGCCCGCCTGGAAATCCAGGGCAAGAAGGATGCCAAGCAGGCCAAGCGCCTCGCAGAGGAACTCGAGTGGGTCCGCTCCAACGCCAAGGGCCGCCAGACCAAGTCGAAGGCCCGTCTGGCCCGGTACGAGGAGATGGCTGCAGAGGCAGACCGTACCCGCAAGCTTGACTTCGAAGAGATCCAGATTCCGCCGGGACCCCGCCTGGGCGGCCTGGTCTTGGAGGCCAAGAACCTCCAGAAGGGCTTCGAGGACCGGGTCCTGATCGACGGGCTGTCCTTCACCCTGCCCCGCAACGGCATCGTGGGCGTCATTGGCCCCAACGGCGTGGGCAAGACCACCCTGTTCAAGACCATCGTCGGCCTGGAACCGCTCGACGGCGGCGACCTGAAGATCGGTGACTCGGTCAAGATCTCCTACGCGGACCAGAGCCGCGGCGGCATCGACCCCAACAAGAGCTTGTGGGAGGTCGTGTCCGACGGGCTCGACTTCATCCAGGTGGGCAATGTCGAGATGCCGTCCCGCGCCTACGTGGCCGCCTTCGGCTTCAAGGGCCCGGACCAGCAGAAGAAGGCCGGCGTCCTCTCCGGCGGTGAGCGGAACCGGCTGAACCTCGCCCTCACCCTTAAACAGGGCGGCAACCTGCTGCTGCTTGACGAGCCCACCAACGACCTCGACGTCGAAACCCTGAGCAGCCTGGAAAACGCGCTGCTCGAGTTCCCCGGCTGCGCCGTTGTGGTCTCGCACGACCGCTGGTTCCTTGACCGGGTGGCCACCCACATCCTGGCCTACGAGGGCGACGACGAAAACCCCTCCAAGTGGTACTGGTTCGAGGGCAACTTCGAATCCTACGAGGAGAACAAGGTCCAGCGGCTGGGCCCCGACGCCGCCAAGCCGCACCGCGTCACCCACCGGCGCCTCACCCGCGACTAGTCCGCGGGGTCCGGCAACGGCTGGCCATCGCATAAGAGTAAGGCCGGCACCCGAAGTGAACTGTTCAAGATGAACAGTTCACCCCGGTGCCGGCCTTACCCATATCCATGGGTGAAAGTGCCGCTGGAGCTGCCGGCAGGCTCTATGAGTCTTCCGGGAGAGTGGGAATGCGGACCATGCCCTCCTGGGCAACCGAGGCGACGTGGTGTCCCTCACGGTTGAAAATCTTGCCGGTGGCCAGTCCGCGGGCGCCGTGGGCGCTGGGGGACTCCTGAACGTAAAGCAGCCACTCGTCCACCCGTGCCGGGCGGTGCCACCACATCGCGTGGTCCAGGCTGGCGACGTTCATCCCCGGGGTGGTCCAGTTCAGGCCGTGCCGCCGCAGGATGGATTCGAGAAGCGTGTAGTCGCTGGCGTAGGCCAGGGCGGCGCGGTGCAGGTTGGAGTCGTCCGGCATCGGGCCGAAGGTCTTCATCCACACGGCATTGCGGGCCTCCCGCGGCCCGGAGGCGGACACGTACAGCGGCGGGTCCACGTGCCGGATGTCAAAGGGGCGCTCGTACGCCCAATGCCTGGCCACGGGGTGGTCGAACTTCCCCAACAGGTCAGCCGTGCTGGGCAGCGACTCAGGGTCCGGGATTCCAGCCGGCATGGCGGAGGAGTGGTCGATGCCTGCATCTTCACCCTGGAAGGAGGCAATCATGGACAGGATGGGCACCCCGTCCTGGTAGGCGTGGACGCGCCTGGCGGAGAAGGACCGGCCGTCGCGCAGCCGCTGCACTCCGAAGGTGATGGGTTTGTTGGCGTCGCCGGGCCGCAGGAAGTAGCCGTGCATGGAGTGCACGAACCGCTCCGGATCCACCGTCCTGGTGGCCGCGACCAGCGACTGCGCCAGCACTTGTCCGCCGAACACCCTGTGGTGCGGCTGCCGCTGTGAGGGACCCAGGAAAATGTCCTCATCCGTTCGCGCGCCCTCGAGCTCACCAAGGTCCAGCAGTTCAATCAGCGATGAGGTGGGGTCTCCGCTTGGCGGCGCCAGCAGTCCGGCTTCGGCTTCAGTCATGGTCCGACTCTAGACGGCGCCCGGCGAACCGCTCAACCGGACTGCAGCCGGTAGTGTCTTAGGTGTGTCTGAACTTCTCACCTCGTCCTTCCGTTTCGCCGATCCCCGCGATCTGGCCGACCTGAGGACGTTTGCCACCCGGGCCAAGGCCATCGACGATGCCGGAGCCATCCGCCTGCAGGCCGCCGGCTCCGTCCTTGCCGCGTATGTGTGCGTCCTGCGGCCCAGGCTCCTGGGCGAATCGACCCCCACCATCCTGGGCCTGCGCACAATGGCCTTGGCGGAACCGTCCGGGACAGATGTCACCGTTGCGCTGTCATCCGTCCTGGATCGGCTGGCGCGGGCGGGGGAGCAGGACGCCGAACTGCCGGTTCCGCCCACCACCGTCACCGAATCGTGGACCGGGGTGGGTGCGCCGCGGGGCGGGTGGGAGCTGCTGGGATCGCTCAGCGACGCCCGCCTCCGGGCGGCTGCCGAGTCAGGCATCGCCGAAGTGGCGAATATCGTCCCGGACAGGCCTGGCGCCCTCATCGTCAACAACGCACGGGCGTCCGTGTGGGGCAGGGAACTTGACGACGCCGGCCTGCCCGCCGGCGCTGCCTTCGCAGCCTTCGCGCTGGGTTTCCTTGGCGACGGCGACCAAAAGCTGTACCGCGCCGGCCGCTGGTTCCGGCTCAGCGGCCCCCGGGGCCACGTCCTGGCCCGCACTGGCAGCGGCCTGCTTTAGGGCCCTGCGGCTGCGGCCGGATCTGCATGGGCGGATACCAAGAGCTCAGGATCCCGAAGGGCTGTTCACCATGGACAGGGCGGCCCGCTCCATGTAGTCCCACAGGGTGCCTTCGTAGAGCGGCGGTAATTCCAGGGCATCCACGGCGGTGCGCATGTGGAACAGCCACCGGTCCTTTGCCTCGGGCGTGACCTTGAACGGCATGTGCCGCATCCGCAGGCGCGGGTGGCCGCGCTCCTCGCCGTATGTGGTGGGGCCGCCCCAGTACTGCTCCAGGAACATCAGGAACCGGCGCTTGGCGGGGGCCAGGTCCTCCTCCGGGTACATCGGCCGCAGCAGCGGATCAGTAGCCACGCCGTCGTAGAAGACGTCGATGAGCTTTACGAAAGTGTCGTGGCCGCCCACTGCGTCATAGAAGCTGTCGGTGTACTCCGGCTTGCTGAAGGGATCGTTCTGCATCAGCGGTGGCCGCTGCCCCTGGTCAGGGCGGCGCGGCTCGATGGGAAGCGACATGCTAGTCCCCGGCTTTCTGGTCTGTCTTCTTGGTCTCAACGTGCGCCGAGCCCTGGTCGGTGGTCCCGTCGTCGGATTCGTGCAGCGGGACGTAGCGCCCCTGCGACCGGTTGCCCACGCGCAGGATCTCGCCGTTGCGCAGGTACCAGATGGCGCCGTCGTCCGAGCGGACGCGGGTGATGCGCAGGCCCATGGACTCGACCACGCCCACCACTTCGCTGGTTTCGATCACATCGCCAATCCCGTACTGGTCCTCAATGGTAATGAAAATCCCGGCCAGGAAGTCCCGGATCAGCTGCTGGGCGCCGAAGCCGATGGCCACACCGAGGATTCCCACGCTGGTCAGAAGCGGGGCAATATTAATGTCCAGGTTCTGCAGTACGTACATGCCGGTGATGATCACCACCAGCACCCCCACCACACTGTTCAGGAGCGAACCAATCGTCTCCGCGCGCTGGACCCGGCGTTCGTGGTCCAGGGCGCGGAAGGCCGGCGCCACCCATTTGAAGGTTGGCTTCTTGAAGAAATTGCTTCCCGCCGCGACGCGCTTGGTGATGCGCGAGATGATGAAGGTCGCTACCAGCCAGATGGCGACCCCAATGCCGAGGCTGATCACGATGCCCGGGATGCTTACGCCGCTTGGCTGGCTGGTGGCAGGGGGCAGGAGGGAAAACATGCTGACCATGGGTGGAAGTAGCTCCTTGGGATATTGCTCTGTTCTCTTTCAACCCTAGCGCCGCAGCGTGGAGCAATGCGCATCCCGGCAGCCAGGCCCGGCTCTAGCCCGCCACGGTCTCCGGCCGGTGTTCCACCGGAAAGTTCACGCTCCGCGCGATGAAGCAGACCTGGTTGGCCTCGTTGTGCAGCGATGCCGCCAGTTCGGCCTGCGCGGGGTCGGCCACCGTCACGCGCGGATGCAGGACCACCCGCTCGAACTGGCCGCTGCCGTCCCGGTTGAGCCGCATCAGCCCGGTTGCCTCGTCCCGGTAGTCAGTGACCACCACACCGTGCTTCACGGCCACATGCAGATAGGACAGCATGTGGCACTGGGCCAGCGCGGCCAGGAGGAGCTGCTCCGGGTTGTACCGTTCCCGGTCCCCATGGAACGTGGGATCGGCCGAGCCCTTCAGGGGTGGCAGGCCCGGAATGAGCACGTCATGGTCGCGCGAGTAGCTCCGGTAGGACGAGGTGCCGTCTCCGAGGTTGCCGGTCCATTGGACCGCCAGGGAGTAGTGGTGTTCGCCAAGGCTCACTGCGGGCCGCCGTCCGCCACCACGTCAGCGGCGCGTGCACGCAGGGCGCGCGCAACGCCGTCGCGGTTTTCCAGCATCATGCGTCGCAGTGCGGCGCTTTCGGCCGGCAGCGACGCCAGGAAGCCGTCGGTCCGGTCGATGGTGGCCTGGGTGGTCAGCAGCGCCGGGTAGAGGCCGACGACGATCTGCTGGGCCAGTGCGTGGGTGCGGGTTGCCACGATGCCCGGCACAGCCGCGAAGTACTTTTCGGAGTACGGCTCCAGGAGGGAGCGGTCCAGCACCCGCATGAAGCCGGTCACCGCCGATCCCTGCAGCGCGTTGGACAGTTCGCCCTTGACCACGATGGACTCCCAGGCCGCGGCCTTTGCCTCCGGGGTGGGGATGGCGGCCTTGGCCAGAGCGGCCGCATTCTGTCCGCTGGAGGTGTTGTCCCGCTGCAGTTCAGTGTCGATGCCGTTCTGGCCCATCCGGCCCCCGGCCACCAGCGAGGCCACCAGTTCCCACCGGAGGTCCTGGTCCAGGCTCAATCCCGCCAGGGAACCGGACCCGTCCAGCAGGGCGGCCACCCGGTCCAGCTGGGACCCGCTGCGCGCCAGGAGGGCAAAGGCCTTGACGAACTGCAGCTGTCCGTCGGAGCCTGCCGGAACCTCCGCAGCCAGATCCCAAAGCCGGTCGGCCGCCGCCACCGTGGTTGCCTCGCGGTGTTCTTCGGCCACATAGAAATTCAGTGTGGTGGCCAGCTGTCGGAGCTGCACAAGGATCACGGACGAGTCGGTCTCCGCTGCCACGTTGGCCAGGATCAGCTCCACATACTTCCGGGCCGGAGTCTCGCCGTCCCGGGCAGCGTCCCACGCCGAGTTCCACACCAGGGTCCGGGGCAGGCTTTCGGCGAAGTCCTTCAGATGGGCGGTGGCGGTGGCCAGCGACTTGGGATCCAGCCGCACTTTGGCATAGGCGAGGTCGTCGTCGTTGATGAGGATCAGGTCCGGCTGGGCAAGGCCCCCCAGCGCCGGCACCTCAGTACGTTCGCCGTCGACGTCCAGCTCCTCGCGGTGCACGCGCTCCAGCTTGCCGGCGCCGTTGAGGTTGTAGAACCCCACGGCCAGGCGGTGCGGGCGGAGCGTGGGCCACTCGGGAACCGCCGACTGCCGGACTGCAAAGGACCGCAGCTTCCCGTCAGGGTCCACGTCCAGTTCGGGGGCCAGGGTGTTGACGCCGGCGGTCTCCAGCCACTGCCGGCCCCAGTCATCCAGGTCGCGTCCGCTGGCCTTCTCCAGTTCCACCAGCAGGTCGCTGAGTTCCGTGTTGTGCCAGGAGTGCTTGGCGAAGTACTCGCGGACACCGGCCATGAACTGCTCCGGCCCCACCCAGGCCACCAGCTGCCGGAGCACCGAGGCGCCCTTGGCGTAGGTGATTCCGTCGAAGTTGACCTCTACGTCCTGCAGGTCGTTGATCTCCGCGAAAATGGGGTGCGTGGTGGGGAGTTGGTCCTGCCGGTATGCCCAGGACTTCTCCACGGACGCGAACGTGGTCCAGGCACTGGTGAAGGACGTTGCTTCCACGGCCGCCAGATGGGACATGTACTCGGCGAAGGACTCGTTGAGCCAGAGGTCATTCCACCAGCGCATGGTCACAAGGTCGCCAAACCACATGTGCGCGAGTTCGTGCAGGACCGTGATGGCGCGGCGCTCGATCTGGGCCCCGGTGACCTTGCTGCGGAAAACGTAGCCTTCCAGGATGGTTACGGCACCGGCATTCTCCATGGCGCCGGCATTGAACTCCGGAACAAACAGCTGGTCGTACTTCTCGAACGGGTACGGGCAGCCGAACTGCGCCTCGAAGAACCCAAAGCCCTGCCGGGTGAGTTCGAAGATGTTGTCCGCGTCCAGGTACTGCATCAGCGACTTCCGGGCAAAGACCCCGAGCGGGATCACGCGGCCGTCGGAGCTGGTGACCTCACTGCGGACGGACTGGTAGGGCCCGGCAATCAGGGCCGTGACGTAGGAGGACAGCCGGGGCGTCGGGGCGAACGTCCACACGGACCTGGCCGAGCCGTCTTCTGCCGGGGCGGCTTCCTCCGGCGAAGGTGTGGGGGAGTTGGAGATGACGTCCCAGTGCGAGGGCACCGTGACGGTGAAGGCAAACGTGGCCTTCAGGTCCGGCTGCTCGAACACGGTGAACATCCGGCGCGAGTCGGGAACCTCGAACTGCGTATACAGGTAGACCTCGTTGTCCACCGGGTCCACGAACCGGTGCAGGCCTTCGCCGGTGTTCATGTAGGGCATGTCGGCCACAACGGTCAGTTCGTTGTGCACCGCCAGGTCCGGCAACTGGATCCTCACGCCATCCGACACGGTTGCCGGGTCAAGGCTGCGGCCGTTCAGGGTCACGCCGTGCACTGTCCGGGTTACAGCGTCAATGAAACTGGAGGATCCCGGCACCGCCGTGAACTTCACGGTGGTGGTGCTGCCAAAGACCTCGCCGCCGCGGGTCAGGTCAAGCTTGACATCGTAGGACTCGACGGTGATCAGTTCGGCGCGCTCACGGGCTTCGGCGCGCGTCAGGTTCATGCCTGGCAAAGGAGGTCCTCCAAAGAAGTTGCGGCTGCCGGCCGGTGGTCCCGGTTCCGGCACTGTGATGCATTCTTCCATCCCTGCAGTCCTTGGCAAGTTGCGCGGGTCACAGCCGGTTCCCTTTCGGGCCGGACGATTGGCGGGGGTGCCACAGGGGTAGCGTTGAATACATGGGAAAGCTGCTGGATTCGGTGGACACCAAGGCGATGCGGTTCGCTGTCGGGTTCCCCGTTGTGCTGGCCGCCGCCTTCGTCTACTGTGCGTTCCTGCTGCGTCCGGACCTCCCGGATCCACTCGCCATCCAGTGGACGGACGACGGCGGTGCAGCCTTCGCGCCGTTCGGCGCCTACGTAGGGGTTGGTGCCGCGGGAATCGTCGTGGCAGGCTGGCTGGTCCTGCTGCAGGCGGTACCGCTTGGCCGGCCGGTCATGATGCGCCGCATCATGATGGGAGCCGGGCTGTTCCTCAGCCTGTTCATCACCTCGGCCCTTGCCGCCGGGCTGATCGGCCAAACCGGGTTGGCCGACGCCCGGCAGTCTCATGTGGACATGACAGTCCTCGCCCTCGGCAGCGGTGCCGCAGTATCGCTCGGCGTGGCCATGGGCATGGTGTACAAAGCGGACCGGCAATGGTCGCCGGATGACGACCGGGCCCTGCAGGTTGCCATCGCCAGGGAACTGGATCCCGACCTTGCCAGGGACAGCATTCGGCTCTGGGTGCATGCCCGGAGTTCGGTCTTCGTGATGATCGCCATCGCCTCCCTGTTCCCGGCAGCACTGATTGCGGTGGTGGTGCCGTGGCTGGGGATCCTCCTGGTTGTCCTGGCTGTCATCGGTGCGGCATTCCTCTTTGCCCGCATCAGGGCGGACCGGCGGGGGCTGAAGGTCCTGCTGGCCGGGGTGGTCCCGGTCATGGACGTGCCTGCCGGCGCCATTTCAGATGCCAGCGCCGCGGACGTCAAAGCAGCGGACTATGGCGGGTGGGGCTACCGGCACCACCGCGGAACCGCCGCCATGCTGGTCAGCAGCGGGCCCGCCGTCGTCGTCAGCAAGACGGACGGCCAGCGCGTTGCCGTCAGCGGCGGCAGCCAGGCCTCGGCCGCGCGGCTGGCCGAGGTCCTCACCCGGGTAGCCGCCAGGGCCCGGCGCGGCGGAGGCCCGCCGCCAGTGGATGGCCCGGGCCCTGACAGGCGGCAGTCCTAGTATCCTTATCGGTGTCGTTCCGGCCTCCACCGGCGGCCCGCCAGCCCCACGAAATGAACGGACTTAGCACGTGACCACTACCCCTGCCTTCCCGCGGGTCCACATCGCCACCGACCACGCAGGCATGGAGCTCAGCGCCCACCTGGTGTCCCACCTGACCGGGAAGGGATACGAGGTGGTGGACCACGGGCCCAAGGTCTACGACGCCCAGGACGACTACCCGTCCTTCTGCATCAACGCCGCCCTTGCCGTGGTGGCGGACCGGGAGGCCGGGGTCCATGCCCTGGGCATCGTGCTGGGCGGCTCCGGCAACGGTGAACAGATCGCCGCCAACAAGGTCAAGGGCATCCGTGCCGCCCTCGCCTGGAACCTTTCCACTGCAACCTTGGCCCGCGAGCACAACGACGCCAACGTGGTGGCCCTGGGCGGCCGCCAGCACACGGTGGAAGAAGCCACCGAACTGGTCGAGGCATTCCTGGCCGAACCATTCAGCAACGATGAACGCCACATCCGCCGGATCGAAAAGATCGCCGTGTTCGAAGCAACCGGCGAGGTTATCGAGTAGTGCCTGAAGGCCATTCCGTCCGCAGGCTGGCCCGGCAGTTCGGTGACGTCTTCACCGGCGAGGCCCTGGCCGTTTCGAGCCCCCAGGGCAGGTTCAGCGGGGGAGCGGCGCTGCTGGACGGCCGCACCATGCTTGCCGCCGAGGCGCACGGGAAGCACCTGTTTCTGCACTTCGACAACTCGCTGGTGCTGCACGTCCACCTGGGCCTTTACGGCGCCTGGAGTTTCGGCGGTGACAGCACCTTCAGCGGTGCCTCCAGCATCGGCGCGCCGCGGCGGGTAGGGGAGCAGGAAGCCTTTGGCGAGGCGGACGACGACGGCGCCGCACCTTATGCGGGACCGCCGGCACCCGTCGGGGCCGTGCGCGTCCGGCTCGCCGGAAGCCACGGCTGGGCGGACCTTCGCGGTGCCACCACCTGCGAAACCATCACCGCGGCGGAAGCGGACGCTGTGCTGGCCCGGCTGGGGCCTGATCCGTTGCGGAATCTGCGCGGGGACGCCGGCAGGTTCGCCGCGAACCTTCGGTCGCGTAGGACCCCGCTGGCGGCGCTGCTCATGGACCAGAAGGTGATTGCCGGCGTCGGGAACGTCTACCGCGCCGAAGTCCTCTTCCGCCGCCGCCTGGACCCGTGGCTGCCCGGAAGTGCTTTGGCGGACGGCGATGCCCGCAAGCTCTGGCGGGACATCGTGGCCGTCATGACCGACGGCGTGGCGGACGGGCGGATCATCACCACCCCGCCGAAGTATTGGACGCTCGATGGCACCACGGCTGCGAAGGCAGCTGCGGCGGGGGTGCCCGTTCCGGCAAAGAGCAGCAGCTTTCCGCACCGCGACGACGTCCATTTCGTCTACAAGCGGCACGGACTGCCCTGCCGGGTGTGCCGCACCGTCGTGTTGATCGCGGAGTTGGCCGGGCGGAACCTCTACTGGTGCCCGTTCTGCCAGCAGCCCCAGTAGTAGGAAGCAAAAACAAAAAGGCCCCTCGACTGAGGGGCCTTTTTCTGTTCTGGAGGGGACGACGGGAATCGAACCCGCGTAATCAGTTTGGAAGACTGAGGCTTTACCATTAAGCTACGTCCCCGAAGGAAGATCCGTTTTTCGCGGAAACTCCGGGCTGGCTGTTCAAGCCGGATACAACTAAACCTAATCCATGGCCTACGTGTCAAATGTGCAATCGCGACGCGTATCACCGTAGACTTGCCTGTGCACTTACGGGGTGTAGCTCAGCTTGGCTAGAGCGCCTGCTTTGGGAGCAGGAAGTCGCAGGTTCAAATCCTGTCACCCCGACTCTGCGGCCAGGACCAGTAGGCCTGGACACAATGCGTTGCAGAAACCCATCCCACAACCCAGGAGTACTTAGACCGTGAAGAGCGCTGTCGAGAACCTCACCCCCACGCGGGTCAAGCTCAATGTTGAGGTCCCCTTTGAGGAACTGAAGCCCAGCATCGACTCGGCCTACAAGACTGTTGCCTCGCAGATCCAGGTCCCCGGGTTCCGCAAGGGCAAGGTTCCCGCCAAGCTCATCGACCAGCGCGTCGGCCGTGGCTACGTCCTGGAAACGGCCATCAACGAGGGCCTCAACGGCTGGTACCAGGCTGCCGTGCAGGAGTCCGGCATCCGCCCCCTGAGCCGTCCCGAGGTGGAAATCACCGAGGTGCCCGATCCCTCCGCAACCGACGGCGGCCTGAAGTTTGCCGCCGAGGTGGACGTCCGCCCCGAAATCGAACTCCCGGATTACGCCGGCATCGAGGTCCAGGTTGCGGCTGCGGAATCATCCGAAGCCGACGTGGACAAGGCCCTTGACGAACTGCGCGGCCGCTTCGGCACCCTGAAGTCCGTTGACCGTCCCGCTGTCGACGGTGACTTCCTCACCATCGACATCACCGCCACCATCGACGGCGAAGAGGTTGACTCCGCTGCCGGCCTGTCCTACCAGGTTGGCGCCGGGACCATGCTCGAGGGCATGGACGAAGCCGTCACCGGCCTCAGCGCCGATGAGGACGCCATCTTCGACACCACCCTGGTGGGCGGTGACCACGCCGGCGAAGCAGCCCAGGTCAAGGTAGTGGTCAAGGCCGTCAAGGAACGCGAACTGCCCGAGGCGAACGATGACTTCGCCCAGCTCGCCTCCGAGTTCGACACCCTTGCCGAGCTGCGTGAAGACCTCGCCAAGCAGGCGGCCGACTCCAAGATCGTGGAGCAGGGCGTTGAAGCCCGCGACAAGGTCCTGGACAAGCTGGTGGAACTCGTTGAGGTTCCCGTTCCGGATTCCGTCGTCGAAGAGCAGCTCGAAGCGCATTTCCAGGAGGGGAACGGCCACGGAGACGGCGAGCACGACACCGAGGAGCACCGCGAAGAGGTCCGCGCTAACACGGCCCGCGCCTTCCAGAACGAAATCATCCTCGACGCCATCGCCGAAAAGGAAGAAGTCAACGTCAGCCAGAACGAGCTGATCGACTACATCGTCACCACGGCCAGCCAGTACGGCATGGACCCCAACCAGTTCGCGCAGATCATCGACCAGAGCGGCCAGGTGCCCATGATGGTGTCCGAGGTCCGCCGCCGCAAGGCACTGGCCGTCGTCCTGGGCCAGGCCACGGTGACCGACACCGAGGGCAAGGCAGTGGACCTGAGCGACTTCGTCCGCCCCGGCGGCGAGGAAGCTCCCGCAGCCGATGCTGAGTCGACCGAAGCTGACGCCGCTGAGACCGAGGTTGTCGAAGCCGAGGACGCCACGGCAGAGGCCAAGGCCTAGTCCCCACCGACCCGCAGCACGGCCCCTGGATCACTCCGATCCGGGGGCCGTTCGCGTTGAAGCTGTAACAACGCACCGCGGATTCGACGATCGTGCGCCGTCAGCGAACAGCCGTCAGTGCGCGAACAAAACACCGGCGAAACCGGTTAGTGTCCAAGTAGTGATTTTCAGTGATGTCACCGTCACCAGTGAGAGGTAAGTAAACATGTCACAGCACTCAGAGGCCCCCCGGATGGCGACCGTCGATCCTGCAGCCCAGGACAACTACATTTACAACCGCCTTCTCAAGGAGCGGATCATCTGGCTGGGCTCGGAGGTGCGTGACGACAACGCCAACGCGATCTGCTCGCAGCTGCTCCTGCTCTCGGCCGAGAACCCGGAAAAGGACATCTACCTCTACATCAACTCGCCCGGCGGCTCCGTCACGGCAGGCATGGCCATCTACGACACCATGCAGTTCATCCCCAACGACGTCGTCACCGTCGCCACCGGCCTTGCCGCTTCCATGGGCCAGTTCCTGCTCTCGTCGGGCACCAAGGGCAAGCGCTACGCCACCCCCAACGCCCGCGTGCTGATGCACCAGCCCTCCGGCGGCATCGGCGGTACCGCCTCCGACATCAAGATCCAGGCCGAACTCATCCTGCACATGAAGAAGGTCATGGCGGAACTGACCGCTGAACAGACCGGCCAGACCGTGGAAACCATCCTCAAGGACAACGACCGCGACAAGTGGTTCACTGCCACAGAGGCCCTTGAATATGGTTTCTTCGACAAGATCGCCGCGCACGCCGGCTCCGTGTCAGGCGGCGGTGGAACGTCCAACGGTTCCTCCGGCGAATCCGACTCCCAGAGCTAACCGGCATCCAGAACCCCTTCGATCAGGAGCAAACACAATGAACTACAACTTCGGGTGGTCAGCCGGCAATCTTCCGTCCAGCCGCTACGTACTGCCGCAGTTCGAGGAACGCACCCCCTACGGCTTCAAGCGCCAGGACCCGTACACCAAGCTCTTCGAGGACCGCATCATCTTCCTCGGCGTGCAGGTGGACGACGCTTCCGCTGACGACATCATGGCGCAGCTGCTGGTCCTGGAGTCCACGGACCCGGACCGCGACATCACCATCTACATCAACTCGCCGGGTGGCTCCTTCACGGCCATGACGGCCATCTACGACACCATGCAGTACATCCGCCCCGAGATCCAGACCGTTTGCCTGGGCCAGGCGGCCAGCGCGGCTGCAGTCCTGCTGGCGGCTGGTACCCCCGGCAAGCGGCTTGCCCTGCCCAACGCCCGCGTCCTGATCCACCAGCCGGCACTGTCCGGCGGCCAGGGCGGCCAGGCCTCCGACCTGGAGATCCAGGCGGCAGAGGTCATGCGCATGCGCTCCTGGCTTGAGGACACCTTGGCGCAGCACTCCGGCCGCACGTCGGAGCAGGTCAACAACGACATCGAGCGCGACAAAATCCTCACCGCGGATGAGGCCCAGGCATACGGCCTCATCGACCAGGTGCTTGATTCACGCAAGATCAAGCCTCAGGCAATCACGAGGTAGCAGTACGGAAAGCCGGTGCGGCCCAGTTCATTTGGCCGCACCGGCCTTTTCTTTCCACCCTTGGGGCCGAATGTGACCTAGAGTGGATGGTGTCACAATCCGGTCCGCGCTGGTCCGGAAGATTTCAGCAACGGTGCAGGGCTGCCTGGCAGCGGGATACTAAGGGGTTCACATATGGCTCGGATTGGCGAGAGCACGGATCTGCTGAAGTGCTCTTTCTGTGGAAAGAGCCAGAAGCAGGTGCGCAAGCTCATTGCCGGGCCCGGTGTTTACATCTGCGATGAATGCATCGAGTTGTGCAACGAAATCATCGAAGAGGAGCTGGCGGAGGTCGCCGACCTCGGCAGCTTCGAATTGCCCAAGCCCCGTGAAATCTTTGACTTCCTCCAGGAATACGTCATCGGCCAGGAGCCTGCCAAGCGCTCCCTCGCCGTCGCGGTTTATAACCACTACAAACGAATCCAGGCAGGCCATGCGCCAAAGTCCGGGAGCCTGGGGGAGGGCGGGCATCACGACGACGTCGAAATCGCCAAGTCCAACATCCTCCTCATCGGCCCCACCGGGTGCGGCAAGACCTACCTCGCCCAGACCCTTGCCCGGCGCCTGAACGTTCCGTTCGCGGTGGCGGACGCCACCGCCCTCACCGAGGCCGGCTACGTGGGTGAGGACGTGGAGAACATCCTCCTCAAACTCATCCAGGCCGCGGACTACGACGTCAAGAAGGCCGAACAGGGCATCATCTACATCGACGAGATCGACAAGATCTCGCGCAAGAGCGAGAACCCCTCCATCACCCGTGACGTCTCCGGCGAGGGTGTGCAGCAGGCGCTCCTAAAGATCCTGGAGGGCACCGTGGCCTCCGTCCCGCCGCAGGGCGGACGCAAGCACCCGCACCAGGAATTCATCCAGATCGACACCACGAACGTCCTGTTCATTGTCGCCGGCGCCTTCGCAGGCCTGGAGGAAATCATCGGGTCCCGCTCCGGCCGCAAGGGCATCGGTTTCGGTGCCCCGCTCAACGAGGCCAGCAAGAAGGTGGACTCCTACGGCGAGGTCATGCCGGAGGACCTGCTGAAATTCGGGCTGATCCCCGAATTCATCGGCAGGCTCCCCGTGATCACCACGGTGTCCAACCTGGACCGGGACGCCCTGATCCAAATCCTTTCCACCCCCAAGAACGCCTTGGTGAAGCAGTACCAGAAGATGTTCCAGATCGACGGCGTGGAACTGGTCTTTGATGACACCGCCCTGGAAGCCATCGCCGACCAGGCACTGGAGCGCGGCACCGGTGCCCGCGGCCTCCGAGCCATTCTCGAAGAGGTCCTGCTTCCTGTGATGTTCGATCTTCCCAGCCGCGAGGACGTTGCCAGCGTAGTCATCACCGAAGACGTGGTCCTGCGGGGAGCCGAACCCACCATGATTCCGCACGTGGCCAAGCGCCGTAAGTCTGCCTGACCGAGAGGACCTTCGTGACTTCACCTGCCAAGAACAAAGCCGATTTCTGGTTCGACCCCCTGTGCCCGTTCGCCTGGGTCACCTCCCGCTGGATCGGCGAGGTGGAAAGCGTCCGCGACATCGAGACCGAGTGGCACGTGATGAGCCTTGCCGTCCTGAATGAGGGACGCGACCTGGACCCCGGTTACCGCGAGTCCATGGACAACGCCTGGGGCATGGTCCGGGTGATCATCGCCGCCAGGGAAGAGCAGGGGCCGCAGTTCATCAAGCCGCTCTATGATGCCATGGGCAACCTGATCCACAACCAGGGTATGAAGGACCGCTCCGCGGTCATCACCAAGGCGCTTGCTGAATGCGGCCTTCCGGCCTCGCTGGCTGATGCCGCCAACACCGATGCCTACGACCAGCAGTTGCGGGCCAGCCACGAGGAAGGCATTTCGCTCGTGGGCCAGGATGTCGGCACCCCTGTGGTTGCCTTCAATGGAACCGCCTTTTTTGGTCCCGTCCTGACCCGCATTCCGCGGGGCGAGGAAGCCGGGCGCATCTGGGATGCCACCACGACGATCGCCGGTTACCCGCACTTCTTCGAGCTGAAGCGCAGCCGCACCGAAAGCCCCGAATTCGACTGACCGGCGGACGCCCGGCCACCAAAACCGGAAAGCCAAGGGCCCCGGGAAAACTACCAAAATGTAGTTTTCCCGGGGCCCTTGCACGTGGTCCTGGGCGGGAGAACAATTGTTCTTACCACTTCGAAAGAAGGGGACGCAGGAGCCAAAGATTCAGTGATATGTAGTTGACGCAGCCATCGGCAAAGTTGCTGCAAGCTACCAGTGACGGGGTAGTAAGACCTGAAGATCAGCGGATCCTGCCAGACCATCAGAGCACGTCACCGGATGGCCGAAACAGTCGAAGCCCCACCAACGGCAAAACGCTGATGGGGCTTCCCCTGTGTCCGGAAACCTTCGAGTGTCAGGCCTTGGCAGGCTCGTCGCTCGGTGCAAGGGCAACGTCGGTCACTGCAAGGTCGCCGTCACCCACCGCCAAAGTGATCTCACGGGCGTTTGACGCCGCTTGCAAGTCAGCCAGCCCGGCCTGCAGCTGTGCCGTCAGCGCCTCAGGGGCGGTGATGGTTGCGGACAGCACTTCGGTGCGCTGCTTGACCTTGGCCTCCGACTTAGCCTTGCGGACGCCGCTTAGGGCCACGCCAACGGTTGCCAGCATGGTGGTGTCCCCGCCGGGGATCTCCAGCGCAGCCGGCCATTCGGCGCGGTGCACGGATCCGTTGCGCCACCAGCTCCACACTTCCTCCGTGGCGAACGGGAGGAACGGGGCGAAGAGCCGCAGCAGGGTGTCCAGGGTGGTGGCCAAGGCAGCCAGCACGGATGCCTGCTCCGCTTCGCCGGCGGCGCCGTAGGCGCGGTCCTTGATCAGCTCCACGTAGTCGTCCGTGAATTGCCAGAAGAAGGTCTCCGTCAGCTGCAGGGCGCGTGCGTAGTCGTAGTTGTCGAACGCCTTGGTGGACTGTGCCACGACGTCGGCCAGCTGGGCCAGCAGTGCCCGGTCCAGGGGATTGGTAAGGACGCCGAGGTCCTGGGTGAGCACGGAGTTTTCCGTGGCGCCGAGGTTCAGCACGAACTTGGAGGCGTTCAGCAGCTTGATGGCCAAGCGGCGGCCAATCTTCATCTGCGCGATCTCATAAGCGGTGTCCGCGCCCAGCCGAGCGGAGGCAGCCCAATAGCGGACCGCATCCGAACCGTACTCGTTCAGGACATCGGTGGGCACCACCACGTTGCCCTTGGACTTGGACATCTTCTTGCGGTCCGGGTCCAGGATCCAGCCGGAGATGGCCGCGTGCTTCCAGGGCGCGCACTTCTGGAGTGCGTCGCCGCGGACCACGGAGGAGAACAGCCAGGTGCGGATGATGTCGTGGCCTTGGGGGCGGAGATCGAACGGGAAGACCTTGGCGAACAGGTCCTCGTCCCGGCTCCAGCCGCCTACGATCTGCGGGGTCAGGGATGATGTGGCCCACGTGTCCAGGACGTCCGCGTCGCCCGTGAAGCCGTTGGGCTGGTCGCGCTGTGCCTCGTCGAAGCCGGGGGCGGCATCGGCCGCGGGGTCAACCGGCAGCAACTCGTCGGGGGGCAGGATGGGGTTGTCGTAGTCAGGGTTGCCCTGGGCATCTAGCGGGTACCAGACCGGGATGGGCACGCCGAAGAACCGCTGGCGGGAAACCAGCCAGTCACCGTTCAGGCCGGCGATCCAGTTCTCGTAGCGGGAGCGCATGAAGGACGGGTGGAAGTCGATCTCCTTGCCCCGGCCGATGAGGCGTTCGCGGCGGTCCTCGTCGCGGCCGCCGTTGCGGATGTACCACTGGCGGGACGTAACCACTTCCAGGGGCTTGTCGCCCTTCTCGAAGAAGTTCACGGGGTGGGTGATTTTCTTCGGTTCGCCGTCCAGCAGGTCCGCTTCCTTGAGCAGTTCCACCACGGCTTCCTTGGCAGAGAAGGCAGTCTTGCCGGCGATGGCCGCGTACGCCTGCTTGCCGGCTTCGCTGGTGATCCAGTCCGGGGTTTCGGCGATGATGCGGCCGTCACGGCCCATGATGGGGCGGGTGGGAAGCTGCAGCTCACGCCACCAGGTGACGTCGGTCAGGTCGCCGAAGGTGCACACCATGGCAATGCCGGACCCCTTGTCCGCCTTGGCCAGCGGGTGGGCCTTGACCTCGAGCTCTACGCCGAAGAGCGGGGACTTCACCGTCTTGCCGAACAGCGGCTGGTAACGCTCGTCGTCGGGGTTTGCCACGAGCGCTGCACAGGCTGCCAGCAGCTCCGGGCGGGTGGTTTCGATGAAGACCTTGTCGCCGTCTTCGGTGAAGAAGGGGTAGCGGTAGTAGGCGCCGGGGACGTCGCGGTCCTCCAGTTCGGCCTGGGCGACGGCGGTGCGGAAGGTGACATCCCACAACGTGGGCGCTTCGGCCATGTAGGCGTCGCCGGCGGCCAGGTTGGCCAGGAAGGCGCGCTGGGACACTGCCCGGGAGGTGTCATCGATGGTGCGGTAGGTGAGGTCCCAGTCCACGGAGAGGCCCAGGGTCTGGAACAGGTTTTCGAAGACTTTCTCGTCCTCGACGGCCAGTTCCTCGCACAGTTCAATGAAGTTTTGGCGTGACACAACGTCGAAGTCGCGCTGGTTCTTCGCGGGCTGCGCCGGCGGCCGGTAGTCGGCGTTGTAGGGGATGGCGGGATCGCAGCGGACGCCGTAGTAGTTCTGGACACGTCGTTCGGTGGGCAGGCCGTTGTCGTCCCAGCCCATCGGGTAGAAGACGTTCTTGCCGGTCATGCGCATGTAGCGGGCCTGGACGTCCGTCTGGGTGAAGGAGAACATGTGCCCCACATGCAGGGATCCCGACGCGGTGGGCGGGGGAGTGTCGATCGAGTAGACCTGCTCCCGGGTGGTGTCGGGGTTGAACTTGTAGGTTCCCTCGGCAAGCCAGCGCTGGGTGAGCGCCGTTTCGAGGCCTTCGAGGGCCGGCTTGTCCGGAACGTTGATGGGGGCGGTGGTGGGCGTGTCTGTACCCTGAGTGTCTTCAGCCATTGGGCAATTCTTTCATGCCGGCTTGCATCCCACCCAACCCGTCCGGCCCCGACGGCGCGCGGGCGCGGGTAGCATGCGCCCTATGGGCGATATCCAAGGCACCTTCAGAGTGAAGCGCATCTATGGACCGCCGGCGGACGACGACGGCGTCCGGGTGCTGGTGGACCGGCTCTGGCCCCGTGGGATGCCCAAGGAAGGTGCCGCCGTCGACCTCTGGCTCAAGGACGCTGCACCGTCCACGGAGCTGCGCAAGGAGTTCAACCACCGCCCCGAGCGGTTTGCCGAATTCAGCGAACGCTACCGGCTGGAACTGGATCACAACCCGGCAGTGGAGACCCTGCTGGAACTGGCTGCCGCGCACCCCCGCGTCACCCTTCTCTACGCCGCCCGCAACACGGAGGAAAACAATGCACGGGTCCTGCTTGAGTACCTCCAAGGACGTCCGGCCGGCTGATCCCGCTAGGGTGGTGCCATGACGAAGGACTTGCAGAAAAAGGCAGCACTGGTAACCGGCGCGAGCAGCGGAATCGGGGAGGCGGCAGTGCGTGCGCTGCGCGCCGACGGCTGGACGGTTTTCGCCGTAGCGCGCCGCGCCGAACGCCTGGCGGCTCTGGAAAGCGAATCCGGCGCCATCGCGATTCCCGCAGACATTGCAGAGGACGACGACGTGTCCCGGGTGCTCGCGCAGGTCACCGAGGCGGGCGGCATTGACACGCTGGTCAACATTGCCGGCGGCGCGCGCGGCGCTGACAAGGTGGGCGACGCCAGCACGGCCGACTGGGAGTGGATGTACCGCGTCAACGTCCTGGGCACCATGAAGCTCACCCGGGCCTTCCTCCCGATGCTGCGGGCCACCGGCGAAGGAACGGTGCTGAACCTGACCTCCACCGCGGGCCTGGATGCCTACGAGGGCGGCGGTGGCTACAACGCCGCCAAGTTCGGCCAGCACGCCCTGACCAACGCGCTGCGGTTGGAGGAAGCCGAGCACAACCTGCGTGTCATCGAGGTAGCGCCGGGCCTGGTGCAGACCGAGGAGTTCGCCCTGAACCGCTTGGGGGACCCGCAGGCCGCCGGCAAGGTGTACCAAGGCGTGGAGAAGCCGTTGACGGCGGAGGATGTGGCCGACGTTGTCCGCTACGCCGTCACCGTCCCGCACCACGTCAACCTGGACCAGATCGTCATCCGGCCGGTGGCGCAGGCCGCCAACTATAAGCTCATCCGGAAGGGCTAAGCGGACCAGGGCAAACCGTGCCAGGAGGAAGTGCCGCCGGGAAGAACTAGGGACCCTGGATATGCAGGGTTGCCACCACTGCTGCGTGGTCCGTGTCGGCAACCCGGTGGACGGAGTATCCCGAGCCCCTGATGTCCGGGCTGGTCACCAGGTGGTCGAGCGTAATTCCGGGCAGGCGGTATCCGCGCATCGGCCAGGTGGGCACCAGCCTGCTTCCCAACGAGCCCGCTACGTCCACCAGGGTCCGGCCGGCGCCCTGTCCTGCCAGCAGGGCCCGGAACTCCCGGTGGTCGAAGGTGGCGTTGAAGTCTCCCGCCAGCAGCAGGGGCCCGGAACCGTTGTCCGACCTGGCCACGGTGGCCAGGTCGCTGCGCCACTGATGGAGGCCGTTGCCTACCGGTGCCAGGGTATGGACGGCCACCACCTGCAGTTTGCCGGGGCCGATGTTTAGACGGGCAACCGACATGGTGAACTGGGTGCCGGGGAGCACGCCGGCATCCTCGAGGTTGTACCGGGAGTAGATGGCAGTGCCGCCGGCGCCATCCCTGGCATGGGCAACCCGATGTGGAAGCAGCGCGTCCAGCCCTTCGGTTGTAAGCCTTCGTCCCAGTTGGGGCGTGTACTCCTCGATGGCCAGCAGCTCCACGCGTTCTTCACGAACCAGGGCCACGATGCCGGCGGCGTCCGCGCCGCCCAACTCCGCGTTGATGCTCATGGCAACCAGGGACGCCCGGGCCCCTGCAGCCTCGGCAGCAGGTTCCCTGACATCCAGTGGGAAAAGCCAGAACGCCTGGCAACCCAGCAAAGCCGCGGCCACCGCCTGCTGCCACCGTCTCCGTCCCAGGAAGGCAAGAAGCAGGGCTGCGGCCGCCGGCACCGCGAACCAGGGCGTGAACGCAACGAGCTGGACCGCCGGCAGGGGCCAATCGGCAGGGACGGCGCGAATGACTGACACCGCCGCAACCGGCAGGGCAACCGGAATGAACAGCCATCTGCAGGCCGTGGTTGCACGCCGACCCCAGGCGGGGTGGCCGGAAGCTGCCATGAAGCGAGTCTAGGCAATGCGCGAGTCCCCGTCAGCCCCGGGTGCGGGGCTGCTCCTTTGCACTGGCATCCATAGGGAAGGGCAACGTGGACCCGACCCGTGCGGCTCGTGCTGAATGGCACTGGAGCTGCCGCGATAGTAGACTCTGGAGTGGCTATGACCCGGCAATCACCGGTGAGCTTCCGGAAGAACCCGCGGCCGCGACCTCCAAGGTCCGTCGCGTCAGTAGAACCGGACGGGTAAGCCCGTCACAGCAGTAATGAGAGGCCGGGGCATCAGGGTTCCTTTGGGAACATGCGGCGCCGGTAAGTGAGGTGGTACCGCGGTGGGCGTGACGTCTTAGGGACGGCACGGCAGCCGTCCTCGCATCCTGAACGGAACGTCCGGCCGCTGCCGGGGGTTCACCGCGCTCAACCCAGGATGTCGAACATGACGTTTTACCCCAAGGCCTCAGCCTCCAGCACTTCCTCCAACGGCAGCGCCGGCGTTTCTGCCTCCGTGAAGTTCCCGGAGATCGAAGAGCGCATCCTGAAGTACTGGGACCAGGACGGCACCTTCCAGGCCAGCGTCGACCAGCGCAGCGCCGACGTTCCCGGCGGTGAGCCGGGCAGCAACGAGTTTGTGTTCTACGACGGCCCGCCCTTTGCCAATGGCCTGCCGCACTACGGCCACCTCCTGACCGGTTACGCCAAGGACCTGGTGGGCCGCTACCAGACCCAGCGGGGCAAGCGCGTGGAGCGCCGGTTCGGCTGGGACACCCACGGCCTGCCCGCCGAGCTCGAGGCGATGAAGCAGCTGGGGATGACGGATAAGACCCAGATCGAAGCCATGGGCATCGACAAGTTCAATGACGCCTGCCGCGCCTCGGTGATGAAGTATGCCGACGAATGGCGCAGCTACGTTACCCGCCAGGCCCGCTGGGTGGACTTCGACAACGACTACAAGACGCTCAACGTCGAGTACATGGAATCGGTCCTCTGGGCGTTCAAGCAGCTGCACGACAAGGGCCTGACGTACAACGGCTACCGCGTCCTTCCATACTGCTGGAAGGACGAAACCCCGCTGTCCAACCACGAGCTGCGCATGGACGACGACGTTTACAAGAACCGCCAGGACCAGACCGTCACCGTCACGTTCCCCATCCTTCCGGGGGAGTCGGAGCTGTCCAGGGAGCTTGCCGGCGTGCAGGCCCTCGCCTGGACCACCACCCCCTGGACGCTGCCCACCAACG
Organism: Arthrobacter sp. SLBN-83; assembly: GCF_006715285.1. Taxonomy (NCBI): domain Bacteria; kingdom Bacillati; phylum Actinomycetota; class Actinomycetes; order Micrococcales; family Micrococcaceae; genus Arthrobacter; species Arthrobacter sp. SLBN-83. The sequence goes on from NZ_VFMX01000001.1 coordinate 3,431,036, forward strand.
CCGCGCTCGCCGTCGGGCCTTCCATCACGTACGCCGTGCTGCCCGCCGGACCCAACGGCATCAAAGCCGCCTCTGCCGACGCCCCTGTCACCGGCAGCTTCCTGCTCGCCGCGGACCTGCTGGGCAGCTACGCCAAAGACCTCGGCTACGACAGCTTCGAGGACGCGGCAGCCGCCGTCGTGGCCACCTACGCCGGTTCCGAACTCGAAGGCCTCGAGTACCAGCGGCTCTGGGACGACTTCGCCGACAACGAGAAGTACGGCATGGAGAACGCCTGGCGCTTCGTGGTGGCCGACTACGTCACCACCACGGACGGCACCGGCATCGTCCACCAGGCGCCCGCCTACGGTGAAGACGACCAGAAAGTCTGCGAGGAGGCGGGTATCCCCGTGGTGCTCTCCGTCGACGAAGGCGCGCGGTTCCTGCCGCTGTTCAAGCACGGCGACCTTCACGGGATCGTGGGCCTGCAGGTCTTCGAGGCCAACAAGCCGATCACGCAGGTGCTGCGGGCCCAGGGCCGGCTGGTGCGCCAGGCCAGCTACGAGCACAGCTACCCGCACTGCTGGCGCTGCCGCAACCCGCTGATCTACCGCGCGGTGTCCTCCTGGTACGTGGAGGTCACCAAGTTCAAGGACCGCATGTCCGAACTGAACCAGGAGATCAACTGGATCCCCGGCAACGTGAAGGACGGCCAGTTCGGCAAGTGGCTGGAAAACGCCCGCGACTGGTCCATCAGCCGCAACCGGTTCTGGGGCAGCCCCATCCCCGTGTGGCAGTCGACGGATCCCGAATACCCGCGCACCGACGTCTACGGCTCCCTCGCCGAGATCGAGGCCGACTTCGGCCGCCTGCCGCTGAACAAGGACGGCGAGGTGGATCTGCACAGGCCGTTCATCGACGAGCTCACCCGGCCGAACCCGGACGACCCCCGTACGCCCGAAGAGGGCCAGTCCGTGATGCGCCGAGTGGAGGACGTCCTGGATGTCTGGTTCGACTCCGGCTCCATGCCGTACGGTCAGGTACACTACCCGTTCGAGAACGAGGCCTGGTTCAACACCCACAACCCGGCCGACTTCATCGTCGAGTACATCGGCCAGACCCGCGGCTGGTTCTATATGCTGCACATCCTCTCCACCGCGCTTTTCGACCGGCCCGCGTTCCGCAACGTCATCAGCCATGGCATCGTGCTGGGCTCCGATGGCCAGAAGATGTCCAAGAGCCTGCGCAACTACCCGGACGTGTCGGAAGTCCTTGACCGGGACGGTTCCGACGCGATGCGCTGGTTCCTGATGTCCAGCCCCATCCTGCGCGGCGGCAACCTCATCGTCACCGAACAGGGCATCCGCGACGGCGTGCGCCAGGTCATCCTGCCGCTCTGGAACGTCTACAGCTTCTTCGCCCTGTACACCAATGCCGCCAACGGCGGCGCGGGATACGAAGCCAAGCTTCGCTACGAGGGCTACCGGGACACCCTGGACCAGTACCTGCTGGCCAACACCGGCGACCTGGTCCGCAGCATGACCGCCCAGCTGGACACCTATGACATCTCCGGAGCCTGCGACTCGCTGCGCAGCTACCTGGACATGCTCACCAACTGGTATGTCCGGCGGAGCCGCCAGCGGTTCTTCGACGAGGACCAGGACGCCTTCGATGCCCTGTACACCGCCCTGGAAACCGTCACGCGTGCCGCGGCGTCCCTGCTGCCTCTGGTGTCCGAGGAGATCTGGCGCGGCCTGACCGGCGGCCGGTCCGTGCACCTTGCCGACTGGCCGGACGCGGACCTGTTCCCGGCCAACCCGTCCCTGGTGGAAGCCATGGACCGGGTCCAGCAGATCTGCTCCACCGGCTCCTCGCTGCGCAAGGCAGCGAACCTGCGGGTGCGCCTGCCGCTGCAGGAACTCACCGTCGTGGCACCCGGCGCGGACGCGCTGGAAGGTTTTGCCGCCGTCGTCGCCGACGAACTCAACCTCCGTTCCGTCCGCCTCCTGGACGCCGCCACCGCTTCGCCCGAGGAGTTCGGCATCCAGCAGAAGCTGGTGGTCAACGCCCGGGCCGCCGGCCCGCGCCTGGGCAAGAACGTCCAGCTGGCCATTAAGGGCTCCAAGTCCGGCGACTGGTCAGTGGACGACGACGGTGTGGTCACCGCCGGGGGCCTCCAGCTGGAGCCCCAGGAGTACACGCTGGAGACCGTGGTGGCGGAGTCCGAGGGCGGTTCGGCCGCTGTTGCCGTGCTGCCCGGAGGCGGGTTCGTGGTCCTCAACACCGAGGTCACGCCGGAGCTTGAAGCCGAAGGACTGGCCCGCGACATGGTCCGCGCCATCCAGCAGGCGCGCAAGGACGCCGGACTGAACGTGAGCGACCGGATCCGGACGTCCGTCACCGCACCGCAGAACGTGGTGGATGCCCTGCTGGCCAACGCCGCACTCGTCAAGGGCGAAACGCTGACGGTGGACCTGGACGCCCAGGCAGGCACCGCGGCTGAACCCGCCGTCGCCGTTGAAAAAGTGGAGGCCTAGGACATGACCGACGAATTTTCCGTGGAAAGCGTCTACGCCGAGCTGCTGGGACGGGCGCCGGAAAACAAGATGGAGCCCCGGCTGGCGCCGCTGTTCCGCGCCATGGATGTCCTCGGGGAGCCCAATAAGGCGTACCCGATCATCCACGTGACCGGAACCAACGGCAAGACCTCGACGTCGCGGATGATCGAGTCCGTGCTCCGCGCCCACGGACTGAGCACGGGCCGGTACACCAGCCCGCACCTGTCCAAGGTCACGGAGCGGATCAGCATCGACGGCCACCCGGTGCCGGACGAAACGTTCGTCAGGATCTGGGACGAAATCCGGCCCTACCTGCAGATCGTGGACTCCGAACTCGAGGCCGAGGGCCAGCCGCGGCTGACCTACTTCGAGTGCCTCACGATCCTGGGCTTCGCCATCTTCGCGGACCAGCCCGTCAATGTGGCCATCATCGAAGTGGGCCTGGGCGGCATCACGGACGCCACCAATGTCGGCGACGGCCAGGTCTCGGTGGTGACGCCGATTTCGCTGGACCACACCGACCTCCTGGGGGACACCACTGAGGACATTGCCCGCGAAAAGGCCGGCATCATCAAGCCCGGCGGGTACCTTGTCAGCGCTGCCCAGCCCCTCGACGCGGCGCAGGTACTGCTGGAGAAGGCCAAGGAAGTGGGCGTGCCGTTCCGCTTCGAGGGCGTGGAGTTCGGCGTCGAGTCCCGCACGGTGGCCGTTGGCGGACAGGTGGTGACCATCCAGGGCATCGCCGGCCGCTACCCGGACCTGCTGGTGCCGCTGCACGGCGCACACCAGGCACAGAACGCAGCCGTGGCGGTTGCCGCCCTGGAGGCATTCTTCGGCGGCGAAAAGGAACTCGACTTCGAGGTCCTGCAGGAAGGCTTCGCGGCCGTCACGTCCCCGGGCCGGCTGGAGGTGGTCCGGACCGCGCCCACCATCATCGTGGACGCCGCCCACAACCCCGACGGCATCAAGGCTTCGGCCGCCGCGCTGCAGGAAGCGTTCACGTTCACCCGCCTGGTTCCGGTGGTCGGCGTACTCAAGGAGAAGGACGCCGAGGAGATCCTCCGTGAACTCAGGGAATCCCTGGGCGACATGGCGTCGGAGTACTGCTTCACCCAGTCCAACTCGCCGCGCGCCGTTCCGGCCGCCGAGCTCGCCGAGCTTGCGGTGGACCTCGGCTTTGGCGAGGACAACGTGCACATCGCCGAGAAACTGGACGACGCACTGGAATGGGCCGTTGAGCGGGCCGAAGCCAACGACGACCTCTCCGGCGGCGTGCTGGTCACCGGATCGATCACCCTGGTGGCGGAAGCACGCATCCTGCTCGGCAAGACGGAGGCGTAGGCATGGCCAAACTGACCAAGGCACAGCGGGAATGGCGTCCCGGGATGCCGAAGAAGCGCCGGTCCACCAAGGTGATGTTCGCCTCCACGGTGCTGCTCCTGGAAGCGTTCGTCATGTTCTTCGCCACCCTGGTGGTGTTCGGCCTGCGGCGCGGGGAATTTCCGCCGGCGCTGATCCTCGGCGTGGGCATTGCCCTCAGCGCGGTCATGGTCTTCGCCTGCGCGGTCCTCAACAAACCCTGGGGGATTGGATTGGGCTGGATCCTGCAGCTCGTCCTGATCCTCACCGGCATCTTTGAGCCGGCCATGTTCCTGGTGGGCGCGCTCTTCGCCCTGGCCTGGTGGTACGGCATCCGGACCGGCATCCGGCTGGACCGGGAAGCGGCGCAGCGTGCCCGCGAGCAGGCTGAATGGGAGGCGGCCCATCCGGACCAGGCCGCCGGCCCCGCCCAGCCCCAGTCCCCGTAGGCGCGTCCCCGTTCGCCGGCCCCCGTAGACTTGTCCCGAAACCCCACCAACGCATTGGAGCAGTTGTGACTACAGAGCGCACCCTCGTCCTGATCAAGCCCGACGGCGTCGCCCGTAACCTGACGGGCGCCATCCTGGCCCGCATCGAAGCCAAGGGCTACAGCCTGGTTGAGCTGAAGAAGGTTGATGCCACCCGTGAACTGCTGGAGCAGCACTACGAGGAGCACGTTGGCAAGCCGTTCTACGAGCCGCTGGTGGAGTTCATGCTCAGCGGGCCCGTGGTGGCTGCCATCTTCGAAGGCCACCGCGTCATCGAGGGCTTCCGCTCGCTGGCCGGCACCACGGACCCCACGACGGCGGCACCCGGCACCATCCGCGGCGACTTCGGCCGGGACTGGGGCCTGAAAGTCCAGCAGAACCTGGTACACGGCTCCGACTCAACCGATTCCGCCGAGCGCGAGATCAAGATCTGGTTCAACTAACCGGAGACTCCGCGCACTCAGAAGCCGCGAACTTACAGATAAGGCCAATGTTCTCGATGAACATTGGCCTTATCTGTCATCCGGTGGGCGGAAGGGGTTTAGAAGCCCGAGGTCCCCACGAAGACCTGGATGAACGCGAAGAAGATGGTGGCGATGACGGCCACGTACAGCAGGGCGGTGATGATCCAGCCGGAATCACCCAGGACACGGGCTGCGCCTGCAGGCATGGGGATGACGCCGGCGCTGATGTTCCTGATGGTGGTCCACACAAAGAGCGGAATCATGGCCGCCCAGACGATCATGCAGAAAGGGCACAGGATGTGGATTGAGTAGAGGGCCTGGGACCACAACCAGACAACGAACACAAAACCAAGCGTGACCCCTGCCTGTAGTCCCAACCAGTACCAGCGGGCGAAGGTGGCGCCCGAAAGCAGGGCCATGCCCACGGTGGTGGTGATGGCGAAGGCCACGATGCCGATGAACATGTTGGGGAAGCCGAACACCGAACTCTGCCAGGTCTGCATCACCTGGCCGCACGAGATCCAAGGGTTCACATCGCATACGGTTGCGTGGTTGGGGTCCTTGAGTACTTCGAGCTTTTCCAGGACCAGGGTTCCGGACGCAAGCCAGCCCACGATGCCCGTGATGACCAGCAGCCAGCCGAAAGGCCGGTTCCGGGCCATCCGCGGAACGGCGGCAGCCGCAGTGGCGTGGGAATCGGCGGCGCGATTCTCGTCGCGGGCGCTGACGTGGGAGATGCTGGGCATGGGTTTGGCGTCCTTTTCGTCCGGTGCTCCTCTGCCTGATTGTAACGCCGGCGCCTGAAGCCACTTCACAGGAACGGGAACAGCAGACCCTGCTTCCGCGGCGATCCAGCCCGGGTATGAGAGAATGAACGTGGCTGGAAGCCGATCCACATTCGGACTCCGGTCCGGTGGTTTGTTCCCAAGACCGCCAATGATGAGCAGGGCAGGCTTCGGATTCTTCCGGCACACCCGCAACTCCATTGGGCGGCACCTGGTTGTGGCACGCAGAACAACGGGTTTTCAGAGCATCCACCGGCTCCTACGGGCTGCCGCACCCCAACGACGGTGCGAACCTGGGAGTATCCACTTGACTTCTGTCAACGCCTGCGGGTTTTGACAATATGTGCCCCAATGGGTGCCGGATGTGGCGGTACGTCAGGGGCAGGAGTGTTGCCACATATGGACAATGATCAGGAACTGGCCGTTAACGAAGAAACAGCGGCGGGGGCTGCGGCACCCAAGAGGGCTCCACGCGCCCGCCGCAAAGTGGCCCCCAAGGCTATGGACGAGGTGACGGGAGCCGTGGCTGCGGCTCCGGAAGAAGCGGCTTCCATCCAGGCTGAAGCCACGCAGTCCGACGACGCGGAAAAGGCCCCCAAGGCTCCGGCCCGTCGCACCCGGACCCGGAAGAAGGTGGAGGTTGCGGAGACGCTGCCCACCTTCGCGGAGGAAGCCACCCCCGCTGACCAGCGTGTCGCCGCCGACGGTGCCGGCGTTGACGCCTCCGCCGGGTCGGCGGCTGCTGACGCTGCCAGCTCCGTTGCTGAGGCTGCCGCCGCCGCACCCGCTGCGGAACCAACCGCGGACGTCGAAAGCAAGCCGGTCCGCCGCCGTCGGGTAGCCACCCGCAAGGTTGCTTCCCCCGCCTCCGCCGAGCCCGCCCCCGCCGCCGCTGAAGCCGTGGTGGAAGGATCAGCAGCACCGGATGCCGCCGCACAGGAGTCAGTGCAGGAGCCGGCCGCCGCGCAGGAGACAGTTCAAGAGCCAGCCGCTGCGCAGGAGACAGTTCAGGAGCCGGCAGCCGCGCAGGCCGTGGAAACCGCCAACGGGGCGGCGCAGGAAACCCCCGCAGCGTCTAAGGGCGGCGAACCTGAAGCCGCGGCAGCGGCCAGCCCCTTCGCCTCCCTGTTCCTGGAGCCCGCTTCGCCCACCTCAGTGCTCTTCCAGGCGCCGGACCTCAGCACCGTGGTCCGTCCCGCGGCCCCCGCCGCAGAGGAGCCTGAGGAGGAGGAAACCGAAGATACGGACGATTCCTCCAACCGCCGCCGGCGCCGCAGCCGTGGCCGCAGGGGCCGCAGCCGGATCGGTGACAGGGCGGAAGAGGACAACGAGGACGGCATCGTTGATGCCGACGCCGAGGACGAAGCCGACGAGGACACCTCCGGGACGGTGGAGGACGGCGTGACGTCCCGCCGTCGCCGTCGCCGCCGCCGCGGGGACCAGGACCTTGAGCTGACGGGCGGCGGGGACGATGATCCCCCCAACACGGTGACGCGCGTGCGCGCCCCGCGGACTGTCAGCGAGGCGCCCGCCAGCAACCGCGTCACCAGTGTCAAGGGTTCCACCCGACTGGAGGCGAAGAAACAGCGCCGCCGCGAATCTCGCGACACGGGCCGCCGCCGCACGGTTATCACCGAAGCCGAGTTCCTGGCGCGCCGTGAGTCCGTGGACCGGCAAATGATCGTCCGCCAGCGCGACGACAGGATCCAGATCGCCGTCCTCGAAGACGGCGTCCTGGCCGAGCACTTTGTGTCCAAGACCCAGCAGGACTCGCTGATCGGCAACGTGTACCTGGGCAAGGTCCAGAATGTGCTGCCCTCCATGGAAGCTGCCTTCGTTGACATCGGCCGCGGCCGCAACGCCGTCCTGTACGCCGGCGAGGTCAACTGGGAGGCCGTGAACCTCGAAGGCAAGCAGCGCCGCATCGAAAACGCGCTGAAGTCCGGCGACACCGTGCTGGTCCAGGTGACCAAGGACCCCGTGGGCCACAAGGGTGCCCGCCTCACCAGCCAGATCTCGCTCCCCGGCCGTTACTTGGTGTACGTGCCCGGCGGTTCCATGACCGGCATCTCCCGCAAGCTGCCCGACGTCGAACGCAACCGCCTCAAGCGCATCCTCAAGGACCGGCTGCCCGAGCACGCGGGCGTGATTGTGCGCACCGCCGCCGAAGGTGCGTCCGAGGAAGAACTCACGCACGACATCAACCGGCTGCGCGCCCAGTGGGAAGGCATCGAAAGCCAGGCGGCGTCCACCAAGATCCTGGCCCCCGAGCTGCTCTACGGCGAACCGGACCTGACCATCAAGGTTGTCCGCGACGTCTTCAACGAGGACTTCTCCAAGCTCATCGTTTCCGGCGAGGAGGCCTGGGACACCATCGAGGCCTACGTGACCTACGTGGCGCCCGATCTGGTGGGCCGGCTCGAGAAGTGGACCAAGGACCAGGACATCTTCTCCGCCTGGCGCGTCGACGAGCAGATCCACAAGGCCCTCGAACGGAAGGTCTTCCTGCCCTCCGGCGGCTCCCTGGTGATCGACCGCACCGAGGCCATGACCGTGGTGGACGTCAATACCGGCAAGTTCACCGGCAGCGGCGGCAACCTCGAGGAAACCGTCACCAAGAACAACCTCGAAGCTGCCGAGGAAGTGGTGCGCCAGCTGCGGCTGCGCGATATCGGCGGCATTATCGTGATCGACTTCATTGACATGGTGCTCGAATCCAACCGCGACCTGGTACTGCGCCGCCTGGTCGAATGCCTGGGCCGCGACCGCACCAAGCACCAGGTTGCCGAAGTGACCTCCCTCGGCCTGGTCCAGATGACCCGCAAGCGCATGGGCACCGGGCTGCTGGAAGTCTTCGGCGAACAGTGCGAGGCCTGCGCCGGCCGCGGCGTGGTGACCCACGACGATCCCGTGGAGCACCGCCGCGCCAACGTCGTTGCCGCCGAGCACCACCACGTCCAGCGCAGCGACAACCGGCCCGAAGCCCGGCCGGAAGCCCACCGCACCGAAGGCCAGCGAACTGACAACAACCAGCCCGGCGCACGTTCGGAACGCAAGCGGCGGCGCGGACGCGGCGGCCAGCAGCCCGAAGCCGCGCCGGTGCCTGCCGTCCAGGTCCACACCGTCCACCCGGAGCCTACGGACGCCGAGCGGCATGCCAAGGCAGAAGCCACCCGGCTTGCCCTGGCAAACATCGCCGCTGCTGCCCACGCTGCGCACCTGCACGACGACGAGGTGGCGGCAACCCGGCAGGTGCCCGCAGCCCCGCCTGCGCCCGCTCCGGCAGAGGAGAAGCACGACGCCGATGCCCCCACGCGTCCCGCAGCTGTCCTGACGTTCGGCGGCGAGGAAGTCCCGCTTCCGTTCGTGGAGCACGCGGAGGAGCAGCAGCCCAAGCCGGCCCTCACCCTGGACCGGTTGGCTGAAGCATTCGCCCACCTCGGCCAGCCGGCGTCGTCCATTGAGGACGCTCCAGCCAAGACCGTCGAGGCGCCGGAGGCAGCGGAACAGCCGGCAACGGAACAGCCCGCGCCGGAAGGGCAAGCCGAAACCGGGGGAGCGGAAGCCCGCCCCGCAGTGGAAGCTCCAGCCGAAAAGGACTATTCGGACCACACGCTGGAACAGTCCCGGCAGCGCAGGCCGCGGCGCCACCGCGGCGCCAGCCGTGCCCAGGGTGCCGCGAACCAGACCGCTGTCCAGCACCACGAAAACGTCCAGGCCACTGCCGGAGGCCATTCGCACGCAGCCAAGGCCCCGGAAACGGACAAGGCACAGGCCACCGCGGAACAGGGCAAGGCGGCAGAGGAACCCATCATCCTCGGCGTCGGCGTTCCGGCCTCGGAGCTGTAAGCCGGAGGCCAGGACAGGCAGCAGCTTAGGAACATCCAGAAGTCCCCGTTTTGAGGACGTTTCCCCCATGTATTTCAAGGGGAAACGTCCACAGGGCGGGGATTCTTATATGCGGCAGCCCGGTCTCCGCTGCAGGAGGTGCTGTCACCTTTCCTGCGGACAGGCCCCAGCCGCTAGGCTGGAAACCGACACGGGGTGCCGCGCACAGGCCGGCTGAGATCCAGACCCGTTGAACCTGTCCGGCTAGTACCGGCGAAGGGATGTCTCTTGTCTTCCACCCTTTCCATGCCCCTGCCAACTGCATCCGATGCATCCGCCGCGTTGCCCGCAGGCCGGGACGTTCCGCGCGTCCTCTCCATTGCGGGCTCGGACCCGTCAGGCGGCGCAGGCATCCAGGCAGATCTGAAAAGCATCGCTGCGCACGGGGGCTATGGCATGGCCGCCATCACCGCCCTCACGGCCCAGAACACGCAGGGCGTACAGGCTGTGCATGTTCCTCCGGCCGCCTTCCTGGCCCAGCAGTTGGATGCGGTCAGTGACGACATCAGCATCGACGCCGTCAAGATCGGCATGCTGGGTGACCGGGAAGTGATCCGCACTGTGCGCGGGTGGCTCGAAAAGGTGCGTCCCGCCGTCGTGGTTCTTGACCCGGTGATGGTGGCCACCAGCGGTGACCGGCTGCTGCAGGAGTCGGCGGAAGCCGCGCTGCGGGAACTGCTGCCCCTCGCCCATCTCATCACCCCCAACCTGCCCGAACTGGCCATGCTGGTGGGCGCGGCCCCCGCCGGGGACTGGGACGAGGCACTGGCCCAGGGCCGGCGCCTGGCCAATGCCACCGGGGCAACCGTGCTGGTCAAGGGCGGGCACCTGGCAGGGGAGTACTGCCCGGACGCGCTGGTCAACACCGCGGGCCTGCTGGGACAGGATGTTGTGGAAGTCCCGGGCCACCGGATCGCCACCCGCAACAGCCACGGCACCGGCTGCTCCCTTTCCTCTGCCATGGCAACGGTGCAGGCCCGCCTGGGCGATTGGGAAGCGTCACTGCGGACGGTCAAGCCCTGGCTGGCCGGTGCCCTTGAGAACTCGGGCCTGCTGGAGGTGGGCCAGGGGAACGGACCCGTGCACCACTTCCACCACCTGCGGCCGGCACTGCAGGAAGGCGGCTTCGCGGCCAGGCTGTGGGCGGAAGCCCAGCAGGACCTCGACGATATCTATGCGCTGGACTTCATCCGCGGCCTGGCCGCCGGAGACCTGGCCGAGAAGGACTTTGCCTACTATCTGGCCCAGGACGCCCTGTACCTCAACGGTTACTCCCGCGTGCTGGCCCGCACCAGCGCCCTGGCCCCCTCTGAGGCCGAACAGCTGTTCTGGGCAGGATCGGCCCAGCATTGCCTGGAAGTGGAAACGGAACTCCACCGCTCCTGGCTCAGCACCCGGCCCGCCCAGCGCGGACTTGGCCCCGTCACGAAGGCCTACGTGGACCACCTCACCGCAGCTTCGGCGTCGGGCTCTTACGCAGTCCTCGCTGCCGCCGTCCTGCCCTGCTTCTGGCTCTATGCCGAGGTGGGGGAGAAGCTGCACGCGCAGTTCCTTGCCGCCGGCGAGCCGGACGGGCATGCCTACGCTGCCTGGCTCCGCACCTATGCCGACGAGGCTTTCGCCGAGGCCACCCGCCGGGCTATTGCCATCGTGGATGAAGCGGGGCGGAAAGCCTCCGATCATGAAAGGGCAGCGATGGTCACCGCGTTCAAGCAGTCCTGCCGCCTGGAAGTGGAATTCTTCGACGCGCCGAGGCTGCATTCCTGACGGCTGCCGGCAGCGCCGCCGCTATGATGGAGGAGCATGGTTGCGGTGCTGCCCGCCGGGTTTGTGGTTACTACCACAGCCGGGCCGCCGGAACCAGCCTCATTTGCGGCCGTGGACGGATTTAGCGTATTCTGGATCTTCGGTGCTTACGCCAACACTTGGGTTATGACCCTGGAGCAATTCGCTGTGCATAACAAGCGGACTTCTCCACCGGGACGGCTCACGGATTTCCCCGGGAAATCCACGGCGTTGAGGCACAGCGGGAACCCAGCCAATTTCTGAGCCGGGTGCCGCACGCAAATTTTGTAATAAACGTCGAGAGAAGTGAGTTCCCAAGTGGTGTACGCGATTGTCCGCGCAGGCGGCCGCCAAGAGAAGGTTTCCGTTGGAGACTTCGTTACCCTGAACCGCGTCGCCGGTGGAGCCGGCAGCACCATCGAGCTGCCCGCACTGCTCCTGGTTGACGGTGACAAGGTCACCTCCGCCGCCGCTGACCTGGCCAAGGTAACTGTTACGGCTGAAATCCTCCAGGACCTGCGTGGTCCTAAGATTGTCATCCAGAAGTACAAGAACAAGACCGGCTACAAGAAGCGCCAGGGTCACCGCCAGGAACTGACCAAGGTCAAGATCACCGGCATCAAGTAACCACCGGTTACTGTTCAGGTTTTCCAGCAGATTCCCCAGAATTTTAAAGGCAGGCATTTCAGATGGCACATAAAAAGGGCGCGAGCTCCACTCGCAACGGCCGCGATTCCAACGCTCAGTACCTCGGCGTCAAGCGCTTCGGCGGCCAGGTAGTTTCCGCAGGCGAGATCATCGTCCGCCAGCGTGGCACCCACTTCCACCCGGGCGCCGGCGTTGGCCGTGGCGGCGACGACACCCTGTTCGCACTGACCCCGGGCGCCGTTGAATTCGGCACCCGCCGCGGTCGTCGCGTGGTCAACATCGTTGCTGCTGCAGCTGCAGAGTAACATCCAGTTCTGAAGCGGTGGAGCGGGCCTGTGGGTCCGCTCCACTGTTCTTTTAACCGCATTACAATCGATGTGGCGTTCCGGACGCCAGGTAAACAGCATTTGAGGAGATCCACGTGGCCAGCTTTGTAGACCGGGTAGTCCTGCACGTATCCGGCGGATCGGGCGGCCACGGATGCGTCTCCGTCCACCGCGAGAAGTTCAAGCCGCTGGGTGGGCCCGACGGCGGCAACGGCGGCAACGGCGGTGACGTGATCCTTCGCGTCGATCACCAGACCACTACCCTCCTCGACTATCACCACGCACCCCACCGGCATGCCAGCAACGGCGGCCCCGGCATGGGTGACTGGCGCGGCGGCAAGAACGGCGAGACCCTGGTTCTGCCCGTTCCGGACGGCACCGTGGTCAAGACCAAGGACGGCACCCTGCTCGCCGACCTCGTCGGCGAAGGTGCCGAGTACGTGGCGGCCGCCGGAGGCCTGGGCGGCCTGGGTAACGCCGCACTCTCATCGCAAAAGCGCCGCGCCCCTGGCTTCGCGCTGCTGGGCCTTGAGGGTGACTCCCGCGACATCGTGCTGGAACTGAAGTCCATCGCTGATATCGCACTGGTGGGCTTCCCCTCCGCCGGCAAGTCCAGCCTCATCGCAGCGATGTCCGCCGCCCGCCCCAAGATCGCGGACTACCCGTTCACCACCCTGGTTCCCAACCTGGGCGTGGTGCAGGCAGGTGATGTCCGTTTCACCATCGCCGATGTCCCCGGCCTCATCGAAGGCGCCAGCGAAGGACGCGGCCTGGGCCACAACTTCCTGCGCCACGTTGAGCGCTGCGCTGCCCTGGTGCACGTGCTGGACTGCGGCACCCTGGAATCGGACCGGGACCCGCTCTCCGACCTCGCCATCATTGAGGGTGAGCTGGAGAAGTACGCCGTCGACATGAGCTACGCCGGCCAGGACGGTGAAGTGGTCCCCCTGAACCACCGCCCCCGCCTGGTTGCCCTCAACAAGGTGGACCTGCCGGACGGCAAGGACATGGCAGAGTTTGTGCGCCCGGAACTCGAATCGCGCGGTTACCGCGTCTTCGAAGTCTCCGCCACCAGCCACGAGGGACTGCGCCAGCTCGGCTTCGCCATGGCCGAGATCGTCCAGGCCGCGCGGGACGCCGTGGCCGCCGCCCCGCCCAAGGTCCAGCCCACCGTGCTGCGGCCGCGCGCCGTCAATGAAGCAGGGTTCAAGATCCGCCGCGAGGAGAAGAACCTGGAGCCGCTGTTCCGCGTCCTGGGTGAAAAGCCTGAGCGCTGGGTCAAGCAGACCGACTTCACCAACGAGGAAGCCATTGGCTACCTCGCGGACCGCCTGGCCAAGCTCGGCGTTGAGACCGAGCTGTTCAAGCAGGGCGCCAAACCGGGGGACACCGTGGTCATCGGAGGGGACGACGGGGTTGTCTTCGACTGGGAGCCCACCATGATGGCAGGGGCCGAACTCCTTGCCTCGCCGCGCGGCACCGATCCCCGGTTCGCCGACATCGGCGACCGCCCCACCCGCAGCCAGAAGCGCGAGGAGCAGCTGGAACGCCGGGAGGCCAAGGCCGCCGCCCGTGCCGAGCTTGAGGCGGAACGGAAAGCAGGGATCTGGACCGAATCCGTCAGTGGCCGCCGCGCCGCCCGGCCCCTCAAGGAAAGCGGACTGGACGCCGACGATGACCTCTAGGAGCTTGACCGCGGAACCGGCCGGGTACGCCGCGGACCGGAGTGCGCTGGCAGATGCCCGGCGCATCGTGGTGAAGGTGGGATCATCCTCGCTGACCAGTATCAAGGGCGGCATCTCGGAAGAGTCGCTCACCGCCCTGGCCGACACGCTGGCGGCCAAGCGCAACGCCGGCGCCGAGATCATCCTGGTGTCCTCCGGCGCCATCGCCGCCGGACTGGCTCCGCTTGGACTGGCAAAGCGGCCCCGCGACCTCGCCACGCAGCAGGCCGCCGCCAGCGTAGGCCAGGGTCTGCTGATGGCCCGCTACACGCAGGCCTTCGGCGCCCACGGGGTCACCGTCAGCCAGGTCCTGCTCACGGCCGAGGACCTGATGCGGCGCAGCCAGCACACCAATGCCCTGCGCGCCATGGACCGGCTGCTGAACCTTGGCGTGGTCCCCGTGGTCAACGAAAACGACACCGTTGCCACCCATGAAATCCGCTTCGGCGACAACGACAGGCTTGCCGCCCTGGTGGCCCACCTGGTGCGGGCCGACGCGCTCGTGCTGCTGTCCGACGTCGACTCCCTGTATGACGGTCCGCCCGCCCAGGGTGCCAAGCGCATCCCCCTGGTCACCGGCGCGCACGACCTTGAGGGCGTGTCCATCGGCAAGGCGGGCAAGGCCGGCGTGGGCACCGGCGGCATGATGACCAAGGTAGAAGCTGCCAGCATGGCGGCCGGTTCCGGCATCCACGCCCTGGTGACCTCCACACCCAACGCCGCCGCGGCCCTGAACGGCGAGGACGTGGGCACCTGGTTCTCCGTCAACGGCTCCCGCAAACCAGTCCGCCTCCTGTGGCTGGCCCACGTCGCCTCCGTGCAGGGCCGCCTGGTCCTGGACGACGGAGCTGTCCGCGCCGTGCTGCACCACCACACCTCCCTGCTGCCGGCGGGCATTTCCGCCATTCACGGAGACTTTGAGCCGGGCGACGCCGTGGAACTGGCAGGCGCTGACGGAACCGTTGTTGCCCGTGGACTGGTCAACTACTCATCGCAGGAACTGCCCCACATGCTGGGACGCTCCACCAGGGAACTTGGCGAGGAACTGGGCAGCGGCTACGACCGCGAAGTTGTTCATGTTGATGATCTGGTGCTGTTGTGAGCTGCAGGCTCGCCTAAACTTGGAGCATGACTGAAGCCCTGATCCATACTGCTGACAATTCCGGAACCACCGCTGCGCAGGCGCAGCCGGGTCCGTCGGCAGGGCAGGCATCAGCGGTGGACGCTCTTTCCCCCGCGGACGTGGAAGCGGCCGTCCACGCCATTGCCGACCGTTCCCGCCACGCAGCCCGCAGGATGTCCACCGCCAACCGCGCCTGGAAAGACCGCGGCCTCCGCGCCGTGGGTGCCGCGCTGCAGGAGAACGTCCAGGCCATCCTCGCCGCCAACGCCATGGATGTGCAGCGGGGCAAGGACAACGGCACCTCCAAGGCCCTCCTGGACCGGCTCACCCTCACCGAAACCCGGGTTGCCGGCCTGGTATCGGCCCTTGAGAATCTCGCCAACCTTCCGGACCCCGTAGGCAACGTGGTCCGCGGCCAGACCCTGCCCAACGGGCTGCGCCTCCGCCAGGTCAACGTGCCCATGGGCGTGGTGGCAGCCATCTACGAGGCACGTCCCAACGTCACCGTGGACATCGCGGGGCTGGCCCTCAAGAGCGGCAACGCAGTCATCCTGCGCGGAGGCAGTGCAGCGGAAGCCACCAACCAGGTCCTGGTGCGCGTGCTTCGGGAGGCCCTCGAATCAGTCGGCCTTCCCGCCGATGCTGTGCAGACCGTGGACCAGTACGGCCGCGCCGGTGCCAACGTCCTGATGAAGGCGCGCGGCCGGGTGGACGTGCTGATTCCCCGCGGCGGCCGGGACCTGATCCAGACCGTGGTCACCAATTCCGCCGTGCCCGTCATCGAGACAGGGGAGGGCAACGTCCACATCTTTATCGACGAGTCGGCCGACGAAAACATGGCCGTGGAGATCCTGCTCAACGCCAAGACCCAGCGGCCCAGCGTCTGCAACACCGTGGAGACGTTGCTGGTCCACTCCGGTTCAAAGGTGCTGCCCGCCGTCGCCACCGCACTCCGCAACGCCGGCGTCCGCCTCCACGTGGACCACCGCATCAAGGCGGCGCTGCCCGGCGTCGAGACCGAAGCTGCGACGGACGCGGACTGGGGTACCGAGTACATGGACCTTGACCTGGCAGTGGGCATGGTGGACAGCCTGGATGAAGCCCTCCAGCACATCAGGACCTGGTCCACGGGACACACCGAGGCGATCCTCACCAACCACCTTGCCAACGCGGAGCGATTCATTGCGGAGGTGGATTCGGCAGCGGTAATCGTCAATGCTTCCACCCGCTTTACCGACGGCGGCGAGCTGGGCCTTGGTGCCGAGGTGGGCATTTCCACCCAGAAGCTGCACGCCCGCGGTCCGATGGGGCTGACCGAGCTCACCACCACGAAGTGGATCGTCCAGGGTGAAGGCCAGGTCCGCGGGTAGCAACGCGGTAACATAGACCAGAACCCGTAAGGCAGTGGAAGGTTCCGCTGCCTTTAAATCCTTGAACAAGGGGAGAAAATGCTGCTCCAGCAGATTGCCATGTCCGTCGCCGCCGCCGGTGAATCAGGCCATGAGGAGCCTGCGCCGCTGTGGGCTGAGCCGTGGGTCTTCGGTGTATCCATGTTCGCCATCCTGGTGGTCCTGATGTTCATCGCCTGGTCGTACAACAACCTGGGCAACCGGCACGCTGCCACCGAGGAGCACGCGGATCCGCACCGGCAGCACCCCAACAAGCACGATCGCGGGCAGGGTCACTAAGATTTCCCACAACCTGCACCGCAATGGTGCCCGGGGGAGGCTGCGGCTGGGCGTGATGGGCGGGACGTTCGATCCCATCCACCACGGCCACCTTGTTGCGGCCAGCGAGGTCGCGGCGGAATTCGACCTTGACGAGGTTGTCTTCGTCCCCACCGGGCAGCCGTGGCAAAAGTCCCATAAACAGGTCAGCGAGCCTGAGCACCGCTACCTGATGACCGTCATCGCCACCGCGTCCAATCCGCGGTTCACCGTCAGCCGCGTCGATGTGGACCGTCCCGGTCCCACCTACACCATCGACACCCTGCGCGACCTGCGGGCACAACGCCCGGATGCCGATCTGTTCTTCATTACCGGAGCAGATGCCCTGGCGCAGATCCTGTCGTGGAAGGACATCGACGAACTCTGGTCGCTGGCGCACTTTGTGGGAGTCACGCGGCCCGGTCACGTCCTGGATGGCATGGGCCGTGAAGACGTCAGCCTCCTGGAAGTTCCGGCGATGGCCATCTCGTCAACCGATTGCCGTGCCCGCGTGGCGGCGAACAACCCGGTCTGGTACCTGGTCCCGGACGGGGTGGTTCAGTACATCGCCAAGTACGGCCTGTATTCCGACGCGCCCGCAAGCGCGGAGGAACAAACTTCCGAAGCACGCGAACCAGCCAGTACTGAATGAGTTCTCAATGAGTCAGGAACAGCCACCAATCCGCAGCCGCCGGGAACTCCGGAAGGCCAGGGAAGCCCAACAGGCCACCCCGCCTTCCACGGAGCAACGCCCGCCTGCCGCCGACCGGCCGGCTGACCGCGCGCCTGCACCGGCAGCCCGCCCCCAGACAGCCCCGGACCAGCCCTCCACGCAGCGTTCGTCGCAGATCCGGGCCCGGGACCGCGCCACGCTGCGCGCCATCAAGGAGCTTGAGGAAAAGGAAGGGCAGCTTTCCGCCGGGGGGCCACCCACCCGGCGGCAGCTGCGTTTGCAGCAACTCAAAGAGCAGGCCCTGACGGCGGCCAACCCCGTTGTCCAGGCTGCTGCTCCAGCTCCCGCCGCGCCGCCTTCCCAGCCTTCCCCCGGCCCTGGAAAGGGCGGCGGGCCTGGGAATAAGCCCGAGGGCCAGAAGCCGGACAGCCCCACCCAGGCTCCCGGAAGCGCCCCGGAAGGCATGACCGTCGAACAGGCGCTGGAAGCGCGGGAGCTCATCGCCGCACAGGCGCGGAACCAGATCGCCAAGATGGAGCACATTGCCTCCATGGATCCCGAAGCCGTGGATCCGGAGATCCTGGCCGAGCAGATCGCCCTCGCAGAACGTGCCGCCGTGCTCAACCGCCGGGCCATGGCCCGGCAGAAGCTTGCCGAGCAGGCGGGGACCCCTGCCGTCCAGGGCAGGCCTGCCGCTCCCACGGACAAGCCCGGTCCCTCCAACGCCAACAAACCCGGCCCCTCCACTGCCAGCAAACCTGGGCCCTCCACTGCCAACAACCTGGCGATGGTGACGCCGCTCGAGTTTGTCCAGGTGCCCGGCGTCGACCGTCCGGTGATGAAGCCGCCGGCAACCTCCCATGTTCCGGTGACCACCAGGCCCGGTACGAAGGTTTCCCCAGGAACAAAGGTGCCCCCAGGCGGGAAGCGTAAACCGGCGACCCGGCCCAAGGCGCCTGCGGCTGACTCGGCCACCGGCCGTTCCCAGGTCATTGCCCGGGCGGAGGCTGCCGCGAAGGCAGCAGGCCGTCCCAAACCGGTGACGCGTCTGGCGGCCCAGCCAGAGAACCCGTCGGAGGACCTCTTTGAGGACCTTCCCCGCGTTCCCGCCAGTTCCGCTTACGGCCTCGATCCACTGGACGCCGCCACCGCCGGCCTGACCAGGGCACGGCGTAACCGGATCCTCCAGTTCTGCATTCTCGCGTTCGGGATCCTGGCCCTCGTTGCCGGCATCATCCTGATCGTCAGCGGCATGTCCCGCTGACCTGCCTGCCGGCACCAACACTTAACAAAAATCAAGGAGTCCCGTGACTGCAACAGAATCATCAATCGCCATTGCCCGTACGGCCGCCAAGGCCGCCGCGGACAAGATCGCCCAGGACATCGTCGCCATGGATGTGAGCGAACGCCTGGCCCTGGCTGACGTTTTCCTGATCGCGTCGGCGCCCAGCGAACGCCAGGTCAATGCCATCGTGGACGGCATTGAGGAAGAACTGGCCAAGCAGGACCTGCGTCCGGTGCGCCGCGAGGGCCGCTCCGGCGGACGCTGGGTCCTGCTTGACTACGCCGACGTCGTCATCCACGTCCAGCACGAGGAAGACCGCGTGTTCTATGCCTTGGAGCGCCTGTGGAAGGACTGCCCCGTAGTGGACCTGCAGCTCGGCGACGACGCCTCCGCCAAAGCCGGCGCAGCAACCGAGAGCGAGTAGGCCCCCGACCGGCGAATATTCCCGATTTGGAATTTTAGGAATTGCTGTTCTAAGATATTTGAGTTGCTTCGGGGGAGACCCCGAAAGGAGGCTCGCTTGGAGCGGCAACAATCCGGGGCTGTGGCGCAGCTGGTAGCGCACCTGCATGGCATGCAGGGGGTCAGGGGTTCGAGTCCCCTCAGCTCCACCGGTAAGTCCGCCGGAACCTAGGTTCCGGCGGATTTTTTCGTTTTCCCTTCCCTCCGGGCTGGCCCGATTTGGGGATTGCACCGCCGCCCGGACTCTTTGCACCGACGCGTTCCGGAGTGGTTTGTCCAGCGGCAGGTGCTCAGGGGAGGCGCCGTTCCAGGCTTCCGCCGGCCGATTGGCGTCCAACGGAAAAGTGCATTACTCTGGTCAGGTTGCTCCGGGGAATTCGACCGGAAGGAACAAAAGTACGGGGCTGTGGCGCAGCTGGTAGCGCACCTGCATGGCATGCAGGGGGTCAGGGGTTCGAGTCCCCTCAGCTCCACCGATACAGGAACAAAGGGAACCATCACCACGTGATGGTTCCCTTTCTTGTTGCCACCGGCAACTGTTCGTGGACCGAAACTCTTCCGGCGCAGGTCAAAGCGCGGTACAACTGTGATTGAGGGCACATCGTTCCGCCTCCGGACTGCTTTCATCCAAAGCGGCGGCCGCGGGACGGGCTGACGAGGAGGTCACAGATGTCCCACGCAGATGGTTCCGGCTACAACCCGAACGGTGAATCGTTTCCCGGGGAATCACGGCTTACACGCGACACGGCCATCCGCGGGCCGGCCAGGCCTGCCCCCTATATCGGCGCCGGCATCCTGCTGGCCGCCGCCATCCTGTTCCCCCTGATGCCCCAGCTTTACGCCTTTGATGCGCCGCGGCTTGGCGGCATGCCGTTCTTTTACTGGTACCAGCTCCTGTGGGTGCCAATTTCGGCCATCCTGACCGGCAGCGCCTACTGGCTGGTCACCAAGGAGGACCGACGACGGCGGGCAGAGGCCCGTGCCGGCGGCCCGCCCCCGGAAGGGGCAGCCTCTGCCGGGGCCGGCGTGGAAGGGGAGCGGCCATGACCGGGCGGCAGATCAACTGGACGGCGCTTGTGATTGTCGTGCTGCTTTTTGTCGTCGTCGCCGTGATGGGCTTCCTGGCCGCCAGATGGCGCCGCAGCACGGAAGTGGAAGGGTTGCACAGCCTGGACGAATGGGGCCTGGGTGGCCGCGGATTCGGCACCTGGATAACCTGGTTCCTGTTGGGCGGGGACCTGTACACCGCGTACACGTTCGTGGCGGTGCCGGCGGCAATGTGGGCCACTGGCGCGGTGAGCGGCTTCTTCGCCGTCCCCTACACCATCGTTTTGTATCCCATCATCTTCATCATCATGAGCCGGCTGTGGTCGGTGTCCCACCGCCACGGCTACGTGACCTCCGCAGATTTTGTCGGCGGACGCTACGGCAGCCGCTGGCTTTCCCTTGCCGTTGCCGTCACGGGCATTGTTGCCACCATGCCCTACATCGCCCTGCAACTGGTGGGCATCAAAGCCGTGCTCACGGTTCTTGGCCTGGGCAGCTCCGGCAATGTGCTGTTGACTGACCTGCCGCTGATTTTGGCCTTCGTTGTCCTTGCCGCCTACACCTACACGTCGGGACTGCGCGCCCCGGCGATGATCGCCGTCGTCAAAGACCTGCTGATCTACCTCGCCGTGATCGTTGCCGTCATCTACCTGCCCATCAAGTTCGGCGGCTGGGACACGATCTTTGGCTCGGCGCAGTCAAAGCTGGCCACGGTGAACCAGGCTACGGGCAAGCCGGCCGGCGTCTTCATCCCGGGAGGCGCCAACTACTCCGCGTACTGGTCGCTGGCACTGGGCTCGGCCATGGCGCTGTTCATGTATCCGCACTCGGTGACGGCGGTGCTCGCCTCGAAGGCCCGGAACACCATCCGGCGCAACGCGGCCATCCTGCCGCTGTACTCGCTGATGCTTGGGTTCCTTGCACTGCTGGGCTTCGTTGCCATCCAGGCGGGCACCAAGCCCATCGACCTGGACGGCTCGATCAACCCGCAGCTGGTGGTTCCCCAGCTGTTCCTTGACCACTTCCCGGCCTGGTTTGCCGGCATCGCGCTGGCCGCCATCGCCATCGGTGCCTTGGTGCCGGCAGCCATTATGTCCATCGCGGCAGCCAACATGTTCACGCGCAACATTTACCGGGACTTCATCCGGCCGGACGTTGACGCCAGGACTGAGGCGAAAGTGTCCAAGATCGTCTCGCTGGTGGTGAAGGTGGGTGCCCTGGTCTTCGTAATCGCCATGGACCAGTCGGCAGCCATCAACATGCAGCTGCTGGGCGGCATCTGGATCCTGCAGACTTTCCCGGCGGTGGTGGCTGGGCTCTACACCCGGTGGTTCGACCGGTGGGCGCTGTTGATCGGCTGGGCGGTTGGCATCATCTTCGGCACCGTGTCCGCCTACAACGTGGTCAATCCGGTCACCAAGGCACACTTCGGCGGCTCGGTGGCCCCCATCCCCGGTACAGACTTCAGCGTCTACATCGCAGTGTCAGCCTTCGCGCTGAACCTGGTGGTCGCCGCCGTCCTGACCCTGGTGATGCGGGCCCTGAAGGTCCGGACGGGGGAGGATCTCACCCGGCCCACCGACTACGCGGCGGATGAAACGGACCCGAAAGTGGTACAGATCGAGAAGACCCAGCATTTCACCCAGCCGGGCGGGCCTTCACCGGTCGCCTGACGGCGCAGGCGCCCGGCCTGCCGGCGGCAGGTGCCCTGGAGGGACGGTCGGGTGCAGCGCCGGGATAGACCGCCCTCCTGCCGGGTTACGTCCCGGCAGGAGGGCGCTGCTTAAACCCGGCCGCAGCAGGCCGCGGCACGGTTGCCCGGCCTGCCGTCACAGCCAGGCAGTCCGCCGCAGCGGCGGTTCTTCTCCGCCCGGCCGCCGCACCAGGACCTGGTTGACCCCGGTCAGCCCGTTTTCGAATCCCAGCGCACTCGCAGCCATGTACAGCCGCCACACCCGCGCGCGCCCTTCGCCGGCCAGCCGGACAGCCTCGTCCCAGTTCTGCTCCAGCCGGCTGACCCATGCCCGGAGTGTCAGGGCGTAATGGCGCCGGAGGGCCTCCACGTCAAGGACTTCGAACCGGGCGGTTTCCAGGGCGGAGACCATCTCACCGAGGCTGATCATCTCGCCGTCCGGGAAGACGTACCGGGGGATGAACGAGTCCGGGTCGGGGCTGGTGGGGCCGGCGTTCCAAGAGATGGCATGGTTCAGGAGCCGGCCGCCAGGACGCAGCAGCGCGAAGAGCGCGGCGGCGTAGGCGGGAGTCTGGGCCCGTCCCACGTGCTCGGACATCCCGATGGAACTGATGGCGTCGAACGGCCCGTCCTCCACGTCCCGGTAGTCCTGCACCCGGATCTCCACCTTGTCTGTCAGCCCGGCTTCTGCCACGCGTTTTCTCGCCAGGACCGCCTGCTCCGTGGAGAGCGTCACGCCCACGACTGTGACGCCGTAGCGCGCTGCAGCATGAATGGCGAAACTGCCCCATCCGCAGCCCACATCCAGGACCCGCATTCCGGGCTGAAGGCCCAGTTTTCGGCACACCAGGTCCAGCTTGGCTTCCTGCGCGGCATCCAGCCCGTCGTCTTGCGCGTCGCCGAGCCCGCCAGCGTCCACGCTATTACCTGCCGGCCGTGCGGCTCCGTCGGCGGGCCACACGGCGCATGAATAAACCATGGACGGACCCAGCACCAGGGCGTAAAAGTCGTTGCCGACGTCGTAATGGTGCGAGATCGCGGCCGAATCGCGGCTCTTGGAGTGCATCCTGCCCTTCCTGGCGACGCGGGCCTCCTCGGGCGGCGGGGCCGGGTTGGGTCCCACAGCCCCAAGTCGAACCGCGGTGCGCACCAGCAGCCAGAGCTCACCCGCGGAGAGCGGCTTGAACGGACCGGGTTCGGCGAACTTGCCCGCTGAACTCAACGCCGAGAATGCGGCGAAGATGTCCCCCGGGGTGTCGATGTCGCCGGCCACATACGCCCGGCTCAGCCCCAGTTGCCCGGGCGACCAAAGCATCCGCCGCAGGGCCTTCCGGGACTTGAACTCCAGGACCGGCGCGCCGGCGGGGCCCGCCTCCGAGCCGTCCCACACCCGCAGCCGGAGGGGTATCTGCCCGGTGCCCAGCACCACCCCCAGGGCCTTTTCCAGCCGGGCGGCATGCCCCTTGGTTCCGGTTCCGCTTGGTACTGCTGCTCCAGTTTCCATGCGCCCACCCTAAGGCCGCGCTGGCCTCCGCGACCATCACAGGCGCGACTATCATGGGGGAGTGATTCCTGACCCAATCGATGTGGTGGTCATCGGTGCGGGCCAGGCCGGCCTGTCGGCCGCCTACCACCTCCAGCGCCGGGGACTCGACTATGCCGTGCTCGACGCCGAGGAAGGTCCGGGCGGTGCGTGGCGGCACCGCTGGAAGAGCCTGCGCATGGCCACCGTCAACGGGATCAGCGACCTGCCCGGCATTCCCAAGCCGGAGGTGGACCCCGCCGAACCCAGCTCCGAATTCCTGACCCGCTACTTTGGCAACTATGAAGCGGAGTTGGGCCTCTCCGTCCGCCGGCCCGTCAAAGTTCGCGCTGTCCGGCGGGAAGACGACAATCCCGCCGGGCGGTTGCGGATCGAAACATCCGACGGCGACTGGACGGCCAAGGCGGTCATCAACGCCACCGGTACGTGGACCCGCCCCTTTTGGCCCATTTATCCCGGTCAGGACTCGTTCCGCGGCCGCCAGCTGCACGTCGCGGACTACGTCTCCGCCGAAGAGTTTCGCGGCCAGCACGTCATCGTCGTAGGCGGGGGTATCTCCGCCGTCGGCCTGCTCGAGGAAATTTCCTGTGTCACCACCACCAGCTGGTTCACCCGCCGGGAACCGGTGTGGCGGGACGGGCCGTTCGATGCCAAGGCCGGCCACGACGCCGTGGCGCTGGTAGAGGAACGGGTTCGCCGTGGGCTTCCGCCGCAGAGCGTGGTCTCCGTGACGGGACTGATCTGGACGCCTGCATTGCGGGCCGCCAAAGAACGCGGCGCACTCAACCGCCAACCGATGTTCACCTCCATCGAGCGCGACGGGGTCCGCCGGGCGGACGGAAGCCTCCTGAAAGCCGACGTCATCCTCTGGGCCACCGGCTTCAGGGCCGAACTGGAACATCTCGCGCCGCTTCACTTGCGGGGGCCCGGCGGCGGGATCGCCATGGAGGGCACCCAGGTGGCAGCCGAGCCGCGCGTCCACCTGGTGGGTTACGGCCCGTCGTCGTCCACCATTGGTGCCAACCGGGCGGGCAGGGCAGCAGTGGCGGCGATCATGGGGCTGCCTGGAATGGCGGCGGCGGCGGAACCGGTAACGTGGGGGTGATGCCCCGGGTGCCGGGGCCGGCAATCGCAACAGAAGGCGGCAGGACACCGGTGGCAGCTAACACGCTGGAGGACATTTTCGCCGTCCTGCGCCGGCGGCCCGATGTGGAGGCCCCCAATCTGCAGGCGTGGGACGCCACAGACCGGCTGCTGCTGGAGACGGCCGTGCAGCTTGGGCGGGCCGGCAGCACCATCGCCGTCATTGGTGACCGCTACGGCGCCCTGACGCTCGGCGCTTCCGCGGTGCTTGCCCCCGCGTCGCTGCGCGTGCACCAGGACCTCATCACCGGGGAAAGGGCCCTGCGGCTCAACGCGGCAGAACTGGAGACCGGACAGACAGCCGGGTTGGAATCTTGCCGGGAGGTCGGCGGATTCGAAGGCACCGGAACCGGGTTCGTCCAGCTGCCCCTTGGCCGTGAACTCCTGGAGGGAGCAGGAACCGTCCTGCTTCAGCTTCCCAAGACCCTTGCCGAATTGGAGGAAATCGCCACGGCCATAGCGCGGTACGCGGCGCCGGACGTCCGGTTGCTGGCCGGCGGCCGGGTGAAGCACATGTCACTGGGCATGAACGCAGTCCTTGAACGGTACTTCGTGTCCGTTCAGGCGCAGCTCGCCCGGCAAAAGTCGCGGGTCCTTCTGTGCAGCGGCCCCAAGCCTGCCATTGCCGCCCCGCGCTTCCCGGTAGTGGAGCACGTGGCTGAACTGGACCTGGACGTGGCTGCACACGGCGCTGTCTTCGCAGGCCCACGGCTGGACATCGGCACACGGTTCCTCCTGACGTTCCTGCCCGCCATGAAGCCGGCACGGCACGCCGTGGACCTGGGCTGCGGCACCGGGATCCTCGCCGCCATGTACGCCCGGCAGTTCCCTGCCGCCTCCGTAACGGCAACAGACCAGTCCGCAGCCGCCGTGCAGTCCGCGCTCGCCACCGCCCAGGCGAACGGACTGGCTGACAGGGTCAGGGTCCTGCAGGACGATGCGCTCAGCAGCTTCCCCGACGGATCAGTGGACGCCGTACTGCTCAATCCACCTTTCCATGTCGGCGCCGGAGTCCATGCCGGAGCCGGTCTGAAAATGATCGAGGCCGCGGGCCGTGTCCTGGTTCCAGGGGGCGAGCTGTGGACCGTGTTCAACCGGCACCTGGCCTACCAGCCTGCTCTGGAGCGCTATGTGGGGCCCACCGTGGTGGAGGGCCGGAACGCCAAGTTCACCGTCACCCGCAGTACGCGCAGCCCCCGCTGAACCGGAAAAACATGCGCGCCGCGCCGCCGTTCACGCATATGGGCGGCGGCCCACCCGTAACGTACGATTCAAAGCATCACCATCACCGGTAGCCGAAGACGTTTAGGGGACACAGTGTCTGAGATCCGCCAATCCTCGCCGAGACGCGGAACCAACTTGCCCAGGATGGGGGACTTTAACCTCACGGTCATCCTCGACGCGATCCGCAGGACATCCGGTGGCCTCAGCCGGGTGGAACTGGCCCAGATCGTGGGCCTGTCCCCACAGACCATCTCCAACATCTCCCGCCGCCTCCTGGACCAGAACCTCATTGTCGAGGCCGGCAAGGAAGGCACCGGCCCGGGCAAGCCGCGCACCATCCTGCGCCTCAACCCCGGCGGCATGTACGCCCTGGGGGTCCATCTGGATCCGGCCGTCACCACGTTCGTGGTGCTGGATCTCGTGGGGGCGGTGGTCCGCCATTCCCGGATCAAGACTCCCGGCGGCAATGATCCTGCCGCGGTCATTGCCACCATCGCCGCGGAAATCGCCCAGCTCGTTGAGGACTCGGGTGTGGACCGTGGCCGGATCGCAGGACTGGGAGTGGCAGCACCCGGCCCCATCGACTTGGATCACGGCACCGTGGTGGACCCGCCCCTGCTTCCCGGCTGGGACAGAGTGGAACTGCGGGACGCGCTGGCCACGGCCACCGGCTACTCGGTGCTTGTTGACAAGGACGTCACCAGCGCGGCAGTGGCGGAAACCTGGGCGGGTGGCGCCAGCGGAGCCGGCAGCTTCGTCTTCATGTACATGGGCACAGGCATCGGCTGCGGCATCGTGCTCAACGATGAGGTTGTCCGCGGCACCTCCGGCAATGCCGGCGAGATCGGCCACATCGTGGTGGACCCGGACGGCCCGCTCTGCGACTGCGGCCAGCGCGGTTGCGTCAAGTCCTCCGCCATCCCGCAGGTTCTGGTGGCAGAGGCGGAAGCAGCCGGAATCCTCGACGGCACCCGCGCTGGGAACAGCGGCGCTGAAGTCCAGCAAAGCTTCTCCCGGCTGTGTGAACTTGCCGACGCCGGCAACGAGCAGGCCGCCGCCATCCTGGATAAGTCCGCGGTCCTGGTGGCCCGGGCGGCGTCGGTCATCACCAACGCCCTGGACGTTGAAAGGGTAGTGTTCGGCGGCCCCTTCTGGAGCGGCCTGGCCGAACGCTACCTTGACCGGATCCCGCCTTTGCTGGACGGCAACAGCGCGGCCCGCCTGATCCACCCCATCGAGGTAGTGGGCACAGGCGTGGGGGAGGACGTCGGGGCCATCGGGGCCGCCTCCCTGGTCCTGGAACATACCCTCGCGCCCCGTGCCCAGCGGCTCCTGCTGGAAAGCTGACCGGCATGTTTCCCCGGGCATCCAAGACAGCATCCCTGCTGGCCGCCGCGGTCCTTGTCCTCGCAGCCTGTACACCCGCAGATCCCGCCGGCGGCGATAAGACCATCAAGGTGGCCTACCAGAAGACAGACTCATTCACCGCCCTGGACACCATGCTGCAGGAGGCGAAGAAGGAGTTTGAAGCCGCCAACCAGGGCGTCACAGTTGAACTGCAGCCCATCCAGGCCAACGACGACGACTACGGCACCAAGCTGGCCCTGGCCCTGCGGTCGCCCTCGACAGCACCGGACGTCTTCTACGAAGACACCTTCAAGGTCCGCTCCGACGTGGACGCCGGGTACCTGCTGAACCTGGACAGCCGCCTGGCAAGCTGGGGGGACTGGGCCACCTTCGACAACGCCGCGAAGGAAGCGGGCAAAGCGGACGACGGCGGCACGTATGCGGTGCCGTTGGGCACCGACACCCGGGCCATCTGGTACAACAAGAAGGTTTTTGAGGCAGCCGGCGTTGGACTGCCGTGGCACCCGTCCAGCTGGCAGGACATCCTGGACACCGCCCGGAAGATCAAGGCCGCCAACCCGGACGTGATCCCCTTCAACATGTACGCCGGCAAGGGCACCGGTGAAGGAACCGTGATGCAGGGGTTCTACGAACTCCTGTACGGCACCGGAGCAAGCCTCTACGACCAGGACTCCAAGAAGTGGGTGGTTGGCTCGGCAGGGTTCAAGGACTCGCTCACTTTCCTGGACACGCTCTATGAGGAGCACCTGGCCGTTCCCCCGGCTGAAGCGCTGGACCCGAACGTCTGGAAGAAGGTGTTCGGCGAGTGGTTCCCCAAAGCAAAACTGGGGGCAACCGTGGAAGGCTCCTACGCGCCGTCGTTCTGGCAGGACGGCGGCAGCTACGCGTGGCCCGGTTACGCGCAGGAGATGGGCGTGGCCCCGTTCCCCACACAGAATGGAGCGGCACCCGGCAAGGTCAGCATGTCAGGGGGCTGGACACTGGCCGTCGGCGCAGAAACCAAGCAACCGGACCTGGCCTTCAATTTCCTCACCACTGCCCTCAATGCAAAGAATTCGCTGGCGTTCACGGTGGCCAGTTCGCAGATTGCCGTCCGCGCCGACGTCGCCGCCGATCCCGGCTACCAGTCCGCCAACCCGTTCGTGAAGGATGTCTCCGGCCTGGTGTCCGTGACCCGGTTCCGGCCGGCCACCTCCGACTACCCACGGATTTCCGCTGCCGTCCAGGAAGCCACCGAGGCCGTCATCACCGGGAACCGGACCCCGGAGCAGGCGGCGGCCGACTATGACACGGCCGTGGCCGGTATCGTGGGCGGCGACAAGACCATCCGGAAGTAGCAGTGGCCGCCCACCACAGCGACCGGCAGGTGCTGCGCTACCTGCCGGTCCTGCCCGCCGTCGTGCTGCTGGCCGTGTTTCTGGCCGGCCCCGTGGTGTGGGCCTTCCACGCCTCGCTCACCAACGCCGGACTGACCGGCCGGCACGCCAGGAACCCCGAGTGGGTGGGACTGGAGAACTACCAGCGGTTGCTGCAGGACCCGGCCTTCCCGCTCTCGGTGGTGCTGACCGTGCTGTTCGTGGCAGGTTCGGCCATCGCGGGCCAGAACGTGCTGGGGATGGCCCTGGCGGTCCTCATGCGGCGGGCACGCCCGGCGGTTTCGGCAACTGTTGGCACCGCCGTGGTGGCAGCCTGGGTCCTGCCGGAAATCGTGGCGGCCTTCGCCGCCTATGCCTTCTTCAGCCGGGATGGCACGTTCAACCAGTTGCTGGGCGCTTTTGGGCTGGCCGAAACCGACTGGCTTTACGCCGTCCCCATGGTGGCAGTGATACTGGCGAACACCTGGCGCGGGACAGCCTTTTCCATGCTGGTGTACCGGGCGGCGCTGAACGGCGTCCCGGCCGAGCTGACCGAGGCTGCACAGATGGACGGTGCCGGTGCCTGGCAGCGGCTGGTCTTCATCACCTTGCCAGTGATCCGCGGCAGCATCGCCACCAACCTGATGCTGGTCACACTGCAGACGCTGGCGGTCTTCACCCTGATCTGGGTCATGACCGCCGGTGGTCCCGCCAACGGCAGCACCACCTTGCCTGTCCTTGCCTACCAGGAGGCGTTCAAGTTTGGCGACATCGGCTACGGCACGGCCGTCGCTGTGGTCCTCATCCTGATCGGGGCCGTGTTCGGGCTGGCCTACCTGCGCCTGCTCCGGGAGCAGAAACCGTGACAGACCGGCACGGGCGTAGCCGCAGTACGTGGGCGGATGTGGTCCTGTTGCTGATCGGCGCCTGCTTCCTGCTGCCGCTGCTGTGGCTGGTCCTCGGATCCCTTGACCCCGCCGCCGGACACGAAACCAGAATCCCCGAGCAGGCCGGACTGGGCAACTTCGCCGCCGTCTTCACCCCGGAGCTGCTGTTCCGGCCACTGTGGAACAGTTTGCTGCTATCGACTGGAACCGGAGTCGTTACGCTCGTGGCAGCCGTGCTGGCCGCCTATCCTCTCTCCCGCTACCGGTCCCGGTTCAACACGCCGTTCATGTCGGCCATCCTGTTCGGCACCTGCCTTCCCGTCACTGCCATCATGGTGCCGGTCTACGGATTGTTCGTCCAGCTTCGGCTGCTGGACTCCATGCCTGCCACGGTGCTGTTCCTGGCCGCCACCAGCCTTCCCATGGCCATCTGGATGACCACGAACTTCATGGACGCCGTGCCGGTGGCACTGGAGGAGGCGGCGTGGGTTGACGGCGCATCGAGGTTGTCCGGGCTGCGGTCCATCGTGCTACCGCTCATGGGACCGGGCCTGGGCGTGGTGTTCATCTTTGTATTCATCCAGGCCTGGGGAAACTTCTTTGTCCCGTTCGTGCTCCTGCTGTCCGAGGCCAACCAGCCCGCGGCTGTGTCGATTTTCAGCTTCTTCGGCCAGCACGGCGCAGTGGCTTACGGCCAGCTGGCCGCATTCTCGATCCTCTATTCCGTTCCGGTCCTGGCCCTGTACGTCATCGTGGCGCGTGGATCCGGTAACGCACTGCCCCTTGCCGGAGCCGTCAGGGGCTAGTCAATGTCCTCGAGCACCACGCCGAAAGGCAGGGTATCGTCCAGGTGCGCCTGATGTCCCGTGGGATTGTTCACCACCCGGACCCCGTGCAGCTTTTCCGCCGCCGACTGCATCAGGACCGGCCGGACGGTGTCCACGAAGTGCTGGCTCTTGTCGGCGAGGTATTCCTTGTAACTGGCTGGAAGCTCAATCATGGCAAAAGAATAGACCTGCAGGTCCCTTTAGGGGAGTGGTGCCCATTGCCGGACTCCAGGGCCCCGGCTTGGATAGGATGGCGGGCGGGACAAGGCAGCCCGGCCCGTACACCCAACACCGTCATCAGGGGGAATCCAGTGCTTTCGACCAGCGTGCCCGCAAGAATCCAGCCGGCGGAGCTGGCCAGGGCGCAGCAGGTGGCGGCCAACATCTCCCGCAGTTTCGATGCAAAAGTGGTGGGGCAGTCCCGGCTGCGGGAATCGCTGCTGGTGGGACTGCTGACCGGCGGGCACATCCTCCTGGAAAGCGTCCCCGGACTGGCCAAGACCACGGCCGCGCAAACCCTCGCCGAAGCCGTCAGCGCCGAATTCCGCAGGATACAGTGCACCCCTGACCTGCTGCCCAGCGACATCGTGGGAACCCAGATCTACGATGCGGCCAAGGGGAACTTCCGCACCCAGCTCGGCCCGGTGCATGCCAATATCGTGCTGCTGGATGAGATCAACCGTTCCAGCGCCAAGACCCAGAGCGCCATGCTTGAGGCCATGCAGGAACGCCAAACCTCCATTGGCGGGCAGGACCACCCCCTGCCCTCGCCGTTCCTGGTCCTGGCAACCCAGAACCCCATCGAGCAGGAGGGCACCTACCAGCTGCCCGAGGCCCAGATGGACCGCTTCATGCTCAAGGACGTGCTGGACTACCCCACTCCCGCGGAAGAGGCCGAGGTGATCCGAAGGATCGATGCCGGCGTCTACAGCCGGGAACAAAGACCCGCGGCCGCCGCCTCCCTGGACGCCATCATCGAAATCCAGGACCTGGTGGGGCGGGTCTACCTGGATCCGTCTATCGTCAACTACATCGTGGGGCTGGTCTACGTAACGCGGAACGCCTCCCAATACATCGATGCCCGGCTGGCCGGCTTCATCGAATTCGGCGCCAGCCCCCGGGCCAGCATCGCCTTCAGCCAGGCCGCGCGTGCAGTGGCGCTGCTGCACGGCCGCGACCATGTGATCCCGGAGGACGTCAGGTCGCTGGCCCACCGGGTGCTGCGGCACCGGTTGATCCTCAACTTCGACGCAGTGGCCGAGCAGGTCCCGGTCGAATCGGTGATTGACGCCGTCGTGGCCGCGGTCCAGACTCCCTGATCCCGCATGGCCAGCCTCCTCCAGCGGGTGAAGTCGAAGATGGCCATCTTCGCGCACCGCAAAGCGCGTGGAATGCTCGACGGCGAATACGGTTCCGTATTCAGGGGCCGCAGCCTGGACTTTGACGACCTGCGCGCCTACGTACCGGGTGACGAGGTGCGCGACATCGACTGGAAGGCCACAGCCCGGCATGGTTCACCCCTGATCCGGCGCTACGTGGCCGTCCGCCGGCAGACCGTCCTCCTGGTTACCGACACAGGACGGAACATGGCGGCGGAGGCGCGGTCCGGGGAAACGAAAAAGGACATCGCCGTGCTGGCGCTGGGAGTTATGGGCTACCTGGCCCACCGGCACGGGGACGTGGTGGGCCTGGTATGCGGCGACTCCACCGCAACCCGCTCCCTGCCGGCAAAGAGCGGCGAAGCCCACCTGGAACGGCTCCTCAGGCACGTGGACTCCCAGACGCGCCTCGACGGGGCGCCCAGCAAGTTCCAGGACCAGCTGGCCTACGTGGCCCGCAACGTCAAAGGCCGCCACCTGCTCTTTGTCGTCGCGGACGAACTGGCTGCGGACGCTCCCACCGCCCAACTCCTGCGCAGGCTACGCGCCCAGCACGAAGTCCTGTGGCTGACAGTGCGGGACGCGGACCTGGCACCCGCCACTGAGCCCGATGCCCCTGAAACCTACAGCGTGGCCGATGAGTCCCTCCTGCCCTGGCCGCCCGGAGTGTCCCCAGGCGTGGAGGCCGCCTACACGAAAGCGACCTTGGAGCGTGATGCGGGCCGGAAGGCCATGCTGCGCACGGCCGGGATCACCGAAGGGGACGTGGCGGGCAGCGGGGATGTCATCACCGGGCTGTTCGCGCTGCTGGAGAGGCACCGGCGTGCAGGCTGATCCCGGGTTCTTCGCCCCTCTGCAATACAGCCCCGCCTGGGCGTGGTGCGGGGCAGCGCTGCTGGCCTTGGTGGCAGGGTGGTACGTCTTCGTGCTGACCACCACCCGCACAGCCAGGCGCCCGGAGCCGGCCGGCAGGGCCCAGGAACGGTCTGCGCTTACCGACCTGCCCGGGCTCAAAGCTGCCTACCTGCAGCGCATCCACGACGTGGAGCAGGCAGCGGCAGCGGGCACGCTGGGCGCGCGGCCGGCCCACCAGGAGATCAGCCTCCTGCTGCGCGGGTTTGTCCGGGACGCCACGGGGGTGGATGCCACCAGGATGACCCACCAGGACCTCGCCCGGCACCCTCTTCCGACCGCGGCCGACGCGGTCCAGGCACTCTACCCGGCTGAATTCGGTCCCGGGCCGCTGCCTTCCGTGGCCGCGTCCGCGGCAAGAGCCTCGGCGGCGGTGCGCGCGTGGAGCTGATGTTCTGGTGGCTGCTGCCCGTCGCGGCCGCCGCGGCCGGTGTTGCGGTATGGGTAGCGCTGCGGCGCAAAGGGGGGAGCAGCGTACGACGACGGCCCGTGGCGCACGCGGACAGGCTCACCGCGCTGCCGGAATACCAGGCAGCCCTCCGGCGGTACCGGCGGTGGCTGGCGCTGGCCGGAACCGCGTTGGCCCTGCTGCTGGTGTCCACCTCGATAGCAGCGGCCCGTCCCGTCTCCGCGGACACCATCAGGCCGGAGCAGCACAACCGCGACATCATGCTCTGCCTCGATGCGTCCGGGTCCATGAGCAGCGCCGACGCCGCGGTAGTGGACGTCTTCACCAAACTGGCACGGGAGTTCGACGGCGAACGGATCGGACTGACCATCTTCGACAGCAGCGCCATCCAGGTCTTTCCGTTGACGGACGACTACGCCTATGCGCAGGAACAGCTCCGCAGTGCCAAGGACGCCTTCGACGGCGAACCCGGAAGCTCCGGATTCCTTGACGGCACGTGGAGCGGCAGGGGCTCGTCCCTGATCGGCGACGGCCTGGCCTCCTGCCTCAACAGTTTTCCGGACGCCCGCAAGTCTCAGGAGGCCACCGGCGGGGAAAGCGACCCCCAGCGCTCGCGGTCTGTGGTGCTTGCGACAGACAATTTCCTGTCTGGCAAGCCCATCATGACGCTGGACCAGGCGGCCGGATTGGCCAGGGAGCGGTCCGTCCACGTTTATGCGCTGAACCCGGCGGACCTGGACTACGGCTCCGGTCCTGACCAGCCCGGCGCACAACTGCGGGCAGCCGCAGAGTCCACCGGCGGCGCGTACTTTGCCCTTGACAGCCCTGACGCCGTGGCCGGGATCGTCGCCGGGGTTGAGCAGACGGAGACTACTGCGGTCCAGGGGGCGCCCCGGGCTGTGTTCACAGATATCCCTGGCCTGCCGCTGGCTGCTGCGCTGCTGTCCGCCCTTGCCCTTAGCGCCGTTCTTTGGCGGCTGCAGCGCGTCCCCCTCCGCAGCCGGACCTGGCTGCGGCGCGTAGCCATGGTCCTGCTGCTCCTTGCAGCGGTCCTGCGGCCGCACCTTCCGGGGGGCACCGTCCAGGCCGCCAGCGCCGACCTGAACGTGTTCTTCGTGGTGGACACCACCACCAGCATGGTGGCCGAGGACTATGGCAACGGAAGCCCGCGGCTGGAGGGCGTCCGGAAGGACATTATGACCATCGCCGAACAGTTGCCCGGCGCCCGGTTCTCCGTCATCACGTTCGACACCACCGCGCACGTCCGCATGCCGCTGAGCACCGACACCCTTGCCCTGGAAACCATCACGGACGTCCTGGAACCGCAGGTAACCGCCTACGCCAAGGGCAGCAGCATCACCGTCGCCAGGCAGGTGCTGTCCGAGCGGCTGGCAGCAGCCAGGGACAGCCACCCGGGCAGGCCCCGGCTGGTGTACTACCTGGGCGACGGCGAGCAGACCAGCGGCAAGGAGCCGGAGCCCCTGAAGGTCGACGGCGGATTGGTGGCCGGGGGAGCAGTGCTGGGTTACGGCACATCCGGAGGCGGCCGGATGAAGGAGAACACAGGGGTGGACGACGGCGGGACCGCCGGAGGGGCGGCCGGCACCCGGAGTGGCGGCTACGTCCAGGACAGCCGGGCCGGCAGCACCGGCGACGCGCTCTCCATGATTGACGAGGGGCGGCTGCAGGCCATCGCCGGGCAGCTTGGGGTGCCATACGTCCATCGCGTTGCAGGCGCCCCTGTTGCTGACATGATGCAGCAGGCGCATCCCGGAAGGGTGGAACGCACAGACGATGATGGTTCGCTGGGGGCAGGGACGGAGCTCTACTGGATCCTCGCTGCCGGCGCCTTCCTGCTGGCCTTGCCGGAAGCCGTGGCAATCGTGCGGCAGCTTCGCGGATTCCCGCGCGCAGGCCGGAAGGAGGAAAAGCCGTGACGGCACAGTCGACACCACGGTCCCGCAGGCGCCGCCTGCTCCTGTGGTCCGCGCTGCCGGTGCTCCTGGTGCTGTGCTTCGCCGCCAAACTGCTCAGCCTGGGCGTCCTCGCTGACCGCGCCGCCGCCGGCTTTTCCGCCGGGAACGCTGCCGCCGTTGATGCCGCCGCCCGGGGCCTTGGATTCGCCAACGTCGTGGAGCCGCACAAGGCGCCGTTTGCGGCCGGTGACGCAGCCGTGGCCGCGGAGGACTATGCGAGTGCCAGGACGCAGTTCGAACAAGCCCTAAGCATGGTTCCCGCCAACTCGGGGGACGGGTGCATCATCCGGGTCAACCTCGTGCTGGCGATCGAACGCCTGGGTGACCAGCGGCAGCAGGCCAGGGACCCGGCGTCGGCCGTCCTGTTGTTCAAGGAAGCGCTGGCAACGGCCGGGCAGGCGCCGGAAGCCTGCCTGGCCGTGAATCCCGACACCGGCGGCCGGCTCGCTGATGCCAAGGAGAGGCTGGAGGGCAAGCTCGGCGCTGCAGGACAGGCTGCGGCCGGGACACCGGCACCAGGGGCGGACCCGCCGCCGGCCCCGTCGGCAGATCCCCGGCAGGGCCAGCTCGACCAGCTCCAGGACAGCGCGCGGCAGGCGGAACGGGAGCGGAACAGCGGGCGCGAGCGGGAAGAGTACCTGGACAGCAGCGACGGGACAGCCGTGGAGCGCCCGTGGTAAAGGCATGCTACGGGCGAAGAAAATTCTGTTGCCTCGGAAAACCACCTGTAAAACAGTGTCTTAATTCGGCGCCGACTTGTCCTGCACCCGGGACTGCCCATAGAGTCGTGGACAAGTTACCGCGGTAACGTGTCAGCGATCCTCCGTCTGGAGGGTGTGGGTGCCCCCATGTGGGCCTGACATTTGCTCACGGACTACTTCATGCAAGGCGTAACAGTCGCGGCTGCGTCCCTGGTGGAGTCCCTCCGTGTTCCCCAAACTCAACTCATTGCCAGTGACCCCGCCGTTTGTCGACGGGAAGCAGGCAATGGCCCAAAGCCAAGGACGCAAATGTCACCACCAAGCCTGATTGACGCACACCCGAACCTCTCCGATGCCGCTCCCGTAGCGCTTTCCTATGAGCTGTTCCCGCCCCGTTCGCCTGCAGCCGCGGAAACGCTCTGGACCACCATCCGGGAACTGGAAACCACTGAGCCGGACTATGTTTCCGTAACCTATGGCGCCAGCGGCTCCAACCGGGACACCGCCGTCGAACTCATCAACCGGCTCCTGTTGGAGACCACGCTGCGGCCGCTTGCCCATCTGACCTGCGTGGGCAACAGCCCGGAGGAACTCGCCGCGATCGTGGGCGAGCTGCTGGACACCGGTGTGCGGGGCATCCTTGCCCTGCGCGGAGACCTTCCCAAGGACGCCAGCGCACCCGCCGCCGGATCCCTCCGGTACGCCCAGGACCTCATTGAACTCATCCGCCGCGTCGAGCAGCGCCGTTCGGCCCTGCTCTGTGCGGGCAAAATTGCGGTCGGCGTGGCGGCGTATCCCGCCCGCCACCCGGAATCGCCCAGCGAGGAGCACGACGTCGAGGTGCTGCTGGCCAAGCAGCGTTCCGGCGCGGACTTCGCCATCACCCAGGTGTTCTTTGAGACCCGGCACTACGCTGACCTGCTCACCAGGGCCCGCCGCGCCGGCGTGACCATCCCCATCATCCCCGGCGTCATGCCGCTCACCAGCCTCCGCCGGCTTAACCGCCTGGGTCAGCTCACCGGCGTGGAACCCG
Organism: Arthrobacter sp. SLBN-83; assembly: GCF_006715285.1. Lineage (NCBI taxonomy): Bacteria > Bacillati > Actinomycetota > Actinomycetes > Micrococcales > Micrococcaceae > Arthrobacter > Arthrobacter sp. SLBN-83. The sequence continues at coordinate 3,467,786 of NZ_VFMX01000001.1, forward strand.
CGCCGGAACTGATGGCCAAGCTGGCCGCCGCAGATACCGACCTGGAGCGGCTCCATATCGGAGTCGATGCCACAGTGGAGCTGGCCAACGCGGCCCTGGACGCAGGCGCCCCCGGCCTCCATATCTACACCTTCAACGAGCACCAGAGCGCGCTGGAAGTGCTGGACAAGCTCAACCTTCCCCGGCGGAGCCGTCCCGGTAACCAGCACAGCCGGCGGGAATCCGTAGCCCGCATCCAGCTCGCCAGCTGACCAAACCTGACGTTGCACCAGGCCGCCGGGTGACCGGCCGCCCCACTAAACACCTCCACCACTGCGCGCACCGTCCCGTGCTGCGTTCCTTTGCGCTGCGCTGATCGGCGCGCCCTTCCACTTCCAGGAGTACCCCATGACTGAACAGAACACCCCCCGCACCCCGTTCCCGTCCGCTTCACTTCTCGGCTACCCCCGCATCGGCCGCCGCCGCGAACTCAAGAAGGCCGTGGAGGCCTACTGGGCCGGCAGGATCGACGCAGCCGCCCTGGACGCCGCCGCGAAGGACATCCAGCTGGCCACCGCCCGCCGCCTTCAGGAACTCGGCCTCACCGAAGCCGCCGCCGTGCCGGGCACCTTCTCCTACTACGACCAGGTCCTCGACACCACCGCCCACCTGGGTGCCGTGCCTGCCCGCTTCGGCAAGCTGCTCAACGCCGATGGGCAGCTGGACATCGACGGCTACTTCACCCTGGCCCGCGGCAACAAGGAACAGCAGCCGCTCGAAATGACCAAGTGGTTCGACACGAACTACCACTACCTGGTGCCGGAAATCAGCCCGGAGACAGAGTTCACCCTGGCCTCCAGCGCCAAGGTTGATGAGTTCGCGTTCGCCCTGGCCAATGGGATCGAAATCCGCCCGTACATTGTTGGGCCGGTGACCTACCTGCTCCTGTCCAAGGCCTCCGACGACGCCCCGGCCGGTTTCGCACCGCTGTCCCGCCTCGAAGACATCCTGCCCGTCTACGTCCAGCTGCTCGAAAAGCTCGCCGACGCCGGCGCCAACTGGGTGCAGCTCGACGAGCCGGCCCTGGTGGTCGACCAGGACACCCCGGCTGCAGAGGTCGAAGCAGCTGTTGCACGGGCATATGAGGTCCTGACCGCCGCGGCCAACCGTCCGCAGATCCTCGTTTCCACCCCGTACGGCTCGCTCGAAGGCCAGCTGGGCACCCTCGCCGCCACCAACATCGAGGCCCTTCACATCGACGTCTTCAAGGGTGCCGTTCCCTCCGCCGCCGCGCTGGCGGGGCTGGGCAACAAGACCCTGGTGGCCGGCGTCGTGGACGGCCACAACATCTGGCGCAACGACCTTGCCGCCTCCGCCGCCAAGCTGGACCAACTGAAGGCCGCCGCCGGCAAGCTCGCCGTCTCCACCTCCACCTCCACCCAGCACGTCCCGCATGACGTTGCTGAGGAAACGCAGCTGTCAGAGCAGCTCCGCAGCTGGTTGGCCTTCTCGGACCAGAAGGCCGTGGAGGTCACGACCCTGGCGTCCTACCTCGCGGACCCGGCCTCGGCCAAGGCTGCCATCCAGGAGGCCACGGCCGTGATCGCTTCCCGCGCCACGGCGGAAGGGGTCCGCCGCACCGACGTCAGGGCCCGCACCGGAGCGCTTACCGCCGCAGACTTCACCCGCTCCGACTACGCCGTGCGCGAGGCAGCCCAGGAAGAGGCGCTGGACCTGCCGCCGCTGCCTACTACCACCATCGGCTCCTTCCCCCAGACCTCCGAGATCCGTACCGCCCGCGCCCGCAACACCAAGGGCGAGCTGAGCGATGGGCAGTACGAACAGCTCATGAAGGACGAAATCAAGCGCGTGGTGGACCTGCAGGAAGAGCTGGGCTACGACGTGCTGGTGCATGGCGAACCCGAGCGCAACGACATGGTGCAGTACTTCGCCGAGAACCTTGAAGGCTTCGACGTCACCGTCCACGGGTGGGTCCAGTCCTACGGCTCACGCTGCACGCGCCCCTCCATCCTGTGGGGCGACGTCATCCGCAGCGCCCCCATCACCGTTAAGTGGGCCGAGTACGCACAGTCCCTGACCGCAAAGCCGATGAAGGGCATGCTCACCGGTCCGGTGACCATCCTGGCCTGGTCCTTCGTCAGGGACGACCAGCCGCTGGCTGAGACCGCCAACCAGGTTGGCCTGGCGCTGCGGGACGAGATTGCGGACCTCCAAGCTGCAGGCATCAAGGTCATCCAGGTGGACGAGCCCGCCCTGCGCGAACTCCTCCCGCTGCGTAAGGCAGACCAGGCCGAGTACCTCAAGTGGTCGGTGGACTCCTTCCGCCTGGCCACGGCGGGCGCCGCCGACTCCACGCAGATCCACACCCACCTCTGCTACTCGGAGTTCGGCGTGATCATCGACGCGATCGACGGCCTGGACGCCGACGTTACCTCCATCGAGGCCGCCCGCTCCCGCATGGAGGTTGTCCACGATCTCGAATGCCACGGCTTCGGCCGCGGGGTTGGTCCGGGTGTCTACGACATCCACTCGCCCCGCGTTCCCGGCGAGGCTGAGGTCACCGAGCTGCTCTCCACGGCCGTCAAGCATGTCCCGTCCCGCCAGCTTTGGGTCAACCCGGACTGCGGCCTGAAGACCCGCGGCTACGCCGAGACCGAGGAGTCGCTGCGGAACCTGGTCAAGGCCACGCAAACGGTCCGCGCGGAACTGCTGCAAGCGGCCAAGTAAGTGCTGGTTTCGACAGGTTCAACCACCGGTGGTTGGGCCTGTCGAAACCTTAAGAAGCGGACGACGGCGGTTTGGTCACCCGAGGTGACCGGCCGCCGTCGCCTGCTTCATCCGCCAGGCGCTGACTGCCAGCCAAACGCTTGCGGCGACGATCGCCAGGATGCCGACCAGAGTAGGCACCGAGTTGGCGTCGGAAAACCCGGATTCTCCGATGATCCACCCCTGGGACAGGTAGGCCAGCCCGGACAGCGCCATGAGTAGTCCGATGATCCGGGGAACACGATGTGTGGCAGCCACAGCAATGCCAAGCAGCACCAGTGCAGCTCCGAGCAGGAGGCTTTGGTAGCTGCGCATGCCCCATTCCAGCCAGCGGATGCCTTCGGCCGTAGCGAAACGGGCTGCTTTTTCGGGCTCCGGGGCAGCGGCCCAGGCGTCCACCGCCCGCTTCAAAGCCACGCCGTCCACCGCCTGGAGTGCCGCATAAAGCGCCAGGGCCGCGGCGGCGGAAAGGGCACCAAAGCGGGCAACCCAGGCCACAGCGTGCTGACGGACCTCAAGGGCTGCCCACAGGGAGACGAGAGCCGCGCATACCAGCGCCATCCCCACGAACTGACCGAGGTGGACGGCGGTCCAGATGCCGCTGTTGGCGTACGCAGTGAACGAGGCAATGTGGTCGTTTGCATCATGGGACCCGGCATGGAACGCGCCGGCGAGTATCGAGGCGAGCACGCCGGCCAGGAGCAGTGACGCAGCGAGTCGAAACGTGCCGGCCCTGGGTTCTTGCATAACTCCCATGGTGGTACCACCGGCGCGGCGGCGCCAGAGTCGAACGCCCCGTTCAGGACTCCCAGACGATTTCGTCGTCCACCACGCCGTCCTGGTCGGCGCAGGCCACCAGGACCTCATCGGTGAAGTGCTGGCCCAGGGTGAAGTCCATGACGAAGTAGCGCTCGGGCTGGCCGGGATAGATGGCCACGTGGCCCAGTTTCAGGGCCTTGAGGAAGACCTCGTTGGTGAGCTGGCTGCGGTCCTGGACGCCGAACACCTTGTGCAGGTGCTCGTCCTTGAGGGCGTTGCAGTGGAAGTGCAGGTATTCCTGGGGGCTGGTGCCCTCCTGCTCAAGCTCCTCCGCGATCATTGCGCGGACCTCGTCCACCAGTTCGGGGAGGAAGCGCAGCCGGTATTCGACCTTGCGGAGCGCGGCTTCGTCGAAGTGGTCGTGCGCGTTGATGTTCAGGTCGAGTTCCAGCGCGTGGCCCCGCAGCTCGTGCTGGGCCGCGAAGAGGTGATCCTTGCCGTGGTTGAGCTCGATCTCCCCAAAGTGCTGGCTCGCTACCTTGTTCATAGTCTCAACATAGACCCGTAGGGCAGACCATTCCAGCGTTCGGCCCTAATTCACCGCGGTGCGCATCCCGGCAAGGGTTTCGGCCAGCAGGTCAACGAAAAGCTGCACCCGGGCTGTCTTCCGGTCGTTGATCAGCAGGGCAAACACGTTCCGTGCCAGCCGGATTTCGGGCACGTCCAGCACCACCACGCCTGCCGGTTTGTTCCGCAGCGCCAACTCCGGAACCAGGGCCGCGCCCAGTCCCGCGGCGGCCATCTCCAGGCTGGCGTGGAAGTCGTCGCTGTGTGCCACCACGCGGGGGTGCAGGTTGCAGCCGGCGAACAGCCGCTCGATCACCATGGCGTCGCTGGTGCCGGGATGGTGCATGATCCATGGCATCTCTGAAAGGTGGTCCGCCGCCACCTTGGCATCGGCCCGGAAGCCCCAGCCCGCCGGCAGCACCACCCGGAAGTCGTCGTCGCCGATCCATTGCCGGTTGATGGTGTTGGGCCAGGCGAAGCCCGTCTGCCCCACCTGGAACACCACCGCCAGGTCGAGGTCCCCGCCGGTGCGCAGGCCCTGGATGGTCTGGCCGGGTTCCGCAACGGATACCCGTAAATCAATGCCCAGTTTCTTCCACGCCGGGTTCTTCAGGATCCGGGGCAGCACGTAGGTGGCCAGGCTGGGGAAGATCCCCAGCCGCAGCTCCTGGCTTTCGCTGTCCTGCGTCCTTGACGCGGCGGCCATGAGTGCCTCAATGTCCGTGAGCACCTTGGCGGCATGCCGGGTCATGACGACGGCGGCCTCCGTGGGGACGACGGCACGCGCCGACCGCTGGAAGAGGGTTACGCCGGTTTCCCGCTCCAACGCGGACATCTGCTGCGAGACGGCCGATGCCGTGTAGCCGAGCGTCGCGGCGGCCGCAGCGAACGAGCCCAGCCGCGTGACCTCCAGGAGGGTCTTCAGGTGCACGGGATTTACCACCAGCCCACAGTACTGCACCCATCCGCGGCCGGTACTGCGCCGAATTGCCGTCTGTATACCCGGCCCAGCGACAAATGTTCAGCAGAGGAGCATAAGTTGTCACTTAACCCAGCAGGAAGTGCAGGCAGGCGGCGCATCGCCGTGATCGGCAGCGGCGTGGCAGGACTGACGGCCGCCTATGTCCTGAACAGGCAGGACGACGTCACCCTGTTCGAAGCAGACTCACGGCTGGGCGGCCACGCCCACACCCACGACATGCCGCAGCCGGACGGAGGCGTCATCGGGGTGGACACAGGGTTCATTGTCCATAACGAGCGCACCTATCCCACCCTGCTGCGGCTGTTCGCCGAACTAGGCGTGGAAACGCAGGACTCGGAGATGAGCATGTCCATCCGCTGCGACGGCTGCGGACTGGAGTATGCCGGCGCCCGGGATGGTGCCCGGGGGATCATAGCCAAGCCTTCCAGCCTGCTGCGTGGCCGCTACCTGCTGATGCTGCTGGAGGTCACCCGCTTTTACCGGAAGGCGAGGGAACTACTCAGGACCGCGCCGCCGTCGGCCGTCAGCGACGAAGTGGACATCCCGGAACTGACGCTCGGCGCCTTCCTGGAGCGGGAGAAGTTCAGCCCCTACTTCATCTCGCACTTCATGACCCCGGTGGTCAGCGCCGTCTGGTCCTGCGATCCCACCACCGCCCTTGCCTATCCCGCGCGGTACCTTTTCACATTCCTTGGCCATCACGGGATGTTGGGCATCAAGGGCTCGCCGCAGTGGCGCACGGTCACCGGCGGCTCGGCCCGGTATGTGGAGAAACTCGCCGCAACACTCAGCGACGTCAGGCTGAACACGCCCGTCATGGCCATCCGGCGGCTGCCTGACGGGGTGGAGCTCGCAACGGACAGCGGGTTGGAAGACTTTGACGCCGTCATCATCGCCACCCATCCTGCGCAGGCACTGGGGTTCCTGGCCGACGCCACTCCTGAAGAGAAGGAAGCGCTGGGCGGGATGCCCTACTCGGTGAACCACACCGTGTTCCACCAGGACCCCGCCGTCCTGCCCGCGGCGGACAACGCCAAGGCGTCCTGGAACTACCGGCTTCCGGGTTGCGACGCCCGGCCGGACAAGGTCCTGGTGAGCTATGACCTGACCCGGCTGCAGCGGCTCACGCCGGCGGACGGCCGGCCCTACCTGGTGAGCCTGGGCGAATCAGAGCTGATCGCTGACGACGCCGTGCTGGAGCGGATTGTGTACGAGCACCCGCAGTACACCCCTGAGTCGCTCAAGGCCCAGCAGGCCATCGCCGCCCTGAGCAACAGCCGGATCGCGTACGCCGGGGCCTACCTCGGCTGGGGCTTCCACGAGGACGGCGCCCTCTCCGGCGTGCGGGCCGCGCAGAAGCTGGGCCGTACGTGGCCGGTGGCGCTCGCCGACTCGGGCGACGCCGCCGGTGAAGGGGAGCGGGAACTGGCCCCGGAACCTGCATGACCATGGACGCCTCGATTTACCGCACCTCCATTTCCCACGTACGGCGCAGTCCCCTGAAGAACGCGTTCACATACCGGAGCTACAGCTGGTTCGTGGACGTGGACGCCATTCCGCGGCTGCCGTTCCTGCTCCGCCCGCTGGCAGTGTTCCGCGCAGGGGACCACCTGGGCGACCCGGACAGCAGCATCCGGGCCAACGTGGAGCGGTACCTGCGGACCCAGGGGTTGGAGCCCGACGGCGGCCCCATCCACATGCTGGCCAGCGCCAGGGTGTTTGGGTACGTCTTCAATCCACTCACCCTGTTCTGGTGCTACCGCTCCGGCGGAGACCTGCAGTGCGTGGTGGCCGAGGTCCACAACACCTACGGGGAACGCCACTGCTACCTGCTGCGCACCGACACCAGCGGGCGGGCGTCCGTGCCGAAAGCGTTCTACGTTTCACCCTTCAACGACGTCGACGGGCAGTACCGGATGAAGCTTCCGGCCCCAGGGGACCGGCTGGCGGTATCCATCATCCTGGACCGGGAGGGGCAGCGGCCCTTCGTGGCCACCATGGACGGACGGCGGAGGCCGGCCACGGTCCGGAACATCCTGGCGGCCGCCCTGGCGGTGCCTGCCGCGCCGTTGCTGGTATCCGCCCTGATCCGGATTCAGGGCATTAAACTCTGGGCAAGACGCCTGCCCGTCGTTGCCAGACCACATCACCCCTCACAGGAGGCAGTTCAATGACAATGACTGACGACAACGGCACCACCGCCGGGCATCATTCCGCAGCCTGGGGCGCAACCGGTGTGCCGGCGTCGCCCGCCACCATCGATCCGGACCGCTGGCCCGGTGTTGCCACACCGCCGTCGGGCCTCAAGGCTGACGTCGCCGGCAAAGCTGCCGGCCTGCTCTTCAAGGGGGCAGTCAAGCGGCTGCCGCTGCGGGTGGAATATCCGGACGGAACGGTGCTGGGAACGGGCGGACAGGATGCCCCTGTGATGACCATGGTGCGGCCGGAGGCCTTCGAGAACCGGATCGGCGACAACGGCCTGATCGGACTGGGGGAGTCCTTCATGGCCGGTGACTGGGAAGCCTCCGACCTGGCCGCGGTGCTTGAAGTATTCGCCGCCTCCGTGGACGTACTGATTCCCATGCCGCTGCAGAAGCTGCGCTCGCTGTACCTGCCCCGCACGCCCCGCCAGGAACGCAATGCCGAACAGAACACGCGGAGCAACATCTCAAGGCACTACGACCTGTCCAACGAGCTGTTCTCCAACTTCCTGGACGCCACCATGAGCTACTCGTCGGCACTGTTCCCGGACAAGGCCGGCCCGCTGTCCTCTGTGGGCTGGGACCTCCTCGCGGAAGCCCAGCAGGCCAAGATTGACCGGTTGCTGGACAAGGCCGGCGTGGGCCAGGGGACCCGGCTGCTGGAAATCGGCACCGGGTGGGGTGAGCTTGCCCTGCGCGCCGCTGCCCGAGGCGCCACCGTTTACTCCGTCACGCTTTCCAGCGAGCAGAAGGCGCTGGCCGAGTCACGAATCGCGGAGGCCGGGTTCGCGGACCGGGTGACCGTGGCCCTGCAGGACTACCGGGCGGTGGAAGGCGAGTACGACGCCGTGGTGTCCGTGGAAATGATTGAGGCCGTGGGTTATGAATACTGGCCCATCTACTTCCAGACGATCGACCGTGTCCTGGCCCCCGGCGGAAAGGTTGCCATCCAGGCCATCACCATGCCGCATGGGCGGATGCTGGCCACCCGCAACGCGTACACGTGGGTGCACAAGTACATCTTCCCCGGCGGTTTCCTGCCGTCGGTCCGGGCCATCGAGGGCGTGACCCAGCAGCACACCACCCTGCGCGTCCGGGAGCGCATGGGGATGGGTGACCACTACGCCGCCACGTTGCGGCTGTGGGAGGAGCGGTTCCTTTCGCGGTCCCGGGAAGTGGGGGAGTTGGGCTTCGATGCCGTCTTCCAACGGATGTGGTTGTTCTACCTCTGCTACTCGCGCGCCGGTTTCCAGTCGGGGTACCTGGACGTGCAGCAGATAGTGCTGGACCGCCGGGAGGCGCAGCTCTAGGTTTGCCTGTTAAGGGAAGGGGAGGAACAGGGATGAAACTCAAGACACTGGCATGGACGACGGCGGCAACGGTCGCCACCGCCGCGGCAGGCGGGGTGGCTACCGACCCCCAGAGCAGCTGGTACCTCAAGCTGCGTAAGCCCGACTGGCAGCCACCGGCTATTGCGTTTCCTGTGGTGTGGACTGCCCTGTACGCCGATTTGGCGTTGACGTCCGCAGTCGCGCTGGACCGGGCTGCTGAACGGGACAAAGCTGCCGACAGTCCCGGCCCGGTCCGTAAGGACCACCGCCGGGAGCTGCGTTCCTACCAGGGTGCACTGGCCGCCAACCTGGTCCTTAACGCGTCGTGGAGCTGGTTTTTCTGGCGCTCCCGGCGGCCGTGGCTGGGAGCTGCCGAAGCAGGGGTGCTGGCGGCCAGCAGCGCTGACCTGGTGCGGAGGACCTACCGGCTGAACCGCACGGCCGGCGTTTCGCTCGCTCCGTATGCCGCCTGGTGCGGGTTCGCCACCGTATTGTCCACAGCAATCGCCAGGCTCAATCCCGGCGGCAGGTAGGAACGGGAGGAAATCTTCCACTGCCGCGTGCTGGATCAAAGGGTCCTCCATCACTACATGTAGTGATGGAGGGCCCTTTTCCTGTGGTGGGACTGGCAGGGCGACACGCCGGGGAATTGCGACACGCGCACTGTGCAAAAGTGTGCAAGTCCGTCCACAGGGTGTGGACCAACCCCGCAAAAAACCCGGGATCCCGGGCATTTTTTTCGGTCCGGCCTGTGGATTAAAGGTGCATTAAATGACATACTTGTAATACATCATCTTGGGGTTCCAAAGAGGCGTCTGCACTACATGTAGTATCTACATACAGCTGGACGGGGACACCGCCCCAGCAAGAGTTCAACTAAGGGGACAGGGACAAATGACCGTAACGGTTTACACGAAGCCTGCTTGTGTTCAGTGCAACGCCACTTACCGCGCGCTCGACAAAAAGGGCATCACCTACCAGAGCGTTGACATCTCCCAGGACGCCGAGGCACTCGAGCGCCTGAAGGCACTGGGCTACATGCAGGCTCCCGTTGTGGTCACCGACCAGGACCACTGGTCCGGCTTCCGCCCGGACAAGATCGAAGAACTGGCACTCTCTGCCGTTTCTTCCGTGGCCTAGGAGCCACAGCTTTTCCTGCCGGCAACCAACTACCAGCTGAGGTGACTCCCATGGCACCAACAGCACAGCGTGACCACACGGCTCAGCGTGTGGAGGTGTCCCCGCCGGCCACAGATCGGAACGATCTTGGGCAGGCCCTCACGGAGAGCCAGCTCATCTACTTTTCCTCCACATCCGAGAACACCAGCCGCTTCGTTGCGAAGCTTGGCCGTGAGGTGGCCCGGATCCCACTATATGCAAAGGACGCACCCCTTCTCGCCACCCGGCCGTTCGTGCTGGTGGTGCCCACCTATGGCGGCACCGGGGGAGAGGGGTCCGTTCCCAAGCAGGTCATCCGGTTCCTGAACAACCCGCAGAACAGGAAACTGCTCCGCGGTGTTATTGGCGCCGGCAACACAAACTTCGGGGATAACTACTGCATGGCCGCGGACATCATCGCCGCCAAGTGCCAGGTACCCCACCTTTATCGATTCGAACTTATGGGAACGCCGGAAGACGTCACCCGGGTCAACCAAGGATTGGACAAGTTTTGGACACGACTGTCGCAGACACAGAAGTAACCAGGGCCCAGAAACCTGAGATGCCTGCCGCCTACAAGGGGCTGGGCTATCACGAGCTGAACGCCATGCTGAACCTTTATGGTCCCAATGGCGAAATCCAGTTCGGCGCGGACCGCGAGGCTGCGCACCAGTACTTCCTGCAGCACGTGAACAACAACACGGTGTTCTTCCATGACCTGGAAGAGAAGCTCGACTACCTGGTGAAGAACCAGTACTACGAGCGCGAGACGCTTGACCAGTACACGATGAACTTCATCCGTGAGCTGTTCAACCGCGCCTACAAGAAGAAGTTCCGCTTCGAAACATTCCTGGGTGCCTTCAAGTTCTACACCTCGTACACCCTGAAGACGTTCGACGGCAAGCGCTTCCTGGAGCGCTATGAGGACCGCGTGTGCATGGTTGCCCTGCACCTTGCCCGCGGCAACGAGCAGCTTGCCACCCAGATGGTGGACGAGATCATCGAAGGCCGCTTCCAGCCGGCCACCCCCACGTTCCTGAACGCCGGCAAGAAGCAGCGCGGCGAACTGGTCTCCTGCTTCCTGCTCCGCATCGAAGACAACATGGAATCGATCGGACGCTCCATCAACTCCGCCCTGCAGCTGTCCAAGCGCGGCGGCGGCGTGGCCTTCGCGCTGACCAACATCCGCGAAGTCGGCGCCCCGATCAAGCAGATCGAGAACCAGTCCTCCGGCGTCATCCCCGTGATGAAGCTCCTCGAAGACAGCTTCTCCTACGCAAACCAGCTCGGCGCCCGCCAGGGTGCAGGTGCCGTTTACCTGCACGCACACCACCCGGACATCTACCGGTTCCTGGACACCAAGCGCGAGAACGCGGACGAAAAGATCCGCATCAAGACCCTCTCCCTCGGCGTCGTCATCCCGGACATCACGTTCGAGCTGGCCAAGAAGGACGAGGACATGTACCTGTTCTCGCCCTACGACGTGGAACGCGTCTACGGCATGCCGTTCTCCGACGTCTCGGTCACCGAGAAGTACTACGAGATGGTGGACGACTCCCGGATCAAGAAGACCAAGATCAAGGCCCGCGAGTTCTTCCAGACCCTCGCCGAGATCCAGTTCGAGTCCGGTTACCCGTACATCATGTTCGAGGACACCGTGAACCGGGCCAACCCGATCGACGGCAAGATCATCATGTCCAACCTGTGCTCGGAGATCCTCCAGGTTTCCCAGCCAACCACGTACAACGATGACCTGTCCTACGCCGACACCGGCAAGGACATCTCCTGCAACCTGGGTTCGCTGAACATCGCCAAGACCATGGATTCCCCGGACTTCGGACTGACTATCGAGACCGCCATCCGGTCCCTCTCGGCAGTGTCGGACATGTCCAACATCACCTCGGTGCCGTCCATTGCCAAGGGCAACGACCAAAGCCACGCCATCGGCCTGGGCCAGATGAACCTGCACGGCTACCTGGCACGCGAGCGGGTCCACTACGGCTCCGAAGAAGGCCTGGACTTCACCAACATCTACTTCTACACCGTGGTGTACCACGCGGTCCGCGCCTCCAACCTGCTGGCCATCGAAACCGGCCAGACGTTCGGCGGCTTCGAGAAGTCCAAGTACGCGTCTGGTGAATACTTCGACAAGTACACGGAGCAGGAGTGGGTGCCGCAGACCGAGAAGGTCCGCGAGCTCTTCAAGGACGTCCACATCCCCACCCAGGCTGACTGGCTGGCGCTGAAGGCTTCCGTCATGGAGCACGGCATCTACAACCAGAACCTGCAGGCTGTTCCGCCCACCGGCTCGATCTCCTACATCAACAACTCCACCTCCTCCATCCACCCGGTGGCGTCCAAGATCGAAATCCGCAAGGAAGGCAAGCTGGGCCGTGTCTACTACCCGGCGCCGTACCTGACCAACGACAACCTGGAGTACTACCAGGACGCGTACGAGATCGGTTACGAGAAGGTCATCGACACCTACGCTGCCGCCACCCAGCACGTTGACCAGGGGCTGTCGCTGACGCTGTTCTTCAAGGACACGGCCACCACGCGAGACATCAACAAGGCCCAGATCTATGCCTGGAAGAAGGGCATCAAGACCATCTACTACATCCGTCTCCGCCAGCTCGCGCTGGAAGGGACTGAGGTTGAGGGCTGCGTCAGCTGCATGCTCTAGTTGCACCGTCAACTAAAGGTGCCAGTACGACGGCGGGCGGCCGCCCGCCGTCGTACGCTTTAACTTAGTGAAACCCACCCAACGCTTAGGGGATGACATGACCGAGAAGGTCAAGCTGCTTAGCCACGTCGAGGCCATCAACTGGAACCGCATCCAGGACGATAAGGACGTTGACGTCTGGAACCGCCTGGTGAACAACTTCTGGCTGCCGGAGAAGGTGCCGCTGTCCAACGACGTCCAGTCGTGGAACACGCTGACCCCGGTTGAGCAGCAGCTCACCATGCGCGTGTTCACCGGCCTGACCCTGCTGGACACCATCCAGGGCACCGTGGGCGCCGTCTCGCTGATTCCGGATGCGCTGACCCCCCACGAGGAGGCCGTCTACACGAACATCGCCTTCATGGAGTCGGTGCACGCCAAGAGCTACTCGTCCATCTTCTCCACGCTGGCCTCCACCAAGGAGATCGACGAGGCGTTCCGTTGGTCCACCGAGAACGAGAACCTTCAGAAGAAGGCCCAGATCGTCATGGACTACTACCAGGGCGACGATCCGCTGAAGCGCAAGGTGGCCTCCACGCTGCTGGAGAGCTTCCTGTTCTACTCGGGCTTCTACCTGCCCATGTACTGGTCCTCACGCGCCAAGCTCACCAACACGGCAGACCTGATCCGCCTGATCATCCGCGACGAGGCCGTTCACGGCTACTACATCGGCTACAAGTTCCAGCGTGGCCTGGAGTCCGTTTCCCCGGAGCGCCGCCAGGAAATCAAGGACTACACGTTCGAGCTGCTGTTCGAGCTGTACGAGAACGAGGTCCAGTACACCCACGATCTGTACGACGGCGTGGGCCTGGCTGAGGACGTCAAGAAGTTCCTGCACTACAACGCCAACAAGGCCCTGATGAACCTGGGCTACGAGGCGATGTTCCCGGCGTCCGTCACCGACGTGAACCCGGCCATCCTCTCGGCCCTGTCCCCGAACGCGGATGAGAACCACGACTTCTTCTCGGGCTCGGGTTCCTCTTACGTGATCGGCAAGGCCGTGAACACGGAAGACGAGGACTGGGACTTCTAGTCTTCTTCCTTCTTCAATGGTGGGCCCGAATGACCCCGCATGCTGAGGCATGCGGGGTCATTTTGCACACCTCAGGCTGAACTGCGTCGGACCCGGACTCCGTACCTGCGTTCCGGACCGGAATTCTTCCTCGCCCGGCGTGGTTCCAGCAGTATGGCCCTTCCCCCTCCCCGGATTTCCATTCTCGACCGTGCCAATGCTCGCGACGGGTTTCCTGCTGCCGACGCCCTGAACCGGGTGCTGGAACGTGCTCAGTGGGCCGAGGAGTTGGGTTACCACCGTTTCTGGGTCGCAGAGCACCATGCGGTACCAGGCATCGCCGGTTCCGTTCCGGCCGTGCTGATGGCCGCCGTTGCTGCCCGGACGCACTCCATCCGGGTCGGTTCAGGAGGCATAATGCTTCCCAACCACCAGCCACTCGTGGTGGCCGAACAGGCGGCCACGCTGGAGGCCCTTCACCCCGGACGGATCGATTTGGGCGTCGGCCGGTCTGTGGGTTTCACGCCTGCAGTCCGGGATGCGCTGCACGCCGGGAAACAGGACGCGGAGCGGTTTGAAGACCAGGTGTTCGAACTGCTTGCCTACCTGTCCGGAACCGCGTCCATCACTGCCCGGCCGCGGAACGACTCGGCGACACCGGTATTCGTGCTGGCCACCGGGTCGGGAATCGATATCGCAGCCCGTGCCGGCCTGGCGGTGGTGCTGGGCGGGCCAGCCGTGTTTCGGACGGATCAGAACGGCAGACTCCCGGCGCTGGAAAGGTATCGCTCACAGTTCCGTCCATCACGGTGGTTCCAACGGCCCTTTGTCATGGTTTCCGCCAACGCAGCGGTGGCCGCCACGAGCCAGGCAGCCAGGGAACTGCTTCTGCCCGAGGCCGTCGCGCTGGCCCGCTCCAGGACCACCGGCGAATTCGCCGCCCTGGCGCCCGTAGGCCCGGCCGAGTGGGCCGCCCTGACTGTACGGGAAAAGGAAGCGGTCGAAAGGAGCCTGGCAAGCTCGCTCTACGGCACGGCCTCCGAGGTGCGGACCCAGGTCCAACACGTGCTCGTGGCCTCCGGAGCTGACGAGTTGCTGATCACGGGCGGAGCCTTCGACGTCGCGGCACAGGCCGAATCGGACCGGATCCTTGCCGGACTCTTTCCGCAGGACGAGCACCACAGCATGGACGATCGAAGTGGATTCGTCGCACCCCGTTGACGCCCACGCCACGCCGAGCGGAACCATCGACGCGGGGCAAACAACCAGGACGGGTAGTAGCAGCCGCGCCCGGATCAGCGGGCGTCCGGGAGCCGGGTTAAGGGCCGGCGGCGGTTTGGGGGGCCGCATCCGGTCTCGGGATGCTTCTGCCGCCGGCCCTGTCCCCATGTCTAGATCCTGCCCCAGCGGCAGGATCTTGCCCTCAAAGATAGGAGCCGTTCCTAAACGGCAGCCCATGATGGGCACAAGGTTTGCTCAAGAGTGGCCGGGTCACTACCGCTGGGTCCCAGGTTGCTTTCCTTCGGATAGGATGCCAATTCCACCAACAATAGAAAGACCGCAGTGAAGCAGAGTATTTTCTCCCGGGTCGCCCAGCTCGCCAAGGCCAACCTGAACGCCCTCCTGGACTCCGCCGAAGACCCGCAGAAGATGTTGGACCAGATGGTTCGCGACTACTCGGAGAATATCCGCGAAGCCGAGGCCGCCGTCGCCCAGACCATCGGCAACCTCCGCATGGCCGAGGACGACTACAACAGGGCAATGGACGATGCCAACACCTGGGGTAACAAGGCAATCGCCGCCTCCCGGAAGGCCGATGAGTTACGCGCCGCCGGGAACAGTGTTGACGCGGACAAGTTCGACGCCCTCGCCAAGGTTGCCATCGGCCGGCAGCTCACTGCCGAATCCACCGCCAAGGCCCAGGAGCCAAACCTGGCCGCGCAGAATCAGGTGGTGGACCAGCTGAAGAACGGTCTGGAGATGATGCGCGGAAAGCTCAGGGAGCTGACCGCGAAGCGCAACGAGCTGGTCAACCGTGCCCGGGTGGCAGCCACCCAGTCCCAGGTGAACGAGGCCCTCAAGGCCCTGGACAGCGGGGATCCTACATCGGCGATCGGCCGTTACGAGGACAAGGTCCGCCGCCAGGAAGCCACGGCCCGCGGCCAGCAGGAACTCGCGGCCTCATCACTGGATGCCCAGTTCGCCTCCCTGGAAGACCTCGGCGAGCAGACCGAAGTGGAGGCAAGGCTTGCGGCGCTGAAGTCCATGGACCGGAAGGCCATCGACTACTAGGACACCGTCCAGGACGGCCGCAAAATCGGTCAGAGCAGCCAGCGCCACCAGCGCGGCTGTTCCGGTTCCGGCGTCGGTTCCGGCTCCGGCTCTTCTCCCAGGGCCAGTGCGGCCTTGACGATGTCGTCCTCGGTGAGCGTCATGACAGCGTCACGATCGAGCGTGTCAAGACCTTGTTCCTCGTCGAGCGACAGCCGCAATGCCTGGCGGTTGAGCGCCTGCTCGAACAGCGTGCGGGCGAAGCGTGCGTTGCCGGAGTCCTCGCCCGCGTGCAGCCCGGCGAGGATTCGGCGCAGCATCTGGTCCGCATCAGGCTCCAGCCTGTACTCGTGTTGGGCCAGCATCTGGTGGAAAATCGTCTGGAGTGCGTCGACGGAGTAGTCGGGAAAAGTGATCTCGCGGGCGAACCGGGAGCGCAGCCCAGGGTTCGAGAGCAGGAAGGACTCCATTAGCCGCGGGTACCCGGCCACGATCACCACCAGGCGGTGGCGGTGGTCCTCCATCCGTTTCAACAGGACCTCGATCGCTTCGGGGCCGAAGTCCATCCGGCCGTCCTCAGGGGCCAGCGCGTAGGCCTCATCGATGAACAGGACGCCGTCCAGCGCACGCCGAATCACCCGGTCCGTCTTGATGGCGGTCTGGCCGACGTACTGCCCCACCAGGCCGGAACGGTCGACCTCGACCAGATGGCCCTTCTGCAGCAAGCCGACTGCGCGGTACATTTCGGCCAGGAGCCGTGCCACGGTGGTCTTGCCCGTGCCCGGATTCCCAAGGAAGACCAGGTGCTGTGATGTGGCCACCTCGGGCAGGCCGTGTGCCTTGCGGCGCGCCTGGACCTGGAGCAGTGCGACGAGGGCCCGCACCTGTTCCTTGACGGTCTCCAGCCCAACCAGTGCGTCGAGTTCGGCTTGAAGCTCGGAAAGTGGCCGGGCCGGCCCGGACCTTGGACCGATGAGATCGCCGACCAGGTCATCGACGCGCTCCGAACCGGGCAGCTTGAGCTGATCGGCCAGGTGGCCGATGGTTTCGCGCAGTTCGTCGAGCGGTTTCCGGCTGGCAGCCATGCATACACTGTAGTACCCGTTTCCCGGCCACGAGCGTCTCATCCTGCTCTCATGGGACCCAGCCGTAGCGGAGCGCAGGGTCCGGCCCTAGGATGGCGTCAGTGTGAGGGTGGTCTTGCCGCTGTTGCGGTGGTTGGATCCTGATCACCTGGGTGTCTGGCTCTTAGGCTGGCTGCCGTCTTCGGGTTGGCGTGCATGGGTTATGCCGGCGTCCGGGTGTGATGGACCGGCCGGCGTGACTTGATAGGAGCGTGGCATCGCCCCCACTGAGGTTTGTCCGCCGACCGGCCCAGCCGTCCTCAGAATGGAAGGAGGCAACCACCATGGTTGTCGTTGGCGCGGATGTTCACAAGCGCACGCACACGTTTGTTGCGGTCGATGAGGTCGGCCGCGAGCTCGGCCAGAAAGGTGTACTACGAGAAACGCCTCGACGGCGGAGACAGTAAACCCGAAGCCCTGCGCTGCCTCAAACGACGCCTCGCCCGGATCGTCTTCAACAACCTTCGAACCGACCACCAGAAACAAACCACGACTTGCGCCGCCTTAGCGGCTTGACATAGGAGCAACCCATGAGGAAGTGGGGCGAAATGCATCCCGCGCTCCGTGCAGTTTTGGTGGGCGTCGTTGCCTTTGCCGCCATCGTGGCGGCCGGTCTCATCCTCGGGGGCGACCTCGACGACGCGGTCGCCAATGCCGTCTTCTACGCTCTGATGATCGGTGGCGGCGTGTTTTTCCTGACGAGGTTCCCGACGGACACCGCCAAGCTTGATGAGCCCGGCAGATTTATCATCTTCCTGCGTTTCCCCGACTCATCCCCGGGCTCGCTCAGCAGCATATGGCAGGTGGGCGTTGCCAGCCCAAGCCCGGGACGGATAGATTTCCAGCCAACCGTGCATGACCAACTGATACCCACCGGCCGCAGCAAGGCCTTTACGGGACTCAGGGCTATGAAGTCCCTACCGCGGAAGGCGAACCGCCACGACAACAAGCAGGAAGTGCCATTGGACTTTCAGGTCATCACCCTGAACTCAGACGGTGGCGTCATTGAAATTGCAGCCACTCCTGCCACTCTCCAGAACCTGCAGCGCGTCGTATCGACACCCTCGTAGGCGATGACTGCGTTCAAGGGCCTGCGCCGGCTACCCGCGGCGCGCCCCATCAGCTTTCGGGAGGGGAGCAGATGTGACCGTCAGCGTCCATAGGGTGCCCGCACAGCGGGCAGAGGGGACGCCCGGCGCCCACTACTTCCCGTGTGCGCTTGGTAAATGCGCGGGCGGTGCCCACCGGCATTTTCACCAACACCATTTCGGGTACTTCAGCGTCGTCCTGATCGAGGGCTTCGTCGTCGTCATCCGCATCGCTGATGGGGTAAGCCTCTATGACCACCTGCGCCGTTGTGGGGTCCCAACCCAGGCTCATGGCGCCGGTTCGGAATTGCTCTTCAACGGCCTCGAGCGGATCGTTATCGACGAGTTCAATGGGAGTACTGGTGGGAACGCTGAAGGGGTTGCCCTCAAGGGCGTTGAGCTGGTCGAGAACATCGTCAATCTTCTCCGCGAGCAGAGCCGCCTGCTGCTTCTCCATTGCGATAGTCACGATCTGCTTGCCCGTGCGTACTTGCAGGTAGAAGGTGCGCGCCCCCGGAACACCGACGGTGCCGATAACGACCCTGTCAGGCCAGGAAAACTCGTGAACAAGTGTAGGCATGTCAGTAGTCTAGGCGACATGAACTTCCTCGGCCGGTGGGCCGGAACCATCGCATGGGCGATGCTGGTCCTGGCTTCGATGGCCTTGATCGTCATTGGACTGTCCGGGACTTTGTTCTTTGTTTGGGCTCCGGAACCAGCGCTGGTGGAGAAGGCGAATGTTGGCCGCCCTTACGTCTATGCAGGGTGCGTGTTGTCCGTGACGGCGGCCCTGTTGTCACATGTGCGGGGCAACCCTATATGGGTGACGGTCTGCGTCGGCCTTGTAGGGATGCTGGTGGGGTGGGCTGCCTGGACGAACCCCTACAACCTGCTACGCCACCTGGCCGTCGTCGTGACCTTCCCCCTTGCCCTGGCCGGGGTCGCCGAGGTCATGTGGGCACGCGGGTACCGACAACGGTGACGGGTCCAAGGGAATCCTTCTACTGGGTAGTGTGAACAAATGAACTTCTCTTTCGAACTCCCTGAGGGCGTGGTCCTCCGGCCGGTCCAGAAGCTGGACGCCAGGGCGCTGACAGAGGCGTTCCAGAAGAACCGCGCCCATCTTGCGCCGTGGGAACCGATTCGTCCCGACAAGTTCTACACAGTTCAAGGACAACAGGAGGTGATCACCAGGCAGCGGCGGGAACTTTCTGCAGGCACCGGCCTTCCAATGGTATTGGTGCGCAAAGAGGACGTGGTCGGCCTGCTGACCTTGAGCTCCATGGTGCGGGGTGCCTTCCAAAACGCGCACCTGGGTTATTGGATGGACCAGGCTTTGCAGGGTTCCGGAATCATGACGGCGGCAGTGGCTGCCGCCGTCAACATCGCCAAACATGACCTCGCGCTGCATCGGCTTGAAGCCGCGACCCTGGTCCATAACACGGCATCGCAGCGGGTGCTGGAAAAGAACGGATTCGAGTCCTACGGCACCGCGCGAGCCTATTTGCGGATAGCGGGGATGTGGCAGGACCACCGCATGTTTCAGCGGATTCTTTAGACGATATGGGGCAGGAGAAACTGCTCACGCGGCCCCGGTCCGAATCGGAGCGGTTATGAAGCACGCAGGGGGGGGCCAGCACCAGTCCGACGGGGATGCTGACGGCCACCACCGCCACCAGGGCCCGGTAAACCCACAGCGCCCACCCGGGCTTTGTACCGGGGCCGCGAACAGTGTCAAACATCAACGCCAGCGCAGCAACCAGCAGTACGCCGCCGGCATCGACCACCCAAGGGTTTGCAACCAACGTGCCGCCAATAACGAGCGCGGTGGCAGCGTTCCACGCAACCAGCTCCGCGACAACTCTCCAGCCGCTGAAGCGTCGCGGCGCCAGGAAGTATTGGCTTATGCCCAAGACGCCCTGCGCCACTCCTCCGACGAGAACGAGATACGCCGCCGCCCACGACCCGTGCTCAAGATGAAGCGGACCAGTTACGGCGGCGACGAGGCCACCTGCCACAACGCACAACAGCGCCACCGCGCCGAAGGCCAATGCCCCCTTGATATCGCTTACCGGCCCCACCGGTGACGAGTCGCTCATGCCGTCAAAACTACTGCGCAGCACGTCAGCGCAGGGGAGGGGTTACTCCGCTAAGGAGTACGAAGAACCCGAAGGCGTGCGCTGCAGCACGCCGAAGTCGACCATGTAGCGGCGCAGCAGCACCACGTCGTCTGTATAGCTGAGCAGCCGCTCGTTGACCTGCCTCTCAGTGAGTTTTTCAGCCGGTGCGATGACCTCGGTGGCGATTCTCGCCAACAGCGCCCGACGCTCGGTTAGATTCGCGGGATATCTTTCTATCCGGCCGAGCCGCATGAACCTGTCCAGCCCGGTCTGCGGCTGCCGGCGGGGCTGCTGGGCCAGCAGGTCCCGGAATATCGTTTCCCCAGCCACAAGCTCACCGGATGCGTGCCGCTGGACGAGTCCGGATTCCAGCAGGCCGGCGATGGCCCGTTGGCGCCGCTGCTCCTTCACATCAGGCAGGACATCATGAGGCGCTGCCCCCAGCACTATCTGGGCATAGGCAGTCCTGGCATCAGCGTTGCCCAGCGTCGCCAGCACGCGACGCCAGTGGGGTCCGTTCATCTTTGATCCTCGGGTCACGCCAGCCTCCTCCTCTGCCGCTGACGCACGCCAGTGCGTCGAGGCGTGGTGGAGATCCTAGCCCGAACGCACAGTTCCAGGAAACCGATGCGACCCGCGCGTGCTGCAACAAAAGTTCGACGCGCTCAGGTACCTCATTGTCCAGGCACGACGGCGGCGCGCGGCCTGGGCGCTTAGCGCTCCGGCAGTGGTCTTCCTGGCCTTGGCGAATGCGGCAGCCATCCTGCAGGGGCTCGCCGGGCGCTGACCGGGCCACAGGACATTCGGCACTGTCCCGGGGCCTGGCAGCACCCCAAACTGAGGTGATGCGACTCCCCATGCGCGTACTCCCCGTGCTGGGCATTGCGGCCGCCGTAGGAGCCTATGTCCGCTGGTTCCGTCCCTGGCAGCTCACCTGGGGCGCCACGCCGGAAGAGGTCGCCCGGGCGATGCCCGGCGACGAACTGGTGCCCAAACCGACCTTCAACGCCACGAGGGCCATCACCATCGCTGCAGCGCCGGAAGGGATATGGCCATGGCTGGTCCAGGTGGGGCTTGGCCGCGGCGGCTGGTACAGCTATGACATTCTCGACAACCTGGGCCGGCCAAGTGCGCGGCAAATCATCCCTGAGCTGCAGAACCTCGCCGTAGGCGACATCCTCCCCATGAGTCCCGACGGCAAACACGGAATTCAGGTCCAGAGAATCGACCCGCCACTGTCCATGGTCTGGGGCACGCCGGGGGACACCAGCTGGACGTGGCAGCTTGAGCCCAGCAGCGACGGTACCACCCGGCTTATCAGCCGTATCCGCGCCCGGTACCGCTGGTTCCCGCCTAACCTTGCCTTCTCGGCGCTCGTGGAATTCGGCGACATCTGGATGATGCGGAAGATGCTGCTCAACCTTCGCAAGCGCGCCGAAACGGTGCCGCTGTAAGGCCAGGAACTCCGCGCTAGGACTCCTCCTCCTTTGCGTAAAGCGCCAGGAGATCGCGGCTGAACTCATGCGGGGATGTTTCGCAGGGGCTGTGCCCACCCCTGTAGACCCCGATCCGGGCACGGATCGACTGCGCGAACAGCCGGTGCAGCTGGAGCGGCCACAGGTCATGCTCGCCCACGGCCACGAACTTGGGAAGCCCGGCCTCCGCCAGTTCCTGCCGTAGATCCGGAACGTTTTGCATCAAGGTGTAGATATCGCGGATCGAGGAGCGGCGGGTGAAACGGAAGCGGTAATTGACGAACCGTTGCCTTGCCGGAGGGACATGGGCCACCCTGCCGCTGCGGATCCCCCAAATCAGCAATGCGGCACCGGCCCTGCCGTTGACCCACGTGCTGAACCGGCCGATGCGGCTCACGCCCCGGAAACTGTGGCCCGGCTCCGGTGGGCAGCCCAGGAAGGTAATGGACCGGAAGAGGTCCGGCCGCTCCACGTAGGCAAGCTGGGCGATGATGCCCGCGAAGGAATAAGCCACAACATGCACGGGCGTGGCCCTGGATTCCATGACCGCCACGAAGTCGTCCACGAACAACCGGTAGTCGTAATGCCTTCGGGGCGGCACCAGGTTCTCCGGCCCTGCGCCCGCTGATTGGTACTGGCCCGCCAGATCATAAGCCAGTGCGTAGTATCCGGCGCCGGCCAGGTCCGGCATCATGAGCGAGAAATCCTCCTTCGAGCCTGTGGCGCCGGGCACGAGGACCACGCACGGATTATCCGGATCGCCAAGCGCCATGGCCGCGAGCTTGCCGCTGGGGACGTCAAGCGTGAACTGTACCGAGCCAGGCGGCGGTACGGACCAGTCGACGTCCCCCAGCTCCGCATCCTGCAAGGCGGCCGCATCCACGCGGGCAGAGCCAAACTCCTCGGGATCAACCCCGAACTCTCGTTGGCCCGGCTCCGGCATGGTCCCAAGATAGCCCAGCCGGGCGGGCCTAGTCAGCGGCAGCGGGCGGACCTGCCACGTTGCCCACGAACGCATGGAGCCGCCGGTACACCTCCTGCGATTCCGGGTAGCGGTAATCCTGCTGCCAGGTATGTTCGGTGTTGGCGCTGGCCCAAGGGTAGATAAGGGCGTCCACGGGAACGCCATGGTCCTGCAGCCGCTCGATGAAATTGAGGTTGGACCGGTAGAAGAAGTCGCGCTCGGATGTGGTGACGAAGACCGGCGGGTGGTTCCCGTCCAGCCACTCGATGGGGGACAGGTAGCCGGCTGCAGAGCGCAGCCGTGCCGCGGTCAGGGGAGCCGTGGCCGGCAGCAGCATGCGGACGAAGTTCAGGCTCAGGACAAAGCCGCTTTCAAAAAACACCGAAAAATCAACGGCGCTGCAGTGCTGGACAAGCCCTTTCACATGCCCTGCCGGAACGGCTGGCAGCAACGAATAGTGCGCGGCCAGTTCAGGCCGCAGGCTGATGGCGGTGAGCAGGGCCGAAATCTGCCCGCCCGCGGAGTCCCCGCCCAGGACCAGGCGCGCAGGGTCCCCGCCGTACTCCCCGATATTCGCGGCAACCCACGCAAGGGCGGCGTTCGCGTCCTCGAGCACATGCCCCATGTGGAACCGCGGCGCGTGCCGGTAGTTGACGTTGACCACCACCATCCCGCCCAGGGCCTGGTTGGCGCAGTACTTGGTCAACGCAGACTTGTCGCCGGACGTCCATCCGCCGCCGTGGAAATACACATAGACCGGCAGGCCCCCGCCGCCAGGGGCCGCTACTTCACCCGACGGATGGGCCAGCGGCAGCAATACATCCAGCCGGTGGGCGCGCAGGCCGTCGCCCACGTAGTCGAGGTCGTGGACATATGCCACCTCGGTGACGGGATCGGTGTTGAACCGGACGCGCTCCCGCGAGCTGACCGAACGCATCAGCAGGCGCCACGTCCACACAGGGACGCGGCGCAACGCAGTCCTGGCCCGGCGGGCCAGCGGGAAAGCGCCACCGGAATGGGCAGCCACCGTCATTCCTCCATTTTAACGGCCGACCCGGGCCTTACCCGTGCCTGCCGTCCATGATCCGCCGCGCATCCTCCTGGGCCCTCAGGGCCAAGGTTGTCACCACTTCGCCCCTCATCGCCTGGCTGGGGGCGGGGTTCATGTTCCGAAGTTCGGACACCGTGCGCGGCGGGTTCACGCTGTGGGCCACCGCATGGCAGTTGGGGCACAGCGGAATGAGGTCGGCTACGGGGTCGAGCTGGTAGCCACTGTCCAGCATTTCCGGCGGCACCACATGGTGCACGGCCAGGGCCTTTGGTGCGCTGCCACCGTAGGCGGACTCGAAAGAGAACCCGCAGGCCGCGCACGATGTGCCATGGAACGCCACGCAGATCCGCCGGGCGTCAGGGTCCCGTTCGTAGCGGCTTACCTGGACGGTGCTGACGGCGTCCGGCGGAAAGGTGCCGCCCACCACCTCGGCGCGGGCCGCCGTCGTCGGGCCGCATTCACGCCACAGCCGGCGCAGGGCAGGCTCGTACGACGGCGGCAGGGCCACCATGGAGGGTCCGTCCGCCTCGGGCCAGTGGTCACCGGGGAGGGCGTCGGCGACGACGCCGGGACGTATCTGTTCGCCCAGTGGAAGCAGTGCGTCGAAGGTGACGGCAATGAACCAATCGCCCGCTCCGGCCGGCTGGTAGGGCTCCGACGCGACCACGCCGTGACCGATCAAACCACTACCCGCTTCGTTACTGCCGTGCAGCAGGAGCCAGGCTTCGGTGCCCGGGCTGACATCCGGCCGATGCTCCAGGCACCACCGCGCGATTGCCCTGCCGGACTCTGCCACGCGCTCAACGACGATTTGGTAGTCCCAGCGCACCAGCCCGTTTGAGTCGCATCCGAGAATTACTGCAGCCACTGCGCACCGCACCCGGCCACGCGCCGTCGAACGTCAAACACCGGGCGGGACTTAGATCGGTTCCTTGGCCAGTGCCTTGGTCTTGGCGGGCGTTTCGCGGCCCAGGCGTTGATCGAGCGTGACGCGCAGGCGCGCTGCGGCAACCTGGACACGGTGCTCGGCGGCCGTACCGGTTTTCTTGGCGGGCTTGGCCGCCGTGGTCCGGGGAGTGTGGACGAAACGGTGTTCAGGCGATGTTGCGCTCACGGTCCAACCTCCTTGGTACTGTCGTCATCCGTCATTCCATTCTCGCCTAAGTTGTCGCGGTCGTCCACGAAGGCCAGCTCCTGCCCCGACCCGTCGTCCACCTGGGCATCGTCGCCGTTCTCGTCGCCAGAGACGCTCTTCCAAGCGATATCGAACAATTCGAGTTCCTCGGTGCGGGCCAACTCGCTTCTGGCCAGGACCTCCAAGGTCGCCAGCCCCAGTGCCTTGGTCCCTTCATCCGGGTCCAACGCCCGGTCCAAGGCCCACTGGGTGCGGCGCCACCATTCCGCCCGGCTGTCCGCCTCGGTCTTTTGCCGTAGGGCGTCGGCATCGGCCTCGCGTTTTTGATCCAGCGCCGTCTTGTCGGCGGCGGTGCGCTGCTTCAGGGTGCGCCAGTTGATGTAGAAGGCGAGCAGGGCCGCGATGAGCACGGCCAGGGGGCCCAGCCCCGCGAGGATGACCCACCAGTCCGCCGGTCCGGAATGGACGACGACGTCCAGGGGGTCGGGGGAGGGAACAGGGGTCACCGGACCAGCTTAGGCGCCAGGTTCCGACGGCAGCGGGCCGACACTCCACCCGCATTCCTTCCTTAACAGCCGCTGCCACTGTGTCGACTTCCGCTGCTTCAACTGCCCCGCCGGGAGATGAGCACCGGACCGTGGGCGTGGTGCAGAACTGCGTGGGCGGTGGAGCCCATGGTTTCCCTGAGGATGCCCTGGCCCTGGGAGCCGACCACTGCTATCCGGGCTTCTGCAGAGGCCTGGAGGATGGCGTGCGGGACCGAGCTGTCCGTAAAGATCTTTCCGTCAACGGGAATACCGGGTGCCACGGAGCGCGCACGGTCCAAGGCGGACGACAGGATTCTTTGGGCCTCAGCGTCGGCTTCCTGCGTAGCCGGCCGCCGGTGGCCCGGGGGCTGATGCTGGACATGGATCACCGTGAGTGCTGCCTGCCACGCCGTTGCGAGGGCGCAGGCATCCTCCAGTGCCGCGGGGGAACCCGAGGCGTCGACGGCGGCGACCACCGGCCCGTCCGGGTGGAGGTCCTGGCGAATCACGGCGACTGGGCAGGCAGCGGTGGCCGCCAGTTCCAGGCTCACGGACCCCACAAGCAGGCCTAGGAAACCGCCCAGGCCGCGGCTGCCGACGACCAGCAGTCCTTCTCCTGTGGAAACCTGGGCCAGAAGCTGCGCAGGCAGTCCGTGGAGCAGTGTGCTCCTGACCTGAAGCCCGGGAACCTCCGCTGCCGCATGCTCAACGCCCTCTTCCAGGATGGACTGGGCGGACTGCTCCAGGCCGCTGCCGGATACGCCCGGAACCGGGCCGAGGTGCCTGGTAAGCAGCGGCCACATTGAACAGTGCACAACGTTCAGCGGGCACCTCACCGCCCGTGCATGCCGGGCTGCCCAGCGGACGGCGGCCGCGGCCTCATCCGATCCGTCATAGCCGGCAACCACGGCTTTTGGCTCCTGCATCACCTGACTGCCCTCCTGACCGGACCGGCCATCACCCCCGGGGGACCTTCGGCCCTTTGGCAGCCCTGCCCCTTGGTTTCATCCTGATTCTAAGTAACGGGGAGGGATATGGGCAGCGTGGTCAGCCGGATTGCCGCGATGATGCTTGTCCTGGTTGCACTCCTTTTGGGGACTGCGGCGCCGGGCACAGCGGTGGCACCCGTTGCTGTCGTTGTGGAGGACACCGCAGGGGTGCTTGACCAGAACACCCTGCTGCCCGCCGTCGAGCGCATCCAGTTCTATGAGCCCACCCGCGTCGCCGTCTTCACCTACAACGGAAGGACCGAGGACAACCTTAATGAACAGGTCCTCAAATTCGCCCGGTCCAAACATCCCGAGTGGATCAGCGCCGACGGTCAGAAATGGGCCGACGGGCTGTTCATTTTCGCGCTCGACCCCGTTGGCCGCCATGTGGGCACCTACATGGGCGAGGACCGGAAGGTGTCGCTGGAACAGCGCAGCGACATCCAGGACGCGTCAAAGGACCTGTTCCGCGATGCCCAGTGGACTGACGGCACGGTGGCCGGCATTCGCCGTGCCGCCGAACTCATCAACCAGCCGTGGTACCGGTCCGCCGCGTTCCTGATCACAGCATGGGTCACCGGTGGCATTGCGGCACTGGGTGCTGCCGCATGGTTAATCGTCCGCGCCGTGACCAGGAGCGCCTGCCGGAAACAGATCGAACGCGGGGACCGCAGCTACTCCAACGTCAGCATGGACCTGGACGTGACGGAACTGAACGCCGGGACCATCCCGGAATCGTCCCGCTATGGGAGCCAGGTCCTGGAGAAACACCGCACCTTCCTGAGCCGCTATGCCACCGTCACGGAACTGTCCAACCAGGTGCACGCGTTGGGCAAACGGTCCTTGAGCAGCCGGAAGAACCTCAAGCTTGCCCGCGGGTTCGCGGACAGCGCCGCCGAACTGGATGCGCTGGACGACGTCATTGCTGACAGCAACGCCTTGTTGAACCGCGCCGACACCTGGCCCACTGCATGGGACCGTCAACTTGCCCCCTTCCGCAAGGACCTGGCTGGACTGGAGCAGCTCCTAACCAAGCGGCACGGACAAGGGGACTCCGCCACGGCCGCCGCGCTGCGGTCCTTCCGTGACGAAAGCCTGCGGGAGATCGAGCGGTGGACCGCAGAACTGGCGGACGGACGGATTTCACCGGAAAGGGCCCTGGACCGTCTTTACGAAGCACGTACCCGGCTTTCGGAACTCTTGGAGAACCACGCGGAAACGGTCATCCAGGGTTTTGCAAAGAACGAGCGGGAGGCGCGGCTGATGCGCGAGCAGATGGAGACGGCGCATGAGGGCCTGGACCACCGCCGTCAGCGGACCTACGAGCCCAGCATCCTGGGGACGGTGTACCCGTCCTACCAGTTTTTCTCTGTCGCCACCTTCAACTCCGGATTCAATACCGGGGTCAGCGGCGTCAATTCGGCCAGGGGCGGCGGCAGCACCACCGGTTACGGCAGCAGCGGCGGCAGCTTCTCCGGCTCCGGCAGTTCGTCCGGCTTCTAGTTCTCCCGGGGTCTTTGTCGCCGCCTTGCCAGCAGAAGACCACACAGGAGTGGGGCCCATCGTCCTCGATGAGCCCTACGGGCCTAACTGGCTGAACGGCAGTCCGCCTGCCGCCCTACACGCGCTTCGGCCTTATGCCGCCCCAACGGTACCGAGCCTGCGAGCGCTGCGGCGCACGGTGTAACGGGGGTGCGGGGCCGCGGCAAGCACGATGCCCGGCGGCGTGGGCGCAACGTCCCGGATCAGTCCGGTCCCTGCGCACTCGCGTACCTCCGCTATTGCTGCAGCCGCCTCCTGTTTGTCGGTGAACTGTCCGGAAACTGCCAAAACATGCCCATCGGGCATCACAAGCCTGAACCGGATCTGCGAGTCCTCATCAACGAACAGTTCGAACGTACCTGCCATATGCCTTGTTCTCTCCTCAGGGTCCTGCCGGCGTCGACGTTGACGCAGGCGGCGGCCTGGCCCGACTTCCGGTCCAGCAACCCGGGACGCACAACCCAGCAACGGTGCATCATCCGGCCTGCAACCAGCTTCTCAAAGGGCCGGACCGGTCTTTTAGGGACCAAAGTCCCTGACTGGCGGCTCCGGGGATGCTAGCCGGCGGGGCGGGACAGGCGTATCAACGCGATTCCGGTGCCAATGAACCACAACCAGAGCAGGACGCCGTAGCCCCAGTAGAAATTTGGGACTGTATGGCGAAGGACCTCGCTGAGCACCCCCAAGGCGCCGGTGCCAATGCCGAGCCACGCCAGGTACTGCGGGAAGGGCGCCCCTGCCGTGAGCATTGCCAGTCCCATCAGGAGAATTCCGAGGGCAGAGAGGACGCCGACGATGGCGGGTGTGTTGTTTTCGGCGATGATGGCTTCAGCGGCGGTGGCGTAGCCGCTGCGTTCACCATCCGTCCCGGCGGCAATGTAACGGTCGCTGAGATAGACGAGGTTGAGGGAGCCCCGGCTGCTGACCGGGACAGCAAGCAGGAGCGCCCAGGGCAGGGCGCCAAAGATCAGTGCGATCAGGGGCAGGCTCTTCCGGAAGGGCATAAGCGCCACAAAGAGGGCTGTGAAAACAAGCACCGGCAGGATGTTCGGCAGGATCCACAGGACCTGCTCGGCCACGTAGTTCGTTTTGTTGGCCGCAATGAACTGCAGCGTGGCGGCTCCGCCGTGCACCGGAGGGGGCGCCAGGAAGTCGAGCACCAGCGCAGCTATCAACAGGAGGACGAACAGGATCGATGACGCCCCCGCCGTGAGATAGAGGAGGCCCCACCCCGGCTGCGCCTGGGACGCACCATGCCCTTTCATGCCTGGAGCCTGCCATTCGTGGAGCGCGCCAAACAGTGCCGTTGGGCCCGGCTGCCATGTCCCGCGGTTGCTGCCTTGCGTGACCAAGGTCCCTGGCCCGCTGCGCGGCTTCCTGACAAAATGCCGCCTTGAATATCGATTGCCGTGACGGGAGGAAGACATGCCGACAAATGACGCACACCCGGGCGACGGCGCAGAGGAGAGGTTGCGGATAGAGCTGGAGGACGCGGCATCCGTAAAGTGGTGGGCGCGAATCCTCTACACCCTTGGCTCGCAGTATGGACGCACCCAGCTGCGGTTTGTTGGCAGGGCGGAGGACGGGCGGAGGCTTTATGCCAGCGACACATTCCCCGGGCCGCCCCTGAACGCCACCGCGCCCGCAGAAGCCTGGGCTCCAGGCCTGCAGGCCAGCCTTAGCCAGCTCCGCAGTGACCTGGCCCGCGACGGCTGGACGGAAGCCAGCCACGGGGCGCAGCCGTGGGACTTAACCTTTATCCGCCGCAGGGGTTCATGACCCGGACGGCCGGCCGGCACGTTGCCTTCCCGGCCCCGCGTCTTCAGGTTCCGGGCCCGCCGCCTTACGTGACCGGCCAAACGACCCTGGTTTGCCAGGTTGCAGGATCCGGCTGCTGTTCCGGATCGGTCAGGTAGTACTCCCACATTGTGTCGGAGGGGGTGGCGCCGTCAGCTTCCATGCGTTGCCGGATGGCATCGTAGGTGGTGCCCAAAGTGTCATAAGGGCCGGTATGGACAGCTTCGAATGCGTCCGTGTCAGGAAGCGCCCCGCTGGCCACTTCGCCTGTCCCTTGGAAGTTTCCGGTGATAGGGAACCCGGCTTCAACATCCACGGTTTCCCCCGGCATTCCGTGGTACATGGCAAACGGCGGGCCGGCTGGCCTGGCTCCCTGCATCTGGACCGCGGCCATCACGGCGCCAAAAGCGCGGCCGAAAAAGCTGGTCAGCGCCTCCATGGGGACCTTTTCACGCACTACGGCAACAGGTTGTTCAGCGACATGGATCTTTCGGGGCTGCTGGCCACTTTCACTCATGGCATCAGCCTTGCCAGCCCGGCCCCGGCGTGACAGGGCCATAGGACTCTAACTGTCACCCCGCGGCGCCGTATGCCTCCTGCATCCAGGTCCGGACCTCGGCATCGAGTTGGCTGCTGTCAGAGAGCTCCAGATGGTGCATCCATGTTCCGGCCGAAGGATGCACGACCTGCTTGAAGCGGGGCGAACCCAGGTCCCGCGGCAGTGCCAAAGACAGGACAAGCGGAACGGAGGATTTCACATAGACCCCGGGCCGCCAGAGGTACGCGAACCCGCGGCGCCGGCGGAAGGAGATCTGGCTTTTCCCCACCCTTATCTCATGGGGTCCCAGGGCCGCCGCCATCCGCTCCGCGGCTTCGTAGAGAACAAGCGCGGTGGGCGCTCCGTCAAAGAACTGCTCCACCGCCCGCGGCTGTACCGACAACCGCCCTAAGCCTTGCCGGCGTTGATTGTTATGGCTTCCATATACGCTCCGGTATGGGTCGGCGGCAGGTCTGCGCTCCAAGCATGCCGCGGCATTAGGTGCCGTGGGAAGGGCCGAAGGTCGCATGCCGGAGCGTGCAGGGGGACAGGCCGGGGCCAAATGCCCTAGCCCGCCCGGCGGCAGCAGGGTAGGTTCAGTGCCATGTGCGATGACGTTCAGCGCCCCCTGCCGACGGGCCCTGGATGAGGAAGCAGGCTTCCCCACCCGCGGCAACCGGCGGGGGTCCCGGCAGCCTTGATGCCGGGGAACCGGCCGGTTCCCCCATGGAAAAGTCGTGGGGCTTCCTCAGGCGGTATCCCGTCGTCGCCCTGACCCTTCTGGTGCTCCTGGCCACGCTGGTGCTGGTTCAGTTCGGGCTGGAACTTCAGGTCCGCATCCTCGCGTCGGCCTACGCGGCGGTGATCGTGGTGGCGCGTGCGGCCGGCATGGTCCGGTCGCTGCGCGGGGGCCGGTGGGGCATCGACCTTTTGGCCCTGATGGCCATTGCCAGCACGGTTGCGGTGGGCGAGTACCTGGCGGCCCTGGTGGTGATCCTGATGCTCACCGGCGGGGAGGCATTGGAGAACTTCGCGCAAGGACGCGCTGCGCGCGAACTGCGGTCCCTGCTGGACCGGGCTCCCCGTTTTGCCCACCGCGAGGAATCCGGCGCCGTGCTGGCGGACACCCCTATCGGCGAGGTTGCGCCCGGGGACGTACTGGTGGTCCGCCCGTCCGAATTGGTACCCGTCGATGGCGAACTCCTGTCCGATTCAGCCACCCTTGACGAATCATCGCTGACGGGCGAAAGCCTGCCGGTGGAACGCATTCGGGGGGAACAGTTGCTCAGCGGCGCGGTCAACGGCGTGGCGGCCATTCGGATGCGGGCAGCGGCCACCGCGGCCGACTCGCAGTACAGCCGCATCATCGCCCTGGTGGAGGAGGCCTCCAACAGCCGCGCCCCGGTGGTCCGCATGGCCGACCGCTACGCAGTGCCCTTCACCCTCCTGGCCCTGGCCATGGCGGGAACGGGCTGGCTGCTGTCGGGTGAGCCGCTGCGCTTTGCCCAGGTCCTGGTGGTGGCCACGCCGTGCCCGCTGCTGATCGCCGCGCCGGTGGCATTCCTGGCCGGTACCAGCCAGGCCGCCCACAAGGGCATCATCATCAAGAACACCAGGACTCTTGAACAGCTGGCGAAGGCACAGTCTGCGGTCTTCGACAAGACCGGCACCCTCACCTCCGGGCGTCCCGTCCTCGATGAGATCAGGGTGGCACCCGGCCACGGGGAAACGCTGGGGAGCCGGAAGATCCTGCAGCTTGCCGCGTCCGCGGAGCAGTACTCCTCGCATGTGTTGGCAGCCTCGGTAATCGACGCCGCCACGGCAGCCGGCCTTCGTCTCCTGCCCGTGCAGCAGGCGACCGAGAACGCCACCCACGGAGTGGAGGCCGTCTGCGACGGCCAACAGGTGGTGGTGGGAAAAGCAGGCCTGGTCCGCAGCTCATCAACCGGGTTCCGGGAGCCTGCGGTCCATAGCGGCCAACTGGCCGTCCACGTGGCGGTCGACGGCGGGTACGCCGGCGCGTTGATCATGAAGGACCCATTGCGCGGCAATGCCGTGGACACCCTGGCACGCCTGCGCAGCCTCGGCGTGCAGAACACCATGCTGTTGACCGGCGATGCGCGCGCCACGGCCGCCCATATTGCCGAGGAAGCCGGGATAGGGCAAGTCCAGGCGGAGTGCCTTCCCGAGGACAAGGTCACCACTGTCGCCGCCCTGGCGGAACGGCCGGTCCTGATGGTGGGCGACGGGGTGAACGACGCTCCCGTCCTGGCCGCCGCGGACGTTGGCATCGCAATGGGGGCCAAGGGCGCCACGGCGGCGAGCGAATCGGCGGACGTGGTGATCATGCTCGATGACCTTTCCAAAGTGGCCCAGGCCGTGGCCATCGGAAAGCGCACGGTGGCCGTCGCCCTGGTGAGCATCTGGACGGGAATAGGACTCAGCCTTGTCCTGATGGCCATCGCCATGACCGGATACATTCCCGCCGTCGCCGGCGCGCTCCTTCAGGAACTGGTTGACCTGGCCACCATCCTGAACGGGCTCAGGGCACTGCATGGTGCTGACAAGAAGCCCAGTGCCGGCCGGAAACACGGTCCACGGAGACTGCCGGCGGCATGACTTTTGGCCCTTCCCAGCCCAGCTCTCAGCCGGGATCGTGGTGAACATGAACGCAGAAACAGGAGCCAAGCCGGTCATCGTGGGCGTGGACGGGTCCGAATACTCCTCCGCAGCCCTCCGCTACGCGGGCACGCTGGCGGCCCGCCTGGGCGCCCGGCTCGAGGTCATCTCCTGCATCGGGATGCCGGACTACCTGGTCATGTCACGGCTGGAGGGGGCGGACCGGCAGTTTACAGCCAGGCTGGAGGATGCTGCCGGGCGCTTGGTGGAGGACGCCCTTGGCCGGGCGTTCTCCGGTGACCGGCCGGAAAACATCGACGTGACCATCAAGTTCGGATCACCGGCGAAGGTGCTGGTGGACGAGAGCCGGCGGGCGCAGATGCTGGTTGTTGGACGGCACGGCGAAGGCGGCCTGCTCAAGTCGTCCATGGGCTCCGTCAGCAAGGCCTGCGCTGCCCACTCCAACTGTCCGGTGCTCCTGGTTGGGCAGGAGGCGGACGCTGTGTGAGCACCGCGGAGGGCCTAAGCTCTGAACGGGCCGCGCAGCTCCTGAAGCAGGCAGGCCCCAACCAGCTTCCCGCGGAAAAACCCGTTCCGCAGTGGCGGAAGCTCTGGGGCGAAATGACGCACTTCTTCGCCCTCATGCTGTGGTGCGCCGCCGGGCTGGCCTTCATCGCTGACATGCCGCAACTCGCAGTGGCGATCATCGTCGTCGTTATTGTCAACGGAGTTTTCGCGCACATCCAGCAGGAACGCGCCCAGCATGCCGCCGCCAGGCTGCGGGGCCTGCTGCCCGCCGACGTAGTGGTCCGGCGGGACGGGACGGTGCGCAAGGTCCACGCCAGTGAGCTGGTGGTGGGTGACGTGGTGCTCCTCGCTGCCGGCGACCGCATCCCCGCGGACACGGTGCTGCTGTCAGCATCGGCCTGCGCCGTGGATGAATCCATGCTGACCGGAGAAAGTGCCCCGGTGCCGAAAATCGCGGGTGATCCGGCCTGGGGCGGCACCTTCCTGGTCAACGGTTATGGCGAGGCCTCAGTGTCGGCAACCGGTGCCGGAACCAGGCTCGCCGGGATCGCTGCCCTGACCAGCGGGGCGGTTCCTCCGCCCACGCCGCTGTCCCAGGAACTGCGCCGCATCGTCCGCGTGACCGCTGGCATGGCGCTGGGCATCGCTGCGGTCTTCTTCCTGGCATCGCTGCTGGTGGGCTTCCAATGGCGGGACTCGTTCCTGTTTTCCATCGGCGTTGCCGTTGCACTGGTCCCGGAAGGCCTCCTGCCAACCGTCACGCTGTCGCTTGCCATGGGGGCCCAGCGCATGGCAGGCCGCAGCGGGCTGGTCCGGAACCTCGAAGCAGTCGAAACCCTGGGCTCAACCACCTTCATCTGCACCGACAAAACCGGAACCTTGACGCAGAACCGGATGAACGCCGTCGAAGTCTTCACAGTGGCCGGTCCTGTCCAGGTGGCGGGCCAGGGATATGCGCCCGACGGCGGCGTCCAGGGGAGCGGGGTGGAAGAGGCTGCCGACGCGGCGCTGGCAGCGCGCACGGCCTCGCAGGGCCGGGCCGAGTTCCGCGACGGACAGTGGCGGGCGCAGGGCGACCCCATGGAAGCGGCCATGGACGTCCTGGCCCGCAGGCTGACAGGCACCGAGGCCGGCCCTGCCCCCTGGCGCCGGTTGCCGTTCGATCCGGTGCGGCGCCGGGAATCGGCCCTGGTTGGGACGGACCTTTTCTGCAAAGGCGCTCCCGAAACCGTGCTCCCGGTCTGTGAAGCCGTGCCCGGTCCGGTCAAGGAACAGGTGGAGGTGATGGCTGCGCGCGGGCTGCGCGTCATCGCCGTGGCCCGGCGCCGGCTCGGGGGAGCGCCTGTTGCCTGGCAGTCCACTCCAGCCTTGGAGCTTGAAACCGGCATGGAACTCCTGGGCCTGATCGGGCTGCAGGACCCGCCCCGGCCGGATGTGGGGGACGTGATCCGCACGGCGCGGCAGGCGGGACTCAGGATCGCCATGATCACCGGCGACCACCCGGCCACGGCAGCGGCGATTGCCCGCCAGATCGGGCTGACCGGCAGCCCCGAACTGGTGCTGGAAGGCGCCGACCTGCCGGAGGACGACCAGATGCTGGGCGCACTCCTGGACCGCGACGGCGTGGTGGTCAGCAGGGTCTCGCCCGAGCAAAAGCTCCGCGTGGCCAAGGCACTGCAGAGCCGCGGCCATGTGGTGGCGATGACCGGTGACGGCGTCAATGACGGCCCGGCACTCCGCGAAGCGGACATCGGTGTGGCCATGGGCCTCAGTGGAACTGACGTGGCGCGTGAAGCCTCGGATCTGGTCCTCCTCGACGACCATTTCGGCACCATCGTGGCCGCCATCGAACAGGGCAGGGCCACGTACGCCAACATCCACCGGTTCCTTACGTACCACCTCACGGACAATGTGGCCGAACTGACCCCCTTTGTCGTCTGGGCGCTCTCCGGCGGCCAGTTCCCGCTTGCCCTCGGGGTCCTGCAAATCCTCGCTTTGGACATCGGCACCGACCTGCTGCCCGCCTTGGCCCTCGGTGCCGAGCCGCCCGGCAGGCGCATCCTGGCCCGGCCACCCGAACGACGGCATCTGATGGACCGGCAGTTGATCATCCGGGTCTTCTGCATCCTGGGTCCCGTGGAGGCTTTCATGGAAATGACCGTGTTCTCCGCTGTCCTGGCCGGCGGCGGGTGGAGCCGGGGCCAGGTACCGGAGGCAGGGGTCCTGATGGTTGCCTCCGGTGCTGCTTTCACGGCCGTCGTCCTGGGCCAGTTGGCCAACGCCTTCGCCTGCAGGAGCGCCACGGTGCCGCCCTGGAAGCTGGGGTGGGGGACCAACAGGCTCCTGGTATGGGCCGTCCTGGCTGAACTGGCCATCCTTGCCGTCTGCCTGTACGTGCCCTACCTCGCCATGCTGCTGGGCCAGGCACCGCCAACACCGGTGGGCTTCCTGCTGGCGCTCCTCGCGGCCCCTGCTGTGCTGACGGCGGACTGGATCCACAAATCGGCCCGGGGGCGGCTGCGGCGGAGCAGGACCTAAGACTCTGCATGCCCCGGCCGGCGAAGACCAGAATCAAGCCATGAGTGCCGCCGCAGAAACGTCCCTGGCCAACGCCAACGTCAAGTGGATCGAAGACACCGGGATCGCGGACATCCCTTCCGTGGGAGGGAAGAACGCTTCGTTGGGCGAGTTGAGCCGTGCGCTGCAGTCCGCAGGGGTCAGGGTTCCCGAGGGGTTCGCCACCACGGCCGCCGCCTACCGCGCGTTCCTTGCTGCCAACGGCCTGGAGCCGCGGATCAGGCAGCACATGGAGGACCAACGGGCCGGAACATCCACGCTCCGCCAGGCCGGGGCGGCGATCCGGGAGCTGTTCCTGCAGTCCACCTTCCCTGCGGACATTGCCGCGGACATCCAGGAACACTACAGCGCCCTGTGCCAGCGGGCGGGGCAGGACCAGCTCGCCGTTGCGGTCCGCAGCAGCGCCACCGCGGAGGACCTGCCGGACGCCAGTTTCGCCGGCCAGCAGGAAACCTTCCTGAACGTGGCAGGCGGGCGCGCGGTCCTGGATGCGTGCCGGCGCTGCTACGCTTCCCTGTTCACCGACCGCGCCATCAGCTACCGCGAAATGAAGGGATATGACCACCTGGACGTCGCCCTGTCCGTGGGGGTGCAGCGGATGGTCCGCTCAGACCTTGGCGCATCCGGGGTGATGTTCTCAATCGACACCGAGTCCGGCTTCCCCGGCGTGGTGGTGATCAGCGCAGCCTGGGGACTGGGGGAGACGGTGGTCCAGGGAACCATCAACCCGGACAAGTACCAGGTGTTCAAGCCGCTCCTGGCTGAAGAGCGTTTCAACCCCGTGATCGAGCGCGAACTGGGCGCCAAGGAACGCAAAATGGTGTACAGCCAGGGTGGGGATGCGCGGACCAGGATGGTGGAGACCTCCGA
The DNA here is from genome assembly GCF_006715285.1 of Arthrobacter sp. SLBN-83. Taxonomy (NCBI): domain Bacteria; kingdom Bacillati; phylum Actinomycetota; class Actinomycetes; order Micrococcales; family Micrococcaceae; genus Arthrobacter; species Arthrobacter sp. SLBN-83. The sequence goes on from NZ_VFMX01000001.1 coordinate 3,504,499, forward strand.
ACGGGAGCAGCGCTCGCTGGTGCTGGCTGACCGGGAGGTGGTCCTGCTGGCCCGCTGGGCCGCTGCCGTGGAGGAGCATTACGGACGGCCCATGGACATGGAGTGGGCCAGGGACGGGATCACCGGAGAACTCTTCATGGTGCAGGCAAGGCCGGAAACCGTTCAGGCCCGCAGGAGCACAACCACGTTCCGGACGTACCATCTTGCAGAGCCCGGGAAGGTCCTGGTCACCGGCGCCGCGATAGGCGACGCGATAGCCCGGGGCCAGGCCTGCGTGGTGCGGGAGGCCAAGGACATCGAATCCTTCGTGGACGGCTCCGTGCTGGTCACCCGGATGACGGATCCGGACTGGGTGCCCGTGATGAAGCGTGCGGCAGGCATAATCACGGACCACGGCGGCCCGACCAGCCATGCGGCTATCGTCAGCCGCGAACTGGGCGTGCCCGCCGTCGTGGGCACGCGCAACGCCACGGAAGCACTGTCCGACGGCGTCCAGGTCACCTTGTCCTGCGCTGAAGGCGAGGAGGGCCGCGTCTACGAGGGACTGCTGGATTTCTCAGTGGAAGACGTGGACATGCAGGCGCTTCCGGCCACCCGCACGGCCGTGATGATCAACATCGCCAGCCCTGCCGCGGCCTTCAAGTGGTGGCGGCTGCCGGCCGCCGGCGTGGGCCTGGCCCGGATGGAGTTCATCATCAACAACCTGATCCGCATCCACCCCATGGCCCTGGTCCACCCGGAGAAGGTGGCGGACCCGGACGAGGCTGCGCTCATCCGGCAGCTGACCAGCGGCTACGAAGACCCCCAGGAGTACTTCGTCGACGTGCTGGCCACCGGAATCGCCAAGATTGCCGCCCCGTTCCATCCCAAGCCCGTGATCGTCCGGCTCAGCGACTTCAAGACCAACGAGTACGGCCACCTGATCGGCGGCAGCGCCTTCGAACGCCCGGAGGAAAACCCCATGCTCGGGTTCCGTGGTGCCTCCCGCTACTACAGCAGCCACTACCGGGAAGGGTTCGCCCTGGAATGCAAAGCCCTGAAACGCGTGCGCGAGCAGGCGGGGTTCGGCAACGTCATCGTCATGGTTCCCTTCTGCCGCACGGTGCGGGAAGCGGACCAGGTGATCCAGGCGATGGAGGAGCAGGGATTGGTCCGCGGCAGGGACGGGCTGCAGCTCTACATGATGTGCGAGATCCCGTCGAACGTGGTCCTGGCAGCGGAATTCGCCAAGCGCTTTGACGGCTTCTCCATCGGGTCCAACGACCTCACCCAGCTGGTGTTGGGCGTGGACCGCGACTCGGAGGAGCTTGCCGGACTGTTCGACGAGCGGGATCCGGCAGTGATGGCCATGATTGCCGAGGCGATCAGCAAGGCCCACGCCGCCGGCATCAAGATCGGCATCTGCGGACAGGGGCCCAGCAACCATCCGGACCTCGCCGAGTTCCTGGTCAGCCAGGGCATCGATTCCGTGTCCCTGAACCCTGACACCTACGTGCGGACGCTCCCGGTTATAGCAGCGGCGGAGGCACGGACTTCCAGGCTGCAGCCGGCTGGGACGGTGCGCCAGGCCTGACTGCTGCGTCACGTTCGATGCCGGCGCGCGAAAGTGCCTGGCCCCCAAGGTTCCATCCCCTGGGAAGCCAGGCACCGGCGTCGTACTTAATCGTCCTCAACCCCTGCTGATGGGGATCTTTGACGCCCCGGCTTCCTGCTCCTGCGCCGGCATCGGAGCCCGGACTTCGAGGAGGCCGTCCTTGTACGAGGCAGTAATGTCGCCTTGCTGGACACCGCTGGGGAGCGGAATGCGCCGCATGAAGGAACCGTAGCGGAATTCGGACCGGTAGCTGTCCTTGCCCTTTTGCTCCTGCTTCTCCTGCCGCTCCGCCTTGATCGACAACACGCCATCGGCAACTGTGACATCAACGTCCTTTTCCGGATCTATGCCGGGCAGTTCAGCCCGCACCACGAGCGTGTTGCCGTCCATCATCTCCTCAACCCGAATGGCCGAGGAACCCATGTCGCCTTCGAACAGCCTCTCGATGACATCCATCGGGGAGCGCCGGGTATCGAACCATCTCATCAGGTCAGTCATTCTTGCCTCCTGCTCAAGTGGAAGCCGGACCATCGCGTTGCCCGGCATTTCCACCATCCCCTTCCCGTGCCGCCGCTTCCAGAGTCAAAGGTCCCAGCCGGCCTTGGTGGCTACGCAGGGATGGCCGCCGGGTGAACCGCCCCACCAGCTCGATGGCCACGCAACCTGCGGCGGCAACTGAGGTGGAAAGGATCAGCAGGCCGGGGGGTGGCCAGTCCACCCGGAAGAAGTCCTGTGCCACCGGGACGGTGAACAACAGGAGCAGCCCCGCATACATTCCGGCCAGGATCAGGACTTTGATCCGGTTGAGGGGACGCGAGGCCATCACCAGGATCCACGCAGCCACCAGCCCCAGGGCCAGGGTGGCTGCGGACTGCGCAGACTCCTCGCTGTGTCCACCCCAGGTCTGGGCATAGCCGCTGACCGCCAGGACGCTGAGGGCGGCGCAGATGCCCGCTGGCACAGCGAACGCCAGGGAACGCCCGAGGAAGCCGGGAGCGTAGCGCTGCCCGCCGGGCTGCAGGGCCAGGAAGAACGCCGGCAGGCCAATGGTCAGCCCGTCCAGGGCCGACAGCTGCCGGGGCAGGAACGGAAAGGCCAGCAACAGGATGCCGGACACCACCGAGATGATGGTGGCGTAGACGGTTTTGCTCAGGAACACCAGGGAAACGCGCTCAATGTTGCTGATGGCCCGCCGTCCCTCGTCCACCACAGCGGGCAGCCGCTCGAAGCGGCCGTCAAGCAGGACCAGGCGGGCCACGGCCTTGGTTGCGGGGGACGCAGAGTCCATGGCGATGCCCAGGTCCGCCTCTTTGAGCGCCAGGACATCGTTCACCCCGTCCCCCGTCATCGCCACCGTGTGCCTCCGCCGTTTCAGGGCCTGGATCAGGTCCCGTTTCTGGGACGGCGTCACACTTCCAAAGAGGCTGTGGGCCTCCACCGTTTCCTCCAGTTCAAGGGGATCGGTGGGAAGCGTGCGGGCGTCATAGGCCACGCCGCTTCCAAAGCCCACCCCGCGCGCCACGGCCCCCACCGTGCGGGGATCATCTCCGGAGATGATCTTGACGGTGACCCCCTGCCGCCGGAAGTAGTCCAGGGTCGAAGCTGCATCCCGTCGGATGCTCTCGCGGAAGGTCAGCAGCATAACCGGGACCAGCTCGGGCGGGAGCCCTGTCCTTGCGGCATCCGGGGGCAGCGGCGCCGGCAGGTACACCAGCGCCAGGGTCCGCAGGCCCGTTGCGGCGAGGGCGGTGGCAGCGCCGTGCGCCGTAGCGCTGCCGGGGGCGTGCAGCACCGCATCCGGTGCTCCCAGGATCCAGGTGCCGGCAGCTGCAGAGCCGGCCGCGAACGTCACGGCGCTCCACTTCCGTGCAGACGAGAAGGGAACCGAGTCCTGCTCCTGCGGCGGAACCTGCGCAGGGAAGGCTTTTCCGATGGCTGCCGCTGTGCTGCTGGCCTCGGGATTGGCGCCGAACCATTCCAGCGCCTCCCGCCAGCCGGGGGCAGGAACCGTCCCGGCGTCGTGGATGGCGTCGAACACGATGGAGCCGGAGGACAGGGTGCCGGTCTTATCCAAACAGAGGACATCCACCCGTGCCAGCACCTCCACGGCGGCAAGTTCCTGGATCAGCACTTTTTGGCGGGCAAGCCGGAGCCCGCCCACGGCGAAGGCCACGCTGGTCATGAGGAGCAGCCCCAGCGGAATCATTGCCATGATGCCCGCAACGGACCCCACGGCCGCCGGTACCCACCGCCCTGATCCCATGGCACCGGCCCACCCGCCCTGCTCCTGCATCTGCGCATTGGTGAGCAGGAGGGCAGTGGGAAGAAGCAGCCACGTGATCACGGCAAAGACCTTGCCCAGGCCCCGCCGGATCTCCGACGTCACCAGGGAAAACCGGCGCGCCTCGGCTGCCAAACCGTAGGCGAAGGTGTCCGGCCCCACCCGGAGTACGGTGGCCCGCCCCTTGCCCGCGAGGACCAGGGAGCCGGAGAGCAGTACGGCACCGCCCTGCTTGGGGACGGGCTCCGATTCGCCGGTCAGCAACGATTCGTCCACCTCAAGCGGATTCCCGTCCAGCAGCACCAGGTCCGCCGTGACCTGGTCCCCGGCGTTGAGTACCACCAGGTCGTCCGGGACCAGTTCTTCCGAGGAAATGGTTTCCCGGGCACCGTTCCTGACCACCGTGCTTCTGGCGGCATGCAAAATGGCAAGCTGGTCCAGCAGGCGCTTGGCCCGGTATTCCTGGATGATGCCAATCAGCGAGTTGCTGACGGCAGACAACCCGAACAGCGCATCACGCCACTGGCCAAGAACCAACAGCAGGATGAAGCACCCGCCCACCACGCCGTTGAAAAGGGTGAACACGTTGGCCTGGACAATCTCTCCGACCGTCCTGCTGGTAGCGGTGGGCACACCGTTGATGCGGCCGGCAGCAGTGCGCTCCCGCACTTCGGCAGCGGAGAGTCCCTCCCGGGCATGGCGCACGTCCAGGCCCGGGACCGGAACCCCGTTTCCCCCAGCTATCGTCATGGCCAGGCCAGGATGCTGACCCGGTCAGTCCTGGTGCTGCTGCCTGTGCATACGGGTGATGACCGTGGGGCAGGGCGGCTGGGTCAGCACCGCGTGTGCCGTCGACCCCAGAAGGAGCCGTTCAAAGCCACCCTTGCCACGGCTGCCCAGGACCAGCAGACGGGCGCCGGCAGCTTTACGGAGCAAGGCGTCAGCAGGCTCCAGCACGGTTTCCATCACGGTTTGCACCCTGAGATCCGGGTAGTCCTGCCGGAGGCCGGCCTCAGTTTCGGACAAGACGATCTGCTCTTCCTCCATAACGTGGGTTGCGAAACTGCTTTGCGGCAGTCCGGCGGAGATCCAGCGGTTGGGGCCGGTGAACGCGTAGAGGACCGTCAGCTCCTCCCCGAGGGCGTCAGCTTCTGCTGCTGCAAAGGCAACGGCCTGCGTTGCTTCGCGTGATCCGTCCACGCCGACCACGATGCCGCGGCCGTGCTCCTGGGCATCGCCGATGACAGCCACGGGGCACTCTGCCGTAGCCGCCGCCTGCAGGGCCCGGTCCGTCAGCGCGCCGCGGGTGTGGCCACTGGTGCCAAGGACCAGCATGCTGGCATTTTTGGAGTAGTCACCCAGGGCGGCCCCTACGCCGCCTTCCAGGAGCTGGAGGGTAACCTGCAGGCCGGGCTCGGCCGCGGTGGCTTTCTCGCCGGCTTCCTTCAGCAGGCCCAGGCCCGACTCCCGCAGGACTTCAAGGTAGGGCAGGACTTCGGCGGCCATCCACCGGTCGTCCACAACATTCACGACGGCGAGGGGGAGCTTGTGCCTGTTGGCCCGGGCTGCTGCCCACAACAGGGCGGCGTTGGACGCCGAGGAATCGGTGATGCCGACGGCGATTGGCTTGGCAGGTGCCATGGGTGACCATCCTTTGTGGGTTCGTTTGGGGGAGTGCTCTGCTGGAGCAGGGGAGCGTTCGGTTGCCGGCCTAATCCGCGGTCGGTTCCCGCGGCGGCCACCAGTGGGTTGGCGCGGCGATGACGAACCTGCGCCCACTGATCTCCTGCGGCGTGATCCGGATCAGGATGTTCTTTTGGCCGGGCTGCCAGGGTGAAAGCCCGGCATCCATGGCGTCCTGGGTTTCCTCGGCATCGGAAACGATCACCGCGTGCCCCTTGAGGATGACGCTCCAGGCAATGGTGCCGTACTGGTTCATCCCGTCCGCCTCGACGGCCACTGCTCTCCGTTCAGTGAGGGAGGCAAGCTTTGTTCCTTCGCCGGTGCGGATCAGCAAGGTGCCGTTGGTGGGGACAAAGTTCACGGGATAGTTCTCCACCGTGTCCCCATCGGTGAAGGCAATCCTGCAAAGGGACGTTGAACGAAGGTATCGCCAGCAATCGTGGACGCCCAGTTCCTTGATTTCCGGTTCAGTCGCGGCAGTATTCATGGCCGTAGCCTAAAGCCGGGCGCCGTCCCCGGCTAGGGAAGAAGGTCCCGCGCCCCCTAGCGCCCCCAATCCGGCACTATCGAAGGTATTTTTCCCCATGCCCTCCTAGAATTAGTTGCGAAGAGCCTTCATGCTCAGGTGAAGGTGGAATTGGGGGCGGAGGCCGGCACTTCCGTTTCGAACACTTGGACCGCGCCAGGGACCTGCAGCGCCGCAGGTTCCTGCCGCAGGAGGTGGCACGTGAGTTCTGAGCAGCCTTGGCGCTCGCCGATGAGGGACAGAGTTGAAGACCTGGTGCGGGACTTCACGGCCCGCGGGGACGAATTGCTTGACACGCAGGAACGGATCAACGGACTGTTGGCGGCGGTGGTGGCCCTCGCTGAGGACCTGAGCCTTGAGGCCGTGCTTGACCGGCTTGTGCGGTCCGCCTGCGCCCTGGTGGGCGCGAGGTACGGCGCCTTGGGAGTCATCGGCGAGGACCGCAGGCTGAGCCACTTCATTACGGTGGGAATCGAAGAAGAAGGAATCCGTTCCATCGGCGACCTTCCCACCGGCCACGGCGTGCTGGGCCTCTTGATCCGCGAGCCGAAACCCCTGCGCCTCCATGACCTTGGCCAGCACCCCATTACGTCCGGGTTTCCTGCGAACCATCCGCCCATGAGGACCTTCCTGGGCGTGCCGGTCCGCGTCCGGGATGAGGTGTTCGGCAACCTCTACCTGACTGAGAAACAGGGCGGGGAAGACTTCACCGTGGAAGATGAAGACCTTGCGGTGGCCCTTGCTGCAGCGGCCGGAGTGGCGATCCAAAACGCCCGCCTGTTCGAAGACAGCAGCCGGCGGCAGAAATGGCTCGAGGCGGGGATGGAGCTGAGCAGCAGGTTGATCGTTACCTCCCACCCCGGGGATGGGGACAACCTGGATGTTGTTGCCGATACCGCCCTCAAGGTGTCGGACTCCGCGCTTGCAGTCGTGGCCGTTCCGGCTGGTGACGGCACGCTTCGCTGCCGGTCATGCCTCGGGGTGCAGGGTCTGCAGGCAGGCCAGGAACTCATGGTTTCACAAGCGGTATCGAGCGTCCTCGAGGGCGGCGGATCTTTGGTGGTGAAGGATCCGCGGCAGGTGTTCGAGGACGGGGTCGCGGAAAAGCTCGGCTCCGTACTCGTGTGTTCGCTCGGGCACAGCTCCAGCGACAATGGGGTCCTGCTGCTGGCGCGCGCACAGGGTACGGCTGTGTTCAGCCAGGCTGAGGCAGAGTCCAGCGCCATCTTTGGAAGCCGGATCGGACTGGCGCTGGACCTGGCCCGTGTGAACGCATTGCGTGAACAGAACCTTCTGTTCACGGACCGGGAACGGATTGCCCGGGACCTGCACGACCTGGTCATCCAGCGCCTGTTTGCCGCAGGGCTGAGCGTCCAGAGCTTGCGGCGCTACACCCTGGATCCTGTGGCGCATGAGCGTATCGCCGCAGTGACCGCGGAGCTCGATGACACCATCCGCAAGCTGCGGGACACCATCTACTCCCTCCGGACAGCGGATGAGGAACGCGAACCGCTGACGGGCCGGATCCTGCGGGTGGTCCGGGAGACTTCGCGCAGCTACGCCCTGACCCCCAAGGTGTCCCTGGACGGACCGGTGGACTCGATCCGTGAGGACGTGGCGGTGCATCTGTTGTCAGTGCTGTCGGAGGGGCTCAGCAATGCACTGCGGCATTCCGGTGCCGACGACATCCAGGTCACCGTCGCGGTGGAGCCTGGCAATGCTTCGGGTAAAAGTGCTGATGGCAGGAACGCCAATGCCGGGAGTGCCAATGTCCGCAATGCGGTCCAGCTCCTCATCCATGACAACGGCCGGGGTTTCGCCGAGCCCGGCCAGGTGAGCGGCCTGGCGAATATGCGCCACCGTGCGGAACTGCTGAAGGGCAGTTGCCTCATCGACAGTGAGCCGGGGCAGGGCACGTCTGTCCGGTGGTCGGTACCACTCGCCTGACCTGTCCGGTCAGGCGGAGTCCGGTGAGCTCTTGGTGACGTACACGGCCGCCTGCGTCCTGCGCTCGAAGCCCAGTTTGGCCAGGATGGACGAAACATAGTTTTTAACGGTCTTTTCCGCCAGAAACAGCTCGTCGCCGATCTGGCGGTTGGTCAGCCCCTGGCCGATCAGCGCCAGCACCTTCTTTTCCTGCGCGCTCAGGCCCTCCAACCGGGGATCGGTGGGTGCGGTGGAAAGCCCGGTGATGATCTGTTGCTCCACTCCCGGGTCAAACAGCGATTCGCCGGCAGCGGCCCTCCGTATCCCGGCCAGGAGATCGTCGCTCCTGATCTGTTTCAGGATGTATCCGGAGGCCCCTGCCAGGACTGCCCCGCGCAGGGCCTGTTCGTCGTCGTAGCTGGTGAGGATCAGGCAGCGCAGGCGCGGATCAAGGGAACGAACGTCCCGGCAGACTTCGATTCCCGTGCCGTCGGGAAGCCGCCCGTCAAGGATGGCAATGTCCGGGTGCAGGGCCGGGATGCGGCGGGTCGCTTCGGCAGCAGACCCGCTTTCGCCTACTACAAGGAACCCTTCGCCTTCCAGCAGGTCCTTCAGCCCCTGCCTGACAAGCTCATGGTCATCGAGGATGAACACGCGGACCGGCCCCAAAGATCCTGTTGGCCCATCAGTCCCTGCTTCATGCTTGTGCACCGAACGCTCCCAATGTCTTCAGGATCTTGACCCCGCAGCATACGGGGTAGCCCCGGGGAGGGCATGGTCCCATTGTTACCCGGGGAGGCGGGAGCGGGAAGGGACCAAAGCCATATAACCGAATCCCACCGCCCGATGGCCCAACCACTCCCGCCCGCCCCCACCTGATGACCTTCGGCCCTTCCCCGGGCAGCGTTTGTGGTCCATTCTGGGACAATTCGCAGGAGAGTACCCGGCCACAGGAAAGTGGATGGCAGGACAGCGATTGGAGCCGGTATGAATGCCCCTGGACCGCACCCGAGGATCATCGTTGGCGTGGACGGATCCGAAGCCTCCGTCGCCGCGCTCCGGGTGGCCAGGGCCATGGCGGAACCCATGTCGGCGAAAGTCGAAGCCTGGGCGTGCTGGGACGTTCCGGCGGGCTATGGGGTGTACCTTGCCGTCGGGATCGAGGGGTTCAAGTATGCCGCGGAACAAGTACTCAACCAGGCCCTCGCGGAGGCTTTCGAGGAAGTGCCGCCGTTCGTGCATCCGCGGCTGGTCCGGGGCAAGCCCGGCCCGGCGCTGATTGATGCCAGCCGCAATGCCTCGCTGCTTATCGTCGGCAGGCGGGGGCACGGAAGCTTCGTCCCCGGTTCGGTGAGTTCGGCGTGCGTGAGCCACGCGCACTGCCCGGTGCTGGTGGTCCACAGCCCCGAGACAGAAGCCCCGGAGACAGAGACGCGGACAGAGGCGGCGGCCGAAGAAGTGGGCGGTGCCCATCCCCGTTCAGCCGTGGTGCCCTGACCGGCCTTCTCCCACCAGTTCGTGGAGTCCTTCAACTGCATGGGCGAGCGACAGCCCGGGGGATTGGACGACGAAGGGCATCAGCAGGCGGTTCTCTTTGTCCAGGTGCAGCGCGAAGATCCGCTGGATGGCGCCGGCCGCCACTGCGGCGGAGACCCCATCGGCCGTCCTGAGCTCCTCGACCTGGCCCACGATGACCTGATGCTCGGCCAGCATGCCGTCCACCAGCAGCTTGGCCTCAGGCGTGCCGTGCGGCCCGCTGTAGAGCGGACCTTCCTCGGCCAGGGCATGTGGCACCAGTTCCTTGTCACACCAGTCGAGAAGGGTGCTTTGCGCAGCCTGGGCAGCGGCGGCGTCACCCTCCACAGCCTCGATGAGCAGCCCCACCAGCCCGTTGAGGTGCCGCAGCATATCCGCATGGTGGGCCTCCACTGCCTGCAGCGCCTGCCGCTCAGACGATAGGTCCTTGCCGTTTCCGTTCATTCGTTGTTGCCTTCCAGTTGGCCGACGTGCCGGTTCCTGCTGCGCAAGGACCACCGAAGGTCCTTGATGGCCCAATAGGCGCCGCCGTTCATGACGGCAAACCCTGCGATGCCCACCGAAGGGACCCGGATCACCAGGCCAAGGAGGAGGATGCCGACGCCTGCCGCGAAGAGCATTAATCCCCGGCTGATGCGGGTCCGGAGGGACAGCGCGGCGATATCCCGGCTGAGCAGGCCGGCGAGCCGGGGATCGTCTCCTTCCAGGCCATGGCCGATCAGTTCGAGTTCGCGTTTCTCGAATTCAGAGAGTGGCACAGCTGCACCCCACTGTCCGTTGCCTGCGGGAACCACGGAATCAAGTACCAGGCTGGCCGCGCAGGACGGCCAGCCGGTTCTGGTATTCCACCGCGTCGATTTCCCCGCGGGCAAAGCGCTCGGCGAGCACGTCCTCCGCCATCCGCGGGGTTGGCTGCATGGGGTGCTGGGAGGGTGCCCGCAGGGAACGGGCCAGCAGGACGATACCGGTAATGATCGCCCCCCAGACCACCACCATGCTGATGCTCATCAGGACATAGCCCCACAGGCCCATGCCGTCATTCCAGCCGTACACTTCCACGACCTCCGGTCCTACAAGGCGGGCGCCAGCCGTCTGCCTTTCCCTTTCAGTATCGGGCGCTCCCGGCGCGGGCGGGAGAGCCGTTGGTCCTGTTCCAGCGCTGCCGGACGGTGCGGGAACCGCAACGGCTTAAGCGGGTTGCTGAACCCGCTTAACTAAAAGCCCCGGCGCCGGAAGCGCTTGTCCACGGCGACGACGATGGCGGCCAGCAGCGCGAGGCCGAAGATCCGCAACCACGCCTCTGCGCTGATGGCGGCAGTGTGGAAGAGCTCGTTCATCAGCGGGATGTAGGTGAGGGCCAGCTGGCCGGCTGTCTGGACCAGGACGCCGAGGAGCAGCCAGCGGTTGCCGAAGGGCCTTATCCGCCAGGCGGGGCGGGTTAGGGACCGGCAGCTGAAAAGGTAGAACACCTCCACCGCCACGAAGAGATTCACTGCGGAGGTGCGGGCCTGCGCTACAGATGCGCCTACGGCGACCTCGTGTTCGAAGAGCCACCAGGTCCCTGCGACCAGGAGGGCCGAGACCAGCAGGGTCCGAAGAGTGAGTGCCCACGTCAGGAGGGGGCGGTCAGGTGCCCGGGGTGGCCGGGACATCAGGCCCGGCTCCTTTGGCTCGAAGGCGAGCATCAGTCCAAGGGCGACGGCGGTGGTCATGTTGATCCAGAGGATCTGGGTGGGCAGGATAGGCAGCGTCGCCCCCAGCAGGATGGCCACGAGAATCACCAGTCCCTCTGCCATGTTGGTGGGGAGGGTCCAGACGATGAACTTGGTCAGGTTGTCGAAGACATTCCGCCCCTCCTCCACCGCTGCCTCAATGGTGGCGAAGTCGTCATCGGTCAGGACAATGTCCGAGGCCTCCTTGGCCACCTCGGTGCCGGTGCGTCCCATCGCAATGCCAACGTTCGCCTGCCGCAGGGCCGGGGCGTCATTCACGCCGTCGCCGGTCATGGCGGCCACGTGCCCGCGGGACTGCAGGGCATCAATAAGGCGAAGCTTCTGTTCAGGCGAAACGCGTGCAAAAACCGTGGCGCGCTCCACGGCATCCGGGAACCGGTCAGCCGGAATGTCGTCCAACTGCGCACCCGTCAGGGCGGTCCCGGCGTCGTGGTCCGCGGCCAGACCGACCGCCGAGGCCACCGTCACCGCCGTCCGTACGTGGTCTCCGGTGATCATCTTGACTCCCACCCCGGCACGCTGGCAGGCCGCGACTGCGGCCGCGGCCGCTGACCGGGGTGGATCGTGCATGGCTTGGAGCCCGGTTAAGGTCATCCGGCCCCGCAACTCCATGGCGGACAGGTGGCCGTCGTCCGTTGGAAGCCGCATCATGGCGGTGGCGAGCACCCGGAGCCCGGTGTCCGCAAGCGCGTGTGCAGATGTGAGCACCGAATGTCTGCTGAGGGGCCCGGCGCCGCCGTCGGTGTCCATTGCGTGGCCGCAGAGGTCCAGCACCCGCTCCACGGCGCCCTTGACGAACACCGTGCGGCCGCCGCCGTGGGGAGGCGCCGGGGCGTGCAGTGTTGCCATGTACTGCCGCTCGGAGATGAATGGCTGCTCCGCCTGCCGCGGGTTGGCGGCCAGGAAATCCCGGACCCGGATGCCGCCTTTGCCTGCTGCCACCAGCATCGCCGCCTCGGTAGGGTCACCCCGAACCTGCCAGCCGGACGCCTCGGGCCGAATGCTTGCATCGTTGCAGGCAGCACCGCCCAGGAGGGACCAGTACAGGGCCGCGTCCCGCTCCTGCGGCGGCGCTGCCGCGCCAGGTGCCTGTCCGCCGGGGACGCCGTCTCCGGTTGACGGGATGATGTGCCCCTCCGGTCCGTAGCCGGTACCCGTGACGTCGTACCTGCCCGACGGCGTCCAGATTGTCCGCACGGTCATCTGGTTCTCCGTGAAAGTGCCCGTCTTGTCCGAGCAAATCACCGTGGTGCTGCCCAGCGTTTCCACCACGGGAAGCCGGCGGACCACTGCACGGCGGCGGGCCATCCGGCGGACGCCGATGGCAAGCGTCACGGTCACGGCGGCGGGAAGGCCCTCCGGGATGGCGCCCACGGCCAGTGCGACGGCGGCTGTGAACATTTGTCCCGGGCGTTCCCCATGTGCCAGGCCGGCGAGGAAGGCCACGGCGGCGAGGGCAAGGATGGCCAGGGTGAGCGTGGTGCTGAACCGTGCCAGCTTCAGGGTCAACGGCGTGGCCACGGGGCGGACGGCGCCCATGAGGCGGTGGATCTCGCCGAGTTCGGTTTCGCCGCCGATGGCGACGACGATTCCTGCGCCCGTGCCGGCGGTCACCAGTGTGCCGCTGTACAGCATGTTCCTCCGGTCGGCCACGGGCGTGACCCGGGGGAGTACCACCTCGTCCTTGGCCACGGGATCCGATTCTCCCGTAAGTGCGGATTCGTCCACCCGGAGGGTGGACAGGCGTACCAGGCGCAGGTCGGCGGGTACCTTGTCTCCCGCCTCGAGCACCACAAGGTCTCCGGGGACAAGGTCTTCGGAGGGGACCTGCTTCCTTTCACCGCCGCGCATCACGGCGGCGTGTGTGCGGACCAGCGAGTGGAGGGCATCCAGGGCTGCTTCTGCCCGCACCTCCTGGACGAACCCGATCAGTGTGTTGACCAGGACCACCGCGAGGATGACCCCGGAATCCAGGAATTCACCAAGGAACACGGTCACCACGGCGGCGGCCAACAGGACATAGACCAGCGGGTTGTTGAACTGGCGTCCCAGCTTGTGGGCAATGCCCCCGCTGCGCGACCGCGGAAGCTCGTTTCGCCCGAATTGCGCGCGCCGGCGCTGCACCTCGTCATGGCCCAGGCCCCTGACGGCGTCCGTTCCCAGCAGGATCACCACTTCGTGTACCGGCAGCCCATGGTGGGCAGGATCCTGGGCACCGTCCTGCCTTCGGCGGCCCGATCCCGGCACCGGACTCTTCAACCGCCCCTTCCTGGTGGTCCGCCGTCGTGCTTCACTGGCCGGCACCGCCCTCACCCGCCCCGGACGTTAATTGCCTGCCCTGTAGCTGTGCCGGTCAGCTGTTCCCGGAACCTTCGGAGTGCTCCTCCGGTGTGTGCACCACCAGGACGGGGCAGTGGGCGTGGGCCACGATGGCGGAGCTGACGGAGCCCAGGAGCAGGCCGCCGAATCCGCCGTGCCCTCGGCGGCCCACCACGATCATGTCGGCGTCGCGGCTGGCATCGATCAGCGCTTCGCGGGGGTGGCTCCGGACCAGCGTGGAGGTGACATTTGCCGGCGTCTCCGCTCCGAACGCCTGCGCCACGGCCTCGTCCAGGACCTTCTTGGCACCCTCCTCGAAGCCCTCGATCCCCATCATGACGTAGCCGCTGTACATCTGCGGGTACTCCCAGCACGCCACCGCCTGGACCTTGGCGCCCAGCGGAATGGCGAGCCGCTGCGCCTGGCGGAGCGCCTCCACGGACGGCTCCGAACCGTCAACGCCCACTACGATCCTGGCGATTGGTGCCCCGGCAATGCTCATTTCGCTCCCTAGGTCCGGCCCGGCAGGGTTGCCCACGCTGTCACGCCCATCATGCCTGCATGTGCAGGCCTGGGCTAGGGCCGAAGGTCATTGCGCCCCGGCGGGTGGCATAGCGGCCGGTGGCGTACCGGCCGGTGGAATGGCCGGTCCGGGCCATTCAGGTTCGGTGGCGCCCTGGTCCAGCCGGAACGGCGGATATTCGTCCCGCATCAATGCGGTATACGCCAGGACCCGGTAGATCCAGCGGTCGACGCCGAGGATGAAATCGAACAGTGGGCGCTGGTAGCGGCCGGTGAACAGCAGGATAACTGCCGCGATCAGGACCAGCACCCCCAGCAGGGACGGTCCTGCCTCCTGTACATAGGTTGTTCCGCCAAAGTTGTTGTCCGCCCGCCAGCGCCACGTGGTGTTGGTAAACGCGCCGATAACCAGCAGGTGCGGGATCGAGAGAAGCCACCATTTCACCAGGACCAGCCCGCGGGACAGCCGCTCGGGGTAGTCCACGTCAAAGTCGGCGGGGTAATTGGTGCGCCTGAGCGTGAACGGAGGATACAGATCCGTGCCGACGGCGGCGTAGGCGTAGAACGCCACCCGCCAGTTCCACCGCATGACGCCTACATTGAAGTCGAACAGGGCCCGCGGGTAGCGGCCGGTGAACAGGATGCCGAACCCGGCCACGATGGTCGTGATGACGAAAGCGAACCAGAGGAAGAAGAGAAGGATGAAATGCGGGATGGCGAGGAACCATTTCACCAGCCACATCCACCGTGACAGGGCGGGATCCAGCTCACCGAAAAGCCTTGCGGGATAGCCGGGACCGCCTGGTACCGGGGCCAAGTAGCCGGGACCGCCTGGTACCGGGGCCAAGGGCCCCGAGGGCGGCGCGGCCCCGGGTGCCGGTGGTGCTCCCGTCACCGGCGGGGGATATCCGGCACCTGTGGCCGGCCCGCCCGTTTGGGGGCCGCCGTAGGGCGGTGTGCCGTACGGCGGGCCGCCGGAAGGGGGTCCGCCGTACGGAGGTCCGGCAGGGGGCGGCGCGGCGTGCCGGCCGAGGCCGGACGCCCCAAAGATGATGAGGGGGATGCCGATCACCAAGGCAATGATCCCGCCCACCAGCAGGCCCGTGGCTGCCGGCTGGAACAGGTCCGAGTGGAAGCCTGCCTGCAGCCGCACATCCACCCCTTGGGAGGCGTCGGCGTTCATCACCACTACTTCCCAGGTACCGGGCGCGATGTTCCAGGTGAGCTCCTGCTGCCCGGAACCGGAAGCGGAGGCAGTCCAAAAGCGCTGGTCCGCCGGGGGCGACGCCGGATTGCCGCCCGGCACGTCCCGGTAGTCCGCACGGAAGGGCTGCTGCCGGATGTTCAGCAGCTCCGAGTGGTGCACGCCTGACAGGTACTGCTCCACGTCGGCCTGCGGACCGATGCCAATGAACACCGGCTTGTCCGGGGTCACTGATTCAGCCCGCAGCCGCAGCGTGCCGATGTCAAAGGGCAGCCTGCCGGGAACGTCCTCGCCGATTGCATCGGCCCGGGGCGAGGTGAGCGCAAAGGAATTGACGGAAAAGCGTGACGTACCGGACGTCAGATAGCCGTCGCCCTGGATGGTTCCCACTGCTGACGCCACGGCACCGCCTGCCAGTGCAGCCAAGCCAGGGAGCGTGATGAGGATCCCGAGGATCAGCATGATGATGGCAGCGGGCTTTTTCATGGGGTCAAAACCTTCCGCGCACGGAATACAGGGTGCCGGCAGCAAGGCCAGCAAAGGCGGTGCAGCCTACACAGCGTTGGCAGCGTCGGTCCGGGTGATGATCACGGGGCACGGAAGGTGCTTCAGGACGCCGTGCGCGGTGGACCCGAGCAGGAGGCGCTTGAAGGCGCCCTTGCCCCGGCTGCCCACCACCAGCAGCCTCGCCCCGGCGGCGGCCTCGACAAGGGCGGCAACCGCTCCGCGTTCGGTTTCAAGCCGCTGGTGCACAATCAAGTCCGGGTAGTCTTCCTTGAGTCCTGCCACTGCCTCGGAGAGCACCACGCGTTCCTCGTCGGCGATAAGCTCTGCCATGGCCGCGGGCGACAAGCCGGCGTCGATGATGGGATCCGGCACATCAACGGCGTAAACGACCGTGAGTTCGTCGCCTTCGCGGTCTGCCTCCGCGGCCGCGAAGGCGACCGCCTGGGTGGATTCCGGGGACCCGTCAACGCCCACCACCACTCCGGACCTGCCTTCGAGATCCTGTGTTCCGACGACGGCGACAGGGACCTTGGCGGCCGTGGCCACCTGGAGCGCGCGGTCGGCAAGGGTGCCGCCGAAGTGCCCGCTGCCCGAACCGATGACCATCATCGAGGTCCTCTTGGAGTACTTGGCAAGGGACCCGCCCACGCTGCCGGTCAACAACTCCGTTTCAGGGGTGACCGTAACCGTTCCTTCGAGGCGTCCGGCGGCTGTCTTCAGCAGTTCCTCCCCGGCCTGCTGAAGCGTTCCAAACCACGGATAGGGTTCGGCAACCCACCTGTCGTCCACCACATGGAGGATTACCAGTGGCAGGTTCGCACGGTGGGCGCGGCGGGCGGCCCACACGACGGCGGCCCGGCTTTGTGCTGAGTCGTTGGTGCCCACAGCTATGGGTTTCCGGGATGTCATGGCCGCACTTCCTGCCTGTCGGTGAACTGGCTACTGCCATTCAAGACTGGCCCGGGTCCCATCGGCTCTCTAGGGCCGAAAGTCACGGAAGCGCTGTTCAGGGGCGCTTTACGCCCCGGGCGCTGCCGGAGCAATAGGCTCCGGGCCGGGTGTGTCCCTTTCGGCCAGCGTCCTGTAGATGGTCCAGCCGACGGCGGTCAGCGGCACGGCCAGCAGCGCACCGATGACGCCGGCCAGCGTTGCCCCCGCGGCCAGTGCCAGGATGATCACCAGCCCGTGGATCCTCAGGACCCGGCCCATGAAGAGGGGCTGGAGGAGGTGGTGTTCCAGTTGGTTGGCAGCAACCAGGATCACCAGGACCACCAGCGCGGGAACCGGTCCGTTCTCCACCAGGGCCACCAGCACCGCCAGGCTGCCGGCGGTGGTTGCGCCGATAATCGGAATGAAGCCGCCCAGGAAGACCACCGCGGCAAGGGGGACCGCCAACGGAACCCGCAGGATCAGGAGTCCGGCAAGGACAATCACGGCGTCAATGGCTGCGATGATGAGTGTCCCCCGGACGTAGCCGCCCAGCACCACGATGCTGCGTTCGGCCGCCAAATGTGCCTTGCCTTGGCGGGTCCCGGGGAGGAACCCGATCAGGAGGCCCCGGATCTTCTCGCCGTCTTTGAGGAAAAAGAACAGGATCACGGCTGTCAGGACTGAACCTGCCACAATCTCCCCGGCCGTTCGCAGGCCCGTCAGCGCGTCGGCCCCCAGGCTTCCTCCAGTCAGGAACTTCTGGAACTCGCCGCGGGCTGCGTCGATTTGGTCACTGGTCAGGGCCACGGGGCCAGTGGTGATGAATTGCTGAAGCTGGCTAATGCCTGCTTCTGCCCGGGCAGCCAGGACGGAGGCCTGCTGCCGTACCAGGGCGATGATTCCACCCACTACTCCGGCCGCCATCGCCAGGATCACCAGGAAGGAAGACAGTACCGCCAGGGCGCGGGGCCAGCCCCGTGCCGCGAGCCAGCGGACGGCAGGAGCCATCGCTGACGCCAGGATCAACGCGACGAGTACCGGGATGGTGACCAGCGGGACGCGGATGGCGGCCGTCACCGCCACCCAGGCAAGGGCCAGGACGGAAAGTGCCTGGATGGCGCGGATGCCGGCCCGGCCCAATCCGTCGGTCCACAGGAGGGACATCCGGGCGGCGAAGGACTGGGGCCGGGACGGCTGTGCCGCGGGCCCGTCGGGGGACATATTGGGTTCCATGCAAAATCTCCTTGCTGGCCATCACGTTTTCTTCCCCATTTGCCTGTTCCTTACCCATGACGGTTCACATCCACGCCAGTTCGTCAGTATGCTTACTAATGTCCGCTGAACGGCAACAGGAAAGGCATCACCATGACTGAGCAGAACGTCCCTGACGATGAGCTGGAAGTCGTGGAGGAGGACGATGTGCTTCTCGACGAAACTCCCGGCGCGGCATCGTCGCTGGAACTGGACCCTGTGATGGGGGAACCCGACAACTACCCGGGCGCTGCGGAGAACAATCCGGAACGCTGGCAGGAAGACCCCCTCTTGCAGAATGAGGCCGTCTCGGGAGAAGAAGAGGACTTCCTGAGCGAGCAGACGCTGCGGGACGAAAGCGCGCAGGCCCGCTACCGCTCCGGCGATGAGCAGGTGCCCCCGGGCACGCCCACCCTGGGGGAGGCTGCGGCCGACGTCGATTTCGGCGAAAACCCAACAGGCCCTGAAGCGGACGCCAGCGACGATGAGGAAAACTTCGGCGGCTCGCCGCTCAGCCAATTCGAGCCGGACGACCTGGAGCGCTAGCGGCCTAAGGGTCCGGGCCCAGGACCCGGACAGTTGGGAAGGGAGAGAGATGCAATCCAAGGAACTGTTGCTTGAGGCCTTCGACCGGCTCCCGTCACTCGTCCGCCAGGCACTGGAAGGGCTGGACGAGGCGGACCTGCAGCGCCGTCCTGCCGGTAACGGCAATTCCATTGGCTGGCTGATATGGCATACGGGCCGGGTGGAAGATGCGCAGGTGGCCTCCGCCTCCGGGCTGGAGCAGGTTTGGACGGCAGAAGGCTTTGCTTCCCGTTTCGGGCTGCCCTTGGCGGAACGCGACACGGGCTACGGCCACACCAGCGAACAGGTGGACGCCGTCAAAGCGCCCCGCGAGCTTCTGCAGGATTACTACGAGGCGGTCCACCGGCAGACCGCCAAGGTCCTGCGGGACATCAGCGATCCGGACCTGGACCGCGTGGTCGACAAACATTGGGACCCGCCCGTAACCCTCGGAGTGCGGCTAATCAGCATACTGGGGGACTGCCTCCAGCACCTCGGCCAGGCAGCATATGCCAAAGGGCTGCACGCGGAGCCGGCAGACGCCCCCGGTGCGTGAATTCGTGGTGCTGGGCACGGCTTCCCAGGTTCCCACCCGTACACGGAACCACAACGGCTACTTCCTGCGCTGGGATGGCGAAGGACTCTTGTTCGACCCCGGCGAGGGCACCCAGCGCCAAATGGTCCATGCCGGCGTGGCGGCAAGCCAGATCACCAGGATCTGCCTCACGCATGTGCACGGAGACCACTGCTACGGCCTGCCGGGAGTCCTGTCCCGAATGGCCCTGGACGGTGCTGCTCACCCCGTTCACCTTCACTATCCGGCCTCCGGGGAGCAGATTGTCCAGGCCCTCGTGGCTGTCAGTTCGCCCGGCATCGACCTGCGGCTCCATCCGCACTCCGGCGCCGGACCCGTGGCTGACGGCCTGGAGATCCGGCCCCTTAGGCACCGCATCGAGACGTACGGATATCTGCTCACCGAGCCTGACGGCCGTACCTTCCTTCCGGAACGGCTCCGGACGGCAGGAATCGAAGGGCCTGACGTGGGCCGGCTGCAGCGCCAAGGCTCCCTCGGCGCAGTCGCGCTGGAGGACGTAAGCATTCCCAGGCCCGGCCAGCGCTTCGCGTTCATCATGGACACCGCGCCGTGCGTCGGCGCGGAGGAACTGGCCGAGGGCACGGACCTGCTGGTCACCGAGTCGACATTCCGCAACGACGACGGTGAGCTGGCGCAGCAATACCTGCACCTGACCGCCGGGCAGGCAGGGGAGCTGGCGGCGTCCGGAAAGTCCCGCACGCTGGTGCTCACCCACTTTTCCGCACGGTACGGCGACGACATGTCCCTGCTTGCGGAACAAGCGCAGGCACGCGCTGCAGGGACCACGGTCATCGCAGCCCATGACCTGCAGCGCATAGCCGTTCCCCCGCGGCGGCACCAGGTGCGGGAAACAGCGGACCATTATGACGGCGATAGACGGCGATAGGGTTAAACCATGACGGCAGCAGCTGAATCCACGGTGGCTTTTGACGGCCGCTTCGCGCGTGAACTGTCGGAACTCGCTGTTCCCTGGCAGGCCGAGGAAGCCCCCAGCCCCGGCCTCCTTGTCCTCAATGAGAAGCTGGCGCGTGACCTGGGCCTGGACCCGGAGTACCTGCGCAGTCCCGAAGGCGTGCGGCTCCTGGTGGGAAATCACGTTCCTCCTGGCGCCACCCCGGTGGCGCAGGCGTACGCCGGCCACCAGTTCGGCGGATACTCGCCGCTGCTCGGTGATGGGCGGGCGCTTCTGCTGGGCGAGGTCACGGACCGCAACGGACGCCTCCTTGACATCCACCTCAAAGGCTCGGGACGCACGCCTTTCGCCCGGGCGGGGGACGGCCGGGCCGTCGTCGGGCCGATGCTGCGCGAATACCTCGTCAGCGAGGCCATGTACGCCCTGCACATTCCCACCACCCGTTCGCTCGCCGTCGTGGGAACGGGCCGCCAGGTCCGGCGCGACGATATGCTGCCGGGCGCCGTCCTGGCCCGGGTGGCAAGCAGCCATCTTCGCGTGGGCAGCTTCCAGTACGCGCGTGCCACGGAAAACATGGAGCTCCTGAAGCGGTTGGCGGACCACGCCATCAGCAGGCACTACCCCCACGCCGCCGGCGCCGACAACCCCTACCTCGAACTGTTCGCCTTGGTCGTCTCCGCCCAGGCGGAACTGGTGGCCCGCTGGATGCTGGTGGGATTCGTCCACGGGGTCATGAATACGGACAACATGACCATCTCAGGGGAAACCATCGATTACGGCCCCTGCGCGTTCATGGACGCGTTCAATCCCGCCGCCGTCTACAGTTCGATCGACGTCAGTGGCCGCTACGCCTACGCCAACCAGCCGGTTCTGGCCGAGTGGAACCTTGCCCGGCTGGCGGAGGCGATGCTGCCGCTTATCCACGAAGACCAGGAGCAGGCGGTTGCCCCGGCGGTGGAGGTGCTGGGCCGGTTCCGGGGGCAATACAGCAGGGCATGGACCAGCGGGATGAATGCCAAACTCGGCCTCGGCAGCGGGGAGAGTGACGGGGAAACCATGTCCGCGCTGGTGGACGGCACCATTGCCATCCTGAAGGACGGACCCGTGGATTACACCCTCTTCTTCCGTAACCTTGGCAAGGCGGCCCGGGGCGACCTTCGTCCGGTGCGCGGCATGGTCCTTGATTTGGCTGCGTTTGATTCCTGGGCAGAGCGGTGGCAGGCACTGAAACCGGACGCGGAGCTGATGGACAGCGTCAACCCGGCGTACATCCCCAGGAACCACCTCGTGGAGGAGGCGTTGGCCGCTGCCACGGGCGGAAACCTGTCCCCCTTGCAGCAACTGCTGGAGGCAGTCAGCGACCCCTTTACCGAACGGCCCGGGCTTGAACGCTACGCGGAAGGCGCCCCTGAAGACTTCGGCAACTACATGACCTTCTGCGGGACCTGACAGCTGCAGATGCGAAGGGCGGATGCGGAAAAGGGCGGCAGCCGGTTTTACCGGCTGCCGCCCTTTCTTTTTATGCCTGCGCGGTTGCGCGAAGATTAGGCGACGCGGACCGCGGAGTAGCCGCCGAGCCAGCTGATGGAGTGCACCTGGGTGTCGTAGCCGTTCACGCCGCCGCTGACAACCTGGCCGTTGCCGGCGTAAACGCCCACGTGGCCGGAGGTGATGATCAGGTCGCCGGGAGCAGGAGCGCTTACCATGGTGCCGTACTGGAAGAACTGGGTGGGGGCAAGATCGCCGACGGACTTGCCCACCGAGCGCAGCGCCTTCTCAACCATGGCGGTGCAGTCCTGCTTGATGCCCAGCTGGCCGTAGGCGTTTGCCAGGATGGCAGCGCCGGTGCCCGTGCCGGTGGGAGCTGACACAGGGGTGGCCGAGGCGTAGGACATGTTCATGCCGGTGTTGGCCGGAGCGGCGGCTGCAGTCTGCACGGGTGCTGCTGCGGGAGCCGGAGCCGGTGCCGCGGTGTAGCCGGCACCGGGGATCTGGATCTGGTCGCCCGGGTAGATGACCGAGGACAGGGCCAGGCCGTTGGCGGACAGGACATCGTTCAGGCTGACGCCGTAAGCAGACGCGATGGCACCGAGGGTATCGCCGGAAACCACGGTGTGGACGCTTCCTGCTGCCGCTGCCGGAGCCGCAACGGGGGCGGCAGGTGCGGAGTAGGCCTGCACGTTGGTCTTTTCAGTGGTGTCCGGGCCGGTGACACCGGCGTGGGCCGGCGCGCCGACGCCGAAGGCAATGCCGGACGCTGCAGCAACTGCCAGCGCGGGGCGGCCCAGCGAGCGGGCCTGGGACTTGGCTGTCACGGCGAGGCCCTCGAGAACAATCGAGCGGGCCGGAGTTGCGCGGTGACGGGCAGTGGTGGAATTTTTTGACACGGTTGATCGCCTCTCCCATGCCTGCGGGGTGAGCTGTCGGGTTCGGGCTGGAGATACCCGGCCGGAAGCAACCCCGTAACGGACGGAGGCGCTATCGACTTAACCCCAAGGCCACAAGTGGCCGCGGAAACTTGGTTCCCCCGTCCCTGCCAGCTGGAGCGGTTGTATCCCATGATCAGCGGCAGGGCTCGGCATACTGATGGGAATGTCCCGACTGAGAGGGACACCTGAAGACCATAACCCACATGCGGCGGCATTGTCACATTTGGATAACATACGAGGTCCCGCTCTCGAATTCCGCAAACGTTTGGATGTTATCGGCGGCCGGGTTTGACCTCGTCTAATGCCAGGGCATCAGGACAGGTAACGCTACGGATACGGACGCGCGGTCACAGTGCTGCCCCCTCATCGCAATGGCCGTTTCCATTCCGACACTCCGCCGTCGGACCGCTAGGCTGTTTCCATGCCAGATTTCGACCGGTTCCGGGAGCTGCTCGAAGAGGAGCGGGCGCGGCGGCTGGAGCTGCTGCCGGCGCTGCGGGCTGACATCGCGGCGGCGAATTCGGCCCGGCAGGACTCCAATGTCGATGACGAGCACGATCCCGAAGGGGCCACCATCGCTTTCGAGCTTTCGCAGGCTTCGGCGCTCCTGAAGCAGAGCTCGGCCGGCCTGGACCAGATTGACGCGGCGCTGGCCCGCCTGGCCGGGGGAACCTATGGCATCTGTGCAGTGTGTGGACAATCCATTGCGGAAGGCAGGCTGGAAGCGCGGCCATGGACGCCGTTCTGTATTCTGCACGCGTCTTCGGGCCGGGGACGATGACTGGCTCGGCGGACATGGTGTCCGCGGCGGTGGAGTTCGTTGACCGGACCCTCCAGAACGAGGGCGCCTGGTACCGGGCGGACGACGTCGGGAACCGGCTGGGCTGGGCGATGGACTCTTACGGCTCCTCCATCGGAGCGGTGCGCGGCACGGTGCGCGATGCGCTGCGCAAATTCAAGGACCTGGACCACGACGCCACGGTGATGCTTGCCTCCGCCCTGTGGGGACAGCCCAGGCCCGGCTCCCGCCCGGTGTTTGAGCGCCGGTTGGCGGCCGTGGTGCTGTTGCAGTCAAGGGTGCGCCTGCTCCGGCACTCGGACCTGACCCGGCTGGAAGGCTTCCTGCGTTCTGCCCAGGCGGCTGAGCTGGCGAAACCCCTCCTTGCCGACGTCCTGGTGCCGCTGCTGTCCGGCCTCGGGGAGCGCGAGCGGCAGCGCGCCGGTGTGGTCCTTGCGAGGTGGCGGGACGACCCGGATCCGCAGCTTCAGGCAGCGGCAGCGGCTCTCGAAAACGATTTGCCCCTTTGACCTCGAAAACCGGGAGATCCACATGAACGAGCACTTTGACCTTGACCGTTTTGTTGCCGCGCAAAACAGCGGCGGAACCTATGACCAGGCGCTGGGGGAGCTGCAGGTCGGCAGGAAATCCGGGCACTGGATGTGGTTCGTCTTCCCGCAGATCTCCGGCCTGGGGCAGAGCGCAACGTCCCGCAAGTACGCCATCTCGTCACTCGCCGAGGCACGCGCCTACCTGGACCACGAGGTACTGGGACCACGGCTGCTGGAGTGCGCGCTGGTCCTGGCGAACCATGCCGACCAGTCCGCCGAGGACATTTTCGGCGGCATCGATGCCAAAAAGCTCCGGTCGTCCATGACACTGTTTCTCCGGGCGGCACCCGGAGAAACAGTGTTCAAGACCGTCCTGGCCCAGTTCTTCGACGGCGAGCCGGATCCTGCCACCGACGAAATCCTGGCCGCCCAGGCCGCTGACTGACCCCAAGTTGACGGGTCAGCCAGGCCGGGGGCCCTGCTAAGGCGTGGGGCTTCCGCCGTTGACGTTCAGCGTCTCGCCCACCACATAGCTGGACTCGGGTGAGGCCAGGAAGACGTAGGCGGGTGCCAGCTCCGCGGGCTGTCCTGCCCGGCCCAGGGGGGTGGACTGCCCGAATTCCGGCAGCTGCTCCTTGGGCTGGCCGCTGCTGACCTGCAACGGGGTCCAGATCGGGCCCGGGGCCACGGCGTTCACCCTGATGCCCTTGGGGGCCAGTTGCTGCGCCAGCCCCTTGGTGAAGTTGTTGATGCTGGCCTTGGTGGTGGCATAGTCCACCAGGGTGGGGGACGGGTTGTACGCCTGGATCGAGGTGGTGTTGATGATGGTCGACCCGGCCGGCATGTGCGGGACGGCGGCCTTGGTCACCCAGAACATGGCGTACACATTGGTCTTCAGGGTGTGGTCGAACTGCTCGTCGGTGATGTCCTGCAGGTCTTCCTGGGCCACCTGCTTCCCGGCGTTGTTGACCAGGATGTCCACCCCGCCCAGCACAGCAACAGCGGTATCCACCAGTTCCCGGCATGTCGCCGAATCCTTGAGGTCGCCCGGCACCTTGACCGCCTTGCGGCCTGCGGCCTCAATGATTCCGGCAATGCGGGAGGCGTCCTCCTCTTCCTGGGGCAGGTAGGAAAGGACGACGTCGGCGCCTTCCCTGGCAAAGGCAATGGCCGTTGCGGCGCCGATGCCTGAGTCCGCGCCGGTCACGATGGCGCGACGGCCTTCCAGCCGGCCCGTTCCGCGGTACGTTTCTTCGCCCAGATCGGCCTTGGGTGCCAGTTCGGCATCCAGGCCCGGCTCGGGCTGGTGCTGCTTGGGCGGGGAAATCTTTTCGTAGGCAGTCACGGGATTACGGAAGGTGTACTGGTCAGTCATGGTGGTCCTCCTGTTCGTGCGGACTCGGGCTGGTTCGTCGCCCCGGAAACTGAAGCAGCCTGCATTCAGGGAATCGCAGAACCCAAAAAGCTAAGCATGCTTACGGTTCCCTAGCCTAGGCAATGAAACCCCGCCCTGCCAAGCGGCCCTTCGGCCTGGCAACGTCAATCCCGCCGCACTTCCACCAGCCTGACCTCCGCCAACCGCCCGTCGTCCACCACGGCTTCCATGAACGTGCAGGAGGGCTGCCGGCGGCGGTCCGTGGGCGAGCCCGGATTCAGCAGCCGCAGCCCTCTGGGCGAGACGGTGTCCCAGGGGATGTGGCTGTGCCCGAACACCAGGACATCGGCCTCCGGATACAGCGCTTCGCACCGCTGTTCGCGGCCCTTTGCCTGCCCTGTCTCGTGCACCATCGCAAACCGGACACCGTCCAGCGTGGTGGTGGTTGTCCCGGGAAGCCGCCGGCGCAGCTCCGGGCCGTCGTTGTTGCCATATACGCCCAGCAGCCGCTTGCTTCGCCGCTCGAACTCGTCCAGCAGCGCGGCCTCCACCCAGTCACCGGCGTGGAACACCACGTCGGCGCTTTCGATGGCCCGCCACACCAGCCCGGGAAGGTCTTTGGCGCGCTTTGGCACGTGGGTGTCGGCGATGAAGACAAGGTTCAATGGCATATGCGCATCCTGCCATGGTGCCCTGTTCCCGTGCCCGCGGCAGTCGTAATCTGGGGGCTGGGAGGTGATTGCCATGGAGGCAGCCCAAGGCGACCGCATCGTGGTGCACGGAAGGACAGTGGGGTCCTCGGACCGGCACGGAGTGATTCTGGAAGTCCGCGGCGAGGGCGGAAGCCCGCCCTATGTCGTCCGCTTTGACGACGGGCACGAAACGGTCATGTATCCCGGCGGCGATTTCGCCGTCGACCGCGCACACAACACCTGACGGGTGGAGCGGCGGGACTGCGGCCGGCCGCACCACCTGTCAGACTGGGGGAATGGATCACTTTCCGTACTCCAGCACATCCTCCACCCCGCCGCCCCGCTCCGGTCCACGCGACCCGGGCGACGCCTGGGTGGAAGGGGACCGTGGCCGGTACTGGGGCAGGTTCGGCGCCGCCGGTGTCCTGGCCTACGACCCCGCCAAGGGCGTGCTCCTGCAGCACCGCGCCGTCTGGAGCCACAACGGGGGAACATGGGGGCTGCCCGGCGGGGCGCTGCATGAGGGCGAAGAAGCGGTGGAAGGCGCGCTCCGGGAGGCCTTCGAGGAGGCTGCCGTCCCGTCGGAGAGCGTCGAGGTGCTGTTCACCTCGGTACTGGACCACGGGTACTGGTCCTACACCACCGTGGTGGTGCGGGTGCTGGAATCCTTCGAGCCCGTCATCAGCGATCCCGAAAGCATTGCGCTGCTCTGGATCCCGGTGGCCGAGGTGGAGGCCCTGGAGCTGCATCCAGGCTTCGCGGCCGCCTGGCCGGACCTGCTGGCGCGGCTGGATCCCGGGGAACTTTGGTAAAAGGGGAACTTTGGTGAGTGAAGAACCCTGGTAAAGCCGGACGGCGTCTTCTGTCAGTAGCCTTCGCCGTACTCGGCCGTCACCAGGATGGGCAGGTGGTCCGAATTGCCGCGCGGCAGCGTTTCCACGCTGGCGATGTCCAGGCCCAGTGACGTAGCGAAGTCGAAGTGGCCCTTGAACACCTTGTACCGGGTGTAGGTCCGCCTGTTGCTGAGGGACAGGGCGTACCCGGAGTTCTTCATGTGCATGTCAAGGTTCTTGGTGAAGAACGGGTAGTTGAAATCCCCCACCATCAGGGTCATCAGGCCCCTGCCCATGCTCAGCAGTTCGGCGTGCGCTGCATGGATCTGCTTGCGCCGCAGCGAATTGGAGGCCGTGAGCGGGGCTGCATGGAAGGAGCCGATCACCAGCTCATGCTGCGTTTCGTTGTCCATCACCCTGGTGCCGATCAGCCGCTCGTGGGCCGGGGCCAGCACCCTGTCATGCATGGACTTCTTCAACGCGAAGGACTGGGTGTCCAGGGCAGTAAAACGGCTGGTGCGGTAATAAATAGCCAGCCCCAGCCGGTTGCCCTTGGTGGCGTCGGCCAGATGAAGGGGGCCCAGGGTTTCCGGAAGGTCGCTGGCATCCACTTCCTGGAGGCACAGCGCATCGATGTCATGGTTCCGTGCCAGGGCGAGGAGTTCGCCGCTGGCAGCGTGCTTGCGGAGGTTGTAGCTGATGACGCGCATGAAACACCTCTTTTGAGGGTTGCTGACAGGACCAGTTCCTTACTCTAGTCGGATTGCCGCCCCCATCCTTTAACATTTCGCCGGCCGTCCCGGCGCGGCGTTCACGCGAAGGATAGAGTTAGTGGCAATTCACTGAACGTTTCGTAAGGGGCCAGCCTTGATCGCAGACCTGCCCGAACTCGCCGAGGGCAACTTTTACTACCAGGACCTGGGAGAGGGCCGGTTCCGGTCCACCATCCACGCCCAGGGGGCCTGGAATGTCCATGAACAGCACATGGCACCGGCATCCGGCCTGCTGGCGGACCTCATGGAACGGCACCAGCCGCGCGAAGACATGCGGATGGCGCGGATCAGCTACGAGATCCTTGGCCTGATCCCTGGTGGGGAGTTCAGGATTGATACCACCACGCTGCGGCCCGGCAGGACCATCGAACTGGTGCAGGCCGAACTGGTGGCCGGCGGCCGGACAGCGATCCGCGCCACCGGGTGGCGGATGCTGACCAGCGACACCGGTGAGGTGGCCGCCGTCGAGGACGCCGCCATCCCGGGCCCTGACGAATGCAAGCCTTATGACGGCTCCGCCGTCTGGCCCGGCGGCTACATCCGGTCCCTCGAGATGCGCGTAGCCGAAGGGCACCGGCCAGGGGCGGGGAAAGTATGGCTGCGCACCGAACATCCGCTCACCGACCACGCCGACAGCGGGGATTTCGCGCGGCTCATGGGACTGGTGGACACCGCCAACGGCATCGCCGCCCGGGTTCCGCCCGGCAAGGACAGCTACGCGTTCCCCAACCTGGACCTGCAGATCCACATGTACCGCAGGCCTGAGGGGGAGTGGCTGGGGCTGGACAACGCTGTGTCGTTCGGCCGTGACGGGATCGGCCTCACATCCACTGTGCTGCACGATCGGCAGGGCCCGTTTGGCCGCGCGGAACAGATCCTGACGCTTCGGAGGACGTGACCCGCAGCTATGGTGCCCTCCTGTATCGCTGAGTATCGTTGTATATCGTTCGCGATTGACGAAGGAGTTCATCATGCGTGCGTCATACCCAACAAGTGGATTCGGGGCCGGTAATTTCGACGGGATGTGGCAGGCCGTCGAAGAGCTGAGGTCCCGGTTCGAAAAACGGGTGGGAACCCGCGCCGGGAAAGGCGAGGTGAGGGCGGCCGTGCTGGCCCTGCTCGCAGAGCGGCCCATGCACGGTTACCAGATCATCCGTGAAATCGAGGAGCGCAGCGGCGGCAGCTGGAAGCCCAGCGCAGGTTCTGTCTATCCCACCCTGCAGTTGCTGGCCGATGAAGGAACAATCAGCGCCGAGGAATCCAACGGCCGGAAGATCTACTCCCTCACCGAAGCTGGCCGGGAGGAAGTGGCGGCCCACCACGGTGCTGCGCCCTGGGATCCGGCGGACAGCCAGTACGGAACCGGAGTTGCTTCCCTCCCCAAGGCCGGGATTGAGCTGGCCCAGGCGGCAGCCCAGGTAGCCCGGATTGGCTCGCCGGAACAGGTGCAGCAGGCGGTGGCGGCGTTGGACGAGGCCCGGCGCCGACTGTACGCCATCCTCGCCCAGGACTGACCCGGGTGGCGTCGACTGTCCAGGACAAGGCCGCCGACCCGCCGCTGCCCATGCGCGAGCACCGGGCGCGCTACCGGCGCATCCTCCGCTTCGCCGCCCGGAACCTCGCCGCCACGTGGTGGTTCGAACTGTTCCTGCCGCGGATAGGACTCGGCGGGATCTCCTCGCGCACACGGTCCAGCCGGATGCGCCGATTCGCGCAGCGGTTCCACGATCTGGCCGTGGAACTCGGCGGCCTCATGATCAAGGTGGGCCAGTTCCTGTCCTCCCGGCTCGATGTCCTTCCGCCCGAGATCACCAAGGAGCTGGAGGGGCTGCAGGACGAGGTGCCGCCGGTCGCCTTCCCGGCCATCGCTGCCCTGGCGGAACAGGAACTGGGGACACCCCTGGCAAGCGTGTTCGCCACCCTGGACCAAACGCCCATCGCCGCTGCATCCCTGGGGCAGGCCCACCGGGCCCGCCTCAATACCGTTGATGCCGGGGACACCGGGCTCGACGCCGTGGTCCTGAAAGTGCAGCGCCCCGGCATCGGGGCCATAGTCGACGTCGACCTCGCCGCGCTCCGCAAGGTGGCCGGCTGGCTCAGCCACATCCGGCTCGTGTCGCGCAGGGCCGACATGCCGGCCCTCGTGGAGGAATTCGCCCAGACCAGCCTCCAGGAAATCGACTACCTGCACGAGGCCGTCAACGCAGAGCGTTTCGCCGCGGACTTCGCCGGCGATGACCGCGTGGAGGTTCCGGGCGTGGTGTGGGAGCGGACCACCCGCCGCGTGCTGACCCTCGAGGACGTGACGGCCATCAAGATCACAGACGTACGCGCGCTCCGGGCCGCCGGCATCGATCCCGCCGAGGTTGCGCCGGTGTTCGCGTCCATCATGTTCGACCAGCTCTTCACCAACGGCTTCTTCCACGCCGACCCCCACCCGGGAAACATCTTCGTGACCCCGGTCCCGCCAGGAACAGGGGAACTTGCATGGAAACTGACGTTCATCGACTTCGGCATGATGGGGGAGGTAACAGCCTCCACCCGCAGCGGGCTGCGGAAGCTGCTGATCGCCGCCGCCGCACGCGACGGCAAGGGACTTGTTGCAGCCATCAACGATGTGGGCGTTTTGATGCCGTCAGCCGACAGCGCGGGGCTGGAGCGGGCCATGACACAGCTTTTTGCCCGCTTCGGCGGAATGGGCTTTGCCGAGTTGCGCGAAGTGGACCCGCGGGAGTTCCGCGATTTTGCCGTTGAGTTCGGCGACGTGGTCCGCTCACTGCCGTTCCAGCTGCCGGAAAACTTCCTGCTGATCATCCGGGCCATGTCCCTGACATCCGGGGTCTGCAGTGCCCTCGATGAACGGTTCAACCTGTGGGATTCGGTGGAACCCTACGCGGCGCAGCTGCTGCGGGACGAGCGCGGCAACGTGGTGCAGGATGTGGCCCGGCAGGCTGTCGACGCCGCCGCCGTGGCCTTCCGCCTGCCCCGCCGGCTGGACGCCCTGGCCACACGGATCGACGAGGGATCACTGCAGGTGGCCGTCCCGCGGCTGGAGCGGCAGGGTGCCCGGCTGGAAAGGGCCGTGCGCCGCTCGGCCTCCGCCGTCGTTTTCGGCGCGCTGCTGCTCGCCGGCGCGATCGTCCGCGTCGACGACCTCGCGCTAAGCAATGTACTGATGGCAGCATCGGCCTTGCCGCTGCTGCACGCGCTGTGGGTGGGGCGCCGGGGGCGTTAAAGCCCGTGCCGCCGTCGGGCGTACCCTAGGGATGGCCTGTCCGGCCGCCGCCATCAAACCTGTCGCCACCGAAACCGTCGACGCCACAGCCCAGGGAGCTTCGCCATGCAAGACACCGCCACCGGACTCCGCCCGCTCACCGTGGTGCGGCAGGACGTCTCCCTTGGTGCGGGCCGCGACCTCGAATTTGGCCTGGAGCTGCTGGCCAGGGCCAGGAGTGGCGGGATCGGGCCCACCCTGCGGCTGTACCGGCCGGCCCCCACCGTGGCGTTCGGACAGCGGGACACCCGGCTGCCCGGCTTCGATGCCGCAGCCCGGGCCTGCCGGGAAAACGGATTTGAACCCCTGGTCCGCAGGGCGGGGGGACGCGCTGCCGCCTACCACCAGGGCACGCTGGTGGTGGATCATATCGAACCGGACGCCGATGCCGTCGCCGGGTCCAAGGCGCGCTTCGGCTACTTTGGCGAACTCTTTGCGACGGCGCTTCGAAGCGTGGGGGTGCAGGCGGCGGTGGGCGAGATCCCGGGGGAGTACTGCCCCGGGGAATTCAGCGTGCACGGCACCGACCCGAAGGACGGCTCACGGCGCGTGAAACTGGTGGGAACTGCCCAGCGGGTGGTGTCCGGCGGATGGCTGTTCAGCTCCGTCATTGTGGTGGAGGATTCGGCCCCGATCCGCAAAGTCCTCACGGACAGCTACGCGGCACTGGGCCTGGACTGGGACCCTGCCACCGCCGGTGCGGCCAATGACCTGGTGCCCGGCCTGGACGTGGCAGCTGTTGAGCAGGCCCTGCTGGAAACGTATGCGGGCCATGCCGCCCTGGAAACTGCCTCGTTCAGCAGCCTGGGGGCATGACCCGCAAAGAGTTGTACGGCGGGCGCCGCAGGTGGATGTAACCGATCAGGCGGCCAGGCGGGTCTTGACCTCGGCAGCAGACGGGTTGGTGGCTGCGGTGCCGTCCGGGAAAAGGACGGTGGGAACGGTCCGGTTGCCGCCGTTCAGCTGCTCCACGAGCTCCGCGGTGCCCTCCACCTCTTCGATGTTGATTTCGTTGTAGCCGATGCCCTGCGCATCGAGCTGCTTCTTCAGCCGGTTGCAGTAGCCGCACCAGGTGGTGGAAAACATGGTGATGGTGCCGGATTCGGGAGTGAAGTCCACAGGGAGCTCCTATACGTCGCTTGGAAGGTTTCCTTACGTTCAACCGTAGCGCGGTCGCCGGTATTCCCCCGTCCCGCAGTGCCTGGGCGGCGTTGGATGACAGTTTATGGCGGCCGGTGGCAAGCTGGTGCCATGTGTGGACGCTACGTAATGGCTCGTGCCGTGGGGGACCTCCTTGCTGAGTTCGACGCCGAACTGGAGGATGAGGTGAGCATTCCGCCGTCATGGAATGTGGCGCCCACCGACGCCGTCGCCATCGTGCTGGAGCGCGTGAAGGAGGGCGACGCCGGGCCCAGGCAGGTGCGGCAACTGCACGTGGCCCGGTGGGGCCTGGTCCCGTCCTGGGCGAAAGACGTGAAAATCGGGTCCAGCATGATCAACGCGCGGAGCGAAACAGTGCTGGAGAAACCCGCGTTCCGGAAAGCGGTACAGTCCCGGCGCTGCGCAGTCCCGGCCGACGGCTACTACGAATGGAAGCAGGGCTCCGGGAAGTCCAAACAGCCGTACTACGTGCACCCGGGCCAGGACCACGGTCTTGTTTTCGCCGGCCTTTATGAATGGTGGAGGGACCCGTCCGTGCCCGAGGGGGAGCCGGGCCGCTGGCTGCTGTCCACCTCCATCCTCACCGCTGACACGCCCCCGCCGGGGACCGAATCCACCATCTTTGGGAAGCTGACGGAACTGCACGACAGGGTGCCCCTGCCCATGGACCAGGCCACCATGGAAGCCTGGCTGGACCCCCAGGCCGATGATGCAGCCGGGCTCGTGGACCTGGTGCGGTCCCGGGTCAAGGACGCCGCCGCCCATTGGCAGGTTGAGTCAGTGGGCAAGGAAGTGGGCAACGTCCGGAACAACGGCCCGGAACTTATCCGACCTGTGGAGGCACTGTTCTAGCAGCCCAGCTCAATGAACCCTGCCTTCACACGGTGACCGTGCCGTCGTCGTCCACTGCCCAGGTGGGGTTGTAGGCCACTTCCCAGCGGAAGCCGTCGGGGTCGGCGAAGTACCCCGTATAGCCGCCCCAGGGCTGGGTGACCGGCTCGGCGATGATGGCAGCGCCCGCAGCTGCTGCCTCCTCCATCACCCTGTCCACATCAGCCGGACTTGCCACGTTGTGGCTGAGGGTGATGCAGGGGACGCCGGACGGAGGATTGGTGCCTGCTTCGGCCTGCATCTGGCGTGCGTCCCAGAGAGAGAGCACCAGGCCGTGGTTCACCTGGATGAACAGCACCTCCCCGGCCGCCTCCCGGTGGACCGGCCAGCCGAGGCCGTCAACATAGAAGGCGCGCGAATCCGCAACGTTGCGGACACCGAGGGAGATAAAGTCGACTCTGGGCTCCATGCTTCGATACTGTCAGACGATGGCGACAATTCAAGGAAACGACAGGGATGCCCGGGCCGACAAGGAACAGCTCGCGGCCGTCCGGATTGCCGTTGACGAGGTGGATGAGCAGATTGTCACCCTCATCGCACGCCGCGAACGGCTGATCAGGATTGCCGGAACCCTCAAGGGCGATGACGCCGAGGTGCGCGCCCCCGGACGGGTGGAGCGCATCATTGAGCACGTCCGTTCCGCGGCGGAGAAAAAGGACATCGACCCGGACATCGTGGAGTCAACCTACCGGGCCATGATCTCCGCGTTCATTGAACTTGAACTGCGGATCCACAAAGAAAACAGCTGACCTTTAAAGTGTTGGTGGAGGTGGCCTAAAGAGCCTCCTCCACCGGCACGCCGTGCTGGAACTCCCGTCCGTCCGCCTCGCTGAAGGCAGAGATGACATGTCCCTTCCCCAGGCCATCCAGCGCTGACAGGGGAAAGCTCCCGGTAATGCTGTTGTCCGAATGGGACACCCCGGACAGGTCGTAATCCTCCTCGACCCCCTGGTCCCGGTTGAACGAGTAGCAGGCGATTGCCTCCCCGTTCATGAATTCAATGCACAGCCGCCGCTGGAATGAATAGTCCGGCGAGGCTCCCATCAACCCCACCACGTAGGCGCCGGATTCCGGAATGGCGCCGTCGATATCGAACGTGGCAAGGATGGTGGAGTCCTGGGCCTTGATGCTTGCCTGCTTGAGGAGTGCGTCATCGGTACTCATGCCAACATCCTGCTCCCTGCCGCACGCTCCGTCCACCCCCGCCTATGTTTTGCTGCGGAGGCGGCGTAGACTGGCAGCATTCGAATACATGTTCGAATACTTAATCCAGGTTTACCGTCCGGGGAGGCGCCGTGGGCATGTTCAGCGAGTCCGTTGACGTGGTGTGCTCCGCTGCAGGCCAGCCGGAATCCCTCACCTGGGCAGGCGGGTCCTACACGGTCTGCGCAGAACCTGTCCGGTGGTACGAACGCAGGCAATGGTGGGCGGAGGACGCCAGGGCTCCCTTGGGAAGCGGACAGGGCGTGGTGGACCACGAAATCTGGCGCATCCAGGTGGTCCCCGACCGGAAGCCATCCCGTTCCGGTGATTTCAATGATCCTGGCGGCCCAGAACCACTCACCCTGGACCTGTCCCGCCACATCCCCAGCGGCCGGTGGCGGCTGCTGCGGATCCATGACGCGCTACGCCCCAGAACTGCTTGAAACAGAACAGCATGAGCTTCACCCACCTTCACGTTTCCACAGCATTCAGCGCCCACTACGGCGTCTCCTGGCCGGAGGAGCTGGCCATGGCAGCCGCCGCGGACGGGGCCACTGCCCTTGCCTGCACCGACAGGGACGGCCTGTACGGCACCATAAAGCACCTCAAGGCCTGCATGGCTGCCGGCATCGATCCCATTGTGGGGGTGGACCTGGCAGTCTTTGACGACGACGGCGATCACCGCACGCAGGTCGCCGGACGGGTGGTGGTGCTGGCCAGGGGCAACAACAACGGTGCAGGGTACCGTGCGCTTTGCCGCCTGGTTTCCGACGCCCATGCCAGGACTTCGGGGAAGGCCGGGGGAGCGGTGCCCGCGGCAGTCACCCGCGCTGAACTTGCCTCCCGCACCCTGGACCTCCAAACCCTCAAACCGGTGCTGACTGTCCTGCTCGGCCCTGACTCCGACGTCGGCCGGGCCATGGGCGGGCGGCGGTACCTGCGCCCCCGGACCCTGTTCAAGCAATGGATCGATGCCATGCCCGCGGGAACAGTGGTGGCGGAAATCGTCTCCCAGCTCAGCGCACCGGGTACCCCGTTCAGCACTGCCCATGCCGTCCGCATGCTCAGGCTGGCCGAGGAACACCATGTACCAGCCATCCTCACCAATGCGGTCCGCTATTGCGCTGCCGATGGAGCCCCAACTGCCGATGTCCTGGACTCTGCCAGGACCTTGAAGTCCCTGCCGGAACTGGCAGGGGAGCCGCTGCTGCAGCCTACCGGGCAGGGGTGGTTGAAATCCGGGGAGCAGATGCTGGCACTGGGGAAGGAGATCATTTCCGCTGCAGGTTATGGCGCCGCGGACCTCAAGCAGCTGATGGCCCAGACCGAGGCGCTCGCCGATCTCTGCCGGATCCATCCCACCACAGATATGGGGTGGAAACAGCCTGTGGTCCCTGAGGCATCAGTCATTGGCATCGACCAGGATCCGCACGCCGAACTCATCCAGCGCTGCCACGCGGGAATCGGCAGGCGGTTCCCCGGTGTCAGCGGGAAGGCAGAGAGGGACATGCTGCTTCGGCTGGACCATGAGCTGGGCATCATCAACAACCTCGGTTTCTCTTCCTACTTCCTCACGGTGGCGGAGGTATCCCGAATGATCCAGGACATGGGGGTCAGGGCGGCTGCCAGGGGATCGGGGGCCTCCAGCCTGGTCAACTACCTGATCGACGTCAGCCATGTGAACCCCCTCCAGCACGACCTCATTTTTGAACGGTTCCTATCCAACGACCGCGCCACCCTTCCGGACATCGACATCGACGTCGAAAGCGCTGAACGCCACAACGTCTACCGGCGGATCTTCGAGCGGTTCGGATCCGAACGGGTCACCCTGATGAGCATGCAGAACGGATACCGGGCGCGGGGGGCAGTGCGCGACGCCGGGCTGGCGCTGGGGATGGACGACGGCGAGGTAGGGGAGATCGCAAAGCAGCTGTGGCGGTTCTCGGCGCGGAAGTTCCGTGAGGCGCTGCAGGAAAAGCCAGAGCTGCGGGAGTTCGCCGGCCGGGTTGAACAGCGCGATGCCGATGGCAACCAGCAGCTGGACCTGCTGGTGGACCTGACCGAACGCCTGGACCGGCTGCCCCGCCACATCTCCATGCACCCATGCGGGGTGATCCTGGGCGATGCCACGCTCCTGGACCGCACCCCGGTCCAGCCAAGCGGCCTTGGCCTGCCCATGAGCCAGTTCGATAAACATGACATGGACCCCATGGGCATGCTCAAACTCGATGTCCTGGGTGTCCGCATGCAAAGCGCCATGGCTTTCGCGGTCCGGGAGATCATCCGCATCCACCCCACCAAAAAGGACGTGGTGGCAGCGGGAGGGCACCCGGTGGGACCCGACGGCACCGGGCCGGACTACATTGCAGGGGACGGCCGGATCGACCTCAATGCCGTCCCCCTTGACGATGAACCAACCTACGAACTGATCAGGAGCACGCACACCCTGGGCTGCTTCCAGATTGAATCCCCCGGGCAGCGGGAACTGATCGGCAAGATGGCGCCCCGGGAATTCAACGACCTCATCATCGATATCTCCCTGTTCCGCCCCGGGCCGATGAAATCGGACATGGTGCGGCCCTTCCTGGAACACCGCCACGGATTTGCCCCTGAGGTGTATCCGCACCCCGACCTCAAACCCGTGCTGCAGGAAACCCATGGGGTCACGGTCTTCCACGAACAGATCCTGAAAACCCTCGACATCATGACCGGATGCGGGCTGGCCAAGGCCGACGAGTTCCGCAGGGCGTTAAGCAACGAGGTGGGGGAAGCGCAGGTGGAGGAATACTTCCGGCGCCACGCAAAGGCCAAGGGGTACACCCCCGAGGTAGTGGACAAGGTATGGGGGACGTTGAAGTCCTTTGCCAGTTTCGGCTTCTGCAAGGCCCATGGCGCTGCCTTCGCCGTTCCCACCTACCAGTCCGCCTGGCTCAAAGCACACCATCCCGAAGCTTTCCTGGCAGGCTTGTGGGAGCACGATCCCGGGATGTATCCCAAACGGCTTCTGGTGGCCGAAGCCCGGCGGCTGGGCATCCCCATCCTTCCCCTGGACATCAACAGGAGCAAAGCCGAGTACCGGGTGGAGCGGATCGAATTTGGCAAGGACACCGGCAAGCTGGGAATCCGGCTCAGCCTGAACGGGATCTACGGACTGTCGGCCGCCGAATTGAAGCGCATCGTGGCCGGGCAGCCCTATGATTCGCTGGCTGACCTTCGGGCGCGCTCGCGGCTTAGCAAGCCGAGCATCCGGCGCCTTGCCCAGCTGGGTGCCTTTGATTCCCTGCACCGGGAAGCAGGAGGCCCGGCAAACCGGGCGGATTTGGTGCAGCACCTGCAGCAGCTCCAAACCGCCAACGGAAACCGCAAAGGCGTGGAGGTGCTGGAAGGTCAGCTGGCCCTTCCCCTGGGCGACATCGAACTGCGGAACATCAAGCCCGGGCTCCCCGCCCCCACGCTGGTGGAAAATGTCAGGGCAGAACTGGACCTCATGGCCGTCGATGTCAGCACCCACCTGATCGACAGCCACCGGCCGCTGCTGGAAAGGCTGGGAGTCACCACAGCGGATAAGCTCCTCGGCCTGCGCAACGGAACGGAAGTGCTGGTGGCAGGAGTGCGAGTCGCCACCCAAACGCCTCCCATGCGCGGCGGCAGGAGGGTGGTGTTCATCAGCATCGACGACGGCACCGGCTGCGTGGATTCGGTCTTCTTCCACGAGGCCCAGGAAAGTGCCGGGCCGCTCCTGTTCGGCACCCGCCTGCTGCTGATCCGCGGCACCACCCGCAGGACCGGACCCCGTGGCATCAGCATCAGTGCGAGCATGGCATGGGACCTCAGCAGGACAGAGACCTTGCCCTTCCCAGAGTCCGCGACGGCGGGCGGCGGAGACGTGTCCCATCCGCTGGATGGCATCAGCAGGACATTGGCGATCACTGGTTTCAACGGGTGAGCCCGCAGTTTTTGTGGGGCGTACCTGCCGTGCGCCGCGTTGGTCGGCCCGACCGGAACCGATAGCATTGACGGTGGCTGGCTGTGGTCCCCGTATGCCACAAGCTATGAAGCCACAACTTTGAATAGGAGACACCCGTGTCAGATGCCCAGCAGATCACCCTTCTCGTCGATGGCGAAGAGACCAAGGTGACTACCGGGACAACCGGTGCGGAACTCTTCTTTGAGCGCCGTGACGTTGTGGTTGCCCGCGTTAACGGCGAACTGAAGGACCTGGACCAGGAGCTTCCCGAAGGCGCCGAGGTGGAAGGCGTCACCATTGATTCGCCCGACGGCCTTAACGTCCTGCGCCACTCCACCGCCCACGTCATGGCACAGGCCGTGCAGCAGCTGCGTCCCGACGCCAAGCTCGGCATCGGCCCCTACATCACCGACGGCTTCTACTTCGACTTCGACGTTGCCGAGCCTTTCACCCCCGAGGACCTCAAAACCCTCGAAAAGATGATGCAGAAGATCGTCAACCAGAACCAGAAGTTCGTGCGCCGCGTCGTCACCGAGGACCAGGCCCGCGAAGCGATGAAGAACGAGCCCTACAAGCTCGAACTGCTCGGCAAGAAGAACGACGCCGCCGAGGCCGGGGAAGGCGTGAACGTCGAGGTGGGTGCCGGTGACATCACCATCTACGACAACGTGGAACGCAAGGAAGGCACCACCGTCTGGTGCGACCTCTGCCGCGGCCCGCACCTGCCCAACACCAAGCTCATCTCCAACGCCTTCGCCCTGACCCGGTCGTCGTCGGCCTACTGGCTGGGCAACCAGAAAAACCAGCAGCTGCAGCGCATCTACGGCACCGCCTGGCCCACCAAGGACGCCCTGAAGGCCTACCAGGAGCGCATCGCCGAGGCCGAACGCCGCGACCACCGCAAGCTGGGCTCCGAACTGGATCTGTTCTCCTTCCCGGACGAGCTCGGTTCAGGCCTGCCCGTCTTCCACCCCAAGGGCGGCATCATCCGCAAGGAGATGGAGGACTACTCCCGCCGGCGCCACGTCGAAGCCGGCTACGAGTTCGTCTACACCCCGCACATCACCAAGGGGCACCTCTACGAGGTCTCCGGCCACCTGGACTGGTACAAGGACGGCATGTTCCCGGCCATGCACGTGGACGCTGAACTCAACGAGGACGGCACCGTCCGCAAGCCCGGCCAGGACTACTACCTGAAGCCGATGAACTGCCCCATGCACAACCTCATCTTCCGCTCCCGCGGCCGGTCCTACCGCGAACTGCCCCTGCGGCTCTTCGAATTCGGTTCGGTCTACCGATACGAAAAGTCCGGTGTGGTGCATGGCCTCACCCGTGTCCGCGGCATGACTCAGGACGACGCCCACATCTACTGCACCCGCGAACAGATGAAGGATGAGCTCACCAAGACCCTCAACTTCGTCCTGGACCTGCTCAAGGACTACGGGCTGAACGACTTCTATCTGGAACTGTCCACCAAGGACCCGGAAAAGTACGTCGGCGATGACGCCACCTGGGAGGAAGCCACCAAAACCCTTGCCGAGGTGGCCCAGGAGTCCGGCCTGGAACTTATGCCGGACCCGGGTGGAGCTGCGTTCTACGGTCCGAAGATCTCCGTGCAGGCCAAGGACGCGCTGGGCCGTACTTGGCAGATGTCCACCATCCAACTGGACTTCAACCTGCCCGAACGCTTCGAACTGGAGTTCCAGGCCGCCGATGGCAGCCGCCAGCGCCCCGTGATGATCCACCGCGCACTGTTCGGCTCCGTGGAGCGGTT
Organism: Arthrobacter sp. SLBN-83; assembly: GCF_006715285.1. NCBI lineage: Bacteria > Bacillati > Actinomycetota > Actinomycetes > Micrococcales > Micrococcaceae > Arthrobacter > Arthrobacter sp. SLBN-83. The sequence goes on from NZ_VFMX01000001.1 coordinate 3,544,284, forward strand.
CATGGGCGTCCTCACCGAACACTACGCCGGTGCGTTCCCCGCCTGGCTGGCGCCGGTCCAGGTGGTGGGCATCCCTGTTGCCGAAGCGTTCAACGAGTACATGTTCGACGTCGTCGACCAGCTCAAGGCCGCTGGGATCCGTGCAGAGGTGGACACTTCGTCCGATCGGTTCCCCAAGAAAATCCGTACCGCCAGCAAGGACAAGATCCCGTTCGTGCTGATCGCCGGCGGCGACGACGCGGAAGCAGGCGCGGTGTCGTTCCGCTTCCGGGACGGAAGCCAGGACAACGGCGTACCGGTGGAGGAAGCCGTCAAACGGATTACCGACGCCGTCCGCAACCGGACCAGCTAGCCGAACGGAAGCAGCACAGTGCAGGAGAACACAGGCGCAGGTTATCCAGGCGATGACGGCGTTACCGACGATTTTGCCCTCGCCGGTGTCCCAGACGCCTTCCAGCGCCTGTGGACTCCGCACCGCATGGCCTACATCAAGGGCGGGCAGCACCAGTTCAAGAACGAGAACGACTGCCCGTTCTGCGTGGGTCCAGGCCGCACCGACGAAGAGGCCCTCATCGTCCACCGCGGCCGGACCTGCTACGTGGTGCTCAACCTTTTCCCCTACAATCCGGGCCACCTGCTGGTCTGCCCGTACCGGCACATCCCGGACTACACAGACCTCACGGTGGAAGAAACAGCAGAATTCGCTGACCTGACCCAAACGGCCATGCGGGTGCTGCGCAAGGTCTCCAATCCGGGCGGTTTCAACCTGGGCATGAACCAGGGAGTGGTTGGGGGTGCCGGAATCTCAGCGCACCTCCACCAGCACATCGTTCCGCGGTGGGGCGGGGACGGCAACTTCTTCCCAATCATTGCCCAGACCAAGGCCATCACCCAGACCCTCGATGAGGTCCGTCAGCAGGTGGCCGACGCCTGGCCCGGGGAGTCGGATGCTGAATAGGCATGCCCGCGGCTTCTTTACCGCGGTGTTTACCCCGCTGGCCCGCTGGCTCCTGAAGATCGGTGTTTCCCCGGACGCGGTGACCATTCTTGGCACTGCAGGGGTTGCGGCGGGAGCCCTCGTGTTCTACCCTCTGGGGCAGCTCTTCTGGGGCACCCTCTTCATCACGGCGTTCATCTTTTCCGATGTCCTGGACGGCATCATGGCCCGCATGCAGGACGTGAAGAGCCGCTGGGGGAACTTCCTCGACTCCACCCTGGACCGGATCGCCGACGGCGCTCTTTTCGCCGGCGTTTCCGTCTGGTTCTTCACCGGCGGCAACAACACCGCCATCGCCGTCTCCGCCCTGCTGTGCCTTGTCCTGGGCATGGTGGTTTCCTACGCCAGGGCCAAGGCCGAATCACTGGGGTTCACCGCAAACGTGGGCATCGCAGAACGTGCCGAACGCCTGGTATCCGTCCTGGTGGTCACCGGCCTGACCGGCCTGGGGCTCCCGCCGGTGGTCCTCCTGGTGACGCTGGTCCTCCTTGCCGTGGCGAGCCTCGTCACGGTGGTGCAGCGCATCGTCTCAGTCCGCCGGCAGGCGCTGGCGGAACCCACGCCCGCTGATTAAGCATGATTAAGCCGGGCGCGCGGCGGGGGACTAGTATATAAGTGCCCGGTCAAGGGACCCGGCAACCCGTGCGTGCACCCCCGGCAGCTGCCGCCGCATGCCCGGCGAAGATCATCTGTCTACCCATAGGGGTTTTTGTGTCTACACCTGATGTAAGCAACGAGGCCGGTTCGTCCGCGAACAGCGTCACGGGCAGCAGCCGCGTGAAGCGTGGCATGGCCGAGATGCTCAAGGGCGGCGTCATCATGGACGTCGTCAACGTCGAGCAGGCCCGCATCGCCGAAGACGCCGGTGCCGTGGCGGTCATGGCGCTCGAGCGCGTCCCGGCCGATATCCGCGCCCAGGGCGGCGTGTCCCGCATGTCCGATCCCGACATGATCGACCAGATCATCGATGCCGTGTCCATCCCGGTCATGGCCAAGGCCCGCATCGGACACTTCGTCGAGGCCCAGGTCCTGCAGTCCCTCGGCGTTGACTACATCGACGAGTCCGAGGTCCTGACCCCGGCCGACTACATCAACCACATCGACAAGTGGAACTTCAAGGTTCCCTTCGTCTGTGGTGCCACCAACCTCGGTGAGGCCCTGCGCCGCATCAATGAGGGTGCGGCCATGATCCGGTCCAAGGGCGAGGCCGGGACCGGGGACGTCTCCAACGCCACCGGGCACATGCGCAAGATCCGCTCCGAGATCGCCAAGCTCTCCTCCCTGCCCGAGGACGAACTGTACGTTGCGGCCAAGGAACTGCAGGCACCGTACGAACTGGTCAAGGAAGTTGCCGCAGCCGGCAAGCTCCCCGTCGTGCTCTTCACCGCAGGCGGCATCGCCACCCCCGCTGACGCGGCCATGATGATGCAGCTCGGCGCGGACGGCGTCTTCGTCGGCTCCGGTATCTTCAAGTCCGGCAACCCGGCCCAGCGCGCCGCCGCCGTCGTCAAGGCCACCACCTTCTACGACGACCCCGACGTCATCGCCAAGGCCTCCCGCGGGCTGGGCGAAGCCATGGTGGGCATCAACGTCGACGAGATCCCCCAACCGCACCGCCTCGCCGAACGCGGCTGGTAACTCTCTCCTCGCGTCTTCTTTGGGCGCCTTGGGTTCTGTAACTGACGACGCCGGTTCCTCACCTCTTCTTGGTGGGGGACCGGCGTCGTTCTTTAACATCGACTGCTCCGTAACGGCCCTTTTAGAGGCTCAAAACGGCGTTTACGGAGCAATCGATGGGGTTAATCCAGGCCGCGGCGCTTAAGGAGGGGCTCGAGCCGCGCCTCGCGGCCCCTCAGTTTGCGGAAGGACTCCAGGGGGTCGCGGCTGTTGCCGCGGCTTAGGAGCTCCTGGCGGAAGCGTTCGCCGTTGCCTCTGGTGAGGCCGCCGTTCTCCGTGAACCAATCCACCGTCTCGGCGTCCAGGACCTCGCTCCAGATGTAGGAGTAGTACCCGGCCGCGTATCCTGCCCCCGCGAAAATGTGCTGGAAGTAGCCGGTCCGGTACCGCGGCGGGATCAGCGGATGGGCGATACCTGCCGCGGCGAGGGCCTTGGCTTCAAACTCCAAGGCATCGTCCGGCACTTCACCCGGCTCCAGCGTGTGCCAGGCGAGGTCGAGGAGGGCTGCGCCCAGGTACTCGGTGGTTGCGAAGCCTTCGCCCCACAGCCGGGATGCGTTGAGCCGGTCCACAATGTCCTGCGGAAGCGGCTCGCCCGTGACGTGGTGGTGGGCGTAGTGGGACAGCACCTGCGGCCACATGATCCACATCTCGTTGACCTGCGAGGGGTACTCCACGAAGTCCCGCGGCACAGTGGTGCCGGAGAAACGGGGATAGGTGACGTTGGAGAAGAGGCCGTGCAGGGCGTGGCCGAACTCGTGGAACAGGGTCCGCAGTTCGTCCAGGGTGAGCAGCGTCGGCTCTCCCGCGGGCGGTTTGGAAATGTTGAGCGTGTTGATCACCACTGGCTGGGTGCCAAGCAGGGAGGACTGGTCAACCAGTGAGTTCATCCACGCGCCGCCCCGCTTCGACTCACGCGCATAATAGTCGCCGAGGAACAGGCCCAGGCTGGTGCCGTCCTCATTTCGGACTTCCCAGATGCGCACGTCAGGATGGTAGGCCTTGAGATCTGCCCTCTCCTGGAAGGTGATGCCGTACAGCGACGTGGCGGCAAAAAACACGCCGTCGGTAATGACCCGGTCCAGTTCGAAGTAGGGGCGCAGGGCCTGCTCGTCGACGTCGTATTTCTCCCGCCGCACCTTCGCGGAATAGTAGGCCCAGTCCCATGCTTCCAGCGGGTGGCCGGCAACCTCGGCCAGGGCTGCAGCCTCGGCGTCCGCGTTTCGGACAGCCGCCGGCGCCATCCGGCTGAGCATGGCCTGGACTGCCTCGAAGTCCGGGGCCGTCTGGCGGTCGGCCACCAGTTCGGCGTAGTTGGTGAAGCCCAGCAGCTGCGCCTTTTCCGCCCGCAGCCCGGCCATTTCCCTGGCCAGGTCCAGGACATTCAGGCTCCCGCCGTCACTGCCCCTGGCCACCGATGCTTCGAACAGCCGACGGCGGACGTCCCGGTTTTCGAGCGAGGCGAGGGCCGGCTGGTTGCCGGGTTGGATCAGGGTGAGCAGGTATTTGCCGTCGTGCCCGGCGGCGCGGGCAGCTTCCGCGGCGCTGGCGACGTCATCGGCGGGCAGGCCCGCCAGGTCATGGGCGTCCTCCAGCAGGAGGGCCGCGGATTTCATTCCCTCTTTGACGCGTTGGCCGAACTCGGTGCCAAGCCGGGCCAGCCCGGCGTTGATGGCCCGCAGGCGCTCTTGGCCCGGACCGTCCAACTGGATGCCTGACTGGCGGAACTCCCTGAGGTACTCGTCCACCAGCCTGACTGATTCGGGATCATGGCCGGCCGTATTGATGGCTGCAAAGCGCTCAAACAGTCTCCTGTTGAGGTACACCTCGTCCTGGTGGGCGGAAAACCGCGGTGACAGCACGGTTTCCAATTCCCTGATCTGCTCAGACGCGTCCGCCGACACCAGGGTGAAGAATGCCGCCGCTGCCCGGTTCAGGAGTTGTCCGGAGCGTTCCATCGCGAGGGCCGTGTTCTCGAACGTGGCCGGTTCGGCGTTCGTCGCGATGGCCCGGATTTCGTCCAGGTGCCTGGCGAGGCCCGCTTCGATGGCCTCGCCGTACTGCTCCGGCGTGAGCACCGTGAACGGTGGAAGGCCATAGGGCATGGGACTGGCGGTGAGGAGGGGGTTCGTCATGGGGTAAACCTTTCACAGCGGGGCACGCTTCTCAATCACCGCGAGTGGCGGCGTCCTCCCAGCCGGCATCCCTACAATTGCCGCTAGGGAGTCCGGCCAGGACTGCAACCAGTGCGCCCAGCAGGGCAAACGCCCAGTTCGGGTAATGACGAAGGAGACCGGGGCCCATGACCAAAGGTGGCACGAGGCCCGGGACAGCCGTCCTGGGCATACCGTTACGGTGGCTGGGACCGGGCGTGGTCATGGTGCTCGTGGCCGCGTATGGCATTTTCTGGTACCTGGCGCGTCCGGAAAACGAGTCCGTTACGGGCTACGTGGGGCAGCTCTTCGGGGGCGAGTCCGTGCTGCTGTATTCGATCGCACTGGTGCTGGTCAGTACGCTTCCCCTTGTCGAGCCTGTTTTCGGCGGCATTGACCACGCCGCCATCTGGCACCGCAGGGCGGCGATTACGGCGACTATCTTGCTGCTGCCGCACATCGAACTCGCCGCCAACCCCGAGGCCACCAGCCTGGGAAAGACCTTGGCCGTGATGGCCATTTGCGGCCTGGCAGCGCTGATGGTGTGGGCAATCCTGCCGCGATGGCGCACCATGCTTCCGGCACCCATCCGGCGGCTGGTGGTCATCGCGCTGCAGTCCAAGCCGGTCCAGGTGGCGGCCCGCCTGCTGGGCGGCTACGAGCGGTGGCGGGGCTTCCACCGCCTGACCGGCCTGTTCCTGGCGGCCGGATTCCTGCACGGCCTGCTCGATGCCAGCGCATTCGAAGCTGTGCCCGCACTGCGGTGGAGCTACGTGGCCATCGGCGGAACAGGCCTGGCTTTCTATGCCTACCGGGAACTGCTGGCGCGCCGCTTCCTGCCGCATCACGACTATCAGGTGGCAGGAGTCCGGCCGGTTGCTGCCGACCTGGTGGAAGTAGCACTGCGTCCGTTGGGACGGCCATTGGCCTTTAAGCCCGGCCAGTTCGCCATGGTCTACCTCGAAACCGCCGACGGCTGGCAGCGGCACCCCTTCTCCATCTCAGGACCTACCCCGGAGGGTGGAATCAGCATCACGGTGAAGGCGTTGGGCGACCACACAACCAAGCTTCCCGATGTGGTCCAGCCAGGCATGCCGGCGGTTGTGGGTGGTCCCTACGGCCGTTTCGACCGGCACCGCGGCACTGCACACCAGGTCTGGATTGCGGGAGGAGTGGGAATCACGCCATTCCTCAGCTGGCTGCGGGCCCTGGATGCGGAGCCCCGCCGGGAACTGGAGGAAGAGGTGCACTTCTTCGTCACCTCGGCAGGACGCTCCCCGTTCGCTGACGAGATTACCGCCGTCGCGGGGAAGCATCCCCGGCTTACCGTGCATCTGGTGGACACCGCGGCCGACGGCAGGCTCACCCCGGAAGCGGTCCTCGCCTCAGTGGGCACCGAACCGCGCCGGCTGTCGGTGTTCATGGGCGGTCCGGACGCCATGCTTCGGCAGTTCCGGAAGGCCTTCCAGGCGGCGGGCGTTCGCCGGGCCAACATCCACCGGGAGTATTTCCAGTGGCGTTGAGGCGCCACTGAAGCGGCCCAGTCCCGGGACCGGATCACTCCAGGGAGCGGTCAGTCCGGATGCGATCCCGCAGAAGCCCTCGCAGCTCAGCGGGGGCGGCGGGCAGCGTGCTCCCGGGCCAGGACCGCATAGGTGTCGTCCGGATGGCCGGGGGAGAAGCTGCCGAACTTTCGTTCCGCGGCGGTACGGATGAGGAAGTCCGCGATGGCCGGATTCTTGGGCAGCAGCGAGCCGTGCAGGTAGCTGGCAACGATGTTGCGGTAGCGGGCGCCCTCATGGCCGTCGCTGCTGTTGTTCCCTGTTCCCTTGGCCACGGTGCCGAGGGGACGGACCCCGTCGCCCAGCGTCGTCTGGCCGCTGTGGTTTTCGTAGCCCAGGACTTCGCCGAACTCCGTGGTTGAAACTTTGACGTTGCCGATCAGCCGCTCGTCGGTGCCGTGCGTTTCCACGTTCAGGACGCCGATACCGGGGATGACAGAGCCCGTGCGGGTTTTGAAGAACCGTCCGAAGAGCTGGTACAGGCCGCAGATGACCAGCATGGGCGCACCGTCTTCTGCCAACTCCTTGAGTTCGCCGGCCCGGGCCTGCAGGTCGTCCTGGATCACCAGCTGGCCGCTGTCCTGGCCGCCGCCGCCTACGATGATGTCCACGCCGTCAGGGAAGGGATCGCCAACGTTGTACTCGAGCAGTTCCGGGGTGTACCCGTGCCACTGGATGCGGCGCTGCAGGACCAGCGCATTGCCCCAGTCGCCATAAATGTTCATGTCGCGGGGATAGAGCTGGACCACGCGGAGGGTGCCCTTGGACCCGCCGTCCGCCGCCGCTGCTTGTGCCGGATTCACGAGACAACCTCCACGGTGGTGATTTTGGACAGCTCGCGGCGGATGGCCAGCATCGCCGTGTAGGTGCAAAAGATCCGCTTCGGCTTGCCCCGGCCTTCCCTGACGAAGGCTGCCAGGGCGGCGGGGATCTCCGTTTCCACTGCTCTGAGGGGAACCTGGTCGTACTGCAGCCGCAGCGCCATGTCATAGGCCCGCGACCCGGTGATCATGTCCACGCCGCCCTCCCGGAGGGAATCGAACTCCACGTCCCAGAGCCAGGACATGTCGCGGCCGTCAGCGTAGTTGTCATTGATCGCGATCATGGTGGCGTAACCGCCGGCAGGGAATGACTTCAGGCCAAGCCGGAAGCCGCTGGGGTTCTTCACGAGTACCAGGTCCAGCGGCTGGCCGTCCACGGTAAGGCTTTCACCGCGGCCAAAGGCGGGGGCCACCTTGGACAGCGCCTCGAGCAACGTGGCGTGGTCCGCCGTGGCGGCACCCGCGCCGCAGATGCTGCGGGCAAGGGTCAGGGCCGCAGCCGCATTGAAGATGTTGTACACGCCGCGCAGCTTCATCGCCGTGGTGACCCTACCGCCGTCGTACTCAAACTCGGCGCTGTCCGCGCCCACCTTTCGGAGCACGACGTCGGCAGCCGGCTTTTCCGGCAGGCCCGCCGGGGCGGGGCTCCCGGGAGCAGCCCGCATGTCGTCGTCGTTGGGAAAGGTCCCCAGCAGGGAGTCGTCAAGGCCGAAATACTTGACCTCCTGGCCCGTCAGGGTGTCCGCGATGCGTGCCACCCGCGGATCCTCACGGTTGAGGACCACGGTTCCGGTGGTCTTGGCGGCGATGTGCTGCAGGAGCTGGGCGGTCTTGTCGATCTCGCCAAAACGGTCCAGCTGGTCGCGCAGCACGTTAAGGAGCAGGCAGTACCGGGGCGGGACACTGTTCACGAAATGGACTGCGTGGGCTTCGTCGAGTTCCAGGACGGCAATGTCCGCGTCCAGCCTGCCGCGCCAGTCCACTTCACCGAGGAGGGCTGCCGCCACGCCGCGCGTGAAGTTGCTGCCGGTGCGGTTGGTGAAGACCTTCAGGCCCTGGCTTTCCAGCAGTTCCACCACCATTTTGGTGGTGGTGGTCTTGCCGTTGGTGCCGCTGACTACCGCCACGCCGTGGGGCAGGGTGGTGAGTGTCCGCCGCATGAACCCGGGATCGATTTTCTCGACCACCAGGCCCGGCAGGGCGGACCCGCCGCCCCGCAGCCGGGACACCCTGCGGACCAGCTTGCCGAGCGGAACACTGTAGAAGACCATGTTTTGAATATATCCCAGCAGCGGCATGCAACCTTTGCCGGCAGCACGCCGGCGGCGTCGACCATACGGCCCGGGCCGTATGCTGGAAAGATGACAAACCCCCCATCTGCTGCCCAGGCGCGCGTGGGGTCAGGCCTGAAAATCGGCGTGCTGGCCCTCCAGGGCGACTTCCGTGAGCACCTGCGTGCCGCGGAAGCGACCGGCGCCCAAGCCGTTCCCGTGCGCCGCCCGGAGGAACTCGACGGCCTGGACGGCCTCATCATTCCGGGTGGCGAATCCACCGCCATCGATAAGCTGGCCCGGGCCTTCGACCTTGCCGACCCCCTCCGCAAATACATCGGCGAGGGCCTGCCCGTATACGGCTCCTGTGCAGGCATGATCCTGCTCGCGTCCGATATCGCGGATCCGGCAACCGATCTATCCGGTGCGCCCCAGCAGACCTTCGGCGGCCTTGACATCACTGTCCGCCGCAACGCCTTCGGCCGCCAGCGCGAGTCCTTCGAAACCGACCTGGACTTCAAGGGCCTGGACTTCAGTGCCACGGAATCGGGCGTGGATCCGGTGCATGCCGTCTTCATCCGCGGCCCTTGGGTGGAGCGGGTCGGGGAAGGCGTGGAGATCCTCGCGCAGGTGGAACCGGCAGAGCCCGGCCAGGCTTCCCACGCCGCCCAGCTGCCCGGGGCGGCTAGAATTGTGGCAGTGCGTTCCGGCCAGCTGCTGGCCACCTCCTTCCATCCGGAAGTGACCGGCGAAAAACGCGTACACGAACTTTTTATCCGAATGATCAGAGGAGAAGCGTAAAGCATGTCAGGCCACTCCAAATGGGCTACGACCAAGCACAAAAAAGCCGTCATTGACGCCAGGCGTGCAAAGTCCTTCGCCAAGCTGATCAAGAACATCGAAGTTGCCGCCCGCATGGGTGGACCCGACATGGCCGGCAACCCCGGCCTCGAACTGGCTGTGACCAAGGCCAAGAAGACCTCGGTTCCCAACGACAACATCGACCGCGCCATCAAGCGTGGCGCCGGCCTTACCGGCGAAGTGGTGGACTACACCGAAATCATGTACGAGGCCCGCGGCCCGCAGGGTTCTGCCCTCCTCATCGAGTGCCTTACCGACAACAAGAACCGCGCAGCTTCCGAGGTCCGCCTGGCCATCTCGCGCAACGGCGGCACCATTGCCGACCCCGGTTCGGTCAGCTACCTCTTCACCCGCAAGGGCGTGGTGAACCTGCCCAAGAACGGCCTGAGCGAGGACGACGTCCTGATGGCCGTCCTGGATGCCGGAGCCGAGGAAGTCAAGGACAACGGGGAGACCTTCGAGATCCACTCGGAGCCCGGCGACCTGCAGGCCATCCGTGAAGCGCTGAAGGAAGCCGGCATTGAATACGACACGGACGAAGTTGAGTTCGTGCCCTCGATGCAGGTGGAGCTGGATGTTGACGGCGCCCGCAAGTTCCTGAAGCTGGCCGATGCCCTCGAGGACCTCGACGACGTCCAGAACGTGTACAGCAACGCCGACCTCAGCGACGACGTCCAGGCCGCCCTGGAATCCGAGTGACGTTCCACCTTGCCCGCTAGTCCGCAGGAGCTGGGGCCGGGGTCCCCGGCCGGAGCGGAGTACAAGTGACCCTCCGTGTCCTGGGCGTTGATCCCGGCCTCACCCGTTGCGGTATTGGCGTGGTGGATGTGGAACGGAACCGGCGCGCCAGCATGGTGGCCGTCGGCGTCGTGGGCACGTCCCCGGACGAGACCCTCGACCGCCGGTTGCTGGTGATCGCCACAGCCATCGACGAGTGGCTGGACCGCTACGAGCCGGAGGTCCTCGCCGTCGAACGCGTTTTCTCGCAGCTCAATGTGAGCACGGTGATGGGGGTGGCCCAGGCCTCCGGCGTGGTAATCGCTGCGGCGGCCCGGCGGGGAATCCCGGTTGCCCTGCACACGCCGTCGGAGGTAAAGGCAGCTGTCACCGGCAGCGGATCCTCCAATAAGGAGGCGGTGACCAAGCTGGTCACCAAGATTCTCCGGCTGGACGCCCCTCCGCGCCCCGCCGATGCGGCCGACGCGCTGGCTCTGGCCATCACGCATGCGTGGCGCGCCGGTAGCGGTGCCGCCGTGGCCACGACCGGCCCCGGCAACTCATCCCTGACGCCTGCCCAGCGTGCGTGGGCCGAAGCGGAGGCGAAGGCGCGCCGCGCACGCTGATTGTCCCTGCCGCTTGCTAGGGTATTCGTAGATATGTTCGGATAGCCGGGCCCCGCCCTTGGGGCCCGCAGTACCACGGGAGCCCGGCCTTGATCAGTTTCCTCCGCGGAACGGTAGCGCACGTTGGCCTGTCAACGGCCGTGATTGACCTCAACGGCGCCGGGATGAGCGTGTACGCCACCCCGCAGACCCTCAGCCGCCTCCGCGTCGGTGAAGAGGGAAAGGTGTTCACCTCGCTGATCGTGCGCGAGGACTCCCTCACGCTCTTCGGGTTCGCGGACGACGACGAGCGTGAGGTTTTCGAGATCCTGCTGAGCGTCAGCGGCGTCGGCCCCCGGCTTGCCCTCGCCGTCCTGGCCGTCCACGATCCCGAGGCCATCCGCGTGGCGGCGCATACGGGAGACAGCAAGACCTTCACCAAGGTCCCCGGGATCGGTCCCAAGGTCGCGGGCAGGATTGTCCTGGAGCTCGCAGGAAAGCTCGTTCCGCAGGGAACCGCGCCCGCTGCCGGGGCCGGCACCCCGGCCGAAGCCGCCTGGAAGCCCCAGGTGGTGGCCGCCATGACCAGCCTGGGCTGGTCCGAGAAGGACGCCTCCGCCAGCATCGACAAAGCGCTGGCCGACGAACCCGAAGTGTCCTTCCGCGGCAACGTTCCCGAGATCCTCCGCACCACGCTCCGGTGGCTGGGCCAGGACGGCGCCCGGGCCGGCAACCGTGTAGGCACCCGTGGCTGAACCCTCACTGGTTGCCGCGGGGGAGGAGCCGGAAGAGCGCGCCATTGAGGCGGCGCTGCGGCCCAAGAACCTGGACGACTTTGTTGGCCAGCACCGGGTACGCAAGCAGTTGTCCTTGGTGTTGCAGGCCTCCCGGATGCGCGGGCGCACTGCGGACCACGTGCTGTTCTCAGGGCCGCCCGGCCTGGGCAAGACCACCCTCGCCATGATCGTGGCGGCCGAGATGAACGCCCCGCTGCGCCTCAGCAGCGGACCTGCCATCCAGCACGCCGGCGACCTCGCGGCCATCCTGTCCTCGCTCTCCGAAGGCGAGGTCCTGTTCCTCGACGAAATCCACCGCATGTCCCGGCCCGCCGAGGAAATGCTCTACATGGCCATGGAGGACTTCCGCGTCGACATCGTCGTGGGCAAGGGTGCCGGCGCCACCGCGATTCCACTGGAACTGCCGCCGTTCACCCTGGTAGGTGCCACCACCCGTGCCGGTTTGCTGCCGGGGCCGCTGCGCGACCGGTTCGGCTTTACCGGGCACCTTGAGTTTTACTCGGTTCCCGAGCTGGAACTGGTCCTGCGCCGATCCGCCGGCCTGCTGGACCTGAAGGTCAATTCCGCCGGATTCGCTGAGATCGCAGGCCGTTCCCGCGGTACGCCACGTATCGCCAACCGCCTGCTGCGCCGTGTCCGGGACTGGGCGCTGGTGCACGGCATCGAACAAATCGACGCCAGGGCCGCTTCCGCTGCCCTGGACATGTATGAAGTGGACAAGAAAGGGCTGGACCGGCTGGACCGGGCCGTCCTGGAGGCCCTCATCACCAAATTCGGCGGCGGCCCGGTGGGCCTTTCCACCCTCGCCATTGCCGTGGGCGAGGAAACCGAAACAGTGGAAACCGTCGCCGAACCCTTCCTGGTCCGCGAAGGCCTGCTGGGCCGGACACCCCGCGGCAGGATCGCGCTGGCGCCCGCATGGACGCATCTGGGCTACGCCATCCCGTCCAACGTGTTTGCGCAGGAGCAGCTGGACCTCTTCGAGCCCGGCGGGGACGCTTCCGCAGCAGGGGAATGGGCCCCGGAGGGCCAGTAGCAGGCTCCCTTCAGCTTTTCCCTTTAGACTGGTATGACGCCCGGCACGTTCGGGTCTTTGTTTCGCGGGTGGCCCTGACGCCCCCGTCGCTTGGGGAAGGAAAAGTCAGGCCCTCTGCCTGCATCACCAGCCCGCCCCGGCCGAAGCGAAGCCGACGTCGCTGGAAAACCAGCTGTACCAGAAAAAGAACGGAATTCCCCTTGGATCCAATGTCAATTCTCCTGTTCGTCATGCTCGGCGTGTTCATCTTCATGATGTTCCGCCGCAACAAGAAGACGCAGCAGCAGCAGGCAGAGCTCCAGTCGAAGTTTGGCCCGGGCGTGGAGGTCATGACCAGTTTTGGCCTTTTCGGCCGGATCGTGGACATCGACGAGGCCGATAACAAGGTCACCCTTGAACTTTCCCCCGGCAACCTGGCCACGGTCCACCGCCAGGCCGTCACCAAGGTCATCGAGCCTGCCGTGGAAACCCCCGCCGAGCCCGCCGCTGCTTCCCCAGTGGTACCGGACGATGCTTCCTCCCTCACCACCCCCGAGACCGGAAGCACCGCCACCGGCGCGGAGACTCCGGAAGAAACCCTGAAGCGCCTCAACGACGAGGGCAAGAAGGACAGCTAGGCCCGCTGGCCCCTCTCCTCCCTCTACCGCTGCGGACCACCGCCGGCGCGGGCCACAGCCTGCGCCGGCGGTTCCTCCGCGAATAAGAGAAAGATCGACAATGGCACGAACTGGCCGCAATAAGCCGGGGCTCCGCGTCCTGGTCTGGCTCGGCGTACTCCTGGCGGCTCTGACCGCCGTCCTGGCCGGCGGCACCATCGCCGGACAGGCCAGCTGGGCACCCAAACTTGCCCTTGACCTTGAGGGCGGCACCCAGATGATCCTCGCCCCCAAGGTGGAGGGCGGATCGGACATCAACGAGCAGCAGCTCAACCAGGCCGTGGCGATCATCCGCCAGCGCGTTGACGGCTCTGGCGTCTCCGAGGCCGAAATCAGCACCCAGTCCGGGCGCAACGTGGTGGTCAGCCTTCCCGGCACGCCCTCCGCCGAAACCCGGAACTTGATCCAGGCCTCCGCCGACATGAACTTCCGCCCCGTCCTGCTGAACGGCGACGGCGCAGCAGTGCCCCCGGAGAAGCAGACTCCAGAGGACCAGCTGCCCAAGCCGACTGCCGCCCCGGCCAACAGCAGCGACACCAACTGGATCACGCCAGAGATCTACAAGCAGTTCGAGGCATTGGACTGCAACAGCGCCGCCGCCGAAAAGTCGCAGCGGTCAGATCCCACCAAGCCGCTTGTCACCTGCGAGCCTGCCACCGACAAGTCCCCGGCGATCAAATACATCCTGGGTCCCGTGGAGGTTAAGGGCAGCAACATCGTCACGTCCAGCTTCCAGCTGCAGCAGGGCGCCCAGGGTGCGGTGACCAATGACTGGGCCGTCAACATCCAGTTCGACGCCGACGGTACCGCGAAGTTCAAAGAGGTCACCGAGCGCCTGAACCAGTTCTACACGGCCGCCGGCGGGCAGTCGGGCAGCGACCCCAAGGCGCAGTTCGCCATCGTCCTGGACGACCAGGTCATCTCCGCGCCACGTGCGCTGGCCGTCATCACCGACGGACGTCCGCAGATCACCGGCGGGTTCACCGAGCAGACCGCCAAGGCGCTGTCCGACCAGCTGAAGTTCGGCGCCCTTCCCATCAGCTTCGACATCCAGAGCGAACAGCAGATTTCCGCCACCCTGGGTGGGGAGCAGTTGCGCATGGGCCTGTTGGCCGGCCTGATCGGGCTCCTGCTCGTGGTGGTCTACTCGCTGTTCCAGTACCGTGCCCTGGGCTTCGTCACCATTGCATCCCTGGTAGTGGCCGGTGCACTCACCTACCTCGCCATTGCCATTCTCGGTTGGACGGAAAACTACCGCCTGTCCCTTGCAGGCGTCGCGGGCATTATCGTGGCCATCGGCCAGACGGCCGACTCGTTCATCGTCTACTTCGAACGCATCCGCGACGAACTGCGTGAAGGGCGCGGCCTGGTCTCCGCCGTCGAAAACGGCTGGAAGCGGGCCAAGCGCACCGTCCTGGCCTCCAAAGCGGTCAACCTGCTGGCCGCGCTGGTCCTCTACTTCGTTGCCGTGGGCAACGTGCGCGGGTTCGCCTTCACCCTGGGGCTGACCGCCATCGCCGACCTCATCGTGGTGTTCATGTTCACCCACCCCACGCTGCAGCTCTTGGCCCGCACCCGCTTCTTCGGAGAAGGCCACAAGTTCTCCGGCCTGGACCCCGAACGCTTGGGCGCGGCGCCGCTGTACCGCGGTGCCGGGCGGATCCGGACCCCGGAGGACCGGCCTGTGGTGGTCCGCAGCAAGAACACCGGCGCGGCGGCCGAGGCCGAGCGCCGCATGACCATCGCCGAACGGCGCCTGGCAGAAAAGCAGGAACAGCTGGCTGGCTCGTCCAAGACCTCCGCAAAGGAGAACAAGTAATGTCAGGCTTCGCCACTTTCGGCAACGAGCTTTACTCGGGCAAGCGCTCCTACGACTTCGTCGGCGCCAAGAAGATCTGGTTCATCATCGCCGCGGTGGGCGTGGCGCTGTCCATCATCATTCCGTTGGCCAAGGGCGGCTTCAACCTCGGCATCGAGTTCCGTGGCGGCTCTGAATTCACCGTCTCCAACGTCAAGACCACCGATGCCACCATCGGTGAGAAAGCCGTCACCGATGTTGTGTCCGGCAGCGTACCCCGTGTGGCAAACGTGGCCGGCAACACCATGCGCATCCAGACGGACAAACTTACGGATGACGAGACCCTCAAGATCAAGCAGGGCCTCACCAGCGCCTATGGCGTTACGGACAACGAGGTGACATCCACGTTCGTCGGCCCCACCTGGGGTGCTGACGTGACAAAGCAGGCGCTGATCGGCCTGGTGGTATTCGTGCTGCTCGCGGCGCTCCTCATGGCCCTCTACTTCCGCACCTGGAAGATGTCCCTGTCGGCGCTTGCCGGCATGGCGGTGACCATGTTCATCACCGCCGGGGTCTACGCCCTGAGCGATTTTGAGGTGACTCCGTCAGCCATCATCGGTTTCCTGACCGTGCTCAGCTACTCCCTGTACGACACGGTGGTGGTCTTCGACAAAATCCGCGAAAACACGTCCGGCATCGACGCGTCCACGCGCCGGACCTTCGCTGAGGAAGTCAACCTGGCGGTCAACCAGACGCTGGTGCGCTCCATCAACACCATGATGGTGGCCATCCTCCCTGTGGGGGCCATCCTGTTCATCGGGGCCGGACTCCTGGGCGCAGGAACCCTGCGCGACCTGTCCCTGGCACTGTTCGTCGGGATCCTGATCGGTACGGCGGCTACCATCTTCGTGGCCGCACCGATGTACGCCTGGCTCCGCCAGGGCGAACCGGACTTGGTCAAGCAGGCGCGGCGCGTCCAGCAGCGCCGCGCCGGGGCAGCAGAGCGGTCAGCTCCGGCAGCGCCGGCGAAAGCCTGACCGGCAACCGCGGAGCCTGGCGGGCAGCCGCAGGCAGCTGTAAAGCCATCAAGGGCCGGGTGACGCAGACCATGCGTCGCCCGGCCCTGACTATTCTGTCCCGGTTATAAAAGTGGCCGCCCGGAGGAATAGACTGGGTAATTAAAACGTGGTGAGGGGTGCTTCATTGGAAGAACGTTCGGCGTCGGCGCCAACGGCACAGGAAGAAAAGAATCCTGCCGGTGTACAAGCCGGTGCGGCAGCGCCCGCGCGCCCTGGTTCCCTGGTTCCTGTTGACAACTCAGGATCCCGCGCCACGTTCCCCGGCCGCCGTGAGCGCACCCGTTCCCGCCTTGCCCGCCTCACCGGCCGCGGCACCGCCACTTACTCTCCCATTCTTGAGCCGCTGCTCCGCACGGTCCGCGCCAACAATCCCAAAGAGGACTTCGACCTCATCCAGCGCGCCTTTGACGTAGCGGAACGGAGCCACCGCGGGCAGAAGCGCAAGAGCGGGGACCCGTACATCACCCACCCGGTGGCCGTGGCCACCATCCTCGCTGAACTCGGCCTCAGCGGCACCACGCTGGCTGCAGCGCTGCTGCACGACACCGTGGAAGACACTCCATACACGCTTGCTGACCTGAAACGGGACTTCGGGCCGGAAGTAGCCATGCTTGTGGACGGCGTCACCAAACTGGATAAGGTCAGCTTCGGCGAGGCTGCCCAGTCGGAGACCGTACGCAAAATGGTCGTGGCCATGGCCAAGGACATCCGCGTCCTGATGATCAAACTGGCGGACCGGCTGCATAACGCCCGCACCTGGCGTTTCGTCTCCGCCGAATCCTCGGCGCGCAAGGCCCGGGAAACCCTGGAAATCTTCGCGCCGCTGGCCCACCGCCTGGGCATGAACACCATCAAATGGGAGCTCGAGGACCTGTCCTTCGCGGCGCTTTATCCCAAGGTGTATGAGGAGATCGTCCGGATGGTGGGGGACCGTACCCCCGAGCGGGAAAAAAGCCTGGGCGTTATCCGCGACCAAATTACCGAGGACCTTCGCGGCGCCAAGATCAAGGCCACGATCACCGGCCGGCCCAAGCACTACTACTCCATCTACCAAAAGATGATTGTCCGCGACAAGGACTTCGACGACATCAACGACCTCATGGGCGTCCGCGTCCTGGTGGACTCTGTCCGGGACTGCTACGCCGCCCTGGGCATCATGCACTCGCGCTGGAACCCGCTGCCCGGCAGGTTCAAGGACTACATCGCGATGCCGAAGTTCAACATGTACCAGTCCCTGCACACCACGGTGATCGGGCCCGGCGGCAAGCCGGTGGAGATTCAGATCCGTACGCATGAGATGCACCGCCGGGCCGAATACGGCGTAGCGGCCCATTGGAAGTACAAGGACCAGCCCAACCGCACCGCCGTCGGTCCCGGGAGCCCCCGCGACGGCGACATGGGATGGCTGCGGTCCCTGGTGGACTGGCAGCAGGAGACGTCGGATCCCGGGGAGTTCCTGGACTCGCTCCGCTTCGAAATCAACGCCCGCGAAGTGTTCGTCTTCACCCCCAAGGGCGAAGTCATGGCCCTGCCGGCCGGATCAACGCCGGTGGACTTTGCCTATGCAGTCCACACCGAGGTGGGCCACCGCACCATCGGCGCCAGGGTCAACGGCAAGCTGGTCCCGCTCAACAGCGAACTGAACCATGGCGACTGGGTGGAGATCTTCACCTCCAAAGCGGAAGGCGCCGGGCCCAGCCAAGACTGGCAGCACTTCGTCAAGAGCGCCAGGGCACGCAACAAGATCCGGCAGTGGTTCAGCAAGGAACGCCGCGAAGAGGCGATCGACCGCGGCAAGGAGCTGCTGACCCGCGCCATGCGGAAGCAGAACCTTCCGTTGCAGCGGCTGATGACGCACGAGGCCCTGGCCGCCGTTGCGGAGGAGTTCAAGTACGCCGACATCTCCGGCCTCTACGCCGGGGTGGGCGACGGACACACGTCCGCGCAATCGGTCATGGAGAAGCTCATTGAAAGCCTTGGCGGCAATGAGAGTGCCGATGATGACGTCGAAGAGGTCAGCATCCCCACCCAGGTCACCAAGGCGCGCTTCTCCGACTCCGGTGTTGTGGTCCGTGGTGTAGGCGACGTCTGGGTCAAGCTGGCCCGCTGCTGCACGCCGGTTCCGCCGGACCCGATCCTTGGCTTCGTGACTCGGGGCTCCGGCGTTTCCGTTCACCGGACCGACTGCACGAACATTTCGGACCTCAAGGACCAGCCGGACCGGATCGTGGACGTGGACTGGGCGCCGACGCAATCCAGCGTGTTCCTGGTGGAAATCCAGGTGGAGGCCCTGGACCGGAAATCGCTGCTCTCCGACGTGACGCGGGTTCTCTCGGACAACCACG
Source organism: Arthrobacter sp. SLBN-83 (assembly GCF_006715285.1). NCBI lineage: Bacteria > Bacillati > Actinomycetota > Actinomycetes > Micrococcales > Micrococcaceae > Arthrobacter > Arthrobacter sp. SLBN-83. The sequence continues at coordinate 3,562,659 of NZ_VFMX01000001.1, forward strand.
TCAACATCCTCGCGGCCAGCGTCCACACCTCCACGGACCGGGTGGCCATCTCAAAGTTCGCTTTCGAGATGGGTGACCCGAAGTACCTCAGCCACGTCCTGAGCGCCGTCCGGCGCATCGACGGGGTCTTCGACGTCTACCGCACCACCGGGAACAAGCGCCGGAGCTAGCCGGGCAAGCTTTTCCAAGGCCGCCCGCTTGTGCGGCACCCGGGGCGTTGCCTCGATGGCCCGGACCAGGAGACGCAGCTTCACGTCCTGCTGCGGCCGTGCCAGCAGCCCGGCGAGGGCGGGCACGGCGCGCTCCGGTTCCACATGAAGGGCGATATCGAGGGCTGTCCGCAACGGGCTGGACACCATCAGCCCGCCTAGGCTGATTACGTCGAACGGGCCCAGCTTCACTTCATGCAACGTACAGCCCCGCGTATTCCGCAGGCTGGATACCCTGCGCTTGGCGTCCACCAGCAGCGCAAGGCGGTCAGGTTCCGCCGCGCAGCCGTAGATCCAGGCGGCCGTCATCCGCCCCGCAACAACGCGCTGCCGTATTGCCGCCGGTACGGCCCCTGCCGCTGCCCGTGCGCGAAGCTGTGGGGACGCAGGGATCCCCGGGAGCGTGTAGCCGTGCTGATGGAAGCGGGCCAGCAGGCCGTCTGCGGCGAGGGACTGCAGTTCCGGACCGGCGAAGGGGCCGCCGGGAGCGTAGAGTTCCGGAAAGCGGGGCCCTGCGGCGGCGTCCGCCCCGCTTTCCTGGCAACCCGCACGGGAAGCATGCGTGCGGGCTTCCTTGCCCGGGCCGGCGGCGGAGGGAGTCGGAGGAGTGGCCATAGCCCCATCCTGCCCGGGCGCCCTTAAACAGCACAGGCCCCGCCCGGGTTATGTGGATAACCGGAACGGGGCCTGCGCCCGTCAGCCTAAAGGTTGTTCAGGACAGCTCGCTGGCCGAACGCTGGATCTGGTCGAGCCAGGCCTGCCGGGCTTCGAGGGCTTCCTGCGCAGCCTTGATCTTGCGCTGGTCGCCGCTCTTCTCTGCCTTGGCGAGGTCTTCCTGGAGCCCGGCGATGGCGGATTCCAGCTGTGACAGTGCGCTGTTGGTGCGTGCCTTGCGCTCCGGGTTGGATCGCTGCCACTGCTCTTCCTCGGCGTGGCGCACGGCGTCCTCCACCTTCCGCAGCCCGGCCTCGATCCGGCCCATGTCCGCCCGCGGCACCTTGCCGGCCTCTTCCCAGCGGTCACGGATGGACTGCAGGGCCTTCTTGGCCGCAGCGAGGTCCTTCACCGGAAGGATCGTGTTGGCCTCGGCCAGCAGTGCTTCCTTCACCGTGAGGTTCGCCGCGTATTCCTGGTCGATCTCGTCGTTTGCAGCCTGGCGCGACGTGAAGAAGACGTCCTGCGCGGCGCGGAAGCGTGCCCAGAGCGCGTCGTCGTCCTTGCGGCTGGCCCGGGGTGATGCCTTCCACTGGTCCATCAGCCGGCGGTATTCGCCGGCGGCGAAGCCCCAGTCCGTGGACGAGGACAGGGCTTCGGCTTCCGCGATCAGCTTCTCCTTGGCGGCCTTGGCCGCCGAGTTGTTGCTGTCCAGCTGGGAGAAGTATGCCCTGCGGTGGCGGTCAAAAACCGTCCGGGCAGCACGGAAACGCTTCCAAAGGGCGTCCTCGTTGCTGCGGCCCAGCCGCACGCCGCTCTTCTGGGCTGCCTTCCAGTTCTCGAAAAGCTCGTTCATCCGGGCACTGGAAGTCTTCCACTGGGTCTGAGCAGGATCCTGGCCTGAAATCTGCTCCGCCTCGGCAACAATGGCTTCACGTGCTGCCAGCTCGGAGGCCCGCACGGCGTCGTGCTCGGCCTTTTCTGCTTTTTCCAGCTCCGTGATCTGGCCGGACAGCTTATCCAGGCGCGCCTCGGCAGAGCGGAGGTCACCCACCATGTTCCGCTCGGCAAGCTGCTCACGCAGGTGCGTCACCGTCTTCTGCATGTCCGTGCTGGGTGCCTTGGAGCTGACCCGCTGTTCCAGCAGCACGATCTGCGCCACGACGTCGTCGTACTTCCGCGCGAAGTACAGGAGGGCTTCGTCGTCGCTGACCCCCGGGTACTGTCCCACGGGGTGCTCGCCGTCGTCGATCTTCAGGTAGACGTGGCCGTCGCCCTCCACCCGGCCCCATTTGGACGCCTCGGCGACCGAGGTGCTGGGGGCAGCGGGAGCCGGTGCGGCTGCGGGTGCGGCGGCTGCAGGCTTGGGCCTGGAGGCGAAAGCGGCTGGAGACGGTGCAGACGGCCGCGGCCCGGGAGCTGGCGCAGGTGCCGTTGGCGCTGCGGGAGCCTCGGGTGCGGCAGGAGACTGCTCGGCATTCGCATCAGGACCGGTACCTTCGCCGGTGGCGGGAGCCGCCGTTTCGGTCAGGTCTGTTGCTGTTTCGTCGGATTTCTGACTGTCTGTCACCGCTAAAAGTCTTTCGCTTGGAGGGAAATACTCACGTACTCACCGTGCCAGTCCGGCCCGGCTTCCTACTTCAGAGAAAACGAGTCTATCGTGACTGGTTGTTTTGGCGCGCCGTCCGTGTCGCTGGCTCCCGGCGTGATTCCTGCGGCCGCGATGGTGGTGACGACGTCGAGCCCGGAGGTCACCTTTCCTACAACGGTGTAGCCCCCGGCGGCGTCGGCCGGGATGACCGTGTCCTTGTAGACAATGAAGAACTGCGTTCCGTTGCCGTACGCGTTGTTGCCCGTGCGGGCCACTGCGATGGTGCCGGCAGGGTATGTGTTGTCGGCCGGGGTGTTCTCCAGCGGACCCCACGTGTAGTTCGGGTCGCCCTGGCCGTCTCCCTTGGGGGAGCCGCACTGCAGGACGCCGAACTTGTCTGCCGTGGTGAGGCGATGGCACGTTTTGCCGTTGAAGTAGCCTTCGTCACTCAGGGACTTGAAGACGGCGGCCGCCTGCGGGGCCTTGGTCCCGTCCACTTCCACGCCCAGCGGGCTGCCGTTCAGCAGCAGCTGGCCGGAGAACGTCTTGCCGGCCGCCGTGTCCGCAGCAGGGATGTTCGGCCCGTTGGTCGCCGGCGCGGACGGTGTGGGGGAGGAGCTCGCTGAAGCGGACGGTTCCGTCAGCCCCGCCTGCGCAGCAGCGTATTCGTCCTCCGTGGGATTGCCGGCGAAAGCTGTCAGTTGAAGGACGACGGCGAGCACCACCGCGGCGGCCCCGGCACCGGCTGCCACGAGGTTGTCGCGCTGCCGCCGCTTTTCCTGGCCGCGCCGGAGCTCACGCTTGGCTTCCATTTGCTGGATGCGCCGTTTTGTTTCGCGTGCACTGCGTGAACTGGCCGCCAAGGGTCCTCCTCATCGTCGGGCTGCTGGTGCCCGGCGGTTGGCCGCAGGGCGCAGGTGTCAGGGGCCAGGCTTCGCGGGTCCGCTGCATTAGAGATGCACACGGATGACGCATAAACTGGCTGCCGCACATAGTTTATGCATGGCTGGCTGTGCTGCCGCCGCATGCCACCTTTGAGGGGCGCGGGCCGGCAGTTCCGGCGCCCCTTCCATTCCTAAGGAGAACCTTCCCCATGGCACGCACCGCCTCCCTGTCCGGATTCCCCGAGTGGCTTCCCGAGGAGCGGCTGGTGGAGCTGCATGTGCTCGATACCCTGCGCAGGGTATTTGAACTGCACGGGTTTGGCTCGATCGAGACCCGTGCCGTGGAAACGGTGGGCCAACTGCTCCGCAAGGGGGAGATCGACAAGGAAGTATACGGACTCAGCCGGCTGCAGGAGGATGAGAGCGAAAACCCCGTCAAGGGCGGAAAGGCCGACCCGAACGCGCTTGCCCTGCACTTTGACCTGACGGTTCCGTTCGCCCGGTATGTCGTGGAGAACGCCGGCTATTTGTCCTTCCCGTTCCGCCGCTACCAGATCCAGAAAGTGTGGCGCGGCGAGCGGCCCCAGGAAGGGCGGGCCCGCGAATTCACCCAGGCAGATATCGACGTGGTGGGCGACGGCGAGCTTCCCTTCCGCTACGACGTCGAGATTGCGCTGGTCATCGCCGAGGCACTCAGCGCACTGCCCATCCCCGACTTCCGCCTCCGGATCAACAACCGCAAGCTCGCGGAAGGCTTCTACCGCGGCATCGGACTCGACGACACCGCAGGCGTGCTGCGCAGCATCGACAAGCTGGAGAAGATCGGCCCCGAAAAGGTCGCAGAGCTGCTGAAAACAGAGCTGGGCGCCACGGATGAGCAGGCAGCCAAGGCCCTCCGGTTGGCCGCCATCCGCACCGAGGACACCTCCTTCGTGGCCCAGGTCCGGGCCCTGGGCGTCAGCAACGAACTCCTTGATGAAGGCCTGGACGAACTTGAGCAGGTCATCGATGCCGCCGTCCAGCGGGCACCGGGGAAGGTCCTGGCGGACCTCAGCATCGCCCGCGGCCTGGACTACTACACGGGCACCGTGGTGGAAACCGTCCTGGTGGGCCACGAACAGCTGGGCTCCATTTGCTCGGGCGGCCGCTACGACGCCCTGGCGTCCAAGGGCAACCGCAAGTTCCCGGGTGTCGGCCTCTCCATCGGCGTCACCCGCCTGGTGTCGCGGATCCTGAGCCAGGACCTGGCCAGGGCCTCCCGTTCAGTTCCCACCACCGTCCTGGTGGCCCTGAACCATGACGACAGTTGGGGAGCGGCCCAGGACGTCGCCGCCCTGCTGCGGAGCCGGGGGATCCCCACCGAGGTTGCGGCCAAGGCAGACAAGTTTGGCAAGCAGATCAAGTTTGCTGACCGGCGGGGCATCCCCTTCGTGTGGTTCACGGAGGAAGACGGCACCCACCAGGTCAAGGACATCCGCACCGGCGAGCAAGTGCTTGCTGCCCCCGAAACCTGGATGCCGCCGCTGGAGGACCTGACCGTTCAGGTTGAAATAACCGCGCCCGCACCCGCCTCGGTATAGCCCGGGGGCTTACGGCCGGGGCTGGTACCTACTGCAGGGGCTGGCGCTGCCGGAAGCGCAGCACCAGCCAGCGCCCGGCCACCCCCGCCGCGAGGACCGCCGCCATGGTCAGGGCGGATGCGGCCGGCAGGGTGAAGGCAAGTACCACGCACCCCAGGAATCCAACAGCGTTGAGCCAACGCGGAGCGTAGCCGGGGTGCGCCGCGAGCGTGTAGGCGGACGCATTCGCAATCGCGTAGTACATCAGCACGCCGAAGCTTGAAAAGCCCACCACGGTCATCACGTCGGTGGTCAGCAGGAGCAGGATGACGACGGCGGCCACGGCCAGTTCCGCGACGAAGGGAACGGTGTGGGTGCCGCCCACCTTTGCCAATGGTCCGGGAAGGTCCCGTTCCCTCGCCATGGCCAGCGTTGTCCTGCCCACCCCGGTGATCAGTGCGAGAAGGGAGCCCAGGCATGCGGCGGCCGCTCCGGCCTGCACCAGCGGCGCGCCCGCGGCCAGGCCGGAGTCCAGCACCGCGTCCAGCAGGGGCGTCCGGGTGGCGGCAAGCCGGTCGCCGAGGTGGGCGGGCAGGAGCAGGGCCAGCACCAGATAGATTATGAACGCTGCTGCCAGGGCTGCGAGGATGGCCCGTGGTATGGCCCGGGCAGGGTTCCTGACTTCTTCGCCCAAGGTGGCGATCCTGGCATAGCCGGCGAAGGCGAAGAACATCAGTCCGGCGGCGGGCAGGACACCGCCTGCACCGGCCGACGGAGCCCCTGCCGTTTCCGTCGCCGGGTGCGGCCCCAGCACTGCTGCGACGGCAACGAAAACCAGTGTTGCCAGGACCATGCACAGCAGGATCCGGGTCAGCAGGGCGGTCCTGGTAATGCCCAGCAGGTTGACGCCGGTCAGCACCACGACGGCGGCGATGGCCACCGGAACAGCGAAAGCCGGAGCCACGTAGCTGCCGAAGGTCAGCGCCATGGCCGCGCAGGACGCCGTCTTGCCCGTCACGAAACCCCAGCCGGCCAGGAAGCCCGGCCATTCGCCCAGTTGTTTCCGGCCATAAACATATGTTCCGCCGCTGGTGGGGTATTTAGCGGCGAGGGCTGCGGAAGCCACGGCATTGCAGTAGGCCACGACGCCGGCAACCACCACGGCCAGGACCAGCAGGTTACCGGCCAGGGCGGCGGCGGGGGCGAACACCACAAAGACGCCCGCACCCAGCATGGAACCCAGTCCAATGGCGGTGGCATCAAAGGTTCCGAGCCGTCGTTGCAGCTGCTGCGGTTCGCTCATGCGGCGGCAGTCCCTTTCCAACGGGTAAACTCGGACGGGATCGTTCCCGCAACGATCATATTGAACTTCCCACTGTTTTCCCGCAGAAAGGCGTGCTGTGCTGCGCACACATGACCTCGGATCCCTTCGCTCCGAGCACATTGGACAGACCGTAACCCTGGCCGGCTGGGTGGCCCGCCGTCGTGATCACGGTGGTGTGGCATTCGTGGACCTGCGCGACGCTTCCGGCGTGGCGCAGGTGGTGGTCCGCGAGGAAGAAGTGTTCCATGGGCTGCGCAACGAGTACGTCCTGCAGGTCACGGGCACGGTGTCCCGGCGTCCGGAGGGCAACGAAAATCCTGTGCTGGCTACCGGCGAGATCGAGGTCATCGCCGAGGACGTCACCATCCTCAACACCTCCGACCCGCTGCCGTTCCAGATCGACGAGCATGTGGAGGTCGGCGAGGAGGCACGCCTCAAGCACCGCTACCTGGACCTGCGCCGTCCCGGCCCCAGCCGCAACCTGCGCCTGCGCTCCGAGGCAAACCGGGTGGCGCGCGAGCTGCTCCACCAGGAGGGCTACGTTGAGATCGAGACGCCCACGCTGACGCGCTCCACGCCGGAAGGCGCCCGTGACTTCCTGGTTCCGGCACGCCTGGCCCCGGGTTCCTGGTACGCCCTGCCGCAATCACCGCAGCTTTTCAAGCAACTGCTGCAGGTGGGCGGTTTCGAGAAGTACTACCAGATTGCCCGTTGCTACCGGGACGAAGACTTCCGGGCGGACCGGCAGCCGGAATTCACGCAGCTGGACATCGAGGCCAGCTTCGTAGACCAGGACGACATCATCCGGCTGGGCGAAAACATCGTCAAGGCGGTATGGCAGCTCATCGGAGTCGACATTCCCACGCCCATCCAGCGGATTACGTACGCCGACGCCATGGCCCGGTTCGGCTCGGACAAGCCTGACCTTCGCTTCGGCCAGGAGCTCACCGAGCTGACGGAGTTCTTCAAGGACACCAACTTTGGTGTGTTCAAGGCGCCATACGTAGGCGCCGTGGTGATGCCGGGCGGAGCCTCACAGGCGCGCCGCACCCTGGACGCCTGGCAGGAATGGGCCAAGCAGCGGGGCGCCAAGGGCCTGGCGTACGTGCTGTACAAGGAAGACGGCGAACTCGCCGGTCCCGTGGCCAAGAACCTCACCGACATCGAGCGCGCCGGCCTGGCCGACGCGGTTGGCGCCAAGCCGGGCGACTGCATCTTCTTCGCTGCAGGCGCGAAGACCCCGTCGCGTGCCCTGCTGGGTGCTGCCCGCGTGGAGATCGGCCACCGCACCGGCTTGATCGATCCCACCGACTGGGCGTTCTGCTGGGTGGTTGACGCTCCCATGTTCGAGCCTGCAGCCGCCGCGGTCGCCTCCGGTGATGTCGCCGTCGGTGGAGGGCATTGGACGGCCGTCCACCACGCCTTCACCTCGCCCAAGCCGGAATTCCTGGACACCTTCGACAAGGACCCCGAGTCGGCGCTGTCCTACGCCTACGACATTGTCTGCAACGGCAACGAAATCGGCGGCGGCTCCATCCGTATCCACCAGCGTGAAGTGCAGGAGCGCGTCTTTGAGCTGATGGGCCTGGACAAGGAGGACGCGCAGACCAAGTTCGGCTTCCTGCTCGAAGGCTTCAAGTATGGCGCACCTCCGCACGGCGGCATCGCGTTCGGCTGGGACCGCGTTGTCTCGCTGCTGGCTGGCGTGGAGTCGATCCGCGACGTCATCGCCTTCCCCAAATCCGGCGGCGGCCACGATCCCCTCACCGAGGCTCCGGCCCCCATCACGCCGCAGCAGCGCAAGGAAGCAGGCGTTGACTTCAAGCCGGAGGCCAAAAAGCCCGAAGAGAAGAAGAAGCCCGAAGACAAGCAGTAGTACCCGCTGCCTGAGGCCGTGACAGTGCAGGAGGTTCCCCGGTCCGCCGGGGAACCTCCTGCCGTTAAGGAAGGAGGAGCCCGATGGATATCCCTAAGCCGGCACCCCTGGAGGTTGAATCCGCCATGCTCGAGTCCGCCATGGACGCCGCGTGGCCGGCCTTGGAACGGCACACTGCCGGTGGCTGGGTCCTCCGGGCAGCCGCCGGCGTAACCCAGCGGGCCAACTCGATCTGGCCGAGGGGTGCCGCCCGCCACTCGGCTGAAGATCTTCCCGCGCTGCTCCGCCAGGCCCGGACCTGGTACCGCAACCGCCGGTTGCCGGTCATCTTCCAGCTGTTTGACGGCCCCGCTGCGACGGAACTGCACGGACTTCTTGACGCGGAAGGCTTTACCCGACAGTCCGGGACCCTGGTCATGACCCGCAGCGCCGCCACGCAGGAGCCCGCCTCTGCGGCCACGCGGGCCACCCCGGCTGTGGAACTCTCACCGGATCCATCGGAGGATTGGCTACAGGTCTGGTGGCAGGTGGACGGCCGCGGTGGAGAGGACGCCAGGGCCGTCGCCCGGAAGATCCTTGAAGGCTGCCCCTCCGTCTACGCCCTGGTGAGGGACCACGAGGGGCGGCCCGCCGCCGTCGGACGCCTTGCGGTTCCCGCAGGCAGCAACCAGGGCGGCCTTTACTGCATGGCTACCCTGCCGGAAGCGCGCCGTCGCGGTTTTGCCTCAGCGATCCTCGAGTCGCTGCTGCAGGCCGGCAACCATCGGGGCGTGACAGGCTTCTGGCTGCTGGTGACCGCAGCGAACCACGGCGCGCAGGAGTTGTACTCCAACGCCGGGTTCCAGGAAGCCGGCCGCTACCTCTACCGGCAGGAACGCCCCCGCCGGGCACCCACCGGCTGCTGAACCGTCATGGCCAAGTCCGCGACCCGGCCGGATCCGTTACCGTGATCCGCACCGAGCAGGCGTCGGCTGCGGCCTTCTTCAACACGGCTGCCCGGGGTTCGTGCACGTCGAGGTATGCCAGGCGGGGGAGCAGCGCATAGTTCCGGAGGGCCGGTTCTTCGAGGACCAAGTCAGCCAGCGTCCTGTCGCCGCCCGGGACCAGGTATTCGAAGGCCTGGCCCGCGAACACCATTCCTGCCTGCTCGGCCACGGCAGCGACCAGGACATCCGCCTGGTTGGAACGCCGGCGGGCGAAGCGCTGCTGGGACTGGCCGCCCGCGGCGGTGCGCGACTGGACGTACCGGGTCCCCGCCTTGGCGGCGAGCAGCAGGCCCTCACGTGCCACACCGACGCCGTAACCGCCCCGCCGGACCAGCAACAGTCCCAGCGTGCGGGGCTGGGAGGCAAGGGCAGCCAGCCGCTCCAAGGGGCCGTCGCCGCGTCCGGGCCGTCCGTCTGCCGGCCACGGCGCCTGCAGGAGGGCTTCGGCGCCGTCGGCCGCCACAAGGCGGAGGCCGTCGTCGTCATCCTGCAGCCGGTACCCGCGGTGCGAGGCCCCGAACCGTTCAACCCAGCCCGCCAGCCGGGCGCCTGACACGAAGGCGGTCCGGACGGAGGGTGGACCGCCGGCAGAAGCAGGGGCAGGCATGGGGAATCCTTTGGGCGGAGAAAGCGGGGGTTGACTCGAAGTAGCCTATCTATGTGGATGATCTCTTCGGCAACGGGCCGGATAATGACGACGAGGACGGTCCCGTCGCCGGGGCAGGCGCCGGTTCCCGGGGCAACAGCGCACGGGGCCAGGGTTCGCCCCGGAGCCCCCTTGCCGTACGTATGCGGCCGCGCACCCTTGACGAGGTCGTGGGCCAGCAGCACCTGCTCGGCCAGGGTTCACCGCTGCGCCAGCTGGCAGCCGGGGCAGGCGCTGACGCAGCCGGCCCTGCCGGGCCCAGTTCGCTTATTTTGTGGGGTCCGCCTGGCACCGGCAAGACCACGCTGGCGCACGTCATCGCCCGCGGTCCCGGCCGCAAGTTCGTGGAACTGTCCGCCATCACAGCAGGCGTCAAGGATGTCCGCCGGGTGATGGACGACGCCCTGACCGCCCGGGATCTGTACAAAACCACGACGGTGCTGTTCCTGGACGAGATCCACCGTTTCAACAAAGCCCAGCAGGACGCCCTGTTGCCCGGGGTCGAAAACCGCTGGGTGGTCCTGGTGGCCGCCACCACGGAAAACCCTTCCTTCTCCGTGGTCTCGCCGCTGCTCTCCCGCTCGTTGCTCCTGACGCTCAAACCCCTGACCGACGCTGACATTGAAGGCCTGCTGGTGCGGGCCGTGGAGGATCCGCGGGGGCTGGGCGGCAAGGTCCGGCTCAGCGACGAAGCGCTGGAGCACCTGGTCCGGCTCTCGGGCGGAGATGCCCGCAGGGCCCTTACGGCTTTGGAGGCCGCGGCGGGCGTCGCTTTCGGTGACGCGGACGACGTCGGGCGTTCCGTGGGGGAGGAAGGCGCACCGGGTGAGCCGGTCACCGAAGCCCCGGTCACCGGGGAACCGGTCGTTGTGGAGCTGCGGCACACCGAGCGCGCCCTGGACGCAGCTGCCGTCCGTTACGACCGCGCCGGCGACCAGCACTACGACGTGGCCAGCGCCTTCATCAAGTCCATCAGGGGCTCGGACGTCGATGCTGCCCTGCATTACCTGGCCCGGATGCTCGAGGCGGGGGAGGACCCCCGGTTCGTTGCCCGCCGCATCGTCATCTCGGCGGCGGAGGACGTGGGCATGGCCGACCCCACTGCGTTGCAGACCGCCGTGGCGGCGGCCCAGGCGGTTCAGTTGATCGGCATGCCGGAAGGCCGGATCATCCTGGCCGAAGCCGTGGTCCACCTGGCCACCGCGCCAAAGTCGAACGCAGCCTACATGGGCATCAACAAAGCGATCGCCGATGTCAGGGCAGGCCTCGGCGTCGGCATTCCCGCCCACCTGCGCGACGCGCACTATCCGGGCTCCAAGCAGCTGGGCCATGGCGTGGGCTACAAGTACGCCCACGACGCCCCGCACGGCGTGGCAACCCAGCAGTACCCGCCGGATGACCTGGTAGGCCGCGACTACTACCAACCCACGGGCAACGGTGCTGAACGGGACATCGCCCAACGGCTGGAGCGCCTGCGGAAGATTGTCCGGGGCAAGTAATGGCATGGTAAGCTGAATCTTTGTCTGGCAAGGCGCGGACGCAAAATCTCCCCAATTTACGTTGGACAGGTTATGCCCTGCGCCCAGTAGCAAAAGGCAGCGGTTGGCCGATGCTCTCCATCGTGGAGGCCAGTAACACTGACACACCGCAGATATTGGAAGGACACAAGTGGCTAACAACACTCGTGCTCGCCGTCAGGCCCGCCTCTCGCGGTCCCTCGGCATCGCTCTGACCCCCAAGGCCGCCAAGTACATGGAGCGCCGCCCGTACGGCCCCGGTGAGCATGGCCGTGCCCGCAAGAAGCAGGACTCCGACTACGCCGTTCGCCTGCGCGAAAAGCAGCGTCTGCGCGCCCAGTACGGCATCCGCGAAGCACAGATGACCCGTGCCTTCGAAGAGGCCCGCCGCACCAAGGGCCTGACCGGTGAAAACCTCATCGAACTGCTCGAAATGCGCCTTGACGCCCTGGTCCTGCGTGCCGGCTTCGCCCGCACCATCGCCCAGGCCCGCCAGCTGGTTGTGCACCGCCACATCATGGTTGACGGCGTCCGCGTTGACCGCCCGTCGTTCCGGGTCGGCGAGGGCCAGCTGGTCCACGTCCACAGCCGCAGCGAAACCATGGTTCCGCTCCAGGTTGCCGCAGCCGGCGCCCACCGCGACGTCCTGCCTGCCGTTCCGGCCTACCTGGACGTCAAGCTGGAGGCCCTGCAGGCACGCCTGGTGCGCCGCCCCAAGCGCTCCGAGATTCCGGTGACCTGCGAAGAGCAGCTCGTCGTCGAATTCTACGCACGCTAAATCCCAGCAGCGTATCCAAAGAAGCCCGTGGCAAGCGCCGCGGGCTTCTTTGTATGTAAGGTACTTGGGGGACATCTGCGCAACGGGCCTTCCGTGCATGCCGCGGATGGGGCCCCACCACGGAATTTCGAGGAGATGAACGTCTATGTCTGGTGGCGATATTGCCGGCCTGATCGCTGCCGGGGTGTTCGCGCTCCTGGTCCTGTTGCTTGCGGTCCCCATCCTGAAGCTGGGGAAGGTCTTTGACGAGATGCGGACCACCATCCGGTCCCTCAGCGACGGCGCCACGCCCCTGATGGATGAGGTCACCGCCACCGTGTCCACCACCAACCAGCAGTTGAAGAAGGTGGACGGCATCTCGTCCAACGTTTCGGACGCGTCCGCCAACATCTCCGCCCTGTCCTCGCTGGTTGCCGCCACCGTGGGTTCCCCGTTGATCAAGGTTGCGGCATTCAGCTACGGCGTGCGCAGTGCCTTCGCCAATCGCCGGAAGCCCGCTGCAGGCCGCCGCAGCCGCTAGATTCGAAAAGAAGACCATGAAAAGAATTGTGTGGATGGGAATCGGCGTGGCCATTGGTGTCATCGCCTTCCGCAAAGTCAGCCAGGCGCAGTCCAGCCTCGGCCCGGAAGGCATGAACCGGGCAGTGGGCCGGCTGGCCGACAGCGTCTATGACTTCGCCGACGCCGTACGGGCAGGGATGCGCGAACGTGAAACCGACCTGAGGACCGCCCTTGGCATCGAGTCCGCAGAAGTGGTCCGCCGCTAGCCCGGACGGGCATTGCTCCGGCAGCCAGACAACAACCGGCAGGAACCCGATCCGGGAACCGGCCACTTGAACGAAATATCCGTGCCGCCCGCCGGCGCGGACCAAGAAGGGTAAGAAAACAGCTCATGAAGTCGCAGGAGATCACAAAGCGCTGGGTGGACTTTTTTGTCAGCAAGGGCCACACAGCGGTTCCCTCCGCATCGCTGGTCTCCAGCGATCCCTCGCTGCTGTTCACGGTGGCCGGCATGGTCCCGTTCATTCCCTACCTCACCGCCCGTGAGGAACCGCCCTACTCCCGCGCCACCAGCGTGCAGAAGTGCATCCGCACCGGCGACATCGAGGAAGTGGGCAAGACCGCCCGCCACGGCACCTTCTTCCAGATGTGCGGCAACTTCTCCTTCGGCGACTACTTCAAGGAAGACGCCATCAAGTTCGCCTGGGAACTGCTCACCAAGAGCGTTGACGACGGCGGCTACGGACTTGCCCCCGAGCGTCTCTGGGTCACGGTCTACGAAGAGGACGACGAAGCCGAAGAGCTGTGGCTGAAAAACACCGGCGTCCCTGCGGAGCGCATCCAGCGGATGGGCAAGTCTGACAACTACTGGTCCACCGGACAGCCCGGCCCCGCCGGTCCCTGCTCGGAGATCTACTACGACCGCGGACCCGCCTACGGCGTGGAAGGCGGTCCCATCGCGAACGAGACCCGCTACATCGAGATCTGGAACCTGGTGTTCATGCAGTACCAGATCGAGAACGTCAGGTCGAAAGTCGACTTCGACATCGTGGGCGAGCTCCCCAAGAAGAACATCGACACCGGCCTGGGCATGGAACGCCTTGCCATGATCCTGCAGGGTGTCGAGAACATGTACGAGACCGACCAGGTCCGGCCGGTCATCGACAAGGCCGCGGAACTGTCCGGCAAGGAGTACACCTCCGCCGAAACCCCGGACGACCCCCACCACACCGACGACGTCCGCATGCGCGTGGTGGCCGACCACATCCGCTCGGCCCTGATGCTGATCTCCGACGGCGTCACCCCCTCCAACGAAGGCCGCGGCTACGTGCTGCGCCGCCTGATCCGCCGCGCCGTCCGTTCCATGCGCCTGCTCGGCGTTGAAGAAGCCTGCCTGCCCCAGCTGCTGCCGGCTTCCCGCGACGCGATGAAGGGCGTGTACCCCATCGTGGAGACTGACTTCGACCGGATCAGCCGCATCGCCTACGCCGAAGAAAAGGCATTCCTGCGCACCATCGCCTCCGGAACGGCCCGGCTTGAAGACGCGGTCAAGGAATCCAAGGCCGCCAACCAGCCGCTGTCCGGTGCCGACGCCTTCACCCTGCACGACACTTACGGTTTCCCCATCGACCTCACGCTCGAAATGGCCGAAGAGGCAGGGCTCAAGGTGGACGAGGCCGCATTCCGCAGCCTGATGCAGGAACAGCGCCAGCGCGCGCAGGCCGATGCCAAGGGCAAGAAGGGCGGCCACGCGGACGTCAGCGTCTTCCAGGACCTCCTGGCCCAGGGTGAGACGGTCTTCACGGGCTACACCGAGCTGGAAGGCGAGTCGCGGATCCGCGGCCTGCTCAGCGCCGGCCGCCAGGTCCAGCAGGCCCTCACCGGGGACGAGATCGAACTTGTGCTGGCCGAAACCCCGTTCTATGCCGAAGCCGGCGGCCAGGCTGCCGACACCGGCCTGATCACCGGCGACGGCTTCGTCGTCGAGGTCCTGGACGTCCAGCGCCCGGTGAAGGGCCTGAGCGTGCACAAGGCGATTGTCCGGGAAGGCGAGATCGGCGCTGATTCGCTGGTGCGCGCCGCCGTCGACCGTGAACGCCGCCACGCCGCCGAGCAGGCGCACACGGGCACTCACATCGTCCATGCCGCCCTGCACCAGATCCTTGGTCCTGAAGCGACCCAGCGTGGTTCCTTCAACAAGGCCGGCTACCTGCGCTTCGACTTCGCCTGGGGCGAAGGGCTGAGCACTGCAACCCGGTCCGAGATCGAAGAGGTCTCCAACCTGGCCATCCGCAACAACTATGCGGTGGAAACCAAGATCATGGGACTGGCCGAAGCAAAGGCCATGGGCGCCATGGCGCTGTTCGGCGAGAACTACGGCAGCGAAGTCCGGGTCGTGGAGATCGACGGCGCGTGGTCACGTGAGCTGTGTGGCGGCACCCACGTGGCCAACACCTCGCTGATCGGCAGCCTGTCCCTCCTGGGTGAGCAGTCCGTGGGTTCAGGCAACCGCCGCGTGGAGGCTTTCGTGGGCATGGAGGCCTTCCGCCACCTGGCCGCCGAACGCGCCCTGGTCACCGAACTGACCGACCTGCTGAAGGTTCCGTCCGGCCAGCTCGCGGACCGGATTGCCACCACCCTGGCCAAGCTGAAGGCCACCGAGAAGGAGCTGGACCGCCTGCGCAAGGAACAGTTGGCAGCAGCCGCCGCAAACCTGGTCAACACCGCCAAGGATGCCGCCGGCGTCCGGGTGGTGGCCCACGATGCGGGCTCCGTCAGCGGCGCGGATGACCTCCGCGGCCTGGCCCTGGACCTGCGCAACCGCCTCGGATCCGAAGCTGCTGCTGTAGCCGTCGCCGGCGTCGCCAATGGCCGTCCACTGATCCTGGTCGCCACCAACGAGGCAGCCAGGGAAGCCGGCGTCAAGGCCGGTGCCCTGGTCCGGGTCGCTGCCGGTGTGCTGGGCGGCGGCGGTGGCGGCAAAGATGACGTTGCCCAGGGCGGCGGCACGGACGCCGGCAAGGTCGGCGCCGCCCTGGACGCCGTCGTCGACGCCATCTCAAGGCGCTAACTCCACGATGACCAATCCTGTTGCTGCCGGCGGCTACCCCCAGGGCGTCAAACTGGGGGTGGACGTCGGCACCGTCCGGGTAGGGGTCGCCATTTGCGACCGTGATTCGATCCTTGCCACGCCCTACAAGACCCTCGACCGGAACGCGAAGAAGAACTCGGACGTCCGCGTCATCGCGAAACTGGCGGAGGAACTGGGGGCTGTGCAGGTTATCGTTGGCCTGCCCAGGACCATGAAGGGCGAGGAACACGCCTCAGCCAGGATGGCCACGGACTACGCGTTGCTGCTGGCTGCCGAGTTTTCCAGCCGCGGCCTGGCGGTCCCGGTCAACCTGGTTGACGAGCGCCTCAGCAGTGTCACGGCCCACCGGAACCTGCACGAAGCTGGCATGAGCAGCAGGGACCACCGTAAAGTAGTTGATCAGGTCGCGGCGGCGGGTATTCTTCAGCACGCCATCGACATGCAGAAAGCCAGGGGAGCGGATGTCGGCTCACGCGTGACAGCGCCATCCCCGTCCGTGGACCTGGGGGCCGGTGGGGTGGACGAACCAGTCCGCGCCGCCCCCGCAGACACGGCCCGATTTTCAGATAATGGAAGGCAACAGTGAGCCCTGCCAACATTGATGACACCTCCGGCCCGCTGGGCACTGGGGTCCAGCGGCCGCTGACCCGCAAGGAACTGCGCGCCCGGGAAAAGACCCTCAACACCGGGGGCCACAACGCCGTGCCCGAACAGGCCTACGAAACCGGCGACGTTCCGCCGCCACCGGCCGCACCACCTGCCGCAGCTTCTCCGGAAGCCGCTTCCACCTTCGCTCCGCTTCCCGGCGCCGGTGACCTTCCGGCGGCACCGCAAACGCCCCCGTCCATCCAGGACGAACAAACCGCGCATGCTTCCCACGGAGAAGACCACCACGAAGCGCCGGTGGCTGACCAGCAGCACGACGCCGGCCAGCACCACGGGAACGCCCCTCACCACCACGCCGATGAGTACCGGGACGCCCACCCCGACGACGTCCCGCAATATTCGGACGACGTCCACTATGAGCACCAAGAGGCCCACATCCACGATGAAACGGACGTCCACGACTACCACCATGAGTCCCATCCTGAACCAGGCCATCCGGACCCGGTCGCAGGGATCCTTCCGGCCGCGTCCACCGAGGTAGTGAAACGTCCCTCAAAGAAGGTCCGCCGCCGTCGGAGGCTGCTGGCCCTTTTCCTGACGCTCGTTGTCTTCGTGGCGGCGGTGGCCGTAGGCGCCCAGTTCCTCAAGCCCCTCCTGGGCAGCGGCAAGCCCGCGGACTTCCCCGGCCCCGGTACGGGTGAGGTCCGTGTGACCGTCGCCAGCGGCGAGGGCACCAGGTCCGTTGCATCGGAGCTGGAGAACCAGCGCGTCGTGGCCAACGCGGATACCTTCATGCAGGCGTTCCATGCCTCGGGCGCAACTCTTTCCCCGGGCGACTACGTCTTCAAGACCGAGATGAAGAACGCGGATGCTGTCAACGTCCTTGCCGGCAAAGACAAGTCCAAGGTTATTTACTTCGCCCTGAGCGCCGGCCTTCGCATCAATGAATCCCTCCAGGCGATCTCCGAGGGGTCCGGCGTCTCCATCCAGCAGCTGCAGGCGCTCAGCAACCAGCCCGCCCAGTTTGGCCTGCCCGCCAACGCGAAGAATCTGGAAGGCTACCTGCAGCCGGGCGAGTACCGCTTCCCGCTGGGTACTCAGGCCAAGGACATCCTGCAGGCGCTGGTGAAGGCCACCACCGACGAGCTCGTCTCGCAGGGCATTACGGACCCCGCCAAGCAGTACCAGGCCGTCATCGTGGCGAGCATTGTCCAGGCCGAGGGCGGCCAGGCCGACTACGGCGACGTTGCCGGCGCCATCTACAACAGGCTGAAGCCGAACGACCAGACCGGCGGCTTCCTGCAGGTTGACTCCGCCGTCACGTACGGGCTGGGCACCCGCAGCTTCAACTTCACCGATGAGCAGCGCAAGGACAAGTCCAACCCGTACAACACCTACGCGAACCCCGGGCTGCCCCCAGGCCCCATCGGATCTCCCGGCAAGACCGCCATCGACGCGGCAGCCAAGCCAAAGACCAACGATTACCTGTACTGGGTGACCGTCAACCTGGACACCAAGGAAACCAAGTTCGCCAAGACCCTTGCTGAACACAACGCCTACGTGGAGCAGTACAACGCCTGGTGCCAGGCAAACGCGGGCCGCTGCACATGAGCCTGCGGGCTGCCGTCCTGGGCCACCCGATCAGCCACTCAAAATCCCCGGCCCTGCACCTCGCGGCCTACGGGCAACTGGGTGCGGGCATCAGCTATACGGCCATCGATGTCACCGAGGAGCTGCTGCCGTCGTTCATGCGCCAGATCCGGCACCAGCCGGGCTGGCGCGGGCTGTCCGTGACCATGCCGCTTAAGACGGCGATGCTGGACGAGGTGGACGAGGTACGGGGAGTGGCCCGCACCCTGGGCGTCGTGAATACCGTGACGTTCGAGGACACCGCCGATGGGGTTAAAACGGTGGGCTCCAACACGGACGTGACCGGCATCGTCAACGCGCTCTGCCATGCCGGCTCTGCGGCCGCGCCCTCAGCCGTCATCCTGGGCGGCGGCGGGACGGCGGCCTCTGCCGTCGCTGCGCTGAAGGAACTCGGCACCGAAACGGTCCAGGTCTTTGTCCGGGATGCGTCCCGCACTGCAGACGTCCGTGCGGCTGCCGAAAGCCTGGGGATGGCCCTGCAGGTCCGCTCCCTTGCCGCGGCCGCCCGCCCTACGGCGGAAGCCGACGTCGTAATCTCCACTCTGCCGCCGCGCGCGGCAGACGGACTCGCCGCGGAAATCGCCGCGCTCAAGACCGCGACCCCGGGTGTGCTGCTGGACGTGGCTTACGACCCCTGGCCCAGCCTCATTGCCTCCGTATGGCAAGCCGGCGGGGGCCGCGTGGTGCCCGGGCTGGAGATGCTGCTGTACCAGGCCGTGGAGCAGGTGCGGCTTTTCACCCGCCGCGGTGAAGACGTTAATGCAGCTGTCATAGATGTGATGTGTGACGCAGTCGGCCTTGCCCGGCGGGCGTTCTGACCGCCCTACGTGGCAGGATGGAAATTATGCGTTGGTTGACTGCCGGTGAATCCCATGGTCCGGCTCTGATGGGAATTATTGAGGGCGTCCCCGCCGGTGTGGAAATCACCAGCGGCCACATCGCAGACTCCCTGGCCCGCCGCCGCCTCGGCTACGGACGCGGCGCGCGGATGAAGTTCGAGCAGGACGTCGTGACCATCCTCGGTGGTGTGCGGCACGGCCTGACCCAGGGCGGTCCCGTCGCCATCCAGGTGGCGAACACCGAATGGCCCAAATGGGAGCAGATCATGTCCGCTGATCCCGTGGACCCGGAACTGCTCGCCGACCAGGCCCGCAACGCGCCTCTGACCCGCCCGCGCCCGGGCCATGCGGACTTCACCGGCATGCAGAAATACGGCTTCGACGAGGCCCGCCCCGTGCTGGAACGCGCCAGCGCCCGGGAAACCGCCACCCGCGTGGCGCTGGGGACCGTAGCCGCACAGTTCCTCAAGCACCTCGGCATCGAGCTGGTCAGCCACACGGTGTCCATCGCCAGCGTGACGGTGCCGGAAGGCCGTCCGCTGCCCGTGCCCAGTGATGTCATCGCCCTGGACACGGATCCCCTGCGCTGCTTCGACCGTGAAACCTCTGACGCGATGGTGGCCGAGGTGGACGCCGCCCACAAGGAAGGCGAAACCCTGGGCGGCGTGGTGGAAGTCCTGGCCTACGGACTCCCGCCGGGACTGGGCAGCTACGTCCACTGGGACCGCCGCCTGGACGCCAGGCTGGCAGCTGCCCTCATGGGGATCCAGGCCATCAAGGGCGTGGAGGTTGGCGACGGTTTCCTGACCGCAGCACGCCGCGGCTCCGCTGCCCATGACGAAATCCTCCGCGACGGCGAAGGCCGGATTGTCCGGGCCAGCAACCGCGCCGGCGGCATCGAAGGCGGCATGAGCATTGGCGACGTTCTCCGGGTCCGGGCAGCCATGAAGCCCATCGCCACGGTGCCCCGCGCCCTGCGGACCATCGACGTGAGCACCGGCGAGCCGGCCAAGGCGCACCACCAGCGCTCGGACGTGTGCGCAGTCCCGGCCGCCGGAGTGGTGGCCGAGGCCATGGTGGCCCTGGTCCTCGCCGAAGCGGTCATCGAGAAGTTCGGCGGTGACTCGGTGGCAGAGACCGCACGCAACATCAAGGGCTACCTGGACAGCATCCCGGCATCCCTGGACTCGATCGGCCAGTAGTGCTCCACCGCAGCAGTCCCGGAGCGGTTGGCAGCCGGCCGATCGTGCTCATTGGCCCCATGGCCGTGGGCAAATCAGCCATCGGCCAGCAGCTCGCCCAGCAGCTGGGTGTTCCTTTCATTGACACCGACGCCGTGATCGTCGCCGGCCACGGCTCCATCGCCGGGATCTTTGCAGGGCGCGGCGAGCACGCGTTCCGGGAAATTGAGGCCCGGACCGTGGCCGAGGCCGTGGAGGAAGCCGATGGAACCTCCACGGTGATCTCGCTCGGCGGGGGAGCCGTGCTCGACTCAGGCACGCAGCAGCTGATCAGCCGCTGCACTGTCGTGTACCTGGAGTGCGACGCCGACACCGTCGCGGACAGGATCGCCCGCAACTCCGGACGGCCGCTCCTTGCCGGAGATGCGATGGGGCGCTGGACGGCCATGTTCGCCACCCGCGGGCCGGTCTACGAAAGGCTGGCCGACATCACCCTGGACGTCCGCCACGGCTCGATATCCGAGCTGGGCGGCCGGCTGGAAGCAGCACTGCGCAACCATGCAGCTGCCAAACAGGAAGTTGAAAAGTGAACACGCAATCAACAGTCATCAACGTCACCGGCGAAGGCGCCGGCAACAACTACGGCGTCGTGGTCGGCCGCGGCCTCCTTGGTGACCTTCCCGCCCTGCTTGGAGAACGCGTCCGCCGGGTCCTGGTGATCCACCCCCGCGCGCTGCGCCTCACGGGTGACACCGTCCGGGACGAACTTGCAGAAGCGGGTTTCACGTCCCTTACCGCGGAGATCCCTGATGCCGAGGAAGGCAAGCACATCCAGGTGGCCGCCTTCTGCTGGCAGGTCCTGGGCCAGAACGACTTCACCCGCTCCGACGCGATTGTTGCCGTGGGCGGGGGAGCGGTCACCGACCTTGCCGGGTTCGTTGCCGCCACCTGGCTGCGCGGGGTCAAGGTCATCCACATGCCCACCAGCCTGCTGGGCATGGTGGACGCCTCCGTGGGCGGCAAGACCGGCATCAACACTGCCGAGGGAAAGAACCTCGTAGGCTCCTTCCACCCGCCGGCCGCCGTCCTGGCCGACCTGGACACCCTGGACACGCTCCCGAAGAACGAAATCATTTCCGGCCTGGCCGAAGTCATCAAGTGCGGCTTCATCGCCGACCCCGCCATCCTGGACCTGGTGGAAAAGGATCCGGCCGCGGTGGTGGACCCCCGCTCCGATGCCCTCCGTGAGTTGATCGAGCGGGCCATCGCCGTGAAGGCAAAAGTAGTCTCCGAGGACCTCAAGGAGTCCGGGCTGCGGGAAATCCTGAACTACGGGCACACCCTGGGCCACGCCATCGAGCTCGTGGAACGGTACTCCTGGCGGCACGGCGCCGCGGTGTCCGTGGGCATGATGTTCGCCGCTGAACTCGCCAGGAGCGTCGGGCGGCTCAGCGATGCCGACGCCGACAGGCACCGGAGCATCCTTGAGGGACTTGGGCTGCCGGTCACCTACCGGCGGGACCGGTGGCAGGGCCTGCTGGACGGAATGCGCCGCGACAAGAAATCGCGCGGTGACCTGCTGCGGTTCGTGGTGCTGGACGGCATCGCCAAACCCGGAATCCTCGACGTCCCGGACGCCTCGCTGCTGTTCGCGGCCTACCAGGAGATTGCGTCCTGATGCAGGGCGACATGAGCGGCACCGCTGACTGGCCCGAAGCCGGCTTTCCTGGAATCCGCATCAATCCGGACACGCTGCAGCCGCAGATCGTCAACGAGGACGTGGTCCGGGAAACCCTGGCCGCCTCCACGGATCCGGCTGACCAGATCTTCGTGCTGCTGGTGGAGGGCCATGCGTCCGAGGCTGCCGAGCTGCTGGCCGAAGCCCGGTTCAAGGATCCGGAATCGTTCCTCCTGCGCATCTTCGAAGCAGAAGTGCTGAGCGTCAGCCACCGAATGGACCGCGCTGTTGGCCTGTTCCGTCAACTCCTTGCCGAGGCGCACGGCACTCCGGGGGAGGCTCTGGCCCTCCAGTACCTGGGCAGGGCACAGTACGCGGCCGGACAGACCTCCGCTGCGGTTGAATCCTTCTCCAAGGCACTGGACCTGCGGGTGGCGCAGTCGGCCGACGCCGCCCAGATCTACTCGTCCACCGTGGCGCTCCAGCGGGCCAGGGACGTCCTGGACCTCGCCTGCTGAGTCCGCAACCAGAGGCTGCGGACAGGCTGCCCGGTATTTACCGGTAGAATGGTTGTTGGAATTTTTGCATCCACGCGATTTTTGACAAACACGTGCAGGCGGGCCGTTGCGGCGTGCCCGCCCGGCATACAGCATCTGACCACGCGGCCAGACAAAGAAACCAGAGGAAACCAGTGGCAACCACTAACGACATTAAGAACGGAACGGTCCTGAAGCTCGAGGGCCAGCTCTGGAACGTCATCGAATTCCAGCACGTCAAGCCCGGCAAGGGCGGCGCCTTTGTGCGGACCAAGATGCGCAACGTGATGTCCGGCAAGGTTGTCGACAAGACGTTCAACGCCGGGCTGAAGATCGAGACCGCCACCGTTGACCGCCGTGACTACCAGTACCTGTACCAGGACGGCGCGGACTTCGTGTTCATGGACACCTCGGACTATGACCAGATCACCGTCTCCGGTGCCACGGTAGGCGACGCCACCAACTTCATGCTTGAGAACCAGATGGTCAACATCGCCATCCACGACGGCACCCCCCTCTACATCGAGCTGCCGCCGAGCGTTGTCCTCGAAATCACCTACACCGAGCCGGGCCTGCAGGGTGACCGCTCCTCCGCAGGCACCAAGCCCGCCACCCTGGAAACCGGCTACGAAATCCAGGTCCCGTTGTTCATCGAAAACAACACCCGGGTTAAGGTGGACACCCGCGACGGCAGCTACCTGGGCCGGGTCACCGACTAGTGAGCGCCCGCGGTAAAGCCCGCAGCAGGGCACTGGATGTTCTTTTCGAAGCGGAGCAGCGCTCTGTTTCGGCGTTCGACGTGCTCCGCGCACGCCGGGAAAAGACCGACCAGGTGGTCAACCCCTACACCCTGGAAATCGTCGAAGGAGTGCTGTCGCAGCAGGCAGCCATCGATGAGTTCCTGGAGACTTACTCGCAGGGCTGGAGCCTGGAGCGCATGCCGTCCGTGGACCGCATCATCCTGCGCATCGGCACCTGGGAGCTTCTTTACAACGACGATGTCCCGGACGGCGTGGCGGTCAGCGAGGCAGTTGCGCTGGCCAAGACTTTGTCCACGGATGAGTCCCCGCAGTTCATCAACGGCCTCCTGGGCCGGCTGCAGCAGCTGAAGCCTTCGCTGCTGGCCTGAGGCTTCTTCTCCGCGGGACAAACAACCTGCAGGACCAACAAAAGAACCCCGCCGCTGGCGGGGTTCTTTTGCGTTGGCCGCAAAGACGGGTTACGCGGCCACGGACGCCCGCAGCGCCAGGATCCGCTGGAGCTGCAGCCTTTCCTCGGCCTGGTGGAGGGGCACGTCGCGTCCGCTCAGGATCCGCTGGCGGGTATTGGCCAGCTGGGTGGCCGCCTTCAGGAACTGCTTCATCTGCTGCTTCCTGCCCGCACTGGCCGCCCATGCCAGGGCTGTCCGCCGGCCGCCGCGGGTGGCCAGCAGCTGCACCTCGGCCGGCGTAAACCAGCCCGCGGCGGAATACTCCAGCAGGCGCTGGCGGGTGAGGCGTTTCTCGGCCACCCGCAGGAAGATGATGCCGGCCACTGCCAGCACGAAGATCGGCACCTGGACCACGATGTAGTCCAGCAGGAATCCCTGGCCCATGCTGTTCCACCTGTTGTGCAGGAACATGGCCGGCAGCAGGCCCACGAAGAACGCGCCGATCGACGCGCCGGTGTGCCAGCGCCTGGCGGCAAAGCCCATGATGAGGCCGGTGGTGCCGGTAAAGATCGCATGGGCGAAGGGGGACATGACGCCGCGCAGGAAGAAGATCTGGGCGAAGTCGCTGGCCGGCGACGCCGATTCAGCGATAGCCCGCCCGAAATAGAGGATGTTCTCGGTGAAGGCGAACCCGCCGGCGATGGTGAAGGCGAACACCACGCCGTCCACCGGCCCGTCGAACTGGCGCCGGGCCGCCAGCAGGAGGATGAGCAGGCCCAGCGACTTGGCGAACTCCTCGACAATGGGTGCCTGCACGGTGGCCATATAGGTCTGCAGGTCAGGCTGGTCCGTGAACTGGAAGACGATCACGAAGAACGGCTGGATCAGCAGCGTCACGGCAACGGACACTGCGGCGCCCCACGTGAAAGCAAAAAACAGGAGCCGCTTGGGTTCCGGCTCCCACCTGTCAATGATGTGCACTGCCGTCAGCACCACAGCAAGCGGGACCAGGGACGCCAGGAAACCAATCAGGAACCCCGCCGCCCCGGTATTGGACAGAAGGAACGGCACCACCAGGAACAGGCTCAGGAAAGCCAGCACGCCGCCGGCAACGCTCAAACCAAGCAACCCGCTGCGGGCCCGCGAACCCTGCAGCACTGTTCCCTGCGCCTGCGGGGGAACCATGCCCGCCAGCGGCCCGCCCTGGTGCCCCGGCGCCGCCCGGTAGTGTTCCGGCTGCACCTGCCCCATCCAGCTTGGATTCGCCTCCTGCGGCAGGGGCGGCCCACCGGCGCCGCGGTAGGGGTCGTCGGGAGGTCCGGATGAAGGGTGCTGCGAATACATCGGCATACCCGAAAGCCTAAGCGGGGGCTCCCGCGCCGCAAAGGAAGCGGCCTTGGTTTCCGTCCGGCGCTCCGTGGGATGTGACCAGCAACGCGTTGGTCCGGGGCCGGGCGCGGCAGGACCGTGTGGTAATTTTGAACAGCAATCATTCCTTTTTTAATTCCGTCCTGTGAGGCGGGGAAAGGGGAGACGAGCGTTGACATCTGTCACCAGCGCACCGGTTCCAGCCAGGGTTGTCCTCAGCCAGGCGGACATTGACCGGGCC
Source organism: Arthrobacter sp. SLBN-83 (assembly GCF_006715285.1). Taxonomy (NCBI): domain Bacteria; kingdom Bacillati; phylum Actinomycetota; class Actinomycetes; order Micrococcales; family Micrococcaceae; genus Arthrobacter; species Arthrobacter sp. SLBN-83. The sequence goes on from NZ_VFMX01000001.1 coordinate 3,587,524, forward strand.
CTCACTCGTATCGCCCACGAGATCCTCGAAGCCAACAAGGGTTCCCAGGACCTGGTCCTACTGGGCATTCCCCGCCGCGGTTACCCGCTGGCTGTCCGGCTCGCGGAAAAAATCGCCGCCGCGGACAACACCGTTGATGCCGCGGCCATCGTAGGGCAGCTCGACGTCACCATGTTCCGCGACGACCTTTCCCATCAGGGGACCCGCCCGCCGTACCCCACCAGGCTGCCGCGGACCGGCATAGACAACAAAGTGGTTGTCCTCATCGACGACGTCCTGTACTCCGGCCGCACCATCCGTGCCGCCCTGGACGCGCTCGTGGACCTCGGCCGGCCGCGCATCGTCCGGCTTGCCGTCCTGATCGACCGGGGCCACCGCGAGCTTCCCATCCGCGCGGACCACGTGGGCAAGAACCTGCCCACGTCCTCCGTTGAAAAGGTCAGGGTCCGGCTGGAAGAGACGGATTCCTCCGACGGCGGAAGCCCGGTCAACGAAGTCGTGATCGAGGGGGGCGCGTGAAACACCTCCTGTCCACCGAGGACCTCAGTCTTTCGAACGCCATCCGCATCCTGGACACCGCCGAGGAGATGTCGGCCGTGGGGGAGCGGGAAGTCAAGAAGCTCCCCGCCCTGCGTGGCCGCACTGTGGTCAACCTCTTCTTCGAAGACTCCACCCGCACCCGGATATCCTTTGAAGCGGCAGCCAAGCGGTTGTCGGCCGATGTCATCAACTTCGCCGCCAAGGGATCGTCCGTCTCCAAGGGCGAGTCCCTCAAGGACACCGCCCAGACGCTGTCCGCAATGGGTGCGGACGCCGTCGTGATCCGCCACTGGGCGTCCGGCGCGCCCCACCGCCTCGCAGCCACCGACTGGATCGACGCTGCAGTCATCAACGCCGGCGACGGCACCCACGAACACCCCACCCAGGCCCTGCTCGACGCCTTCACCATGCGCCGCCACTGGGCCCGGCTCTCGGGTACGGGCTCCGAAGGGACCGATCTCAAGGGCATGCGGGTGGCCATCGCAGGCGACGTGCTCCACTCCCGCGTGGCGCGCTCCAACGTCTGGCTGCTCCGTACCCTTGGTGCGGAAGTCACCCTGGTGGCCCCGCCCACGCTGCTGCCGGTCGGCGTCGACAAGTGGCCCTGCAGCGTCAGCTATGACCTTGACCAGACCCTGGCCAACGGCGTCGATGCCATGATGATGCTCCGGGTCCAGGGCGAACGCATGAACGCGTCGTTCTTCCCCAGCACCCGTGAATACTCCCGCCGATGGGGCTTCGACGACAACCGGCTGCGGGCCCTGGACGACCTTGGCATGACGGACACCATCATCATGCACCCCGGGCCCATGAACCGGGGCCTGGAGATCAGCGCCGCCGCCGCCGACTCGCCCCGTTCCACCGTCCTGGCGCAGGTCCGCAACGGCGTGTCCGTGCGGATGGCCGCGCTGTACCTGCTGCTCTCCGGAGACACCCGGGAACCAGCCGCACACCGGGCACCGGCCTACGCCGCCGCCCCTTCCCCCAAGGAGAGCAACTGATGGCAGCCAACACCGGAACGTACCTGATCCAAGGCGCAGCCATCCTGGGCGGCGAGCCCGCGGACCTGCTGATCCGCGACGGCATCATCGCCGAGATCGGCCATGACCTGTCCGCGGATGGCGCCACCGTCATCGACGCCGCCGGCCTGGTGGCGCTGCCCGGCATGGTGGACGTCCATACGCACCTCCGCGAACCGGGCCGCGAAGACGCCGAAACCGTGGAAACCGGCACCCGGGCCGCGGCGCTGGGCGGCTACACTGCCGTGCACGCCATGGCTAACAGCACCCCGGTGGCCGACACCGCCGGCGTGGTGGAACAGGTCTACACGCTGGGCCTTGCAGCCGGCTGGGTGGACGTCCGCCCGGTCGGTGCCGTCACCGTCGGCCTCGCAGGGGAGCAGCTGGCTGAATTGGGCGCCATGGCCGATTCCCGCGCCCGGGTCCGCATGTTCTCCGACGACGGCATTTGCGTCCACGACCCGGTGCTCATGCGCCGCGCCCTCGAGTACGTCAAGGCGTTCGACGGCGTTGTGGCCCAGCACGCGCAGGAACCCCGCCTCACCGCCGGGGCACAGATGAACGAAGGCGATGTCTCCGCCGTCCTCGGTCTGACCGGCTGGCCCGCCGTGGCTGAGGAAAGCATCATCGCCCGGGACGTCCTCTTGGCCCAGCACGTGGGCTCCCGCCTGCACGTGTGCCACGTGTCCACGGCCGGCTCGGTGGAGATCATCCGCTGGGCCAAGGAGCGCGGAATTGACGTCACGGCGGAGGTCACCCCGCACCACCTGCTGCTGACCGACGACCTGGTGCGCAGCTACGACCCCGTGTTCAAGGTCAACCCGCCGCTGCGCACCGACGCCGACGTCCAGGCATTGCGTGCGGGGCTGGCGGACGGCACGATCGACGTTGTGGGTACCGACCACGCGCCGCACCCCAGCGAGCACAAGGAATGCGAGTGGGCGCAGGCTGCCATGGGCATGACCGGGCTGGAAACCGCCCTGTCCGTGGTCCAGCACGCCATGATCGAAACCGGCCTGATGACCTGGGCTGACTTCGCCAGGGTCACTTCCACCGCTGCCGCGAAGATTGGCCGCCTGGCTGACCAGGGCCGCCCCATCGAGGCCGGGGAACCGGCCAACCTGATCCTGGTTGACCCGGCGGCACGTTGGACGGTGGACCCCTTCCAGATGGCCACCATGGGCCGCAACTCCCCGTTCAAGGGCAGGGAGCTGCCGGGCAAGGTGGTGGCCACCTTCTTCAAGGGGCACCCCACCGTCCTGGACGGTACCCTCAACACCCCGCACCCGGAAGCCGGCGCAACCCCGGCGGGCGCTGCCTGATGGACAAGATCCTTCCCGGACTTGCCATGCTGGCGGTTGTTGCCGTCGTCTTTGTCCTCCTCGCCGTTGGCTGGCGCAACCGCCTGAAGCGCCAGTCCGACGTCGAGCAACTGCCCCAGGTGCCTGCCGCACCCGGTGAGCCAACCGCCGCTGCCGACGGGCAGTACGTTGCCACCACCACGTCAGGCGACTGGCTTGACCGGATCGCGGTTCATGGGCTGGGCATCCGCACCAACTCCACCCTGGAGGTGTACCCGCACGGGGTCCTCTACAGGCGGTCCGGGGCACCTGCGCTCTACATCCCCGCAGCTTCCCTCACCGGTGTCCGGCAGGACAGCGGGATGGCAGGGAAGTTCGTGGAAAAGGACGGCCTGCTGGTGCTCGCGTGGATGCATGGCGCCCATGAACTGGACACCGGCTTCCGGACCCGCCGCGCGGCGGACAAAGACGTGCTGTACCAGGCCCTTCAGGATTTGATTTCGTCAGCCCCAGCGGCTGGTGCCACCAGTGGAAAGTAAGACAGTGAAAGCGAATACATTGACAGCAACCACCTCCGCTCCTGTATCGGCCCCAGCTGCGCTGGTTCTCGAAGACGGGCGCATTTTCCGCGGCACCAGCTACGGTGCCACGGGCACCGCCCTGGGCGAGGCCGTCTTTGCCACCGGCATGACCGGCTACCAGGAAACCATCACCGATCCGTCCTACGCCCGCCAACTGGTGGTGCAGACGGCGCCGCACATCGGCAACACCGGTGTCAATGATGACGACGCCGAGTCCCGGCGCATCTGGGTGGCGGGCTACATCGTCCGCGACCCCGCACGCCGCCCCTCCAACTGGCGCTCCGAGCGCTCCCTGGACGAAGAGCTGGTGGCGCAGGGCATCGTTGGCATCCAGGGCGTGGACACGCGTGCCATCACCCGGCACCTGCGCGAGCACAAGACCATGCGCGCCGGCATCTTCTCCGGTGAGGCCGCCCAGGTTACGGACAAGGAACTGGTCGACGCCGTCCTGGCCAGCGCCCCCATGGAGGGTTCGCGCCTGGCCGAGGAGGTCAGCGTTGATGAAGCCTACGTGGTTGAACCGAAGGACCACGGCTGGGACGGCGAGCCCCGCTTCACCATCGCGGCCATCGACCTCGGCATCAAGGCCATGACCCCGGTCCGGTTCGCCGAGCGCGGCGTCCGCGTCCACGTGCTCCCCGCCACCGCCACCCTGGAAGACGTCAAGGCGGTCAATCCGGACGGGTTCTTCATGTCCAACGGCCCCGGCGACCCCGCCACTGCCGACGCGCAGGTCAAGCTGCTGCGCTCGGTCCTGGACGAAAAGCTGCCCTACTTCGGCATCTGCTTCGGGAACCAGATCCTGGGCCGGGCACTGGGCTTTGGCACCTACAAGCTCCGCTACGGCCACCGCGGCATCAACCAGCCCGTGATGGACCGCCGCACCGGCAAGGTGGAAATCACCTCCCAGAACCACGGTTTCGCCGTGGACGCCCCGCTGGACGGCGCCACCCAGGCACCCGAGGAGCGCTACGGCCGCGTGGAAGTAAGCCATGTCAGCCTGAACGACGACGTCGTGGAAGGCCTCGCCTGCCTCGACATCCCGGCGTTCTCCGTGCAGTACCACCCGGAAGCGGCGGCGGGACCCCACGATGCCGCCTACCTGTTCGACCGCTTCATCGAACTGATGGAAGGCACCCGCGACGGCCGGACGGCCAACCTGTCAAAGGAACCGGTGGACTCCGCCCACTCCGCCGGCGCTGAACACAAAAACGACAACAAGACTGAGGACAAGAAGTAATGCCGAAACGTACAGATCTCAAGAGCGTCCTCGTCATTGGTTCCGGCCCGATCGTCATTGGCCAGGCCGCCGAGTTCGACTACTCAGGCACCCAGGCACTGCGTGTCCTCAAGGAGGAAGGCCTGCGGGTCATCCTGGTGAACTCCAACCCGGCCACCATCATGACCGACCCCGAGTTCGCCGACGCCACCTACGTCGAGCCCATCACCCCCGAGGTGGTGGAGAAGATCATCGCCAAGGAACGCCCCGACGCCGTGCTGCCCACCCTGGGTGGCCAGACCGCGCTGAACACCGCCATCGCCCTGGACAAGAACGGCGTGCTGGAGAAGTACAACGTGGAGCTGATCGGCGCGAACATCGCCGCCATCGAGCTCGGCGAGGACCGTGAGAAGTTCAAGGGCGTCGTGGAGCGCTGCGGCGCCGAATCCGCGCGCAGCCACATCATCCACACCATGGACGAGGCCCTGACGGCCGCCGTCGACCTCGGTTACCCCATGGTGGTCCGCCCGTCCTTCACCATGGGCGGCCTGGGCTCCGGCCTTGCCTACAACGAGGAAGACCTGCGCCGCATCGTCGGCCAGGGCCTGCAGTACAGCCCCACCAGCGAGGTGCTGCTCGAAGAGAGCATCCTGGGCTGGAAGGAATACGAGCTCGAGATGATGCGGGACAAGAACGACAACGTGGTTGTCGTCTGCTCCATCGAAAACTTCGATCCCGTAGGCGTGCATACCGGTGACTCCATCACCGTAGCCCCGGCGCTGACCCTCACGGACCGCGAGTACCAGAAGCTGCGCGACGTCGCCATCGCCGTCATCCGGGAGGTGGGCGTGGACACCGGCGGCTGCAACATCCAGTTCGCCATCGACCCCAAGACCGGCCGCGTGGTGGTCATCGAGATGAACCCCCGCGTCTCCCGCTCCTCGGCGCTGGCGTCCAAGGCCACCGGCTTCGCCATCGCCAAGATCGCCACCAAGCTCTCCCTGGGCTACACCCTGGACGAAATCCCCAACGACATCACGCAGAAGACCCCCGCGTCCTTCGAACCCACACTCGACTACGTGGTGGTCAAGGTTCCGCGGTTTGCCTTCGAGAAGTTCCCGGCGGCGGACAACACCCTCACCACCACCATGAAGTCCGTGGGCGAGGCCATGGCCATGGGCCGCAACTTCACCGAGGCCCTCCAGAAGGCCCTGCGCTCCCTGGAGCAGAAGGGTTCGCAGCTGGACTTCAGCTCCGTCCCCGAATACGAAGTCGCAGAGCTCATCGAAAAGGCCAAGCGCCCCACCACCGAGCGGCTGCACCAGGTACAGCGCGCCCTCCTGGGCGGCGCCACGGCGGAACAGCTCTTCGAGGCCACCAAGATCGATCCCTGGTTCCTGGACCAGCTCGAACTCCTCAACGAGGTGTCCCGCGAGATCCGCCAGGCCGGCGCACTGACCAGGGAGATGCTGCAGCGCGCCAAGCGCCACGGCTTCTCCGACGAACAGATCGGCGCGCTGACGCACAACTCCGAGGCAGTGGTCCGTGGCGTCCGCCAGGCCCTGGGCATCCGCCCGGTCTACAAGACCGTGGACACCTGCGCCGCCGAGTTCGCCGCTTACACCCCGTACCACTACTCGGCCTACGACGAGGAGGACGAGGTCGCGCTGCACTCCAAGCCGTCCATCCTGATCCTCGGCTCCGGCCCCAACCGCATCGGCCAGGGCATCGAGTTCGACTACTCCTGCGTGCACGCCTCCATGGCACTGCGCAAGGCCGGCTACGAGACGGTCATGGTCAACTGCAACCCGGAAACCGTCTCCACCGACTACGACGTCTCCACCCGCCTGTACTTCGAGCCACTCACGCTTGAGGACGTCCTGGAAGTCATCGCGGCCGAGGAACGCACCGGCGGCGTCATGGGCGTGTTCGTCCAGCTCGGCGGCCAGACCCCGCTGAAGCTGGCCCAGCAGCTGGCCGACGCCGGCGTGCCCATCCTGGGCACCTCCCCGGAAGCCATCGACCTCGCCGAGCACCGTGGCGCGTTCTCCCGCGTACTGGACAAGGCCGGCCTCGTGTCGCCCAAGAACGGCACCGCCGTTTCCTTCGAGGACGCCAAGAAGATCGCCGACGAGATCGGCTACCCGGTCCTGGTCCGCCCGTCCTACGTGCTGGGCGGCCGCGGTATGGAAATCGTCTACGACGAGCCCAACCTCTCCCGCTACATCGCCAACGCCACCGAGATCACGCCGGACCACCCGGTCCTGATCGACCGGTTCCTGGAGGACGCCGTCGAAATCGACGTCGATGCCCTCTTCGACGGCACCGACATGTACCTGGGCGGCATCATGGAGCACATCGAGGAAGCCGGCATCCACTCCGGCGACTCCGCCTGCGTCCTGCCGCCGATCACCCTGGGAAGCAACGTCGTCGAACGCGTGCGCACCGCAACCCGCGCCATCGCTGAAGGCGTGGGCGTGCGGGGCCTGATCAACATCCAGTTCGCGCTGGCGTCCGACGTCCTGTACGTCCTGGAAGCCAACCCCCGTGCATCCCGGACCGTGCCGTTCGTGTCCAAGGCCACCGGCGTGCAGATGGCCAAGGCTGCTGCCCTCATCGGCGCCGGCGTGACCATCAACCAGCTGCGCGGGGCCTACAAGATCCTGCCGGAGGCCGGCGACGGCTCCACCCTGCCGCTGGACGCCCCCGTGGCGGTCAAGGAGGCCGTGCTGCCGTTCAGCCGGTTCCGCACGGTCGAGGGCAAGGTGGTGGACTCGCTGCTCGGACCCGAGATGCGCTCCACCGGCGAGGTCATGGGCATCGACAAGCACTTCGACACCGCCTTCGCCAAGAGCCAGGCCGGTGCCAACAACGCCCTGCCCACCGAGGGCAAGGTGTTCGTCTCCGTGGCCAACCGGGACAAGCGCGCCGTCATCATGGCGGTCAAGCGCCTCTCGGACCTCGGCTTCGAGATCGTCTCCACCGGCGGCACCGCCGACGTCCTGCGCCGCAACGGCCTGCAGGCCACCCCGGTCCGCAAGGTGGCCGAGGGCAGCAGCGCCGAGGGCGAGGGCACCATCGCGGACCTGATCGTCGCCGGCGAGATCGACATGGTCTTCAACACGCCCTCGGGCGGCGAGGCCCGCAGCGACGGCTACGAAATCCGCGCCGCGGCCACGTCCATCGGCATTCCGTGCATCACCACGGTGGCCGAGTTCAACGCCGCCGTCCAGGCCATCGAAGCCATGCGCACCTACGAATGGTCCGTCACCAGCCTGCAGGAGCACGCGGCAGCGCTTGCGGAGTCGCAGAAAGCGGCCCTGCAGCATGCCTGAGCAGGTTCCCGGTACGCCTGCACACGACGCCGTCCGGGAGTCCTTCGGCTCCCGGCTCGGCGCGGCCATGGCCGCCCGCGGCCCGCTGTGCGTGGGCATCGACCCGCACCCGGCGCTGTTGAAGGGCTGGGGACTGGACGACGACGCCGCCGGGCTGAGGCGGTTTTCCCTCACCGTCCTGGAGGCGGTGGCTTCGCTCGCTGCCGCGGTCAAGCCGCAGGTGGCGCTGTATGAGCGTCACGGATCTGCGGGCATGGCGGTGCTGGAGGAGGTCCTGGCCACCGCGCGGGACGAATCGGTTCTGACCATCGCCGATGCCAAGCGTGGAGACATTGGGTCCACCATGGCTGCCTACGCCGACGCTTGGCTCCGTGATGAGTCCCCGCTGGCGGCCGATTCCGTCACGCTCAGCCCCTACCTTGGGTTTGAGTCGCTGCGTCCTGCGCTTGACCTGGCGGCAGCCACCGGCCGCGGTGTGTTTGTGCTGGCCCTGACCTCCAATCCGGAGGGCGCCTCCGTCCAGCATGTGGGCGGAAAGGATTCCGTGGCCCGCAGGATCACTGCAGCAGCGGCTGCCGAGAACTCGCGGTATGCAGGGAGCCTTGGGTCCGTGGGCCTGGTGGTCGGCGCCACCGTTGGCAGCGCGCTGGCGGACCTGGACCTGGACCTTGCGGCCGTCCGCGGTCCCATCCTGGCGCCCGGGCTCGGGGCGCAGGGGGCTACGCCGGCGGATCTTCGGGCCACCTTTGGTGCTGCCTACCCGCTGGTCCTGGGAACGTCCAGCCGCGACATCCTGTCGGCCGGGCCGGAGGTCAGCGGCCTGCGTGAGGCTGCCCTGCGGACCTTGGAGGGGCTGCGGGGACAATAGCCTGCAATTGCCCCGATGCATTGATTCACGGTGCACCAGAGGGTAGTTTCAGGACAGGTCCAAGGGCGGCCGCCCTTGGATGAAATCCGCCGACTTCGGGGGTGTCCGTGATGGTCCTGCGACCTTTATCTGCGTCTGAACGGGCCGATGCCCTGGGCAAGGCGGCAGCAGCCAGGGCCACCCGGGCCGCCGCCAAGGAAAGCCTTCGGAACGGCGACAGGTCCGCGGCGGACATCATCAGCTCGGCCTTGGAGGACGACGCCCTGGCCCGCATGAAAGTCTCCGAGCTGCTCGAAGCCCTTCCCGGCATCGGGAAGGTACGGGCCGCCGCGATCATGCAGCAGCTGGGCATCGCAACGTCCCGCAGGGTCAGGGGCCTGGGCGTCCACCAGCGCCGGGCGCTGGTAGATTTTATAGACGAGCATTGAGGCAGGCAGCGCCTGTCTTTCCCCCAACTGCGGCAAAAGGAATACGTGAGCAAGAAACCTGGACTGACAGTCCTCGCAGGTCCGACGGCTGTTGGCAAAGGCACCGTGTCCACCTACATCCGTGACAACTACCCCGAGGTGTGGCTTTCCGTCTCAGCCACCACCCGCGCTCCCCGGCCTGGGGAGGTGGACGGCGTTCACTACTTCTTCAAGTCCAAGGAGGAGTTCGAGCAGCTCATTGCGGACGGTGAACTCCTGGAATGGGCGGTGGTCCACGGCCAGAACACTTACGGCACCCTGAAGAGCACCGTCAACCGGGCCATCGCCGAAGGTCGGTCCGTGCTGCTGGAGATCGACCTGCAGGGCGCCCGCCAGGTCAAGGCAGCCGTCCCGGACGCCCAGTTCGTCTTCCTCGCACCGCCCACCTGGGACGAAATGGTCCGCCGGCTGGTGGGCCGGGGCACAGAAACACCGGAAGAACAGCAGCGGCGCCTGGAAACCGCTAAACTGGAACTTGCTGCTGAACCGGAGTTCGACCACACCGTCATCAATGACGACGTCCGCCGGGCAGCGGACGAGCTTGTTTCACTCATGGGGCTGACACCGCATCCACACCTGCCGGAACCGTCAGCACGCTAGGAATTTGGAGAATCCGTGTCCACGAACCTTGAAGGCATCATCAACCCGCCGATCGACTCGCTGCTCGAAGCAGCCGATTCCAAGTACGGCCTGGTGATCTTCGGTGCCAAGCGCGCTCGTCAGATCAACGCCTACTACGCCCAGCTGCACGAGGGCCTGTTCGAATACGTCGGACCCCTGGTCGACACCAAGCTGAACGAAAAGTCGCTCTCGATCGCACTGCGCGAGATCAACGAAGGCAAGCTGGTTTCCACGCCGATCGAAGCCGCAGAGTAAACCTGCCGCTGAACTGACTTGCTGTTGACGGAGGTCACGTGCGCATAGTCCTCGGAGTCGGGGGAGGGATTGCCGCCTACAAGGTGGCATCGCTCCTCCGGCTTTTTACTGAAGCCGGCCATGACGTCACCGTGATTCCCACGGAGGCGTCAACGCGCTTCATTGGAACCGCCACCTGGGAAGCGCTGTCCGGCAACCCGGTAAGCAACAGCGTTTTCGATGATGTGCACCTGGTCAACCACGTCCGGCTTGGACACGAGGCCGACCTCGTGGTGGTGGCGCCCGCCACGGCAGACCTCCTGGCGAAAGCCGCCACGGGCCAGGCCGGGGACCTGCTCACCAACACGCTGCTGATGGCACACGGCCCCGTGCTTTTCGCCCCCGCCATGCACACCGAGATGTGGCAGCACGCCGCCACCCGCGCCAACGTCGAAACCCTGCGCTCCCGCGGCGCCGCCGTCCTGGAACCCGCCTCCGGCCGCCTGACCGGGGCAGACTCGGGTCCGGGAAGGCTGCCCGAGCCCCAGATGATCTTCGACGCGGCCATGGCACTGGTGCAGGGACGGTCCGACTACCAGCTCCCGCTTGCTGGCCGCACCGTGACCATCAGCGCCGGCGGCACCCGGGAACCGCTGGACCCCGTACGCTTCCTCGGCAACCGGTCGTCCGGCAAGCAGGGCGTGGCACTGGCGGTCGCTGCCCGGAACGCAGGCGCCACCGTGCGGCTGCTGGCGGCCCACATGGACGTTCCACCGCCAGCCGGCGTGGAAGTTGTCCGCGTGGAAACTGCCCTGCAACTCCGGGAGGCCGCACTGGCTGCCGCTGCCGGGTCCGACGTCATCATCATGTCAGCAGCCGTGGCCGACTTCCGCCCCGCAGAGGTCTCGGACACCAAGATCAAAAAGCGGGACGATGCTGCAGATCCGGTCATTTCCCTGGTCCGAAACCCGGACATCCTGCAGGAGCTCGTGGAGCAGCGGAACGCCGGCTATGCCCAGCCCGGGCAGCTCATCGTAGGGTTCGCGGCCGAGACCGGGGACAGCCAGGGCGATGTCCTTGGCTATGCGGAAGCAAAACTGCAGCGGAAAGGCTGCGACCTGCTGGTGGTCAACCACGTGGGGACGGATAAAGTCTTCGGGCAGGACTCCAATTCGGTGGTCATCCTTTCGCGCTCAGGCTCCGAACCACAGGAGGCCTCGGGCTCCAAAACCGAGGTTTCGGAAGCCATCATCAGCCGCATCAGTTTCGAACTGAACCACGTTGCCTCAAACTGAACGTGTTTCACCCATCGCCTGGGTGTTCCTGGCCACGTTCGCTTAGCACAGGGACATCTATCGACTTCTCCCTCACGGGAGTACCAACACCAACCAGTAAGGTAGTTGAGTGACTTTACCGCTGCACCTTCCCCACACCCATGGGGCCACGCCCTCCGCGCTCCGGCTTTTCACCTCCGAGTCGGTCACTGAAGGCCACCCGGACAAGATTTGCGACCAGATCAGCGACGCCATCCTCGACGCGCTGCTTTCCGCCGACCCAGAGTCCCGCGTGGCCGTGGAGACCATGGCCACCACCGGCCTGGTGCATGTGGCTGGCGAAGTCACCACCGACGCATACGTCGAAATCCCGCAGATCGTCCGCGAAACCATCCTGGGCATCGGGTACGACTCCTCGGCCAACGGCTTCGACGGTGCCCGCTGCGGCGTCTCCGTTTCGATCGGCCAGCAGTCCAACGACATCGCCGGTGGCGTCTTCAACTCCCTCGAAGCCCGCGAAGGCCGCCAGGAGGACGACTACGACCTCCAGGGCGCCGGTGACCAGGGCCTGATGTTCGGCTACGCCAGCGACGAGACTCCGTCCTACATGCCAACCCCCATCTGGCTGGCCCACCGGCTCTCGGAACGCCTGACCGACGTCCGCAAGACGGGCCAGCTGGCCTACCTGCGCCCCGACGGTAAGACCCAGGTCACCGTGGGCTATGACAAAGACGTTCCGGTATCCGTTGAAACCGTGGTGATTTCCAGCCAGCACGCCGAGGGCGCAAGCCTTGAACAGCTGCGCGCGGACCTCGCCGCCGTCGTGATTGAACCTGTCCTGGCTGCTGCCAACCTCGACATTTCCCGCGCCGCCAACATCCTCAACCCTGCCGGCGAGTTCGTGATCGGCGGCCCCGTGGGCGACGCCGGCCTCACCGGCCGCAAGATCATCGTCGACACCTACGGCGGCATGGCACGCCACGGCGGCGGCGCCTTCTCCGGCAAGGACCCGTCCAAGGTGGACCGCTCCGCCGCCTATGCCATGCGCTGGGTAGCCAAGAATGTAGTGGCCGCGGGCCTGGCCAAGCGCGCCGAAATCCAGATCGCCTACGCCATCGGCCAGGCGCGGCCGGTGGGAACCTACGTGGAAACGTTCGGCACCGAGACCGTGGATCCCGCCCGGATCAGCGAAGCCATTGCCGAGATCTTCGACCTCCGTCCCCGGGCCATCATCGATGCCCTGGACCTGAAACGGCCCATCTACGCCAAGACAGCCGCCCACGGCCACTTCGGACGGGATGAGCCCGACTTCACCTGGGAGCGACTGGACCGGGTTGACGACCTGAAGGCGTACTTCAACGCCTAATGTCAGTGCCCGGTGCTTTGCTGTTCATATCAAACCGGTAGCTGAACGGAGGTAACTGTCATAATTCCTGACAGCTCCGTCCAGCCCACCCTGCTGCAGGGTTTTCCTGCACGCAAACTGCCCGGCGGCGTTACCCCCGCTGGCCGGCTGCCGGTGGCACGGGTCCTTGTCGAGTCCTCACTGCCGCACCTGGACCGCCCGTTCGATTACGCCGTCCCTGAGCCGCTGGACCAGGCAGCCCAGCCCGGAACCCGGGTGAAGGTCAAGTTCAATGGCCAGGACCTCAGCGGATTCCTCCTGGAGCGGGTGGAGGAGTCCGACGCCGGGCACACCCTGGTTCCCCTGGCGAAGGTTGTGTCCCCGGTCCAGGTCCTCACGCCCGCCGTCCGCGACCTTGCCACCGCCGTAGCTGCCCGTTACGCCGGTACAGTCAGCGATGTCCTCCGCCTGGCGGTACCGCCGCGGGTGGCCAAGCTGGAAAAGGACTACCCCGACCCGCTGGACGCAGGGGAGGCGGTGACTGCGCCTGAAGCCGCGGGAACCCCCGCCACTTCCGCCTGGGCTGCCTACCGCACGGGTGCGGCCTTCCTGCGGCACCTGGCCGGTGGGGGATCGCCCCGCGCCGTGGTCAACCCCCTGCAGGGCTACGGGCCTGGGGGCTGGCCGCACCTGCTGGCCCAGGCCGCCGCTGCTGCTTACACCTCCGGCCGGGGCGCGGTGCTGGTGGTGCCCGACTACCGGGATCTGGACCGGTTGGAGGAAGCGCTCAAGGAGCTGGTCCCGGCGGAGGCGGTGGCCCGGCTCACCGCCGACGACGGCCCCACGCCGCGTTACCGCAATTTCCTCCGGCTGTTGGCCGGCACTGCGAAAATCGCCATCGGCACCAGGTCCGCCGCCTTCGCCCCTGTCCAGGACCTGGGGCTGGTGGCCTGCTGGGACGACGGCGACGACCTTCACATCGAGCAGCGCGCACCCTACGCCCATGCCCGGGAGGTCCTGCTCCTGCGGGCCGAACAGGAGGGCACCGCCTGCCTGCTCGCGGGGCATGCCCGCAGCACGGAAGTGCAGCGGCTGGTGGAAGCCGGCTGGGCCGTCCCCGTCGAAACCGAGCGGGCAACCCTCCGCAGGACCGTTGCCCGCGTCGTCAGCACTGCCGACAGCTTCGAACAGGCGCGGGACCCTTTGGCCACCCTTGCCCGCCTCCCGCACGCCGCCTGGCAGGCCGCCAAGGAAGGACTGGAACGCGGTCCTGTGCTGGTGCAGGTAGCCAGGGCTGGCTATGCACCTTCATTGGTGTGCGAAACATGCCGTGAACCGGCCCGCTGCAGCCACTGCCAAGGACCCCTGGCGCTGGGTGGAACATCAGCGCTGGCGCAGTGCCGCTGGTGTTCCACCCCTGCCCCCGACTGGAAGTGCTCCCACTGCGGGGGCCGGCGGCTCCGCAAAGGCGCCACCGGAGTCCTGCGCACTGCTGAGGAACTTGGCCGCGCGTTTCCCGGCACCACAGTCATCACGTCCTCAGGCGACCAGGTGAAGGCCAGGGTGGGCGCGGGCAAGGCGCTGGTGGTGGCCACAGTGGGAGCCGAACCTGTGGCAGAGGCCGGGTATGCCGCCGCGCTGCTCCTTGACGGCGATTCCCTGCTCCGCCGCGAAACCCTCCGTGCCGGCGAAGACACTGTGCGTCGCTGGTTCAACGCTGCAGCCCTGGTCCGTCCCGCTCCGGACAAGGGGCTGGTGGTGGTCACGGCCTCGGACCCGGCAGCAACCGGCGCGCTGCTGCGATGGGATCCGCAGGGTTACGCCGGGCGCGAGTTGTCCCTTCGGATGGAGCTGCAGCTGCCGCCGGCAGTGCGGATTGCATCGGTGACGGGGCCGCGGGCCGCTGTGGAGCACTACACCGGTGCCGTGGAAGCGGACCTGGCACGCGGCGGAATAACGCTGCGCACTGCCGGCCCGGCGCCGCTGTTGTTCAGCACACCGCCCTCCGGCAGGCGCTCAGCCGAGGACGTACGGACCCTGCTGTTCTTCCCTTACGGCCAGGCTGCCTCCGTCGTCCGCGTCCTGAGGGTCACCCGGGCAGCCGTGGCAGCCAAGCGGACCACCGAGCCGGTGCAGCTGCGCCTCGACGGCGTTGACGTGCTCTAGGGTTGGCGTGCCTTAGCTCCGGCGCCTTTTCGCCATGACCTCGTGGGCCGCGTCCACCAGCTGGCGTGCCGATTCGTCCCAGCTGAATTCGCGTGCCCGCGCAATGGATCGCCGGGACATGTCCTGCCAGTGCGCGTCATCCTGCAGTCGTGCCACCGCGTCGGCGAACTGCTCCGGGGACTCCGGGTCCACGTAGAGGGCAGCGTCCGCTCCCACTTCCCGGAAGATGGGAATGTCGCTGGCGATCACTGGGGTGCCCAGAGCCATGGCCTCGACCAGGGGAAGTCCATACCCCTCGGCCCTGGAGAGGCTCACCAGCGCGGTGGCCCGCCGCAGCAGCGCGTCATACTCCGCATCCGTCACACCGTTGTGGAACACCACGGAGGCGCCCGGCGGGATGAGGCGTTCCAGCTCGGCACGCCGCTGGGGCGTTATGCGGCTGAGCAGGTGCAGGGTGTAGCCGGGCAGTCCGGCCATGCCCGCCACCATGGTGTCCACATTCTTGTATGGCATGAACGAGCCCATGTAGATGATCGTCCTGTCCGCACCATCGCCCGGGTCGCGCTGTTCCTGTGCCGGCTGCGGGGCATTGGCGATGATGCGCACGGGCCGGCGCGTCAGCCGGTATTTGGCCATCAGGGCCTCGGTGGTGCGGCTGATGGTGGCCACGATATCGGCGCGGTTGAGGAGCAGGCGCTGCGGCCAGAACGCCTTGTGGTACAGCCGCCAAAGCAACCGGACGGGGCCGGGCAGGAAGCCCGGGGGAGTGGGGTGCTCGTAGTAAATGAGGTCGTGCAGGGTGAGGATGAGGCCGTACTTGCGGCCCCAGGTGCCCATGGTCTGCATGGGGCACACCACCACGTCCGCCCCAATGCGGTTGACCGTCCGGGCCACGAACAGCTCGCGGGGGGAGAGTGGGCTGCTGATGAGCGTGTACGGAACGTCCGGCAGGAGGGCCAGCTGCCGGACGTCGGAGACCAGCATGGACACGTCGGCGATCTTCGCCGTGGCAGCAATCAGGCTTGCTCCGTAGCGGCTGATGCCGTCGTGGTGGTCGGTGCGGGTGAAACGTGCATCGATGACAATCTTCACGCGGGGTGGTCCTTCAGGAAGCTGCGGATGTAGCGGGCGGCCGGTTCCGGGGTCTCGTAGTGGATCAGATGGCCGACGCCGGGAATCACCTTCAGCTGCCCGTCCGGCAGCAGGGCCAGGAGACGGTGCTGGTTGGGGAGGGTGGCAATTTCGTCCTTTTCACCGGCGATCAGCAGCACCGGAAGGTCCAAGCGTTCGGCCACCTCTGCCACATGGTTGCTGACGGACGCGGTGAAGGACTCCAGCAGGCTGTCCCGGTCGGCGAAGGAACTGAAGTAGGCGTGGTGCTGGCCGTGGATGAAGGCCCGCAGGTCCCGGTCGCGCGTCTTTGCCATGGTTTCGCTCATCACCCGCACGATCAGCGGATTACGCAACAGCGCAAGCCCGGGCTTCCGGGGGAGGCGTGCCGCCAGCCGGTAGTAGAACACAGCCAGCCGGGTCATCACGCCTTTGGGTCCTTCCAGGGCCGGGGCGGCGATGGGGTTGATCAGGATCAGGGGGTTTACGGCATCCGGGTTGTTGGCTACGAAGTGTGCCGCCACCATCGAGCCGAAGGAATGTCCCAGCAGCACCGTGTCCGGTCCCAGGCCCTGGGACGTCATGAAATCGGTGATGAACTGCCCGTAACGCTCCACGGAGTGAGGGTCCCGGGCGAACGCCTCTGAGCTGCCAAAGCCTGGCAGGTCCGGCATGATGATGCGCATGTCCGGGAGCTGGTCCGCGACGCGCAGGAGCCCGTGGTGGTCGCCGCGGAAGCCGTGGACCACCAGGATGGTCCGCGTATCCGGCGTCTCTTCCAAGGGCTCGTAGGTCCAGAAGGCTACTGTTCCGCCGTCGAGGGTCACACTGGAGGCGGACGTTCGGGCGGGAAGGCCGGGGCTCAGGTACTCGGGCGCTGGGGAAGTTTCCGGGTTCACTGTATCCATGCCCGGCCTAGTTGACGTTGTCCGGATGGGAGCCGGTCCGCTGCCCGCGGTCCAGCTCCTTGATGGCCACCAGATCGCGCTCTGAAAGCTCGAAATTGAAGACGTCGAGGTTCTCCCGAATCCGCTTTTCGGAGCTGGCCTTGGGGATGGCGATATTTCCCAGCTGCATGTGCCAGCGGAGGATCACCTGCGCGGGCGTCCTGCGGTGCTCGGCGGCGCAGGCCTGGATGACGGGGTCGGCAAGGACCTGGCCGCGGCCCAGCGGGCTCCATGCTTCGGTGCGGATTCCGAGTTCCGCGTGCTTGCTGCGCAGTTCTTGCTGCTGCAGCCAGGGGTGGAGTTCTATCTGGTTGACGGCGGGGACCACTTCAGCGCTTTGCAGCAGGCGGTCCAGGTGCGCCGGTTGGAAATTGCTGACGCCAATGGCGCGGACCCGGCCTTCCCGGTAGAGCGTTTCCAGGGCGCGGTAGGTTTCGGGAAACAAGCCGCGGCGCGGGCAGGGCCAGTGGATCAGGTACATGTCCACGTAATCCAGGCCCAGGTTGACCATGGAGTCGTCGAAGGCCCGCAGGGTTGCATCGTAGCCGTGGTGGTCGTTCCACACCTTCGTGGTGACGAACACGTCTTCCCGGCCAAGCGGCGGAAACAGTTCCCCGGAACCACCGCTGCCGGCCCCGGCGCCCAGTTGGGAACTGATGCCCCTGGCCACGCCGGTTTCGTTGCCGTACATGGCGGCTGTGTCGAAGTGCCGGTACCCGGCGGCGAGCGCGGTGGCCACCAGGCCTTCGGCGTCTGCTGCCGGCACCTTATAGAGCCCGAAGCCGAGCTGGTCTATCAGCACGCCGTTGTTCAGGCTGAGCCGGGGTGAGGTTCTCATGGCATCGACTCTACCCACTTCAGCTGGTCAGTCCTTCGTAATCGACCAGGCGTCGGGCAGTGGCTTCATCAAGGATGAGATCGGTGGCGAGCCGCGCCGCCAGGGCTCCGCGGAGGCCGTTGATCTTGGACACTCCCGACACCACGCAGATCCTGCGGCGGACCTGCCGCAGCTGGGCCAGTGCAGGGCCGGTGGACCTTTCGTTCAGGACGATCCCGTCAGAGGAACCGTCGCCGCGGAAGAAGACGGTGGCCACGTCGCCCACCACGTCGGAGTTGGCGAGCGCGTTCAGGTCGTCCTCGTCCAGGTAGCCACCAGCGTAGACGTGGCTGGGATAGTCGGCGTGCACGGAACCGATGCCGAAAATGGCGATGCTCATTTTGGCCTGCAGTTCCAGGACACGCCGCACACTGCGTTCATTCCACATTGCGGTCTTGGTGGCAGCGTGGTCGAAGAACGCCGGCACGGGGAACTGCTCCACCCTTGCCCCGTACGCGCTGCCAAACCTGCGCATGATGTCGCTTGCATAGGTGATACCAGTCGTGTGCATGTTGCCGGCGCCGTTGAGCTGGACGATGACGCTGTCATGCGTGATCTTCCTGGTGAGGTGCCTGCTCACCGCACTGAGGGTGGATCCCCAGGCCACGCCGATGATGGCGTTGGAGTCCACCACGGGCCCGATGGTCCGCGCCGCCTGCATGGCCACCCGGTCCAGGGTTTCCGCCTCATTGAGCGTCCCCAGGATCGGAACCACATGGACATCCAGGTTGTACCGGCGCCGGATCATCCCCTCCAGTTCGGGCCCGGTATCCAGGGGGTTGCGGATCTGGATCTGCACCAGGCCCGACTCCCGGGCGGAGGACAGGAGACGGGAAACCGTGGACCGGGACGTGCGCAGTTCACGTGCTATCGCGTCCATCGTCAGATCCTGCAGATAATACATTTGTGCAGCTCGGAGGGCGTCCTGGTCCCGTGAAAGTACCATCTCAGTTCCGTTCTGCACGTTTGTGCATAGTCCTTGACTCCATTTTCCATTTCTCCAAACAATAGAGCAGAACGGCGGCGCCACCCAGCGGTGTCCGCATCACACAAAGCCCCAAGGGAGTAGTTTTGGGACCCAAGGATTCATCTGTTCAACCCACTGTCAGCGCGCCCCTTCCGGGAGCCGAACGCCCCTCGGTCCACAGCCTGCGCCGCCGTCCCCACGCCAAGGTACTGGTGGTGGGAGGTGGCATCAATGGAGTGGGCACGTTCCGTGACCTGGCACTGCAGGGCGTGGATGTCGCACTGGTGGAGCGGGGCGACTACTGCCAAGGTGCAAGCGGCGCTTCCTCGCACATGATCCACGGCGGCATCCGGTATCTCGAGAACGGTGAATTCCGCCTGGTCCGGGAGTCCGTGGTGGAACGCAACCGCCTGCTGAAGATTGCCCCGCACTACGTCAAGCCCTTGCAGACAACAATCCCCATCTTCAGCACCTTCTCCGGGATCCTGTCCGCACCGCTCCGCTTCCTGACGCACAAGCAGCAAGGCAAGCCCAAGGAACGCGGCGCGTTCCTCATCAAGGCCGGCCTCAGCCTCTACGATTCGTTCTCCCGTGACGGCGGGACCGTTCCCCGGCACCAGTTCCGCACCCACAAAGCGGCACTCCAGGAACTGCCGGCCCTCCGGCCCGACGTCAAGTACACGGCCACCTACTTCGATGCCTCCGTCCACAACCCAGAGCGGCTGACCCTCGATGTCCTGCAGGACGGCGAAAAGGCCGGCCGTGCCGGCGGTGCCCAGGCTGCCGCCCAGGGGAACACGGCCCGCGCCAGCAACTACCTTTCGCTGCAGTCCATGTCATCGGCACCCAACCCCGGAACCGGCCGTGGCAGCACCGTCCGGCTGCGCGACGAACTCACCGGGGAAGAGTTCGACTTCACAGCTGACATCATCGTCAACACCACCGGAGCGTGGGTGGACCTCACCAACGAGTCCATGGGCGCGGCATCGTCCTTCATGGGCGGCACCAAGGGCTCGCACATCGTGCTTGACCACCCCGGCCTCCTCGACGCCTGCCGCGGACGCGAGATCTTCTTCGAGCACACCGATGGCCGGATCGTCCTCATCTACCCCATGGGCGACCGCGTACTGGTGGGCACCACCGACGTCGATGCGGACATGACGGAGGACGCCATCTGCACCGATGAGGAGATCCAGTACTTCTTCGACCTCATCGGCCACGTCTTCCCCTCGATCGACGTGACGCCCGACGACATCGTCTACACCTTCTCCGGGGTGCGCCCCCTGCCAAGCCACGACGCCACCCAGCCCGGCTTCGTCTCCCGCGACTACCGCATCGAACGGCGGGCCTCCGGCGCCAACGGAAGCGGCGTTGTCGTCCTGAGCCTGGTGGGCGGCAAGTGGACCACCTTCCGTGCCCTCGCCGAACACCTGACCAACGAGGTCCTCTCCGAACTCGGCGTCCAGCGCAAGGTGTCGACGGCGCAGCTCCCCATCGGCGGTGGCGCCGGCTTCCCGGCCGATGACGCCGGCGTGCAGAAATGGATCAAGGCACACATGGGCGCCGGCCGCGACGCAGACCGCACAGCCGGGCTGCTGACCCGCTACGGGACCCGCGCCGAAGCCGTGATCGCTTACCTCGACGCGGAACCCGACCAGCCACTGCGCTCCACCCGCGAACTAAGTGTCCGTGAACTCGGGTTCATGGCGGCAAACGAGCAGGTGGGGCACCTCGTGGATGTATTCATCCGGCGGACCTCCCTGGCCTTCCGCGGGCTGGTCACCGGAGAACTTCTCAACGAAGTGGCGGAGGTGCTGTCCGTCCCGCTCAAGTGGGACGCTGCAACCCGCGCCGCTGAGATCAAGCACGCCCAGGACGTGCTGCAGCGTTTCCACCGCGTGGAAATGCACAGCCTGGTCTCCTAAGGCCGGGCAGCCGGCCGGGGCGCGCCAGCGCCCCGGCCCAACGGTCCTTCACCCGCGGAGGACCGACAACTAAACAAAGAAGGAGTCAAAGATGTCTCTAGGAATAGTCTTCCTCTCCGAAGTCTTTGGCACGGGCATGCTGACCCTGTTGGGTTGCGGCGTCGTTGCCAACGTGGCTTTGCGGGGGACAAAGGGCAACAACGGCGGTTTCCTGATGGTCACATGGGGGTGGGGAATCGCCGTCTTCGCGGGTGTCTTCGTCGCCGCCAAGTCGGGCGCGCACCTCAACCCCGCCGTTACGCTCGGCCTGCTGCTCAATGGCAAGGCTGAATACGCCCCGGGCGTCACCGTGGACTTCGCCTCCACCCTCACCTACTTCGGTGGCGAGATGGTGGGCGCCTTCCTCGGCGCGGTGGTCTGCTGGCTGGCATACAAGCAGCACTTTGATGACGAACCCGAGCCCGCCGGCAAGCTCGGCGTCTTCTCCACCGGGCCCGCCATCCGCACCAGCAGCTGGAACCTGATTACCGAGATCATCGGCACCTTCGTGCTGGTGTTCGTGATCCTCACTTTCGGCGGCACCCCCTCCGGCCTTGGACCGCTCGCCGTCGCCCTGTTGGTGGTCGGCATCGGTGTTTCCCTTGGCGGCCCCACCGGCTACGCCATCAACCCTGCCCGTGACCTTGGCCCCCGCATCGCCCACGCGGTGCTTCCCATCCATGGCAAGGGCTCCAGCGACTGGGCATACTCCTGGATCCCGGTCGTCGGACCGCTGGTCGGCGGCGCGCTCGGCGGTCTGGTGGCCCGCATCGTTCCCATCATCGTCACGGCTGCTGCCTGACCCGTACCTACTCCAACCAACAAAGACAAGGACGTCATCATGAACCAGTACGTAATCGCCATCGACCAGGGCACCACCAGCACGCGCGCCATCATCTTCGACCACAGCGGCGCCATTGTCTCCAGCGGACAGATGGAACACGAGCAGATCTTCCCGCAGGCCGGCTGGGTGGAACATGACGCCACGGAAATCTGGAACAACACCCGTGAGGTCATTGGCTCGGCCCTCTCCAAGGCGAACCTGACGCGGCACGATATTGCCGCCGTCGGCATTACCAACCAGCGTGAAACCGCCGTGGTGTGGGACAAGACCACGGGCAAGCCCGTGTACAACGCCATCGTCTGGCAGGACACCCGCACCCAGGACATCGTGGACCAGCTGGCGAAGGACGGCGGGGCAGACCGCTTCAAACAAAAGGTCGGCCTGCCCCTGGCCACGTACTTCTCCGGCACCAAGATCAAATGGATCCTGGACAACGTTGACGGCGCCAGGGAAAAGGCCGAGGCGGGGGACCTGGTCTTCGGCAACACCGACGCATGGGTCCTCTGGAACCTGACCGGCGGTGTTGACGGCGGCGTCCACGTCACCGACGTCACCAACGCGTCCCGCACCCTGTTCATGGACCTCGAAACCCTGCAGTGGGATGACGAGATCCTGGGCATCTTTGGCGTACCCCGCAGCATGATGCCGGAGATCAAGTCCTCCTCCGAGGTGTACGGCACCGTCCACAGCTCGCAGCTGCTCCGCGAGACACCGGTTGCAGGCATCCTGGGCGACCAGCAGGCCGCAACATTCGGGCAGGCCGCTTTCGATACCGGCGAAGCGAAGAACACCTACGGCACAGGCTGCTTCCTGATCTTCAACACGGGCGAGGAGATCGTCCACTCGAAGAACGGGCTCCTCACCACCGTGGGTTACAAGCTGGGCGACGCCAAACCGCACTACGCGCTGGAAGGCTCCATTGCCGTCACCGGGTCCTTGGTGCAGTGGCTTCGCGACAACCTGGGCATGATCAGCAGCGCCCCGGAGGTCGAGACCCTGGCGGCGTCCGTCAAGGACAACGGCGGCGTGTACATCGTCCCGGCCTTCTCCGGCCTCTTCGCTCCGTACTGGCGCTCCGACGCCCGCGGCGCGATCGTCGGCCTCACCCGGTTCGTCAACAAGAACCACATTGCCCGGGCGGCGCTGGAAGCCACCGCGTTCCAGACCCGCGAGGTACTGGATGCAGTGAACGCGGACTCCGGCGTGCCGCTGAGCGAGTTGAAGGTCGACGGCGGCATGGTGGCCAACGACGCCCTCATGCAGTTCCAGGCGGACATCCTTGGCGTCCCGGTGATCCGCCCCAAGGTCATTGAGACCACGGCGCTGGGTGCCGCCTACGCGGCAGGCCTGGCCGTAGGGTTCTGGAAGGACCTGGGCGAGTGCTCGGCCAACTGGTCCGAGGACAAGCGCTGGGAACCGCAGATGGACCAGGCCGAGCAGGAACGCCAGATGCGGCTCTGGAAGAAGGCGGTCACCAAATCCATGGATTGGGTCGACGAGGACGTGAAGTAGCCCGCAACTGGCCCTGAGAGGGGCCGGAGACTCCCGCCCGCCCGCTTCGCGGTGCCCACCACACCATGGCGGGGAGTCTCCGGCCCCTCTCTTCCGGTTGCTGCTCCCTCAGCCGCTCGTTTGCGACATAGGCTGAGGGGGTGTGCGGGTGCGCTAAAGTAGATTCATGCGTGCGATCCTTCTGCTTACGTAGCCGCCGGCTCCGATTATCGGATAGCTGAGCGGCAGCCCCTCCCTTCGTGAGGGGCTTTTGTGTGTCCGGGGCTTGGCGCCGGGCCGGCAGCAGGGGGATCAGGCCGTTATGGCAGCACAGATGCCGTAACAGAACAGAAGAGGGCAGCAGTGGGCGTTCAGCCGGAGACAGAGACCGGAACAGCAACAACAGTATCGGCGGAGCCTGAAGAGGGCACCTACAGTTTTACCGCCATGGAGGCCAAGTGGCCGCAGGTGTGGGAAGACCTCAAGGTCTTCACCCCGGTGGACGACGGGTCCCGCGAGCGCCGCTACGTGCTGGACATGTTCCCGTACCCGTCGGGCGACCTGCACATGGGCCACGCCGAAGCGTTTGCCATGGGTGACGTGGTGGCCCGGTACCTGCGCCAGCAGGGCTACGACGTGCTGCACCCAATCGGCTGGGATTCCTTCGGCCTGCCCGCGGAAAACGCGGCCATCAAGCGCAACGCCCACCCCAGCGAGTGGACCTACGCCAACATCGACACCCAGGCGGCGTCCTTTAAGCGGTACGCCATCTCCGCCGACTGGTCGCGACGCCTCCACACCTCGGACCCCGAGTACTACCGCTGGACCCAGTGGCTGTTCAAGCGCTTCTATGAGCGCGGCCTGGCTTACCGGAAGAACTCACCGGTGAACTGGTGCCCCAAGGACCAGACCGTCCTGGCCAACGAGCAGGTTGTCAACGGCGCCTGCGAGCGCTGCGGAACCACCGTCACCAAGAAGTCGCTGAACCAGTGGTACTTCAAAATCACCGATTACGCCGACCGCCTGCTGGACGACATGGACGAGCTGCGCGGCCACTGGCCCGAGCGCGTCCTGGCCATGCAGAAGAACTGGATCGGCCGGTCCGAGGGTGCGCACGTCAACTTCGTGATCGAGGCCGACGGCGGCAAGCCCGCCAAGGAGGTGACGGTCTTCACCACCCGCCCGGACACCCTCTACGGGGCAACGTTCTTCGTGGTGGCAGCCGACGCGCCGCTCGCCGTCGAACTCGTCACCGAAGAGCACGCCGCCGCCCTGGACGAATACCGCGAACGGGTCAAGGCGCTCTCCGAGATCGAACGCCAGTCCACCGAGCGGGAGAAGACCGGCGTCTTCACCGGCCGCTACGCCGTCAACCCGTTGAACGGGGAGAAGCTGCCCGTCTGGGCAGCCGACTACGTCCTGGCCGATTACGGCACGGGTGCCATCATGGCCGTCCCCGCCCACGACCAGCGGGACCTCGACTTCGCCCGTGCTTTCGACCTGCCCGTCCGCGCCGTCCTGGACACCGGCGAAGAGGATCCCGCAATCTCCGGAACCGCCACCGCGGGGGAGGGCACCCTGATCAACTCCGGCGAGCTGGACGGCCTGCCCAAGGCTGAGGCCATTCCGGCCGCCATCGCCATGCTGGAGCAGCAGGGCACCGGCGAGAAGTTCGTGAACTTCCGGCTCCGCGACTGGCTGCTGAGCCGCCAGCGGTTCTGGGGCACCCCTATCCCCATCATCCACTGCCCGTCCTGCGGGGAAGTGCCGGTTCCGGACGAGCAGCTGCCGGTCACCCTGCCCTCGGATCTGCGCGGTGAGGACCTGGCACCCAAAGGCACCTCGCCGCTGGCCGCGGCCGAGTCCTGGGTCAACGTGGAATGCCCCACCTGCCACGGCCCCGCCAAGCGGGACACCGACACCATGGACACGTTCGTCGACTCCTCCTGGTACTTCCTGCGTTTCGTTTCGCCGCACTACACCGAGGGCCCGTTCGATCCGCAGAAGATCAACGACTGGATGCCAGTGGGCCAGTACGTGGGCGGCGTGGAGCACGCCATCCTCCACCTCCTGTACGCGCGCTTCTTCACTAAGGTCATCCACGACCTGGGCATGCTCGATGCGGACGAGCCGTTCAGTGCACTGTTGAACCAGGGCCAGGTGCTCAACGGCGGCAAGGCCATGAGCAAGTCGCTGGGCAACGGTGTTGACCTCGGCGAACAGCTGGACAAATACGGTGTGGACGCTGTCCGCCTGACCATGGTGTTCGCGTCCCCGCCCGAGGATGACGTGGACTGGGCCGACGTCTCGCCGTCCGGCTCCGCCAAGTTCCTGGCCCGCGCCTGGCGCCTGGCCAAGGACGTCACCAGCGCACCCGGCGTGGACTTCGCCGGCGGCGACCGGGGGCTGCGTTCGGTCACGCACCGCACCATCGCCGACGCCGCGGAGCTGCTGGACGCCAACAAGTTCAACGTGGTGGTGGCCAAGCTGATGGAACTGGTCAACGCCACCCGCAAAGCGATCGACTCCGGGGCGGGGGCAGCTGACCCTGCAGTCCGCGAAGCCGCCGAGGCGGTCGCCGTGATCCTCAGCCTCTTCGCCCCGTACACGGCTGAGGACATGTGGAACCTGCTGGGCCACCCCGCCTCCGTTGCCAATGCCGGCTGGCCCGCGCACGATCCCGCCCTCCTTGTCCAGGACACGGTCACTGCCGTCGTCCAGGTGCAGGGCAAGGTCCGCGACCGTCTGGAGGTGTCCCCGGACGTTTCCGAGGACCAGCTGCGCGCGCTGGCGTTGGCGTCGGAGAACGTCCAGCGCGCCATGGACGGCCGGGGCATCCGCACTGTGATCGTCCGTGCGCCTAAGCTGGTGAACATCGTTCCGGCCTAGCCGCACCCCGCAGCACAGCCCGGCCGTCGGAGATCCTCCGGCGGCTGGGCTTGACTGAGCCGGTCACCGTCTCCAGGAGGCACTTTGCCTGACAGTAATGCCGCCGCCTGGCCGTGGGTGCGTGCCCGGCTGTCTGGGTTCCGTCCCGCCACCCGGCCCGCAACAAGGCGCGGCGGTACAGCCGCGGTGCGCACCGCCGTCGTGACCGACTCAGCTGCCGCCCTCCCGGAGGACTATTCACGCGGGCTTCCGCGCGATGGAATCCTGACAGTGACGCCCATGCCCGTCATGGTGGGGGCGGAAATCTACGGCGAGGGTGAAGACGACATCCTGGAGACCATCGCCGTGGCATTGGCTGCGGGGACACCGGTCAAGACATCCCGGCCATCACCGGGCCAATTTGAGCAGGCCTACCGCGCTGCCGAGCTTCGTGGCTTCGAGGCGGTCGTGTCAGTCCATATCTCGGGAGAACTTTCGGGCACGGCGGACTCCGCCCGGCTCGCTGCAGCCAGGGCGGGAATCCCCGTGGATGTTGTCGATACGCGGACCGTCAGCATGGCGCAGGGGATGGCGGTCCAAGCAGCAGTGGAAGCCGCGGCCGCTGGTGCAGACCGGGCGGCGGTGGCCGCTGCGGCGGCATCCCAGGCCGAACGCACCAAGGTCTTTTTCTATGTACCCAGCCTGGAACAATTGCGGCGCGGCGGGCGGATCGGAGCCGCGGCGTCGCTGCTGGGAACCATGCTTGCCATCAAACCCATCCTGGCCGTCCACGGCGGCAGGATCGTTCCGCTCGAAAAGGTCCGTTCTGCGGGGAGGGCCGTGGCCCGCCTTGAGGAAATCGTAGTGGCCCAGGCGGCACCCCGTCCGGGTGAGTCCGTGTGCCTTGCCGTCCATCATTTCGGCAACCCGGAGGAGGCTGAGAGCCTGGCAGCCAGACTGGAAGCGGCTCTTCCGGATTGTCCCCCCGCGCAGATCAGCTCCCTGCCGGCGGTCCTGGCCGCCCACGCCGGGCTGGGTGTCCTCGCGGTCATCGTGGGCAGGCTGGAAGTCGACGAGCGGCCGAAAAATGACGGGCTCGCGGGCCACCATAAGTGAGGGAGCAGTTCAAGGCAGGGAATTCTTTCGCTGGGCTGTACGTTGCAGCACCGGTAACACCCATCAAGCGAAAAGAGATGTACCTTCGTGGCAACTGATTACGACGAACTCCGCACCGACGTCAAGGAATCCCAGGAAAACTCGCTGGAGGCATTGAAGTCCGCCAAAGCCCCGGACGCGCAGTCCGTGGTCCAGGAGCTCGACGAGGCCGACACCCTGGACGGGCTGACCCCTGGCGGAGAGTTCATCGCCGAAGAGCTCGTCGTCCAGGTCATTCCGCAGGCAGACGACGAGTTCACCTGCTGGTCCTGCTTCCTGGTCCGCCACCGCTCCCAGATGGCGCGGGAAAAGGACGGTCATGCCTACTGCGTGGAATGTGAGGGCTGAGCGGCTCCGGCCGGCAGCCCCGCAACCCACTGATTTTCTGTCTTCACTGAGGTCTTGAACCCGGCTGGCCCTGGAGTAGGGCCCTCTGGCCCGGGTGCAGGGGCCTCCGTTTCCGTAGCATGGGCGGCAGCGCAGTATCGGAAGGGACAGTTCGATGACCATGCAGCAGCCTCCAGACGCTTCGCGGAACGCGGTCCCGGGGCTGGAGTTCCCTTACTACGGGGCTCCTCCAGTCGAGGCAGTCAAGCGCGTATTCCAGAAGTACGCCGTCTTTACCGGGCGAGCCAGCCGCAGCGAGTATTGGTGGTGGTTTCTCGCGTCCGGACTGGCGTCCGCCGTGTTGAACTCGGTTAGCCCGACAATCGTCAATGGGCAGGTGACGGGGTCCAGCGCGCTCGGGGGCATCTGGTTTCTCGCCACTGTGGTCCCTTCGCTCGCTGTGGCGGTCCGGCGCCTCCATGATGCCAACCTCAGCGGCTGGTTGCTGCTCCTCACCCTTCTACCGGTGATCGGATGGATCGTGCTGATCGTGCTGCTCGCGCAGCGTGAGAACCCTTCGGGCCAACGGTTCGACAGGTACTCGCAAGCCGGGTACTGGCAGGCTCCAGGAGGACCCGGATACAGTTCCCCGCCTGCGCCTCCGGGTTCTGACGGGCTTACCCCCTTGTAGGCCGCCCGCCCGGGTCGCAGCAGTCTCCCTCGTCCGGCTCCCGGAGTCCTGCCTGCGATCTGATCACGCCGGATATCGCGATGAAGATCGACCCTGATCTGGTACAGATGGGGTAGCAGGGGAAGCCGGCCGGAAGCCGCGCGTATGTATGCAGCTACTTCTGCAAGTCGAACAAAAGCCGGGCGCTCAGCGTCTCGTTGATCTCACCGGCATCAGCCGCCGAGATAACCGAAGCGAAAAAGGCCCCTGACTGCTCGATGGTTGACGGCATCGGTGATTTCGCCTGCCTGCAGTGGTCGGGGTGGTTCCGGGGCGAGCCCGGAGGGGCATCAGCAAACACGGTGCTCAAGGCTGTCAGGGGCAACGAGTCCCTTGACCTGCGCATCGTGGACACGCCGCCGATGTCGCCGGAGATCCCTGTACCGAACGGCAACGCTGCAGCGCGCGCAATCGCGCAGGCGGCTGTCGAGGCAGGGTGGGGCAACGGCACCACCCTCAACCTTCCATCCGCCCCACAGGACGGTCCATAGAGCACTACGAACAATCCCGTTGCGCCATGGTGAGCGTCGATGCGCTCAAAGAGGCGTTTGGCACCACAACCCAGCCTCAGGTTCTCCCGGGCGAGGGCAACTGCCGCTACCAGTTTGGTTCTCCGGGGACGCCGGGGCCGGATTCGCTCATCTTCTCCATCGAACTTCATGAGGGCGGCGCCGGCTTGCTCCCAGGGCCGATGCCGCCGGATGGGCAGGATATTGAAGGGCTTGGAGACAGGGCAATCCTGGTCATCCGGTCAGACCCGGGCGGACCAAAAGCTCTCCGGCCTCCGAGTGATGTACCGGTTACGTCCCTGTCCCTGATGGTTGCTCGGGACCGGAATATGGCGATCTTCACCGCACAGGTCCTGATCTCACCGGCCGGCCCCACCGAAGAGCAGGTCAAGGAACAATTCATCACCCTGGTCAAGGGGATTGACTTCTGAGCCAGCCCGGCCCGCCATCTGGACTGGACTGCGGGCTGCATTCGCCGTGGGCACGTTTCCACATAGGCCTATGGGTGCCTCGCCGGGGAACCGACCGGGTTCCTAGGGTGGAGCTATGTCACGCCGCGATGCTGGAACAGCAGGTCAGCAGGCGCGGCACGCACGGGCCAGGCTTCAGGCGACCCTTGGCGAGGCGCGTCCCGGACTATTGGAGCATGGCCAGGGGCAGGGCGGTTTTGAGTACCGGGGTCCCGGCGACGTGGATGGAGCTGAAAGTGATTCCGGCCGTGCACCTTCACTACGATGGCGGGTCGGCCTGCGCGTCGCCGTGCTGTTGGCGGCTTTGGCCGCCGCCGCCGGGGCGTGGTTCTGGTTCCAGGCAGGAGGGGCAGTCCCTGAGGTTCTGCCGCTGGGCGGGGTCAGTTCCGGGGGACACGCAGGTGAACCCAGGGATGACGCCAGCGCGGGTCCGGCACCTGACCCTGCTTCGGGCCAGGGGGAGCTCAAGGCTGCGGGATGGGTGGTGGTTCATGTCGCCGGAGCTGTTGCCAAACCTGGTGTCATCCGGCTGCAGCAGGGCAGCCGGGTAGATGATGCCATTGCTGCAGCGGGCGGTGCATTGGCGGACGGCGATGCAAACCGGCTTAACCTCGCGCTGGTGGCGGAGGACGGCCAGAAGATCTACGTCCCACAGCATGGGGAACCCCTTCCCGCTGGGACGGACGCTGCGGCTTCGGGAGGCACAGGAGCTGATGGTTCCGGCGCCGGCTTCTCCGGGACAAACGGCACCGGGCAGCAGGGGGCCCCGGCCGGGAAGGTCAACCTGAACACCGCCGGCGCCGCTGAGCTGGACACGCTGCCAAAGGTAGGCCCGGTGCTGGCACAGCGGATCGTGGACTGGCGGAAGGAACACGGTCCTTTCAAGAGCGTCGAAGAGCTGGACGCCGTGGACGGCGTTGGCCCCAAGATGCTTGAGGCCTTGCTTCCCCTGGTGACGGTCCAGGGGTAGCCGTGGCGATCAATCCGGGAAGGGGAAATACGGACCGGCCGCGGGAGGGGGCCGTCCGGAATCGCGGGGGTGGTAAAGGAGCGCGCCGTCCGGAGGCGCAAAGTCAGGGAAGGCAGACATCAGTAACCCGGCATCCGGGAGAGCACAGCCCGTGGAAGCGGTTCATTGAGTCGGCTGTGCAGGGCGTGGATGCAATACCGGCAGACCGGGACGCCGCGCCGACATCCGGCCTGGACCGCCTGCGCACACGGATTGCCGACACCCGCAAGTCCCGGGAAGAAGCGGCGTCAAATCCTCCCGGGCTGCAGAAGCGAACTGACCTCCGGCTTGCCCTGCCGGCAGCACTGGTGTGGGCCGCATCGTTGGCGGGGCTTTGGCTGCCGCCCACCGAGTTGGCCGTCCTCTGCTGCGCGTTGGTGGCGCTCGGCGGTGCATTCCTGGCCCGTGCAGCCACGGATGGACGGAAACGCAGCGCCCACAGCCGCACCGGGCCAGCCGCAGGTCCCATGTTCCGGGCATCCCGGGGCCGCAGCTTTCGGGCGGCAGTGGGAGTCTCTTTGCTACTGGCGGCTGCCGGCGCAGCCCACTCGGCAACAGCCTCCAGCCAACGGTCCACTGGTCCACTCGCAGAGGCGGTTGCGGCAGGGAAGTCGGCCGTCGCCGTGGTGGAGGTGGCAGGAAATCCACGCGCCATCGGCGGCCGGGGAGGATCGGGGGAACGCTGGTCAGTGCCGGTGTTGACCCGGGAAGTGACAACGGGCGGGGTTCTGCTGCGGGTACGGGCCCGGTTGGTGGTCATGGGCGGAGAGGGCTGGGGGAATGTTGTTCCTGGGCAGACCCTGCGGGCAACCGGCAAGCTGCGGCCTCCAGAGCCCGGCGGACAGGAAGCGGGGAACCTCAACGCCTCAACGGGTCCCCGTAACGCTTCAGGCAGCCCGCTGCTGGACAACGCTTCTTTGCTGGAGGCGGGAGCGAGGGAGCTTCGCGGCCGTTTCGTTGCCGCCTCCGCTTTCCTGCCACCGGACGCCCGCGGACTGCTTCCGGGGATGGTCACCGGTGACACCAGCGCATTGGACGAGGGCTTGGGCAATGCGATGAAAGCCGTGGGCATGACCCACCTAACAGCGGTCAGCGGCGCAAACTGCAGCCTTGTCCTGGGCGCGCTGCTGGTGATGTGCCGTCGGTTCCGGCTGCCCCGCGCTCCTGCTGCAGGAGCGGCCCTCGCCGGCCTGGCCCTGTTCGTTGTCCTGGTGGGACCTGACCCCAGCGTCCTGCGCGCAGCGCTGATGGGGGCCATTGGTGTCGCGTCCCTGGCAGGTGGCCGCTCGGGCCGCGGCCTGAGCTTCCTGTGCCTCGCTGTTATTGGACTCCTGCTGTCCGACCCGGAGCTGGGCTCGAGTTTCGGATTCCTGCTGTCCGTCCTGGCCACGCTGGGCATCATCCTCCTGGGACGGCGGATCGTCGGCTGGATACCGGCGGCAGTGCCACGGTGGTTGGCCGCGGCGGTTGCGGTCCCGTTGTCGGCGCAGTTGCTGTGCGGACCCGTGATCGTCCTCCTGCAGCCCCAGTTTGCAACTTATTCGCTGCTGGCCAACGTGGTGGCCTCGCCCTTGGTTGCTCCCGTGACCTTGCTGGGCACCATTGCAGTACCCATGGTGGTTCTGCTGCCGTGGCTGGCCACGGGGCTGATAGCAGTGGCAGGCATGTTCAGCGCCGGAGTAGGTGGCGTCGCCCGGTGCGCAGCCCAATTGCCGGGTTCCGCCCTTCCCTGGCCGGAGGGGGTACCCGGGCTGCTCTCCATGGTGTTGCTCTCGGCGGTGACACTCGCCGCCGTGTGGGCGGTGGCCCGGCCCGTCCAGGTTGTCCGCAGGGTACGGCAATCCCATGCTGCCACTGTGGTGCTGATCAGGCTGGTGGAACTGCGTCTGCAACAGTTTCGCAGCTCGCGTGGCTTGGAGCGCGGGCGCAGACATGGCAGGCTGGGATACTGCAATAACACCTCCGGAAGGGACCTTCGATGGCCGCTGCGCAAAAGCGAGCAACCCGCTCCCCGGCATCGAATACGGCCTCCTGGCGGGACGTAGCTCCGGCCCGAATCGTCCTGGTAAGCGGGCCGGAAGAGTACCTGGGCATCAGGGCCATGGACAGGATCCGTTCGCAGGTCAGGGCGGCTGCACCGGACGTTGAATTGAGCCGCATGAACGCTGCCGGCTACGAGCCCGGTGCCCTTACCATGCAGGTGAGTCCCTCCCTGTTCGGCGAAAGCAAGCTCATCGAGGTGGAAGCCGTGGAGGGCATGAATGACGCCTTCCTCGCGGATGCCCTCGCTTACCTCCAGCACCCGGAGGAGGACGCCGTCGTGGTGCTCCGCCATGCCGGGGGAGCACGGGGCAAGAAGCTCCTCGACGCCATCCGGAAGGACGGCTGGCCCGTGGTTGACTGCCAGCCGCTGAAGAAGGATGCCGACAAGGTCCAATTCGTGGCAGCAGAGTTCAAGGCGGCCGGCCGGCGCATCAACCAGGATGCCGTCCAGGCGCTGGTGAACGCCGTGGGTGCAGACCTGTCCGAACTTGCCGCCGCGTGCGCCCAGCTGATCGCGGATGCGGGCACCACCGTCACCACGGACACCGTGGACCAATACTATGGCGGCCGGGTCGAAGCTACCGCTTTCAAGGTGGCCGACGCAGCCATGGCAGGAAACGCGCCGGTGGCCCTGTCCACCCTGCGCCATGCCCTCGCCACCGGTGCAGACCCGGTGCCCCTGGTGGCAGCCCTCGCATCCAAGCTGAGGACGGTGGCCCGGGTAGCGGGTGCCTCTGGGTCGTCAGCGCAGATCGCCGCGGAACTGGGCATGCAGCCCTGGCTGGTCGAGCAGGCACAACGGGATGTCCGGCGCTGGACGCCGGAGGGCCTGGTGCGCTCCATCCAGGCAACGGCGGAGGCTGACGCCCAGGTCAAGGGCCTGTCCCGGGATCCGGTCTACGCGGTGGAGCACGCCGTGACGGTGATTGCCATGTCTGTCCAGGGCAGATAGCGACAGGACCCATCAGCGCAGGCCTTATAGCCGCCGCGCAGCAGATTGCACAGCGTTTCAGGTGACCGCCGACGCCGGGCTGCCGCGGCTTCCCGGACGAAACGATTAAAGCCGTGTGGCCGGCACCCGAGGGTACCGGCCACACCATCAGTTCGTGGGAACTGGAAACCTTAGAGTGCGTTGACCTTCTTGGAGATCGCCGACTTGCGGTTCGCTGCGTTGTTCTTGTGCAGAACACCCTTGCTGACAGCCTTGTCCAGCTTACGGCTGGCAGAAACGAGCGCAGTAGTAGCAGCTTCCTTGTCAGCGGACTCAACAGCGGTGTTGACGGCGCGGATGGCCGTCTTCAGCTCGGACTTGACTGCGTTGTTGCGCAGACGGGCCTTTTCGTTGGTCAGGATGCGCTTCTTCTGGGACTTGATATTCGCCACGTGTGAACTCTCTTTGTAATGCGGAAATGGTCTAGAGGGCTTTCAAGCTGGCCTTGACTGAGCGGCGTGGGGATACCTATGGCGGCCAACCATCAGTGACCGTCGACCTGCACGGACACACAGCAATAAAGAATAGCAGGTCAGCGGCGGCAGTGGCCATTTGCGCCGGTCACGTCCATCCGTGTCGCCTCCGGAGGCCGGCCGCCACTTTATCGAAGCGCGCCCTGTCCAGTACCGCGCCTTCCCGCCGGATGGCGTCCGGCTGGATCTGAAGGATGCGGTCCAGCCGCACCTCGCTCGCCCTGCCCTGCTTGTCCCAACCGCCGGCACCAAGGTCCACGTACTCGGATGAAGTGGAACCGGCGGGCACCCTGTCCCTGCTTGTCAGCATCAGTCCCAAGAGGTATGGGCCGTTATGCCCCACCAAGAGGACCGGCCGGTCCTTCCCCTTGCTGTGGTCCTCCTCATAGGGGACCCAGGCCCACACCACCTCACCCGGATCCGGATCGCCGTCCGGCTGCGGGGCATAGTGGATGTCCGTGCGGCCGCGGAAGTCCCCAGGGTAGGCGGCATTCGCAGCACCGGCGCTGCCGGATGCGGGACGCCCGCCGCCGGGGCGCCTGTCCGGCAGGCGCTCCGGGGCCTTTGGAGCGGATGGTCGGTCTGCAGAAGGCGCAGTCCGCGGCGGACGGCGTTTCCCAGGGAGCGGAGATCAATGGCCATCCGGACAGCCTATCGGCGGGGTTGCGCTGCCGAAACGCCGCTGGATGTGCCGGTCAGGATGCGGTGGCGGGGTCCCGGACGTGGGACACTGGATGTTCAAGATGTGCGGCTGGACCGCAGGCACTTTTTCGCGTGCCTGACGGATGGCTGCAGAAAAGCCAACAGTAAGGACCCTGCGTGTCTCCCATGGCCCGCACCGCACCGGTGCCCGCCGCGACAGATCCGGCAATCATTCGGAACTTTTGCATCATCGCGCATATTGACCACGGCAAGTCCACCCTGGCTGACCGGATGCTGCAGTCCACCGGGGTTGTCCAGGCGCGCGACATGAAGGCCCAGTACCTGGACCGCATGGACATCGAGCGTGAACGCGGCATCACCATCAAGTCCCAGGCTGTCCGCATGCCGTGGGAGGTGGACGGGGTGAGTTATGCACTGAACATGATCGACACCCCGGGCCACGTTGACTTCACCTACGAGGTGTCCAGGTCCCTGGCCGCATGCGAAGGCGCAATCCTGCTGGTGGACGCGGCCCAGGGCATCGAGGCCCAGACGCTCGCCAACCTCTACCTGGCCATGGAAAACAACCTCACCATCATTCCGGTGCTTAACAAGATCGACCTGCCGGCGGCGCAGCCGGAAAAGTACGCAGCCGAGCTGGCCAACCTGATCGGCGGCGATCCCGAGGACGTCCTGCGTGTATCCGGCAAAACCGGCGTCGGCGTGGAAGCACTGCTGGACAAGATTGTCAGGGACCTGCCCGCGCCGGAGGGTAACCCTGATGGTCCGGCCCGTGCCATGATCTTCGACTCGGTCTACGACACCTACCGCGGCGTGGTGACCTATGTGCGTGTGGTGGACGGCATGCTCCACCCGCGGGAACGCATTCAGATGATGTCAACCAGGGCCTCGCACGAGCTCCTGGAAATCGGCGTCAGCTCGCCGGAACCCACACCCTCCAAGGGGCTGGGCGTCGGTGAAGTGGGCTACCTGATTACCGGCGTGAAGGACGTGCGGCAGTCCAAGGTTGGCGATACGGTCACCAACCTGGCCAAGCCGGCCGCCGAGTCGCTGCCCGGCTACGCCGATGCCAAGCCCATGGTGTTCTCCGGCCTTTATCCACTGGACGGCGCCGACTACCCCGTACTCCGCGACGCCCTCGAAAAGCTCATGCTCAATGACGCCGCGCTGGTGTACGAACCGGAGACTTCCGCCGCACTGGGCTTCGGGTTCCGTGTCGGCTTCCTGGGCCTGCTGCACCTGGAGATCACCCGCGAACGCCTGGAGCGCGAATACAACCTGGACCTCATCTCCACCGCGCCGAACGTGGAATACGAGGTGACCCTGGAGGACAAGAAGGTGGTCCGCGTGACCAACCCCAGCGAGTACCCCACGGGCAAGATCGCCGAGGTACGCGAACCCATGGTCTCCGCCACCATCCTGGCCCCCAACGAGTTTGTGGGCGCCATTATGGAGCTGTGCCAGTCACGTCGCGGCGTCATGAACGGCATGGACTACCTTTCCGAGGACCGGGTGGAAATCCGCTACCGCCTGCCGTTGGCGGAAATCGTCTTCGACTTCTTCGACATCCTCAAGTCGAAGACCCGGGGCTACGGCTCCCTGGACTGGAAAGCCGACGGCGAGCAGGTTGCCGACCTGGTCAAGGTGGACATCATGCTCCAGGGCGAGCAGGTGGACGCCTTCAGTGCCATTACCCACCGGGACAAGGCGTACGCCTACGGCGTGATGATGACCGGCAAGCTCCGTGAACTCATCCCGCGGCAGCAGTTCGAGGTGCCCATCCAGGCGGCCATCGGTTCCCGGATCATCGCCCGTGAAAGCATCCGGGCCATCCGCAAGGACGTACTGGCGAAATGCTACGGCGGTGACATCTCGCGTAAGCGCAAGTTGCTGGAAAAGCAAAAAGAAGGCAAGAAGCGCATGAAGATGGTGGGCACGGTGGAAGTGCCGCAGGAGGCATTCATCGCCGCCCTCACCACGGACGAATCGAAGGACAAGGCAAAGAAGAAGTGACCACCGCGCAGCGGGGGACGCGCTGATGCCCAGCGTCCTTCCCCTCGGCGACCCGGCGCCGTCGGACGGTCTGCTGCCTGCACAGGCAGCTGACGGTGCGGCGGGCCGGGCATTCGGCCTGTATGTCCACATTCCCTTCTGCGCCGTGCGTTGCGGATACTGCGACTTCAACACCTACACCGCCACGGAACTGGGCGGCGGCGCATCCCAGGATGCGTATGCCCAAACGGCGGTGTCGGAAGTGGCTCTGGCGGCCAGGGTGCTGACCGGTTCCGGCTTGCCGGAGCGGAAGCTCAGCACGGTTTTCTTTGGCGGTGGCACGCCCACGCTGCTGCCCGCAGACGACCTTGCGGCGATCCTGCGCGCTGCGATCGACCAGTGGGGCATTGAGGACGGTGCCGAGGTCACCACGGAAGCCAACCCGGACTCGGTCACCCCTGAGTCCCTGGCCATCCTCAAGGAAGCCGGTTTCACGCGTGTGTCCTTCGGCATGCAGTCCGCCGTTCCGCACGTCCTCAAGGTCCTGGACCGCACCCACACGCCCAGCCGGGTTCCGCAGGTGGTGCGGTGGGCCCGGGAAGCCGGCCTGACTGTCAGCCTTGACCTGATCTACGGCACGCCGGGGGAGACGCTGGCCGACTGGCGCCACTCCCTGGAAACCGCCCTTTCCTACCAGCCTGACCACATCAGCGCATACGCGCTGATCGTCGAGGAGGGCACCAAGCTGGCAGCCCAGATGCGCCGTGGCGAGGTCCCGGGAATTGACGACGACGACCACGCCGACAAGTACGAGCTCGCCGACCAGCTCATCACCGAAGCGGGGCTCGGCTGGTATGAGGTCAGCAACTGGGCGCGCACTCCGGAGCAGGCGTGCCGGCACAACCTCGCCTACTGGCGGGGAGACGACTGGTGGGGGATCGGGCCCGGCGCCCACTCCCACATGGGCGGGGTCCGCTGGTGGAACGTCAAGCACCCATCCGCCTACGCCAACCGGCTGTCGCAGGGGCTGTCGCCGGCTGCCGGCAGGGAAACCCTGGACGCAGAAACCAGGAAACTGGAAAAAGTCATGCTCGAGGCACGCCTGCAGTCGGGACTCGAGGTGTCAACGCTCAGCGCTGCGGGGCGGCACGAGGTGGCCGGGCTGATCGCGTGCGGCCTGGTGGAGCCCGCGGCCGCTTTCCGGGGACGCCTGGTCCTGACCCTCAAGGGCAGGCTGCTGGCAGACGCAGTGGTCCGCCGCATCCTCCCGGACTGACCTGGGCCGCTACTTAATCCAGCGCAGGTTGTACTGGTAGCGGTGCGGCTGGCCGCGGTTGACGTGAATGCCGGCGGCCACGGAGAAGCACGTGAGCGCCACCCAGATCAGTGTGGCGATGACCGCGAAAATGTTCCCCACGTACGGAATGAAGACCAGGATGTTGGCCAACACCGCGGCGATGGTGGGCGGCAGGCTGAAGTTCAGCGCTTCCTTGGACTCCTGGGCGGTAAACGGCCCGCGGTCGCGGAAGATCAGGTAGATCAGCAGCGAGGGGATGCACCCCAGGATCCCGCCGAAGTGCGCCAGCGTGGCCCATTGGCGGTCTTCGCTGGCCGTAAGCGGCAGGGCGTTGGCGGGTACGCCATGGTACTCGGAACGGCCCTGGCCGTCCCTGTGATCACGTGCGTTTTCTGCCACAGTCTGTGTCCTTCTGAGGTGCAAGTTGGTGCTGACTACTACCAAGAATACTGGCTTTGTGGCCGTTGCCCGCCCGTCAGGGCACGGTGAGGAAATCGATGACTTCCTCAACCCGGCCCAGCAGGGACGCTTCGAGGTCCGCGTACGTGCGTACGGCGCCCAGCAGCTTCTGCCATCCGAGGCCGATGTCTTCCTTTGTGGCGTGGGGCCAGCCGAAGGCTTTGAGGATCCCGGTCTTCCAGTCCTGCCCGCGGGGGATAGCGGGCCATTTTTCGATGCCCAGGACTGCAGGGCGGATCGCCTGCCAGACGTCCACGTAGGGGTGCCCGACGATCAGGACGTTTCCGGCCGCGCCCGGGGACGCCATGACGGCGTCGGCGATCCGGGATTCCTTTGAATCGGGAACCAGGTGGTCCACCAGCACGCCGAGGCGGCGGCCCGGGCCGGGCCTGAACTCTGCGACGGCAGCGGCCAGGTCGTCGATGCCGTGGAGGGGCTCGACGACGATGCCTTCCACGCGCAGGTCGTCTCCCCAGACTTTTTCCACCAGTTCGGCGTCGTGCTTGCCTTCCACCCAGATCCGGCTTGCCTTGGCAACCTGGGCGCGCTGGCCCGAGACGCGCACCGAACCGGAGGCGGTCCTGCCGGCGGGAAGACCGACGGCGGCTTTGGGCGCCGGCGGCATCAATCGGATGGGCTGGCCCTCAAGGAGGAAACCGAACCCAAGCTTGAAGGACCGGGACTTTCCGCGGCGGTCCTCCAGTGCCACGACGTGCATTCCGCCGGACTTCTCCACACGGGTCACGGCGCCCACCCAGCCGGACTGTACTTCCTCAAGCACCATGCCGCGCTCCACGGCGACCTCGGGCAGCTCCGCCCGTGTGGGAGCGGAAATGCCCCGGGGGCCCCAGTTCTGGTAATCCATGGAATCGATCCGCCTAGCGCTAGCTCCTCAGCCCGGGAGTTTCGCCCGGAGCGGTACCAATGCTAACAACGGGCCGAGGCATAATAGACTGTTAGCACTTAGGCATGTCGAGTGCTAACCCCTGGGTGGCACCGGGCGGGGCGGGCGGCCCCGGACCATGGATGGAGGTGGAGAGTGAGCGAGCCACGCAAACTGGAAGTACTGCGGGCCATCGTGGAGGATTACGTCCACTCCCGCGAACCGGTTGGGTCGAAGGCCCTGGTGGAGCGGCACCATCTTGGTGTTTCCAGCGCCACCATCCGCAATGACATGGCCGCCCTGGAGGACGAGGGGCTGATTACCGCCCCCCATACCAGCGCCGGCCGGATTCCCACCGACAAGGGCTACCGGCTCTTTGTCGACCAGATCTCGGCAGTCAAGCCCCTTTCGGCGGCAGAACGCCGTGCCATCCAGACCCTCCTGGAAGGCGCGGACGACCTCGACGACGTACTGGACCGCACGGTCCGGCTGCTGTCGCAACTGACCAACCAGGTGGCCGTGGTCCAGTACCCGCACCTGAGCAGGGCACTTGTCCGCCACATCGAATTCGTGCTGCTGGCACCGCGGAAGGTCCTCGTGGTCCTCATCGCCAACAGCGGCAAGGTGGAGCAGCGCGTCCTGGACGTCGGCCAGGACCTTGGCGACGACGCGCTGGCCGAGTTGCGCACCCGTTTCCTGGCTGCCCTGGGGGGAACCCGGCTGAGCCACCTCGCCCAGGCCCTTCCCGCCGTCGTGGCTGCAACACCCCACGCGCAGCGCCAGGCGGCACACGCGCTGGCACTCGGCCTGGAGGCGCTGGCCCAGAGCAGCCGGGAAGACCGCATGGTCATGGCCGGCACCGCCAACCTCGCCAGGTCCAATGTGGACTTTCCCCTCAGCATCGGCCCTGTGCTGGAGGCGCTCGAGGAACAGGTGGTGATGCTGCGGCTGTTGAGCGAGATGGCCCAGGACCACCGGGGCGTGGCCGTCAGCATCGGAAGGGAGAACCCCTATGACGGCCTTGCCGAGGCCTCCGTGGTAGCCACCGGCTACGGTCCGGACAGCGCAGCCAAGGTAGGAATCCTCGGTCCTACCCGAATGGACTATCCCACCACCATGGCCGCCGTCAGGGCGGTAGCCCGTTACCTTTCCAGGATTTTGGGGCCCTGACTCTTGGCCGCCGGAGCTTGCTCCGACTGTGGAACGAGAGCCCTGGCCGACCAACTGAACGCAGTACTACAAGGAAGAGACACGAATTTTGAGCAGCCACTATGACGTCCTTGGAGTCTCACCCGAAGCTACAGGGGAAGAGATCAAAAAGGCCTACCGCAAGCTGGCCCGCACCCTCCACCCGGACGTTAACCCAGGTGCCGACGCTGCAGAACGCTTCAAGGCGGTAACGCACGCCTACGAGGTCCTTTCCGATCCCCAGAAGCGCAGGATCTACGACACCACCGGCAATGAAAACGGTACGGACAACGGCTTCGGCGGTGCCGGCTATGCAGGCCAGGGATTCGCGTTCCAGGACATCTTCGACACCTTCTTTGGCGCCGGCGGCACTTCGGGCCCGGCGTCGCGTGTCCGCCGCGGCCAGGACGCACTCATCAGTGTCCGGATCGACCTCCGTGACGCCGTGTTCGGAGTCAACAAGAAGCTCGAGGTGGACACCGCCGTGGTCTGCCCCACCTGTGACGGATCATGCTGCCGCCCCGGGACCC
Organism: Arthrobacter sp. SLBN-83; assembly: GCF_006715285.1. Classification (NCBI taxonomy): domain Bacteria; kingdom Bacillati; phylum Actinomycetota; class Actinomycetes; order Micrococcales; family Micrococcaceae; genus Arthrobacter; species Arthrobacter sp. SLBN-83. The sequence continues at coordinate 3,628,281 of NZ_VFMX01000001.1, forward strand.
AGCCGGAACGGTGCGACATCTGCGGCGGCAGCGGCCAGGTCCAGCGGGCGGTCCGCTCCATCCTCGGCCAGGTCATGACGGCAGCCCCCTGCGGCACCTGCGAGGGCTTCGGCACGGTCATCAAGGATCCCTGCAACGAATGCAGTGGCCAGGGGCGCATCCGCAGCCGCCGGTCGCTGACCATCAAGGTTCCCGCCGGCGTCGCCACTGGTACCCGCATCCAGCTCTCCGGCCAGGGCGAGGCAGGCCCTGCAGGGGGGCCGGCGGGTGACCTGTACGTGGAGATCCGCGTCAACAACGACCCCACGTACGTGCGCGAAAGCGATGATCTGCACGCCACCCTGCACATCCCCATGACCGCGGCGGCCCTGGGCACGGACGTCAGCCTGGAAACCTTCGACGGTACCCAGGAGATCGACGTGAAGCCGGGAACCCAGTCCGGCGAAATCATCACCCTGCGCGGTTTGGGTGTCACCCATCTGAGGGGCTATGGCCGCGGCGACTTGAAGGTCCATCTGCAGGTGGACACCCCGGCCAAGCTCGACTCCGCGCAGGAGGACCTCCTGCGGCAACTTGCCAAGCTCCGCGGTGAGCAAATCACCGAAGGCAAGTTGGCCGCCAGCGGCGGTATGTTCGCCAAGCTCCGGGACCGGTTCGGGAACCTGTAGCGGTGAGCAACCCCGTCTTCTTCACCTCCGCCGGGTCCCTGGACGCAACGACGCCGGGCCGCATGTTCGTCCTCGAAGGGGCGGAGGCGCGGCACGCCGTCACCGTGAAGCGGTTGGCGCCGGGCGAGGCCGTGGATATCGTCGACGGCGCCGGCACCCGGATGACCGGAAAAGTCGTCTCGGCCGCACCGTCCGGGCTCGAGGTGGAGTGCAGCAGCCTGACGGTGGAAGACAGGCCGGACATCCGGCTGGTACTGGTCCAGGCCCTGGCCAAGGGAGACCGTGACGAACTGGCCATCGAGACAGCCACCGAATTGGGCATCGACGCCGTGGTGCCCTGGCAGTCTGAACGGTCCATCGTCCGCTGGAAAGGCGACCGCGCAGCGCGGGCGCACGCCAAGTGGGAGTCAACAGTGACGGCGGCCGCCAAACAGGCGCGGCGTGCCTGGATCCCGGAGGTGCGGGCCGCCGTCGACACCACAGGGCTTGCCGCCGCCGTGGAAGCGGCGGACCTTGCGGTCATCCTGCATGAAGACGCCGTGCGGCCGCTGCGTACCGTCCTTGAGGCGTGGCAGGGGAGTGCAGGCACGGGCCCCCGTGAAATCCTGCTGATCGTGGGCCCGGAGGGCGGCATCAGCCCCCGGGAGGTAACCAAGCTCTGCGACAAAGGCGCTGTGACGGCCCTGCTGGGGCACCATGTCCTGCGGTCCTCCACAGCCGGCCCGGCCGCCGTCGTGCTGGCCAGCGACATCCTTGGCCGTTGGACCGCTACCGGACCTTAAAGGACCTCGTGTCCTCGTTCTTGTCAGGCTCGCCGCCGGAGCCGGCCTGCGCTACCCGGAGCTCGTAGTCGCCTGGCGGCAGGTTAAGGCCAAGCGTGAAGGCGCCCGCCTGTCCCTGCTCCGCGCCGGCCGTGGTTTCACCGTTCAGGAACGGGGCCTTGCTGCCGCCGTCCCCCGTCCGAAGGAGCTGCCAGTGGAGCTTCGCCCCGGGGGAGGTGCTGCGTCCTGTGATCTTCACGCTGCCGCCCGGCACCTCGGCGTTCTCCTGGGGGTCGATAATCCATACCGGCGCCACCAGGCCTGCTGCCCGCGTCATGAGTGCGCCCAGCTGGATCTTTCCGAACGCGACGTAGTCCGTATGGCCGTCCACCAGGATCCGGACCCGTATCTGCTGACTGGTGTCGATCAGACCCGAACTGGCCGCCGCTGCGGTGGCGGTGTAGATCAGCTGCTGGATGGCCCGCGCCGCCATGTCTGCGTCGAGGTTGCTGTTAAAGGCGTCAGCGGAGACATCTACGGTGATGACATCCTTGCCTGAAATGGAAGTGGCCAGCTTGTCCGGGTTCTGCCAGGGTGTGAAGAAATCAGGGTCCAGGGGCTTCTCCGACATCATGGCGCGCAGGGCCCGGGTTACCGGGTTGTCCTGCTCGGGGACGTCCCGGAATTCACGGTAGAGGAAGATATTCGTACCGCTGCGGCCAATCCAGTAGACCGGGGCCTTGTTGGAGGACTGCGTGGTTTCCAGTGGGGCGCTGGTGGAGGGGGCGTCCGGCATGGTGCCCCCGGAGGCGGGGACCGATGCAGTGGTGCCTGCAGGTGAGGGCCCGCCCTCTGCCGTGCAGCCGGCCAGGATCGGAACAAGCACGAGGATTCCCGCAAGGACAGCCGGGCGCACGCGGCCCATGGGTCGTCCTGCCCATTTGGGCGCAGAGGTTTCCGGCACTGTCCTGCCCATGTCCTTTCCTGGCGTGGCGGGCCGATCCCCCTGGCGGCCTGGCGTCCCAGCAGATGCTGGATTTCCAGCATTGCACAGGGGTGCGCGCGGTCAGCCGCTCTGTGCCTCCTTCCGGCCAACTGCAACTGGAACGATATGAGGCCGATATGAAGTTGATATCTAAGTTCTTGTTTAGGAGCCATTTCATGGGTGGCGTGGACGCTTCCAGAGAGCCGGATATCCGCTCCTTACCCGTGCTGGCGTAAGATAAAGGGATCGCTGGGCAGGGTGCACCGCGCAACGGGCACCGGCATCAGCCAAACGCAAACAAGTGATGTCGATCTTCGAGGGGACCACGGGCCTGCGGGCCAGCACCATGACTGAATCAGCAAATGGTAAGCGCCGGCTCAACACGGGCGAAGGCAGTCCGGGGGAATTTCCCCACTCCATGCCCGGCACCCGGACCGAAGTTGTCCTCTTTGAGAACACAGACCAGATGGTTCAATCACTTGGCAGCCACGACGAGGCGTTGCGCTTCATCGAAGAGCAGTTTCCCGACGTCAATTTCCACGCCCGCGGCAACGAACTGTCCATCAGTGGCCCCGTCACGGACGTCCCCCGGATTATGCGGCTCCTTCAAGAGGTCCGCGGACTGGTGGCCAGGGGCACTGTCATCACGCCCGCGGTACTGCAGCAGCTGGTGTCGCTCCTGCGCACCCAGTCGCTGCAGAATCCCGTGGACGTGCTCACCCACGACATCCTTTCCAGCCGTGGCAGGACCATCCGGCCCAAAACGCTCAACCAGAAAAACTATGTTGATGCCATCGACGCCAACACGGTGATCTTCGGCATCGGGCCCGCCGGTACGGGCAAGACCTATTTGGCCATGGCAAAGGCGGTCCAGGCGCTGCAGCAAAAAGAGGTCAGCAGGATCATCCTCACCCGCCCCGCAGTGGAGGCGGGGGAGCGGCTGGGATTCCTGCCCGGCACGCTCAGCGACAAGATCGATCCCTACCTCAGGCCGCTCTATGACGCCCTGCACGACATGATGGACCCCGAATCCATTCCGAGGCTCATGGCAGCCGGCACCATTGAGGTGGCGCCGCTGGCCTACATGCGTGGGCGAACCCTCAACGACGCCTTCATCATTCTCGACGAGGCCCAAAACACCACGCCGGAACAGATGAAGATGTTCCTCACCCGGCTCGGATTCGGATCAAAGATGGTGGTGACCGGAGACATCACCCAGGTGGACCTGCCGTTCGGCACCCGGTCCGGGCTGCGGATCGTTGAGGAAATCCTGCAAGGCATCGACGATGTCAGCTTCTCCGTCCTGGACGCCGCCGACGTTGTGCGGCACCGGCTCGTGGGAGACATTGTCAACGCCTACAGCATCTGGGACGAAACCCAGCGCAACCGGGTCAAGCACTCAGCCAGCAGGGAAAAGCGGGGGGAACACGCGTGAGCATCGAGGTCAACAACGAGTCCGGCATCCAGGTGGACGAATCGGAGCTCGTTGCCCTGTCGCGGTACATCTTTGAACAGCTCTACATCCACCCGCAGGCCGAACTTTCCATCCTCCTGGTGGACGAACCTGCTATGGAGAAGCTGCACATTGAACTGATGGATGAACCTGGCGCCACGGACGTGCTCTCGGTCCCCATGGACGAGCTGACCCCCGGGACCCCGGACCGGCCCACGCCCCAGGGGATGCTGGGCGACATCGCCATCTGCCCGCAGGTGGCCAAGGTCCAGGCCCGGAACGCCGGCCACTCACTCCAGGACGAGATGCTGCTGCTCACCACGCACGGCATCCTGCACCTGCTGGGCTACGACCACGCCGAGCCGGAAGAGAAAGCCGAGATGTTCGGGCTCCAGCGCGAACTCCTCTCGGGCTTCACCGGCAAAGAAGCCCCCGCCGAGACAACCCAGTGACGCAACTGCTCCTGGTCGCGGTGGCACTGGTTTTCCTTGCCGTCGCGGCCGTGCTGACCGCGGCCGAGGCCGCCTTCAGTTTTCTTCCCCGCCACGACGCCGAGGAGGCACTGCACCGGAGCCGCGGCACCGCCATGCGCCGGATCCTCGCCGAACCCGTGGCCCACACCCGGGCCCTGCGCTTCTGGCGCGTCTGGTTCGAGATGGCCTCGGCCGTGGCCGTCGCGGTGCTGATCGCCAGCCTGCTGGACAATGTGTGGCTCGCCGGCCTGGTGGCCACCGGCATCATGGCCCTCCTGGGCTTCGTGATCGTGGGTGTTTCGCCCCGGCAGCTCGGCCGGCTGCACTCCACAGCGGTGGTCCGCTTCACTGCCCCCATGGTCCGGTTCCTCACCAGCGTGCTGGGACCGGTTCCCGGCTGGCTGGTTGCCATCGGCAGTTCGGCGGCCCCCGGAGCGCCCGGCGGAGATGACGCCTTCTTCAGCGAGCAGGAGTTCCGTGAACTCGTGGACCGGGCCAGTGAGTCCGACATGATCGAGGACACCGAGGCGGAGATGATCCAGTCGGTGTTCGACTTCGGTGACACCCTGGTCCGGGCCGTCATGGTGCCCAGGACGGACATCGTCAGCATCGACGCCGGCTCCAGCCTGCACCAGGCCATGTCCCTCTTCCTGCGCTCCGGCTACTCCCGGATCCCGGTCATCAACGAAAACACGGACCACATCCTCGGCATTGTCTACCTCAAGGACGTTGCCGCGGTCATCCACCAGCTGGGCGCGGACCAGGAACCGCCCCTGGTGGAGTCTCTCGCCCGCGAAGTCCGTTACGTGCCGGAGTCCAAGCCCGTCAGCGACCTCCTGCGCGAACTGCAGAAGGAATCCACCCATGTGGCCATCGTCATCGACGAATACGGCGGAACGGCCGGGCTTGTGACCCTCGAGGACCTGATTGAGGAAATCGTGGGCGAGATCGTGGACGAATACGACACCGAGAGCGCGGAAGCGGTGGCACTGGACGACGGATCCTACCGGGTGAGCGCCCGGATGGGCATCGACGACCTCGGCGAGCTGTTCGACCTGGAGATTGACGACGACGAAGTGGACACTGTGGGCGGCCTCCTCGCCAAGGCGCTTGGCCGAGTCCCGATCGTGGGCAGCAGCGTGGAAGTGCAGGGCGTATCGCTGCGGGCGGAGCGGCTGGAGGGCCGCCGGAACCGGGTCAGCCACATCATTGCGGCGGCCGTACCAAGAGTAGAGACTGACCTTGAAGGCCTCCTGGAAGAGGCCGAAGCAACCCAGCAGGGAGTTCCACGTGAGCAAGAAAAATAAGGCTGAACTACCGGACGACTTCGGCGGCTTCCGCGCTGGGTTTTCGGTCCTGGTCGGCAGGCCCAACGCGGGCAAGTCCACCCTGACCAATGCCCTGGTAGGCAAGAAAGTGGCCATCACCTCCGCTAAACCGCAGACCACGCGGCACACTATCCGCGGCATCGTGCACCGTGACGATGCCCAGCTGATCCTGGTGGACACACCGGGGCTGCACCGTCCCCGTACCCTCTTGGGAAAGCGCCTGAACGACCTCGTTGCAGACACGCTGGCCGAGGTGGACGCCATTGGTTTCTGTCTCCCGGCGAACGAGAAAATCGGCCCTGGCGACAAATTCATCGCGGCCCAGCTTGCCGCCGTCGGGCGCAAGCCGGTGGTCGCCATCGTCACCAAGGCGGACCTCGTGGACAAGCAGGCACTGACTGAACAGCTCCTTGCCGTGGCGGCCCTGGGACGCGAGGTGATGGGGGAGGACGGCTGGAAGGACATTGTTCCGGTCTCCGCTGCTGACGGTTTCCAGGTGGAAACGGTGGCCGACGTCCTGATCAGCCACATGCCGCCGTCGCCGCCCCTGTATCCGGACGGTGAACTGACGGATGAGCCCGAAGCGGTCATGGTTGCCGAGCTCATCCGCGAGGCTGCCCTCGAGGGGGTCCGGGACGAGCTTCCCCACTCGCTGGCCGTGGTGGTGGAGGAGATCGTCCCCCGGGAAGACCGGCCGGACGACAACCCCTTGCTGGACGTCCGGGTCAACCTCTACGTGGAGCGGCCATCCCAGAAGGCCATCATCATCGGCAAGGGCGGCAGCCGGCTGCGGGAAGTGGGAACGAACGCCCGCAAGGGCATCGAAGCCCTCCTGGGCACCCGGATCTACCTGGATCTTCACGTCAAGGTGGCCAAAGACTGGCAGCGCGACCCGAAACAGCTGGTCAAACTGGGTTTCTGACCTACGATAAAGGCGTTCGGCGGAGGGCGCCGGCGAGTTCTCCCCACTGGACCACTAAAATGGACCGGATTTCGTACTTAGAGGAAGGTTCACCAGGTGGATCGAGGCCGCGATGGACGCGACAACGAGGCTGACCTGTCAGCCGGGACGGGACCGGTATCCCGCCACGCAAACGGCGGTGCCGTTGGTGCTGCCCGCCACCTAGGCCCCCTGCGCGGGATGCCGTTATGGCTGAAGGCCGTCACTGGCGTGGTGGCACTGGTCCTCGTGGCCGCTATCGCTTTCGGCGGGTTCTGGTTTTTCCGGCTCCAGAACAACATCTCCAAGGCGCCGCTGAACGCCGGCGGGGAGAACACCGAGGCTGCCGGGAACGATGCCACCGGCCGCTTGCAGATCCTGATTCTCGGCTCGGATACCCGCGACGGGAAGAACTCGGAGTACGGAACCACCGACGATTCCACCGGCTACGGCAAGTCGGACGTGATGATGCTGATGGACATCTCCGAGGACAACAAGCGCGTCAACGTCATCAGCTTCCCGCGTGACCTGCTGGTGGACATCCCCGACTGCAAGGACAAGAAATCCGGCAAGGATTATCCTGCCCGCACCGGTGTGATGATCAACGAGGCCATGAGCGAGGCCGGCATCGGCTGCGCTGTGGACACGGTCAACAAGCTCACCGGCATGCAGGTGGACCACTTCATGATGGCCGATTTCAATGCCGTGAAGGAACTGTCCAATGCAGTGGGCGGAGTCGACGTCTGCATCAGCGACGCCGTTTACGACCCCGATTCCCGGCTGCGGCTGCCCGCAGGAACATCGTCGGTGCAGGGTGAAATGGCGCTTGCGTTCCTCCGGACCCGCCACGCTTTTGCCGACGGCGGCGACCTGGGGCGGATCAAGGCGCAGCAGGGCTTCCTGTCCTCGCTGACCCGCAAGATCAAGGATGAAGGAACGCTGTCGGACCCTGCGAAAATGCTGAAGATCGCCGACGTCGTGACCCAGAATCTGACCGTTGATGACGGGCTTGCTTCCGTGCCCACCCTGCTGACCATCGGCACCCGGCTCAAGGACATCGACATCAGCAAGGTGGCCTTTGTGGCGGTGCCCACCACGCCGGCGCCCGTTGATCCCAACCGGCTCGTTATCGCGGAGCCTGCGGGTGCACAGCTGTTCTCGGCGCTGCGGAAGAACGTGGACCTCACCGATCCCACTGCGCCTCCTTCGCCGTCGCCCACCGAGACGGCGTCACCGTCTCCGGCGCCGACCGAGACGGCTCCGCCGGTGCCGCCCTATAACAAGGCCATCCAGCCCGTCACGGTCGCCAACGGAAGCGGCGTCAGCGGCCGCGCGCAGGAGATCGTCCAGGCGTTGGTGGCCGGCGGCTTCACGCAGACCGGCCAGTTCCTCGCCCAGCCCGTGGCCAAGACAGCCGTGTACTACGGCAACGGCTTCGCCGACGTCGCGGCCGACGTCGCCGCGCTCCTGGGGATTCCGGCCACCCTCATGATTCCTGCCCCGGGGGTATCGGGCGTGCAAGTCTACGTCGGCAGCGATTTCACCAGCGGCACCACTTACGGAGCAGGAGCCGGCGGTGGCACTGCACCTGCCTTGCCGCAGGACATCGTCAACCAGACTGCAGGAGACAAAGTCTGTCAGCAGGCCAACCCTGAGCTGATCGTGCGGTAGCACCAGTTCCACGGCGACAGTGTCAGTCCGCCGGCAAAAGCTTGGGCCCCGCCTGTACAGGCGGGGCCCAACTTTTATCTGGCTACCAGATGCTGACGCGCTCGGCGGCCGGCATCCACATTCCGTCGTCCTCGGTGACCTCGAACGCGTCGTGGAAGGAGTCCAGGTTCTTCGCGATCGCGTTTGTCCGGAACTCATTGGGGGAGTGGGGATCGGTGGCAAGCCGGCGGATGGCCTCTTCCTGCCGGATCACCTGGCGCCATCCCGCCGCCCAGGACGCGAAGAAGCGCTGCTGCCCGGTCAGTCCGTCCAGGACTTCCGGTTCCTTGCCGTCGAGGCTGATCTGGTACGCCTTGAAGGCAATGGTCAGGCCTGCCAGATCGCCGATGTTCTCACCGAGCGTGAGCCGGCCGTTAACGTGGTGGCCCGGCGCGGCGGTGGGGGACAGGGCGTCATACTGGGCCACGAGCCGCGCCGTCAAGGCCTCGAACGCCTGGCGGTCCTGGTCCGTCCACCAGTTGCGCAGGGCTCCGTCGCCGTCGAACTGCGAGCCCTGGTCGTCAAAGCCGTGGCCGATCTCGTGCCCGATGACGGCGCCGATGCCGCCGTAGTTGACCGCGTCGTCGGCGTCGGCGGTAAAGAACGGCGGCTGCAGGATGGCGGCCGGGAACACAATCTCATTCATCATCGGGTGGTAATAGGCGTTGACCGTCTGCGGCGTCATCAGCCACTTGGTCCGGTCCACTGGCTTGCCCACCTCATCCAGGTGCCGGTCGACGTCGGCGTTATGCGCCCGTTCAACGTTGCCGAGGAGGTCGGTGGGGTCGATCTCCACGGCGGAGTAGTCAATCCACTTGTCCGGGTAGCCGATCTTGGCCCGGAATGCCTCCAGCTTGCGCAGGGCCTCGGCCTTGGTTTCCTCGCCCATCCAGCCCACCCCGGTGATGCTGCGTCGGTAGGCCTCAATGAGGTTCGCCACCAGGGTCTGCATCCGCGCCTTGTGGGTCTCGGGGAAGTGGCGTGCCACGTAAATCTGCCCGACGGCTTCACCCAGGGCGGCTTCGACGACGGCGACGCCCCGCTTCCACCGGTCCTTGTTGCGGGGCGTGCCGCTGATGGTGGTGCCGTAGAAGGCGAAGTTGGCGTCCACGAAGGCTGAGGACAAGTAGGGAGCGGCCCCGCTGATGACCCGCATGGCCAGCCACTCCTGCCAGGTTTCCACGGGGACCTCGTCCAGGAGTCCAGCGGCGCCGGTAAAGAAGTCAGGGGTGCTGACGACGATTTCAGCGCGCTTGTCGGCGTCGATTCCGGCAGCATCGAACCAGGTGCCCAGGAGCGGGAACAGTTCGCTGGCTTCTTCGGCCGTTTTCAGGTTGTAGGTCTTCTGCGGATCACGCAGGGTGACATTGTCCCAGTGGTGGGATGCGAGCTTTGTCTCCAGTTGGACAACCCGGCCGGCTGCGCCCTGGGAATCGGCCACTCCGGCGAGTTCGAACATCTTCTCCACGTGCGCGGTGTAGGCGGAGACGATGGGAGCGAACTTCTCCTCACGGTAGTACGACTCGTCAGGCAGGCCCAGGCCGCCCTGTCCGGTGTACAGCAGGACCCTGTCCGGGTTGCCGGCGTCGGGGGCAGGGTAGATGTAGAACAACCCGCCCACGTCAGCGCGGAACAACCGGCCCGCCAGCGCGATGAGGTCCGGCACCGAGCCGGTGGCGAAGACCTCGGCCAGCCGCCCGCGGATGGGCTCCATGCCCTTGGCTTCAACAGCTGCCTCATCCATGAAGCTGTTGTAAAGGCCGCCGATCTTCCGCTCGATCCCGGTGGCGTCCGCCCCCTTGGCAGCAGCTTCCTCAATAATGTCGCGGACCGCGATCTCCGATCCGTCGCGGAGCGCGGTGAAGGTTCCCTCAAGGGGCCGGTCGTCGGGAATCTCGGTTGCTTTCAGCCAGGCGCCGTTGACGTGCTGGTACAGGTCATCCTGCGGCCGGACTGTGTGATCAATGGTGGACAGATCGATCCCCGAAATGGGCACTGCAACTCCTTTTGCTGGGACGCCGCTGCCGGGCGGAACACCCGAGGCGTCTGCATGCTGGACTTTACGGACGGTAGTGCCCTTTCATCTTACGCACCCGTGTTACCCTCAAAGAGTGCGTGCAGAGCTCCTTCTCCTTAGCTGCCGCGGCGAGGCCACAGACGCTATCTAGCGCACGGCCCACCCTCGCTGCGGAGTTTGTGTTGCCCGGCCACCCTTTCACTGAAGATCGATAGAAAAGGCCACGAACGTCATGCGAAACGCACAGAAGCCCTCAGGAATGCCTGCCCACCGGTACACCCCGTTCCAGGACCAGATCAAGGTTGAACTCCCGGACCGCACCTGGCCGGACAAGGTCATCACCAAGGCTCCGCGCTGGTGCGCAGTGGACCTGCGCGACGGCAACCAGGCCCTGATCGACCCCATGAGCCCGGCCCGCAAGATGAAGATGTTCGACCTGCTGGTCCGCATGGGTTACAAGGAGATCGAGGTTGGCTTCCCGTCTGCCTCCCAGACGGACTTCGATTTTGTCCGCCAGCTCATCGAGGGCAACCACATCCCGGATGACGTCACCATCCAGGTCCTGACGCAGGCGCGGGAACACCTGATCGAACGGACCTACGAGTCCCTGGTGGGCGCCAAGCAAGCCATTGTCCACCTCTACAACTCCACCTCGGTGCTGCAGCGGCGGGTGGTCTTCAACCAGGACGAGGACGGCATCCTGGATATTGCCCTCCAGGGCGCCCGGCTGTGCAAGAAGTACGAGGAAACCCTCGCGGACACCCACGTGACCTATGAGTACTCGCCCGAGTCCTTCACAGGCACGGAACTGGAGTACGCGGTGCGGGTGTGCAACGCCGTCGCCGACGTCTTCGAAGCGTCCGCGGACCGCCAGGTGATCATCAACCTGCCCGCCACCGTGGAGATGGCCACGCCCAACGTCTACGCCGACTCCATCGAGTGGATGAGCCGGCACCTGCACCCGCGTGAAGGCATCATCCTGTCGCTGCACCCCCACAATGACCGCGGCACCGGTGTTGCGGCGGCCGAACTGGGCTACATGGCCGGTGCCGACCGCATCGAAGGCTGCCTCTTCGGCAACGGCGAACGCACCGGCAACGTGGACCTGGTGACCCTGGGCCTGAACCTGTTCGTCCAGGGCATCGATCCCATGATCGACTTCTCCAACATCGACGACGTCCGCCGCACGGTGGAGTACTGCAACCAGCTGCCGGTTCCGGAGCGTTCACCGTACGGCGGAGACCTGGTGTTCACCGCCTTCTCCGGCTCCCACCAGGACGCCATCAAGAAGGGCTTTGAAGCCCTTGAACGCGACGCCGCAGCAGCCGGCAAGTCCGTGGACGATTTCACCTGGCAGGTGCCTTACCTGCCCGTCGACCCCAAGGACCTGGGCCGCAGCTACGAAGCCGTGATCCGCGTGAACTCGCAGTCCGGCAAGGGCGGCGTGGCCTACCTGCTGAAGAATGAACACAGCCTGGACCTGCCGCGCCGTGCACAGATCGAGTTCTCCGGCGTCATTCAGCGCCGCACCGACACCGTCGGCGGGGAGGTCAGCGGCGCGCAGCTCTGGCAGATCTTCCAGGACGAATACCTGCCGTCCGGGCAGGCTGACGGACAGTGGGGGCGCTACTCCCTGGGCGGGGTCAAGACGGAAACGGACGCCGACGGCGGCATGACGCTGCACGCGTCCCTCGCCATTGATGGTGCCCAAGTGAGCCGCACCGGCACCGGCAACGGTCCCATCGCGGCCCTGCTGAACATCCTGCACGAGGACGGTGTGGACGTCCGGGTACTGGACTACAGCGAGCACGCGCTGTCCGAGGGCGGCAACGCTATGGCCGCCGCCTACGTTGAGTGCGCCGTGGGGGAGCGGGTCCTGTGGGGCGTCGGGATCGATGCCAACACCAGCATGTCCTCCCTCAAGGCCGTCATTTCGGCAGTCAACCGGGCCATCCGGGACGCCCAGGCCTGATACCTGTAGCTGGTGGCGCCGCCCCAACCGGCGGCGCCAGCACCCCTTGGCAGCATGATGCTGTGCAGGATGGGAAGATAGAGCGTGCCCCAACAGTCTTTCGCCTCCCGGGCGTACCGGGACGACGCCGTGGTGCTCCGCACCCACAAGCTGGGCGAGGCGGACAGAATCATTACCCTCCTGACCAAGCACCATGGGCAGGTCCGCGCTGTCGCCAAGGGCGTGCGCCGCACCAGCAGCCGTTTCGGGGCCCGGCTTGAACCCTTCATGGTGGCGGACCTCCAACTGGTGTCCGGCCGCACGCTGGACATCGTTACCCAGGCCGTCGCCAAAGGCGCCTACGGTGGAAGCATCGCCGCGGACTACGGCAGGTACACGGTTGCCGCAGCGATGACCGAGACGGCGGAGAAACTCACGGATGTGGATGGCGAGGCCGGCACCGCGCAGTACAACCTGCTGGTGGGGGCCCTCGCCGCGCTGAGCCGGGACGAGCATGCCGCCGGCCTCATCCTGGACTCCTACCTGCTGCGCGCGCTGGCTACCGGCGGGTGGGCGCCCAGCTTCACCGACTGCGCGCGCTGCGGCATGCCCGGCCCGCATACGGCGTTTTCCGCGCCCCTGGGCGGAATGGTTTGCCCCCAGTGCAGGCCGCCGGGGTCCCCGGCCCCTGCACCGGAGACCGTGGTCCTGCTGGCGGCGCTGCTGACGGGGGACTGGAGGACGGCGGACGCTTCCGAGTTGCAGCACCGCAAGGAGGCGGCGGGGCTGGTGGCCGCGTACCTGCAGTGGCATCTGGAACGAGTATTGAAATCCCTCAAACATGTGGAGCGTAGCTGACAGTGGCCCTGGGAAAAAAGAACAACGCAGCCCGCAGGCGGACCCATCCCGTGGTGGCTCCCTACCCGCACCCGTCCGGTGCGGTGGCTCCCTCCATTCCAGCTGAGTTCATTCCGCGCCACGTGGCCATCGTGATGGATGGCAACGGACGGTGGGCCAACCAGCGGGGCCTGCCGCGGATCGAGGGGCATAAGGCGGGGGAGCCTGCGCTGCTTGACGTCATCGCCGGAGCCATCGAGTTGGGTATTGAGTACGTCAGCGTGTACGCCTTTTCCACGGAGAACTGGCGCAGGTCGCCTGAGGAAGTCCGCTTCCTGATGGGATTTAACAAGGATGTGCTTCGACGGCAGCGGAACCAGCTCGATGACTGGGGAGTGCGGGTCCGCTGGGCCGGGCGGCGCCCCAAGCTCTGGGGTTCGGTGATCCGGGAGCTGGAAGAGGCCGAGGAGTTCACGGCCGGCAACACCACCTGCAATTTGACCATGTGTGTTAATTACGGCGGCCGGGCCGAAATCACCGATGCAGTTTCCGCCATTGCTGCCGACGTCGCGGCGGGGAAGCTGAAGCCCAGTGCCATCACGGAGCGGACCATCCAAAAGTACCTCGATGAGCCTGACCTGCCGGATGTGGATCTCTTCCTGCGCAGCTCCGGTGAGCAGAGGCTGTCCAACTTCCTCCTCTGGCAGTCCGCCTACGCTGAGTTCGTGTTCATGGACACGCTGTGGCCGGACGTGGACAGGCGGACCCTGTGGGCCGCCGTCGAGGAATATGCCCGGCGGGACCGCCGGTACGGGGGTGCCGTGGATGCCGCTGCTGCTCCCACGGATGCCCGGGTCGATTCCCCGGCAGGGCTCCGGGCGGAGTAGCTTCACCCATACGCGCGGAGCCAACGGGCCAGCCTGGAGTAGGCATCGGACCGGATTGGCTCGGGGGAGAGGAAGACGTCGTGCAGCGCGCCGTCAATCCGCTCAAGGGTCACCGTGCGGCCCAGGGTCAGCGCGCGGGCGCTGATGGTATTGACGTCCAGGACAGCATCGGTGCGGCGCATTTCCTCGGACCAGAGCAGCCCGTTGGCGCTCCCCTTGGAGAGCAGGACCAGGATCGGCGCTTCGATTCCCAGGCCGCGCGCCACCCGCGCATGCCCCGCCAATACCGCCCTTAGCCACCCTGCCCGCACCGGGAACGCCATCCTCGGCCGGTAGCGCTCGTCAAGCGGCCACTCGCCGTCGGCAGCGCTGCTGATGGTGCGCCAGTAATGGCCGCGTTCGGGCAGGCGCAGGACTGTTTGGGGCCGGAGACGGGCCACCGGGCGCACCATTCCGGCCGCAGCCCGACGCACGAGCGAGCTGCCGTGCATCTCCAGCCATGGACTGTTGAGGACCAACAGCGACACATCCCCCGGATGGCGGCTTGTCCAGAGGGCTGCCACCAGTCCGCCGGTGGAATGGCCCATCAACGCCAGGGGGCCGGGGGCGCCTTCGGTGCGGATGATGCGCCGCGCTTCCTCAATCTCGGCGTCATATGCCGCGAGGTCTGCCACATACCCACCAGGTGATTCCGGGCGCAGGCTGCGGCCGTGGTTGTGCATGTCCAGGGCGTAGAAGTCGTATCCCGCCCCAGCCCAGAACCGTGCCAGGTCCACATTGAAGAAGTAGTCGCTCCAGCCGTGCAGGAACAGCACGGCACCGCGGCGGCCGTCGGCAGCGGCCCTGTCCGGGCCGGGCCGCAGCCGCACCAGGGTTGCGGTCCGCTCCACACCATCAGGTCCGGTGGCCACAAAGGAATGGGACTCAAAGTCCCCGCCCAGGATGTCCTGCTGCCACTGCATGACCTCATGCTAGACCGGCCCGGCGGGTGCGTCCGTTCCGCTCGGGCTGCTTCTTCGTTTTGGTATGCGGCCCCCGGAAACGGGAAACTGGAGGCATGCGCGTTTACCCCACTTTCTTCAAGCTGGCCTTTTCATGGATGGACGCCGAGCGCGCCCACAAGATCGGATTCAAAGGCATCCGGCTCGCGCATGCGTCAGGCGCCGGGAAGCTCCTGCAGAAGCTGACGGCGCCGGCACCGTCCCTCCAAACCACTGCCTTTGGGGTTACATTTCCTTCGCCCTTCGGGCTGGCTGCCGGCTTTGACAAGGAAGGGCTCGGCATCGAGGCCTTAACGGAACTTGGGTTTGGCCATGTGGAAGTCGGCACCATCACCGGCCAGGCCCAGCCGGGCAATGAAAAGCCACGTCTGTTCCGTCTGGTGGAGGATCGTGCGGTCATCAACCGGATGGGTTTCAATAACGACGGCGCCACGGCCGTTGCTCCCCGGCTGAAGGCGGCGCGCGCCGCGCTTCAGCGCCGGTACCCGGCGGTGCGCCCGGTCATCGGTGTCAACATTGGGAAGACCAAAGTGGTGGAGCTGGCAGACGCCGTGGACGACTACCTGGTGAGCGCCCGCAGCCTGGCACCTGCCGCGGACTATCTGGTGGTGAATGTCAGTTCCCCCAATACTCCGGGACTGCGGTTGCTTCAGGACGTGGAAACCCTCCGCCCTCTCCTGACGGCAGTGGGACAGGAAGCTGACCGGGCCGCCGGGCGGCACGTGCCCCTGCTGGTGAAGATCGCCCCGGACCTCAGCGACGAGGACATCGACGACGTTGCGCGGCTCGCCCTGGACCTGAAACTGGACGGCATCATCGCCACCAACACCACCATCGCCCGCACGGGACTGGCCTCGCCAACAGACCAGGTGGCCAGGTGCGGTGCCGGCGGCCTGTCCGGAGCCCCTTTGAAAGCGCGGTCCCTCGACGTGCTCAAGCGGCTCAAAAAGGCCACCGGCGATTCGTTAACGCTGGTGGCGGTGGGCGGCGTGGAGTCGGCCCAGGACGTACAGGAAAGGCTCGACGCCGGCGCAACCCTGGTGCAGGGTTATACGGCGTTCCTTTATGAAGGTCCGTTCTGGGCGGCACGGATCAACAGGCAACTGGCAAAGAACCGCCGCTCCTGAAATTGGGGTGGTCGTTAAACTTTCCTCCCATGGAAACGGGCCCTTAAAACGAAAACCCGGCGGTCATTCCGCCGGGTTTTCGTTTTTTGACGTCGGGGCCCGCTCAGGCGGGGTACTGCCCGCGCTGGACCTGGGGCTTGGGCAATCGCAGCTTGCGGAACTGCAGGGAGCGCATGGAGCCGTACCAGACAGTACCGCCCTCCACCGAGCCGAACTTTTCCGTGAGCCGCTTGCGGAGCTTCCGGGAAAGGATGAAAACGTCCACGAAGACAGCCAGGAACATCACCCAGAATGCGCCCAGGACGTAGATCATCATGTCGCTGGAGGCCGGGACCACCAGGGACACCAGCACGAAGACCAGCGCGCCGAACATCAAGTACTCGCCAAGGTTGAACCGCGCGTCCACGAAGTCCCGGGCAAACCGCTTCTGCGGGCCTTTGTCCCGGAGCGGCAGGAACTTTTCGTCACCGGTGTCCAGAGCCCGGCGCATCTTCAGCCGCTGGTCCTGGACGGCCTGGCGTTCGGCGGCCTTGGACGCCTTGCGGTCCTCGGGGACCAGCGGGCGTTTGCGGGCAGCCTCCTGGGCCTTCCGGGTGGGGGTAGGGGCGCCCTTGCCCACCGCACTGTTCTGCCGCGCCGCCGCTTCCGCTGCCTGCTGGTCTATTGTTTGCTGCGCCGAGGGCGCTTCTTTTCTACGTCCGAACACCTGACCAGAATACCTTGCAGCAGTGCGCCTGCCGGCTGCCCCCATGCCTGCCGTGGCCGGGGGCAAACGTGACGGGGGTAATGTTTTGGCCATGACCTCATCATCCGCGGCCACCCCGCGCAGCACCACAGACATCCCGGAAGCCGGCGCCGCCGGCAACGTGCGTACGGACGATCTCCGTTCTGCCGTTGACCGTTCCTTCGACCGGACGCTGGCACGGCTCAAGGAGCTTGTTGCCATCCCAGGAATTGCATGGCCCAGCTTCGATCGCACACCGCTGGAGCGCAGCGCGGAAGCCGTCGCTGAACTCCTCCGGAACGCTGGCCTTGGTGAGGTCCAGGTCCTGTCGGTGAACAAAGCGGACGGCACGCCCGGCGGCCCGGCCGTCGTCGCCCGCCGCCCTGCCGCGGAAGGAAAGCCGACCGTCCTGCTGTACGCCCATCACGACGTCCAGCCAGTGGGCGATGAGTCCTTGTGGGAGACTGAGCCGTTCATCGCCGTTGATAAGGAAGGCCGACTCTACGGGCGGGGTGCTGCCGATGACAAAGCCGGCATCATGACCCACATTGCTGCTTTCACGGCCGTTTCCGAGGTCCTTGCCGAATCCCTGGGACTGGGCGTGACGTTCTTCATCGAGGGCGAGGAAGAAGCGGGGTCTCCGACGTTCCGTTCATTCCTGGAGGCCAACCGCGAACTGCTGCGGGCCGACGTCATCGTGGTTGCCGACTCCAGCAATTGGAAAGTTGGCGTCCCTGCCCTTACCACCAGCCTGCGGGGCCTCGTGGACGGCACCATTGAAGTACAGGTCCTGGATCACGCCGTGCACTCCGGCATGTACGGAGGGCCGGTCCTGGACGCGCCCACACTGCTGTCGCGACTGATCGCCACGCTTCACGACGACGACGGAAACGTGGCCATCGAGGGCCTGGTGGCCAGCGACACGGCTGCGGTGGAGATGCCGGAGGCGGACTACCGGGCCGACGCGTCCGTGCTTGACGGGGTCCGCCTGGCGGGATCCGGAAGCATCGCCTCACGGCTGTGGACCAAGCCGGCACTGTCAATCATCGGCTTCGATGCCCCCGCCGTGGACGTGGCCTCCAACACCCTCCTTCCGCGCGCCCGGGCCAAGTTCAGCCTGCGGCTGGCGCCGGGCCAGGTTCCGGCGGAAGCCATGGAAGCAGTCCGCCGGCACGTTGAGGCCAACGCGCCGTTCGGGGCCAAGGTTGTCTTCACCCCGGGCGAAGCCGGCAACCCGTTCCGGACGGACACCTCCTCCGCAGCTGCCTCCGTGGCCACGTGGGCCCTGGGGGAGGCGTGGGGAGTTCCCGCCGTGGAAACCGGGATCGGCGGTTCGATCCCGTTCATCGCGGACCTGACGGAGCTTTATCCCGCCGCCCAGATCCTGGTTACGGGTGTGGAGGACCCCGATTCGAGGGCGCACAGTGCCAACGAGTCCCTGCACATCGGCGACTTCCGCAACGCCATTCTTGCCGAGGCCCTGATGCTGGCCCGGCTGGACAGCGAGGGCCTGGGAGGCGGGCACTAGCCACCCGGGACCAAGCGGCGCAGGCGGGTCTGCTCCCAGGGAACAACTTGAGTGCTTTGACGGTTACGCCAGGAGTTAGAGCTACAGGATTGCCGCGCGTAGCATGTAGCTATAGCCCATACCGTATTTGTAGGGGCAGGCGCCGTTTCGGCGGTGCCGCCAGACCGTCCTAAGAAGGTAGGCCAATGAGCACCTCAACCAACGAAACCAGCACCGCCACCACCGTGGCCAGCGACGAACTGCCCGTTCACGAGGTCAACCTGACCGACGTCGCCGCCGGCAAGGTACGCAGCCTCCTTGAGCAGGAAGGCCGGACGGACCTGCGCCTGCGCGTGGCAGTGCAGCCCGGTGGATGCTCAGGGTTGATTTACCAGCTCTACTTCGACGAACGGCTCCTTGATGGTGACGCCGTGCGCGATTTCGACGGCGTCGAAGTCGTCGTCGACAAGATGAGCGTCCCGTACCTGAGCGGCGCCAGCATCGACTTCGAAGACACCATCTCGAAGCAGGGTTTCACCATCGACAACCCGAACGCCGGAGGCTCCTGCGCCTGCGGTGATTCATTCCACTAAGCCGGTTATTTCGCCTGATGTCCGCGCCGGGTTCCCTGCCGTCCAAAACGGCACGGGGGCTCGGCGCGGACATGTGGGCGAAACGCCCGGCGGAGCGGTAAGCTCTACACCGAGTAGTAAAACTTTTTTTGTGCCCGGAGCGCCTTTCTGGCTGCCCGGACAACAGCAACAAGTAGGAAGGGCCGTCTGTGAGTTCGCAGAACCGAACCGGCAGCCGACGCAAAACGATCACCACGATCTCAAGCTTGGCAATTGCCGGCGCGTTGGTTTTGACCGGATGTTCGCCAGAGGTAGAGAAAGGGTGGATGCCCACTGAACGTGGCACCACCAGCAACACCGACCGCATCATGGACCTCTGGGTCAACTCATGGATTGCTGCGCTCGTGGTGGGCACCATTACATGGGGCCTGATCATCTGGTGCCTGGTTGCCTACCGCCGCCGCAAGGGAACCGTAGGCTTCCCCCGGCAGACCAGCTTCAACCTCCCCCTCGAGGTCTTCTACCTGACCATCCCGATCTTCATGGTCCTGGTGTTCTTCTACTTCACCGACCGCGACCAGCAGGCCATCGATGACCGCTCCCAGCCGGCCGACGTCGTAGTGGACGTCCGCGGCAAGCAGTGGGCCTGGGACTTCAACTACAAGTCCGGCGATGTCATCAAGGAAGACCTCCACGAGGCAGGCGTCCAGGCGCACCTCACGGGCAACACCATCGACAAGGAACAGCTTCCCACCCTGTACTTGCCGGTCAACAAGTCCGTTGACCTTGAACTCAACGCCCGCGACGTCATCCACTCCTTCTGGGTTCCCGCCTTCCTGCAGAAGCGCGACATGATCCCGGGCAAGACCAACTACATCCGGTTCACCCCCACTAAAGAGGGCACCTACGACGGTAAGTGTGCCGAACTCTGCGGCGAGTACCATTCCGAAATGCTGTTCCGCGTAAAGGTGGTGTCGGAATCTGAATTCCAGGCCCACATGGATCAGCTCAAGGCTGACGGCAACACCGGCCTGCTCGGCGTGGAGTACGACCGCAACCCGAACCTGAACGAAACCAAGTAAGGGGAGCGACGTGGCTACGTACACCCAATCCGCACCTGCG
Source organism: Arthrobacter sp. SLBN-83 (assembly GCF_006715285.1). Lineage (NCBI taxonomy): Bacteria > Bacillati > Actinomycetota > Actinomycetes > Micrococcales > Micrococcaceae > Arthrobacter > Arthrobacter sp. SLBN-83. Next base: position 3,648,344 of record NZ_VFMX01000001.1, read on the forward strand.
GGAGTCCTGCCGGCTCCCGTGGTACCCAAATCCAAGGGGCGCATCGTCGTCAACTGGATCACCTCCACTGACCACAAGACCATCGGGTACATGTACCTGATCTCGTCCTTCGTGTTCTTCTGCCTCGGCGGTGTCATGGCGCTGCTGATCCGGGCCGAGCTGTTCGAGCCCGGCATGCAGATCCTGCAGACCAAAGAGCAGTACAACCAGCTGTTCACCATGCACGGCACGGTCATGCTGCTGATGTTCGCCACCCCGCTGTTCGCCGGATTCGCCAACGTGATCATGCCGCTGCAGATCGGCGCGCCTGACGTTGCGTTCCCGCGACTGAACGCGCTGGCATTCTGGTTCTTCCTGTTCGGCTCCACCATTGCAGTGTCCGGCTTCATTACCCCGCAGGGTGCTGCGTCCTTCGGCTGGTTCGCCTACGCGCCGCTGTCCAACACCACGTTCACCCCGGGCATCGGCGGTGACCTGTGGGTGTTCGGCCTGGCACTGTCCGGCTTCGGCACCATCCTGGGTGCGGTCAACTTCATCACCACCATCATCTGCATGCGTGCCCCGGGCATGACCATGTGGCGGATGCCCATCTTCACGTGGAACACCCTGATCACCGCCATCCTGGTGCTTATGGCGTTCCCGCCGCTGGCCGCCGCACTGTTCGCGCTGGGTGCGGACCGCAAGTTCGGTGCCCACATCTTTGACCCCGAAAACGGTGGGGCTGTCCTCTGGCAGCACCTGTTCTGGTTCTTTGGCCACCCCGAGGTGTACATCATCGCGCTGCCGTTCTTCGGCATCGTCTCGGAGATCTTCCCGGTCTTCAGCCGCAAGCCGATCTTCGGTTACAAGGGTCTGGTCTACGCCACGATCGCCATTGCCGCCCTGTCGGTGACGGTGTGGGCGCACCACATGTACGTCACCGGCGCCGTCCTGCTGCCGTTCTTCTCGTTCATGACCATGCTCATCGCGGTGCCCACCGGCGTGAAGTTCTTCAACTGGATCGGCACCATGTGGCGCGGCTCGCTGACCTTCGAGACACCCATGCTGTGGAGCATCGGCTTCATGATCACGTTCCTCTTCGGCGGCCTGACCGGCATCATCCTGGCGTCCCCGCCGCTGGACTTCCACGTCTCGGACTCCTATTTCGTGGTGGCGCACTTCCACTACGTGGTGTTCGGTACCGTCGTGTTCGCCATGTTCGCAGGGTTCTACTTCTGGTGGCCCAAGTGGACCGGCAAGATGCTCAACGAGCGCCTGGGCAAGATCCACTTCTGGCTCCTGTTCCTCGGGTTCCACGGCACCTTCCTGATCCAGCACTGGCTGGGCGTCGAGGGTATGCCCCGCCGCTACGCCGACTACCTCGTGGAGGACAACTTCACGTGGATGAACCAGTTCTCCACCATCGCATCGTTCGTGCTCGGTGCATCCCTGATCCCGTTCTTCTGGAACGTCTACATCACCTGGCGCAGCGCTGAAAAGGTCCAGGTTGATGATCCGTGGGGCTTTGGTGCTTCGCTGGAGTGGGCCACGTCCTGCCCGCCGCCGCGCCACAACTTCACGTCCCTGCCCCGGATCCGTTCGGAGCGTCCCGCCCTGGACCTGCACCACCCGGAACTGCGCCAGGTCCACACCGTTGAGTCGCCGGCTCCCGCAGCTGGGGTGCTCGGCAACGCCGACCAGAAGGACACCGCACAGTGAAAATTGAATCCTGGATCTTTGGCTCCGGAGTTTTCTTCTTCCTTCCCATCTCGATCATCTATGGTTTCCTGACCAGCTGGGGGGAGTGGGTCGGCATCCTGGGCATCCTCCTCGTCGGCGGGCTTGCCGGGATGATCGGCGCCTACCTCGGGTTTACTGGCCGCCGTGTAGGCCTACGTCCCGAGGACCGCAGCGACGCTGAGATCCACGAAGGCGCCGGCGAGCAGGGGCACTTCAGCCCGTGGAGCTGGTGGCCCCTGGTTCTGGGCATCGCCTGCGCAACCGGCTTCGCTGGCCTGGCACTTGGCCCGTGGATCATCGCGATTGCCGGCGGCATCGCCGTCGTGGCCCTCGTAGGCTGGGTCTACGAATACAGCCGCGGCGACCACGCGCACTAGGCAAGCAAAAGAATAACGACGTCGGGCCCCACCTTTTGGTGGGGCCCGACGTCGTTATTCCTTGCCTAAAGCGCCTTAGGCGCTTCCCTGGGACTCCAACAGCTCCCTGAGCTCCCGGAGGGCTTCCTCGGCCTTTCGCCGGCTCAAATCGCCGTCCAGCATTGTCTCGCTGACCGCCAGTTCAACCTCGCAGCCCTGGGGAAAGTCAGCAGTCATCACCTGAAGCAGGGACCGCGCATCCACCTTGCCGGCGCCCGCCTTGCTGATAGTCACCGGCAGCCCGGTGTCGGTCACCGCACGGACGAATACCGCGGCGGAACGTGCATGCAGGCCCACAGGCGCAGCCACCACGGCCTTCTGTATTGGCAAAGCGTCTCCTACGTCAAAGACGGCCCCATCCGTCTGTTGGCAAAATTCCCTGACCAAATATATCCGGCGGCCGGCGCTGTCCGCGACAAGGAGCAAAGTGGTACAGCAGGTGGTCTAGCCCGGCCTAAAATTGAGTCCAAATCCAACGGCAGGAGATAGATCATGGCAGCTGGCGCCACCGCGATAGTGGGGGAGATAGACCGCGGCAGCGGAACCGCCATCTACGTGCAACTTCGCGAGATCCTGCGGTCCTATATCGCGCAGTCCTGCCCGCCGGGCTCGGCTCTTCCATCGGAACGTGACCTTGCCGAACGTTTTGGGCTGGCGAGGATGACCGTACGGCAGGCCATCGATGCGCTGGTGGGGGAGGAAGTCATTGAGCGCGTGGTGGGCCTGGGGACATTCGTCCGCCGGCCCAAACTGGACCTGCAGGTGAAGCTGACGTCCTACAGCGAAGAGATGCAGCGCCGCGGCATGGTACCGGCTGCCAAGGTATTGAGTTTCGAACAGATCGGCGCCAGCGCCTTCCTTGCACGCGAGCTGCAGCTTGACGAGGGCACCCCGCTGGTCCGGTTCCGCCGGCTCCTCCTGGCTGATGGGGAGCCGATGAGCGTGGACGAAAACTTCATCCCGGCCCACCGGGTCCCCGGCTTGCTCGACGGCGAGCCGCCCACCTCGCTGTACAACGTCCTCAGCGAGCAGTTCGGCCTGGTCATGGAGTGGGGGGAGGACATGATCGAAGCTACGGCAGCATCGCCCTCCACGGCCAGGCTGCTCAACGTCGAAGTGGGGGCGCCCCTATTGAAGATCCAGCGCCATGCGTTCGTGGCACGGGCCATGGTGGACTACTCGGTCTCGTACTACCGCGCGGACAGGTACAAGCTCTGGGTGCCTCTCCAGCGCCCCGGGGCACGGAGGGCCCGCAACCACTAGGCACGCTGTATGCGGCGCCAGTGAATGGGGCTGGAGCCCCGTTCAGCTGCGCGTTAAACGGGAAAGGCCCGATCCATTCCGGATCGGGCCTTTCCCGTGAGCTTTGAATGCTAGTGCGTCAGGCTCTTGCTTCCCTCTGCCGCTTCAACAGCCTCGTGGCCGTGGCCATGGGCTGCCTCCAGCTCGGCAGGCGTTGCAGGTGCTACGCGGTCCTCGAAGAACCACCGCGAGAGGAACGCGCGGCGCTTTTCCTTGCTGGTGACTACGCCGTGCTCGTTAGGAATGGCCGGAATAACCTGGGGCGATTCGAAACCAACCAGCTTGTAGCGCTTGTACTCATCCAGCGGGGCGTGGACCTCGATGAACTCACCGTGCGGAAGCCGGACGATGCGGCCGGTCTCCCGGCCATGCAGGGCGATCTCGCGGTCCTTGCGCTGCAGTGCGAGGGCAACGCGCTTGGCGACGATGAAGCCGATGATGGGGCCGATGAAGAACAGTGCGCGGAGCCAGTAGGTGACATCGTTCAGCGACACGTGGAAGTGCGTGGCGATGAGGTCGGAACCTGCAGCCGCCCACATGACGCAGTACCAGATGAAACCTGCTACACCGATAGCCGTACGGGTCGGGGCGTTGCGGGGACGGTCCAGCACGTGGTGCTCACGGTCATCCTTGGTGATCCACCGTTCGATCCACGGGTAGGTGAACATCACCGTGAACAGGATGCCGGCCGGCACCAGGGCGGGCAGGAGAACGTTGAACGTGAATACGTGGCCGAACCAGACCTGTTCGACATGCCAACCGTACGGGTTACCCGGCATCAGGCGGAGGGCGCCGTCAACGAAGCCGATGTACCAGTCAGGCTGGGTACCTGCCGACACGGGTGAGGGGTCGTAGGGGCCGTAGTTCCAGATCGGGTTGATGGTGAAGAACGCCGCCATCAGGGCGATCACACCGAAGACGATGAAGAAGAATCCACCGGCTTTGGCTGCGTACACAGGTCCGAGGGGGTAGCCGACAACGTTGTTGTCGTTGCGGCCCGGGCCGGGGTACTGCGTGTGCTTGTGGACGACGACCATGAACAGGTGCAGGACGATCATCAGCAGGATCAGCGCAGGCACCAGCAGGATGTGCAGCATGTACAGCCGGCTGATGATGGCCGTTCCCGGGAACTCCCCGCCGAACAGGAAGAACGAGATGTACGTTCCGATAACCGGGATCGACTTGATGACACCGTCGATGATGCGCAGGCCGTTGCCGGAGAGCAGGTCGTCGGGGAGGGAGTAGCCGGTGAATCCAGCTGCCATGGCCAGGATCAGCAGGACACTGCCCACTACCCAGTTCATTTCGCGCGGACGCCGGAACGCGCCAGTGAAGAAGACCCTGAGCATGTGGACCGCGATGGACGCCACGAACAGCAGAGCTGCCCAGTGGTGAACCTGGCGCATGAAGAGGCCGCCGCGGATGTCGAAGGAGATGTTCAGCGACGAGCTGTACGCCACCGACATTTCCACTCCCTTGAGGGGAACATAGCCGCCGTCATAGTGCGTCTCCGCCATGGACGGATCGAAGAAGAACGTCAGGAAGGTGCCCGACAGCAACAGGATGACGAAGGAGTACAGTGCCACTTCGCCGAACATGAATGACCAGTGGTCGGGGAAGACCTTACGGCCGAATTCGCGGAGGATTCCAGAGCCGCCGACACGCGAATCAACAAAGTCGGTAAACCGGCCTGTCTTGGTCTTGGCGACGAAAGCGGGTTCAGCTGTTGATGTTGCGCTCATGCTCATCACGCTCCCAGTAACTTGGTCCTACGGGTTCATGGAAGTCGCTGGTAGCGACGAGGTAGCCCTCGTCATCAACTGCGATGGGCAGCTGGGGGAGAGGACGGCTGGCGGGGCCGAAGATCACCTTGCACTCCTGAGTGAGGTCAAAGGTGGACTGGTGGCACGGGCACAGCAGGTGGTGCGTCTGCTGCTCGTACAGAGCAACGGGGCAACCAACGTGGGTGCAGATCTTCGAGTAGGCAACGATGCCGTTGTAACCCCAGTTTTCGCGGCCCTTGGAAGGGTTAAGCGACGCAGGATCGAGGCGCATGAGGAGCACAACGGCCTTGGCCTTCTCGTTGAGCTTGCCTTCCTGCAACTCGTTCAGGCCTTCGGGGATTACGTGGAAGGCGGAACCGATGGTAACGTCCGCGGCCTTGATGGGGGTTCCATCGGGGTCGCGGGTGAGGCGCTTCAGCTTTCCGTCCTGGGGCGCCCACATGGTGTGTGCGAGCTTGTCGTCAGGCCGGGGTCCCAGGTCACCGAAGATGGCGACAGCCGGAAGCGGAGCCAGCGCAACGGCACCCAGGAGGGTGTTGCGGATCAGCGGACGGCGCTTGATGCCGGTCTCTTCCACGATGTCGTCAACGATGCGGACAGCTGCCTGGCGGTCCTCCTCGTAACGGATCGCGTGGCGTTCCTCGGAGACCTCGTGATCGGGCATAAGGGCCTTGGCCCAGTGCACGATGCCGGTACCGATACCCAGCATGGCGAAGGCAGTGCCTACGCCGAGCAGGGCATTCTGGAGCCGGATAGTGGCAATGCTGGAATCGTTGCCCAGATCGATGGCGAAGTACGCCACCAGGAAGATCAGGGTTCCAACAACAGAAATGCCAAACAGTAAGGCGACCTGCCGTTCTGCCCGCTTTGCGGCCTTCGGGTCCGTGTCAGCCAGGCGCAAACGATGCGGGGGAATTCCAGGATCCTGGAACCTCTCCACCTCATTCTGACCAGCCGTAGCTACGGTGCCCGAGTGGTTCGGACTGCCGTCACTATGGTTGCCCATAATTCGCCTCATCCTTCTCTCGTCCCGGCTGTTGCCGGGTTAGTTTCTAATATCAAGCTGCTGACTGGGCAGCAGAAGTTTGTTCTTCCTGCGGAACGTCAGGACGTCCTGGAAGTCAGCCAAATGGTGAAGGCGATGATGACACCGAGGCCGGCAACCCAGACGAACAGGCCTTCAGCGACCGGGCCAAGGGAGCCCAGGTTTGCGCCGCCCGGCGAACCGGTGGTTTCGATCTGCTTCAGGAAGGTGATGATGTCCTTCTTGCCTTCAGGCGAGATGTTGGCGTCGTTGAACACCGGCATGTTCTGCGGGCCCGTGGCCATGGCCTCGTAGATGTGCTTGCCGCTGACATCTGCCAGGGCGGGAGCGAACTTACCCTGGGTCAGCGCACCGCCTGCCGCGGCAGCGTTGTGGCACATGGCGCAGTTGGTGCGGAAGAGCTCGCCACCGGCGGCTGCATCGCCGCCACCGTTTGTCAGGTCCTCCGAAGGAATTGCCGGGCCGGCTCCCAGGGAAGCGACATAGGCTGAAAGCTGGTGGATCTGCTGGTCGTTGAACTGGACGGGCTTCTTCATGGCCTGGGGACCGTTCATCTGCATCGGCATGCGGCCGGTACCCACCTGGAAGTCAACAGCTGCAGCACCGACACCTACCAATGAAGGGCCGTCCTTGGATCCGCTGGCGCCCATGCCGTGGCAGGTAGCGCAGTTTGCGGCGAACAGCTTGCCGCCCTCTTCGGTGTCGCTTGCGCTTGCGGTGGTGGTGCTCGCCTTGGCCTCATTCATGGAGGTTGCCACGGCGTACAGCCCACCCGTAATGAGGAGCCCCATCAGAAGCAGCGCTATTGCTGCAAGTGGGTGACGCCGCTTTTGTGAGAGTGCCTTCACGTGGTGGTTCCTTTATTCGATCCTGCGCCGGCTCCGGGAGCCGCTACCTGAAATTCTGCCTCTTGTAGAAAAAGAATCAAAGCTGGCTACTTGAGAACGTAGATGACCAGGAAGAGGCCGATCCAGACGACGTCAACGAAGTGCCAGTAGTAAGAGGTGACGATCGCGGACGTTGCTTCGAAATGTCCGAACTTCTTCGCAGCGAAGGACCGGCCCATGATGAGCAGGAAGGCAATCAGGCCGCCGATGACGTGCAGGCCGTGGAAGCCGGTGGTCATGTAGAACGCTGAGCCATAGGCATTGGAGGAGAGCGAGACGTGTTCGGAGACCAGCATGGCGTATTCGGTGGTCTGGCCTGCAACGAAGAACGCGCCCATGAGGAACGTCAGGGTGAACCATTCGTTCATTCCCCAGCGGGCGAACTGCAGGGCACCGCCGGTGCGCCGTGGCTGCAGCCGCTCTGCGGCGAAGACGCCCATCTGGCAAGTGAAGGAACTGGCCACGAGGACGATCGTGTTGACGAGCGCAAAGGGGAAGTTGAGCTTGGCTGTCTCTTCCGCCCACATCTGTCCGCTCGTGGAGCGCAGCGTGAAGTACATGGCGAAGAGACCGGCGAAGAACATCAACTCGCTGGACAGCCACACAACGGTTCCGACAGAAACCATATTTGGGCGGTTCAGCGTGGGGTGCGCCGGGGTACTGGGGGCATGGGTCGCAGATGTCACATAGACATTATGTCTGTAAAAGTCCGCGCTGCCCAACGCAAACCGCCTTTTCCGGGGACTTTTTCTACAAAGACGCGAAATTGCCGGGAAAAGTTCCCCGCACCGTTCACATTGGTCAGTGCCTGCCATCGCTCGATAGCATCAACAGGTGACTTCACTGGCATCCACAGCGTCCGGCAACACCTGGCCCCGGTTGATCTCCGCACTGATCAAGGGCACCGACCTTTCGGCGGAGAACACCTCCTGGGCCATGGACACCATCATGTCCGGCGAGGGTACACCGGCCCAGATTGCCGGGTTCCTCGTGGCCCTGAGCGCCAAGGGTGAAACGGTTGACGAGCTCTCCGGCCTGGTGGAAGCGATGCTCGCCCACGCCAACCCGGTGGCAATCTCCGGTGAAAAGCTGGACATCGTCGGGACCGGTGGTGACCAACTTAACACCATCAACATCTCCACTATGGCCGCCCTCGTCGCTGCCGGGGCCGGGGCAAAGGTGGTGAAGCATGGCAACCGCGCCGCATCGTCGTCGTCGGGGTCCGCTGACGTGCTCGAAGCGCTCGGCGTCCGTCTCGACCTGTCCATCGGGCAGGTGGCCCGAAACGCCGAAGAGGCAGGCATCACGTTCTGCTTTGCGCAGGTGTTCCATCCGTCGTTCCGCCACACCGCCGTGCCCCGCCGCGAGCTGGCCATCCCCACGGCCTTCAACTTCCTGGGGCCGCTCACCAACCCTGCCAATGTGCAGGCGTCGGCCGTCGGCGTCGCCAATGCCCGGATGGCACCGCTCGTGGCCGGTGTCCTGGCGCGCCGGGGGAGCAGGGGCCTGGTGTTCCGCGGAAACGACGGCCTGGACGAGCTCACCACCACCGGCCCGTCCACTGTTTGGGAGATCCGCAACGGCGCCGTCACTGAACTGCACTTCTCGCCCCAGGACCTCGGCATCAATCTGGCCACCGTCGACCAGTTGCGGGGCGGGGATGCGGCGGCCAACGCGGGTGTGGTCAGGGATGTGCTCGCCGGCAAGGAGGGACCGGCCCGGGACGCGGTTTTGGTTAACGCCGCGGCCGGCCTGGTCGCTTTCGACCTTGAAGCTGAAGGACCGTTCCTTGAACGCATGCGGAAGGCGTTCGCCCGGGCGGCCCAATCCATCGACTCAGGTGCTGCGGGCGCGGTCCTGGACCGCTGGGTGTCCTTGTCCCGCGCCTAGCCGGGCGGTCGGCTTACTGCTCGAAGCCCAAGGAAAAGGCGGCGTCGAGGTCGTGCTGTGAGTATGCCCTGAACGCGATGTGGGTGGTGGTGTGCACCACGGCGGGAACTTTGGAGAGCTTGTCGGCGATGACATCGGCCAGGTCCTCGTGCCGGCGTACCCTCGCGACCGCGATCAGGTCCCATTCCCCGGTGACGGAGTAGACCTCGCTGATGCCGTCGATGGCAGAGATCTCCTCAGCCGTCTCGGGAATCCGGGCGGCGTCAGTCTTGATCAGAACAAATGCGGTAACCACTTTGCACCCCTTTAATCAGTTTCGCCGCAGCTGGGCCCGGCACGTGTTTTGTCTGCTGCCAGCCTATTACAAGGGCAGTTGTTTCCCCGGCGGTCGGCCCGCCGCCCTTACTTGCTGCGGAACCGCGCAACTCCGGCGACCAGGAGGCGGTAGCCAAGCAGGAAGACGGCCAAGGCAATGGTGGCCACGATGATGAAGGGCAGCACAACTGTCTGGCCGGTCAGCGCCCTGAGCAGCATTCCCGCGACCACGCTGCCCAGCCAGGCGGGAACTCCCGCGCGGAGGACGGACAGGGGAGTGCGCCACGCCCGCGCGGCGATCCACCCCAGCGCGGCACCGGCCAGGAAGGGCCACGCGGTCAGGAGAACCCCCAGGACGGGCTCCTCGCGGTGGTGGGCGTCCCGGCCTATCGCGGCGAACGCGAGAATCAACACGATGTCAGCTGCTGCCGCCGCCAGGACTACTTTTGCGGGAGCTGTCTTTGCCGGCTTCGTTTTCAACGAACTCATGGAATCGAGCTTAGCCGCCGCTCCTGGGAGTATTCCCGCGCCCCGTAGCGGAGGTCACTTGGCAGAGGCTTTCTGTCCGTAGCCCGTGTCGCAGGTGCCGTCGTGGATGACGCCGTGGCCGGAAGCCACCTGGTAGTTGTCCTTCGGGTTGAAGATGGCGGTACCCACTCCCGTGGCCTTTCGCGCACAGTTGCGCACAAAGGACTGTGATTCACCCTTGCCGCCGATCCACATGTCGATCCAGAGCGTTGCATCCCCGTATTTTTCGGCACCTGTGTGGCAGGGGCCTTCCTCCGGTTTGGGTCCGTCACCGCATGTGTCCTCCACGATGAAGTAGCGGCGGACGTCCGGCAGGTAAATCCGGGTGCCGGACGGAATGTCCAGGACATCCTGGCCGGTTTTCCGTGAATGCCCGACGGCGATGGTCACCGGATCGGTGTACGTCCCGGTTCCCCCGGCTTCTTTGTGGAGCACAGGATGGCTGATCACCGTGGATCCGGGAGGCGTGTTGTCGAACCAAGTGTAGGCGGTGACGAAGACATCCGTCCTGATTGACTCGTCCCCGCCATGGGAAGGGCTGTCCGTGCATGCGCTGGCCGCGAGCGCAATGCAGCAGGCAGCTGCCGCGGCCAATGGAAGCCTTCCCAGCCGCCCGTTCCCGTTACCCCTTGAGACCTGGTTTCCCGGGTTGTTCCCCGCCCGCGGCATCATGATCAACTGTTACCCGTAAAGCCATTGCTGAGGATCCTGGCGAAGTCGCCGGCGTCCTGGTCGATGCCGCTGCAGGAACTGGACGGCCGCTGGTCTTCCTCCACCCCTGCATGACACGTCGCGTCCCTGGTGAGGGACCAAAAGGAAATGCGGCCCAGGTTCCGGTCGCGGGCGAAGCTGTTCATTCCGGCGGCATCCTGCAGCGTGAACACATTGGCCTCGGTATCGTTCTCTCCAATCATGGGAGTGAGCCCGATGTTCCTCCACATCTTCCCGGCTTCTTTGGGCATGCCGGCATTGGAGTACAACTCCTCCAGGTCCCGATAAGTGGCCTCCGCGGCAAGCTCCGAGGCCGTGAGGATGCTTTCGCCGTTCCGGAGCTGGCCGAAATTCATCGTCATGATGTTGACTCCGGCCAAATCAACTCCGGCAGTGAGCATAGCCTCCACGCTGTTCTTTCCGGCGCTGTCGAGTCCGTCCCTTGTGACAGGCAACGTGAGCCAGACCCGAAGGGGATGTCCCGGTGGCCTGTCCGCCTGGAGCTTGGCGAAAGCCTGTGCCCTGAGCCTGGCCTTTCCGGAGCCGGCTGCCTGTCCCTCCACGTCCAGATCCACAACGTCCAGGGAGTACCGGGCGATAACAGCTTGGTAGGCATCTGCAAGAGCACCGACGTCCTGGCACCCTGCGGCCAATTCCTGCCCGCGCTGGCCGCCGAAGGAGGCGGCGACGTCGTTGCCTTCGGCACGGAAGTTCCGGATCTTTGCGTCGAGCTGCAAATTTGTCCCCGCCTCTTCCAGGCCCAGCGTTCCACCCCAAGTCGGAGTGCACGGCTCTGCCGGGTCTGCAGTAATGAAGGCAAGCACGGTCGTAGTCCTTCCTCCAGCGCCGTTTGCCAGTTCGGGACCTTGGGGGAGTGAGACGTCGAGGTACCCTCCGAACCATCCAGGGTTCGTGTTTGCCGGCGTGATTCCGCTGCCCGGCCCTGCCCCCTCCGTCGGCCCACCGCTGCAGCCGGCGAAGGTCAGGGTGGCGCAAAGAAGGACCGTGATCCAGAAGCCGGCATGTCGCGAGTTCCTCATCCGGGGCTCCCCCCTGCGGAGGTCTGGGGCAGGGGCAGTCGGTCTGCCGGGGAGGACGGCAGCGTTGCGCTGTTGGTCCGCTGGGGCTTGTACCAGCCAACGGCGGATCCCCTCAGTGCACGGATGGCTGAACCGAAGACCACGTAGGCCCGCAGGGGTTCGTAGATGATCCGGTAGAAGGGCACGATGAGCAGATGCAGTGGACTTTCGTGGACCATCAGGACGGCCACCACGGAGATGACCATATGCGTCGTCGTTACGAAGGCGGCAAACAGGGCGATGGCCTGCCATTCACCCCGTGAGAGGCTTAGGACCGCCACGCCAACAGCCAGCGGCATGAAGACCAGCGGGACCAGGACCGAGATCAAGGCGTAGGGCATGGTCAGCATGCCCAGAGCGCCGAACTTGGGGTTGAACAGCATGGAGCGGTGCTTGTAGAGCGTCTGGATGTTGCCGTAAGTCCATCTCAGGCGCTGCTTGAACAAGCCCCTGAGCGTCAGCGGGGCCTCTGTCCAGGCCACGGCTTCGTTCTCCTGGACGATGCTGTAGCCCAGTTGCTGCAGGGAGAGTGTGAGATCAGCGTCTTCGGCGAGGGTTGTGGCCGGGTACCCTCCCGCTTTGACCAATGCCTCCTTGCGCCATCCCGCGCAGGCGCCCGGGACAATGGAGATGGCTCCCATGAGACCTTCTGCCATTCGGGTAACACAGATGCCCGACAGGTATTCCAGGCTTTGCCAGCAGGCGACCAGGTTGCGCCGGTTTCCCACCTTCACGTGCCCGGCGACTGCGCCTACTTCCTTTTCTCCCCGTGGAACCATGAAGTGGCGGGCCAGCATCCTGATGGTTTGGGGTTCGAACAGGGTGTCACCATCCAGGGTCACGATGATTTGCCCGTGCGACTCGGAAATGCCGTAATTGCTTGCCGCGGGTTTGCCGCTGTTGGGCTGACTGTAAACGCGCAGCTGCGGCCAACTGTGGGCGTAATCGTTCAGGACGGCGAGTGTGCCATCCGTGGACCCGTCATTGACCGCAACCACTTCGAAGCGCGGGTAATCGCTGGCCCTGAGGGCGTCGAGTGTCTTGGTGACCACCGGCTCCTCGTTGAAGACCGGCAGAATCACGCTGACGAACGGCCAGTCCTTGGCGTGGGGAAGGTTCCACTTCCGTCTCTTCTGCCGCGCATTGTTGACGAGGGCAAGGACAACGAACAGGAACGTCAGGATGGTCAGTGAGCCGACCCCGAACCAGAACAGCCAGTTCATCACAACGTTTGGAGTAACCAGGTATGCGGTGAGGGCTCCAAGCGTCAGGTCGTCCTGGATACCTGCAGTGACGCTGCGCTGGGGGACGAATCCGGCCGGCAGCATGGGCTCCAGGGTGGTGAACCGATAGCCCTGGGCTTTTGCTTCGGGGATGAACTTTTTAAGCATCTGGATGGTCGCCGTCCGGTCCCCACCACCGTCGTGCACCAGCATGACGTGGCCCAGGCCATCCAGGTCCGGGGGAGGGATCGGGGTACCCGGGGAGTACTCCCAGTCCCGGGTATCCAGGTCCATATTGACGTGGAGGTAGCCCAGCTGCTGTGCCTGGAGCAGGGCAAGGGTGTTGTTTTCCGGATTACCCGTTGGAATCCTGAACAACCGTGAGGCGTAGTTGTCCGCGGCCCGCATCACCCGGTCCTCACCGATAATCTCCTGCCTGTTGTAGGCATCATCGTGCGCCCAAAAGTCAATGTGGCTCATGGTGTGGTTGCCCACCATGTGGCCTTCGCGGACCATCCGGCGGAAGATATCCGGGTTTTCCACGACATTTTCACCTACCGCAAAAAAGGTGGCAGGGACTCCTTCCCGTGACAGCAGGTCCAGGATTTGGGGCGTAAAGCGCGGGTCGGGCCCGTCATCGAAGGTCAGCATCAGGGTATGGTCCGGCGGGAGTCCATACGCCTCCACTGCATACGGTTTGTCACCTATGGCAGCGGCTTCCTCCGCTGTTGCCTCCCGCCACACCTGGTTACTGAAGGGGTCCTTCAGCAAATCGATGCCGTCCCGCCTTTCCACGAGGTCTATACGGTGGAAGATTTCGTTGCCTTGCTCATATCCAACGCGGGGGATATCCGTCACGTCCTGCTGCGCAAGGAGCCGGCGCGGATAGTCGGGGGATTGATTCATCGAGCCCTGCTGCAGGGGGGCGGTCGCGGCGGGGAGCACCGCGCCGAGCACCAGGACGATGGTTAGCCCCGCTGCCAGCAGGACGTTTAAAAGGCGGGGCCAGCGGGTTCCGCTGGCGTCGAAGAAGACAGGTGGCTGGACGGCTGGTAAGTGGGGGGAGAGGTTTGTCATCGGAGCCCCTGCCTGGAAACCTGCAAAGCGTCATCGATTGCGCCCGAAAGGGGCTGGTCGCCTGCTCCTCGAGCTGCTGCAAGGATCCGGTGGTGCACGCCTGCCGTTGGGCAGGCAAAACCGGCTTGACCAGCGACGACAGCCGCATGGGCCGCCGTCCTGGCTACGACGATAGGTTTGGGGGCTCAGCGCAAACACGCGTAAGGGGTACCTGAATGATTTATTAGGTGTTACCTACCTACGGCAGGGGAGGCACCCCCTGGTCCCAGCCGGAAAGACCCGGGGGAGTCAGCACAGGGCCTACTGCGCCGCTGCCTGCCGGGGTGCACAGCGGTGCACAAGCCAGCTTGCCTCCCAGCGCAGGTGGTATCCGCCGTCTCCGTCCCATTCGACGAGGACGTCGGTTACGGTATACGCGACTGCAGTTGCCGGGAGGGACCGAACCCTGACGGGCGCGGGGTGCAGGAGGATGATGGGTCTGCCTGGTGCCTGCTGCAGCGCATCCTCCCGCATTCGGGAACGGCATCCCTGGCAGGTGCCGGCGGAATGGGTGCACGCTTGCGGGCGGAGGAGTTCCTGCATGGGACGTCCTAGGGAATGAAAGGAGTACCGGGGCGCCGTCGCCGTCTGCATGAACAAGAAAGTGGTCCGGGGACCGCTTCATCGCGCCCGCGGCTGGCCCGGCCGGCCTGCCGCCATGTCCAAAAGGTTAGGACGCCCGGCCGCAGCGCGCATGGGTGGGAGCTACCCAACTTCCGTGCCGGACTCCCCGTTTTGGCCCGCCTAGAGGATAGGGATGCAGTAGGGTCGCAGCAGGAATCGAGGTCGGCCCAGCCCTACTGGAGGCACTGTGAACAAAGCCTTGTGGATATGCAGCCTGGTTGGCGCGGCCCTGGGGATAAGCCTTGGGCTGGCGTTGTTCCAATCACCATTCTGGGGTTTTGCACTGGGGCTGGGACTGGGAGCCGTGGTGGGGGCCTCCATACAACGGCGTCACTGAGCAGGACTGGCAGTCCTCATCAGCACTACTGGCGACGATGATTATTCGGTTTGGAACTATTCCGTAGTACCACTCGACGGGAAGCGTTCTGGATGCTTAGGATCTCGCCCTTTTTCGCGCCAGTACTCATCGCGCTGCCATAGCGAGAACCTGGTTACTTGGACGCAGAGTATGACAACGGCGATGCTGAAGAGGATTGTCCGAATCCAGAGCCAGGGCTCTGAATCGACACCGGCGAGGCTTAAGACGCTGGAGATCAGCATGAGGAGCGTTACTGGAAGGAACCAGCGGAGGATACGTTGAAGCCTCTTTTGCACTTCTTCCTTTGTGGCCACCGTGCCTCCATTAGTCGGGCCCCATCCATCGCAGTCAATCCAGAATCTCCAGAGCGTAACCATGATCGATTCCGATGGTGTCAGTCATTATCCGCGTGGCCTAGATTCTTGGATAGCGGGACCACTGCCCGGCGGCGGCAGCTGCGTATTTTTGGGTGACTTGATAGCTGTATCCGATCATCTCAGCGACGAGAGGAGCGGGCACTTCCTTGACGAGGGCGCGGAGTGATGCGTTGCGTGCACCCATCAGGTTTATGCCGTTTTCCCGGAGCCGTGCCATGAGGGTGTTGGGATGGATGTGCTGGCCAGCGCGGTAGCCCGGGAAGAGCCATGTGCTTCCGGAAGTGCTTCCCGTGCGCATGTTGGGGCGGGAGGCAAGGTGCTGTTTGACCAGGGCGGCGAACGGTTCAGGTACCGGCGCTGGGTCACCTTCGCCGAGTGACAGGTGCAGGCCCTCGGGCGTGAGGATCACACTGGTGCTTTTCATCGCGGCGATCTTCACTGTTGGCTGGGCGTAGAGCAGCAGGAGAATTGCGGCGACCCGGTAGGACAGCGTGTCGACATCGTCCGTGAGACATGCCTTGAGCATGGCGAGCCGCTGGTCCTGCGTGAGCAGCGGCACGGTCTTGGCCTGCCGGAAGCCGATGGTGACGTTAACACAGGTCCGGTTCTTCACCGCCCAGACGAAGAAGGTTCTGATGGCGTGCCTGGTGGTTGGGCCGTCGGCCAGCCATGCATCTACGTCAGCCTGGACGCAGGACGTGGCAGTCCGACCGTGGGTGAGTTTGAGCCAGCTGAGGAACTTGGCGGTTTCGGTGATCTCCTGCTTGGCGCTGTGCACAGGACCTTGGGTGGGCTTCCCGTCTAGAGAGAGGCCTCTGATGCGTCGCAGGTGGTGCCAGCGGGCAAAGGACTCGATGGGTCGCCGAACCTCGGGATCATCAACCCCATCGAGCTTGCTGGCTAGCCACCGCTCAAAGAGGGCGAGGTAGTGATCCCGCCCGGGCAGTAGGTTGTGGTGGACGAGCAGGCTGCGCAGGTGCTCCACCCGTAGGCCGTTGGGTTCCCTGTCCAGCGCCTCGTGACTGAATGGTATGTCTCCGGTGGCAAGTCGTTCGAGCAGTTCGCCGACACCGGGTTTGCGGAGCCAGGTGAGGATGCTTTCGGGGCGCTGGGCTGCGCAGAGCGCGGCGAGCAGTTTTGCTGCCGTCGTTTCCGTGCCCTGGGACTCGTCGACGTGCATCAGCGCTGTGAGGTCGTTCCGCAGTGAGCAGCGGGCACAGGTGTTGTGACGGTAGTGCTCAGTTTCCGTGCCGCACCCCCAGCAGTGGTAGTCCTGGGTGATGCCTGCGCAGTCGACGCAGATCGGCTGATCCCCGTGGGTAGCTGACCGGCCTGGGAGCATGCGCTCTGTCCTGCAGCCGGGGCAGGTGCCGTGGGTGCGCATGGCAATCGTGAAGCAGGTCCCGCAGATCCGGCCTTCCGGCCAGCTGGCACGGTGCTTACCGGCTGACCGTGAGCACCTGTCACAGGTGAAGATCCCGGTGGTGCGGGGCCGACCCCGAACGGCCAGCCGGGGGCTGATCTCAGCCGTCATCGCGGATTACCCTCGCGCGTTTGGGCCGGATGGTCTTGTTCAGGTCCACGACATTCGCGTCTGAGGCTACTTTGCGGACCTTGGCATCCGTTGCCGTGACGGTGACCAGGTCTTCGGGTCCGCAGGAGAAGATGTCGCAGAGCGCAGCGATCATCATGAGGGAGACGCGCTCCGGGCGTTGGGTGACGAGCCGGTATACCTGGGAGGCGGAGAGTTCGATGCCGCGTTCCTTGAGCAAGGGACTGAGGTCTGTGCTGTTGTGCATTCCCCGGGCCGCCATAAGTTCTGCAAGCCGCCAGCGGTAGTCGATCTCTCGTTTCATGCGTTCAGTCTTCCATTCCGGCCAGCGCGTCCCGGATCGTGGAGTCCAGGGCACGGCGCAGTGTTTTGACCCTGTAGTCGCTGGAGACTGAGGTGTAGAGGGCCGTTGTTGAGGCGTGCTCGTGCCCGGCCTGGTGCTGGACGAACAAAGCGTCCATGCCTGATTCGATCAGGTGGGTGACATAAGAGCGGCGGAGTGAGTGGATGTCCAGGCCGGGGGAGAGGCCCAAGTCCTCGCAGTACCGGTTGAACCTTCGGTTCAGCGCCGTCTCCGAGACAAGGGTGCCGCGCTCGGAAGGGAACAGGTCCAGGCCGTCGGTCATATGCGGGTGGCCGCGTTCCAGCCAGTCGGCAACGATTTCCGTGGACCAGTCGAACACGGTCAGGACGCTGCGCCGTTTGGGTGGTGAACCCTTCATGGCTTTGCCGTAGCGGACCTGCAGGACCCCGTACTTGCCGAATTCCCGGGCGTGCGGGTTGCGGGCAAAATCGACTGTCTGCAGGTGCCTGACCTCGTTGCGCCGGAGACCCCAGCAGTAGGCCACCTTGAACAGGACAGCGTCGCGGTAGGCTGGCAGCCAGCCCTTGCGGCCCAGCGTCGCAATTCTGTCCACCTCGTCATCGGCCCGGTCAAAGAATGCCTGCAGCTCCTGCCGGGTGAACGGCCGCCGCTTGGGATGCGATTCGTTGCTCTGGGCGTGGACCGCGGTGTTCCAGTCGAAACATACCTGCGAAGGATGCGTTCCGAAATACTGCTCGCAGACCCGGTCCCAGCCATAATCCGGCGAGGCTACGTACGAGCAGAACGCCCGAAGCGCCGCCTGATAACTCCGGATCGTGGACTGGGCCGCGTGCTTCACACCGCGCAGATCCCCGAAGAACTCATCCACATGAGCCGGCGTCCACTGCCACGGATACTCATTCGTCGACTCCTGGAACCGCGTCACCAGCCGCTCCCGGCCGTCGATAGTGCCAAACGAAAGATTCCTGCTCAGCTGCTGATTCCGCCAACCGGTGAGCATCTGGGCGAACACGACGTCCTCCGGATGAAGGAAATGCACCGCGCCGAGACCCAGCACCCGTCCCGCTGAATCGACCGCCATGAACCCTCCTGAAGCATTGCATTGGATGCATGAATCATGCAATTAATGCAGAATCCCTGCAAATCCGCCGCTCAGTGGGGCATCCAGCATGAATGCCTGGTGGCATTGTGCGCCCCGTCGATGCTTTTCGAAGTGTCCTGCATCGACGCCGTGTGAAGTGTTTACGCAGGTCAAGGGCGCTTTTTAATGGTGGACGACTACCTGGCGGCCCTTGATGGGCAGAGGAGGGATGATCATGCATCGGATGCAATAATCACTGTTCTACTTGACATAATGTAGATTATCGGCGTTTTAGGAAGGGCTCCGGACGGGGTCCCGGGGCAAGCAGCCCTGGCCGCAGTATCAGCCATGAATGCGCTGGTCAGGACGCTGAGCCATTGTCTTTATCCGGGCACCCGTCAAGAATGAATCAATGACGGTCTACGTGCGTTCACTTGAAACTGCAGTTCCGACGACAAAGCTGATCCAGTCCGAAGCCCGCGACGTGTTCGCGGCGCAGCCGGGCTTGTCCCGTTTGGGTTCGCGGCTGGTCAACACCTGCTTTGATGGCGCAGCCATTGAGACGAGGTTCACCGCCGTCGAGGAACTGACCACCACGGGCCGCTCCGAAAACCCCCAGTTCTACGACCAGGAAACTGGCCTGCTGCTGAACCCCAGCACCAAGGTCCGCAATGACATCTTCGCCCGCGAGGCAACCAAACTGTTCGTGCAGGCTTCCCGCGCTGCCCTGGAGGCAGCCCCCGAACTCGATTTACTTGACATAACTCATCTGGTGACCGTTTCCTGCACCGGCTTCTTCAATCCGGGCCCTGACTATAAGGTTGTCCGCGAACTCGGCCTCAGTCCTGCTGTTCAGCGCTACCACCTGGGTTTTATGGGCTGTTACGCGGCTTTCCCCGCACTCCGCGCCGCGAAGCTGTTCTGTGAGGCGGATCCCAACGCCGTCGTCCTGGTGGTCTGCGCTGAACTGTGCTCCCTGCACGTGCGCACCTCCAACAACCCGGACACCATCATGGGCTCGGCCCTGTTCGCCGATGGTGCGGCAGCCGCCGTCGTGACGGCCCGGCCAGGCGCTGAGAAAACCGCACTGCTGAAGCTGGACCACTTCGAAACTGTCCTGACGCCGGTCGGCGAGGACTCCATGGCCTGGAACATCGGCGACAACGGCTTCGAGATGGTGCTTGGAAACTACGTGCCGCACATCATTGATGACCACATCGTGGACGCGCTGGAACCGCTCCTGGCCAGGGAACCGGAGCTGGCGGCACTCCCCTACACCGCCATCCCCCACTGGGCGATCCACCCCGGCGGCCGCAGCATCCTGGATAAGGTGCAGTCCCGGCTCGGCCTGAGTGACCCGCAACTGGTTCCCGCCCGGGAG
Organism: Arthrobacter sp. SLBN-83; assembly: GCF_006715285.1. Lineage (NCBI taxonomy): Bacteria > Bacillati > Actinomycetota > Actinomycetes > Micrococcales > Micrococcaceae > Arthrobacter > Arthrobacter sp. SLBN-83. The sequence goes on from NZ_VFMX01000001.1 coordinate 3,668,057, forward strand.
ACCCTGCGCAATTTCGGCAACATGAGCAGCGCCACCGTGCTGTTCGTCCTCAAACACATCCTTGAACAGCCCCTCCAGGAAGGGGATGAACGGATCTGTTCCATGGCCTTTGGGCCGGGCCTGACCGTTGAAACGGGCCTGTTTACGAAGCTCCGGCAGCTAACCGGCGGGCCGGCAAACACTGCCCGGCTGGATAATGCCGGGGAGGACGCCCTGCTCCAGGACAGCCGGGCAACGGAGGCCACGCTTGCCTGACCGGGCTTCCACAACAATGGACATCCTGCTTAGCCGGCGCGCCACCGGAGACATCGAGCAGATGGACTACCCCGACTGTGACCCCCGGCTCCTGGACAACACCTACCGGCAGTTCGGCATCATCAACCGGGCCCTGTCGGGGTGGCGCCGGCTGTACAACAGGGAGTTGCGCAACCTGAAGCGGCAGGGCCAGGCGCCGCTGACCGTCCTGGATATCGGCTGCGGCGGCGGCGACCTGGCGGTCATGCTGGCCGGATGGGCCGCCAGGGACGGCATGCCAATGCAGATCACCGGCATCGATCCCGATCCCCGCGCGGCCAGCTTTGCCAGGCGCCGACGATCCGTACCGGGCGTTGCGTTCCGCCAGGCCCACAGCGGTGAGCTGGTCCGGGAAGGCGCGGCATTCGACGTCGTGATTTCCAACCATATGCTGCACCACCTGGCACCCGAAGAACTCCGCCAACTCTTGGCGGACTCGGAAATCCTGGCATCAAGGAAGGCGCTGCACAACGACCTTGTGCGAAGCCCCACCGCTTTTGCCCTCTTCAGCGTTGCCGCACTCCCCTTCCGCCGCTCCTTCATCCGCCAGGACGGCCTCACCTCCATCCGCCGGAGCTACCGGCCTGCCGAGTTGGCTGCCGCCGCTCCCCCGGGCTGGTCAGTGGAGCGCGCATGGGCCTTTCACCAGGTCCTGACCTACCGTAAGGGCTGACCGTGGACGCTGAGGTTGTGATCGCCGGCGCAGGTCCCGTGGGCCTGTACCTGGCTGCGGCGCTGCTGCAGGAAGGGGTCTCTGTCAAGGTTTTTGAGCAGCGCCAAACGCGGAACCGGCATACCCGCGCCATCGGCATCCACCCTCCGGCCCTGCAGGCGCTTGCCGGGGTTGGGGTGGCTGACTCCATGGTGCAGGAGGGCATCCGCATCAGCACCGGCGTTGCGGTCAGCGGCGGTAGGACCGTGGGGACCATGGAGTTCGGCGCCGTATCAAGGGACTTTCCCTTTGTGCTGGCGCTGCCGCAGTTCCGCACGGAGCAGCTTCTCGAAGAGCGCGTGACTGCGCTGGATCCCGGAGCGGTCATCAGGGGTGCTAACGTCACCACGGTGAGGGACGACGGCGGCACAGTCTCCGTGGAGGTCGAGTCCGGCTCCGGTGCCACACACCGCAGCGCCACAGCAGCTTTGCTCGTGGTGGCTGACGGTGCCAGGTCCCGGCTCCGTGGCGCCTTGCAGGTGCCGGTGGCCAGCACAACCTATCCTGACCATTACCTCATGGGGGATTTCGACGACGGCACGCACTACGGGCACAAAGCCGTCCTGTTCCTGGAACCGGAGGGAATCGTGGAATCCTTCCCGTTGCCCGGCGGCGTGCGCCGCTGGGTGGTCCGGCTGGGACAACCCGCCGGACCGGCGGCAGGCCCACAGGAGCTGGTGGAACTGGTGCGCCGCCGGACCGGGTTCCTTCCTGATGCGGCCTCGAATTCCATGCTGAGCGCCTTCAGCGTGCGGTCCACCATTGCCCGCCGCACCGTTGCGGGACGGTCCGTGCTGGTGGGAGATGCAGCGCACGAGATCAGCCCAATTGGAGGCCAGGGCATGAACCTGGGCTGGCTGGACGCCAGGGAGTTGCTGCCGGTGGTTTGCGCGGCCCTGGCAGGCGAGCCAACCGGCAGGCAGCTCAGGGACTTCGAGAAGCGCCGCCGGAAGGCAGCAGTCCTCGCCCGCCGGCAGGCGGAAGTAAACATGATGCTGGGCAGGCCGCTGCCGTCACAACTCCTGGGAATTCGCACCGCCGCCATAGGCGCGGCAGCTGGAATACCGGCAGTGAACCGGTGGGTCGCCAGGCGCTTCACCATGCACTAGGCTCCCGGTGGAATAAGGCAGGCAGGGGTTAGCGGAAATAGCAGTCGTAGCTGTCCTGGCTCACGATCACGCCGCGGCTCACTTCAAAGACCGAGGCCGTCCTGGCGCGGATGGTCTCGCCGAGGTCCCAGTACCGCAGGTCCATGAGCACCGTGGCGGACCAGTCGGCCTCCACCACCACCCGCCCGCCTTCGCAGGTGGTGCGCCGCACAATGAACTGCTGGTCCTTCACTACCTCGCGGCTTTGGTCGGCACCGGCAAGGACCCCCGCCAGCGTCCGGGTGGATCCTTCCGGAGCCAGCAGATGCGGTGCCTCGGTCAGCACGAACGATTCCGACAGGAACGGCTGGATTTCCGCCGACCCACCACCCGCCTCGAGGACCCGGATAAATTCCAGGACGTGTTCCAGTGGGGATGCGGGAGGGCGGGAAGCGTCAGCCATGCAGTAGACCCTAGCCGAAGGTTTCCCCGTGGGCTGGCCAGTAGGCTGTCCCCATGACCCAGACCGTTCCCCGAACAACTGCCGGTGCCGACGAGATCCGTGAGACCGTGGAGCGGATCCTATCCGCCGGGTCCCTTCCACCCATCGTCCAGGCCGGCCACCCGGCATTGCGGCAGCGCGCCGCGGAATTCGACGGCCAGTTGAGTGCGGACCAGCTGGACCGCCTGATCGGGACCATGCGCCAGGTCATGCATGAGGCACCCGGCGTGGGCCTGGCCGCCCCGCAGCTGGGCATTCCCCTTCAACTTGCTGTCCTGGAGGACCAGTTCAACGTTGACCCGGAAGCTGCAGCCCTAAGGAACCGCAGCCCGCTGGAGTTCCTTGCCATCCTGAATCCGCGATACACGCCCCTGGGGCCAGGACTTGCGTCCTTTTATGAGGGGTGCCTTTCCTTGAACGGGCTCCAGGCCGTGGTGGCCCGTCCGGAGTCGGTGCTCCTGGAGTATCTGACGCCCGACGGCGCGGCACAGCGGCGGGAGTTTGCCGGGTGGCAGGCGCGCATCGTGCAACATGAGACGGACCACCTTAACGGCATCCTGTACATAGACCGCGCCCAGCTCCGGTCCCTGAGCAGCAACGCGGAGTATGCGGCGCACTGGGCGGAGGCCGGCATCGGCAAGGCACGGCAAGGCCTGGGGTTCGACGCCGGTCCGGCCGGCATTTCCGTCGACTGACCCAGCTGCCACGAGGGCAGGGCTGCAGGGACAAATTGCGGTCCCGGCAGCCCTAAGATTGTTCCCATGCCTTCCGCGGATGTCCCCCTCCTCTGTCCCGTCTGCTCAGATCCGCTGGAGCATCTGGAAGCGGAAGGGGAACGCCAACCGCGCCTGGTTTGTCCCAACGGCCACAGCTTCGACGCCGCCCGCCAGGGCTACTTCAACCTTCTGGTGGGCAAGGGCTCACCCTTCGAGCCGGACAGTGCGGCCATGGTGGCGTCCCGTTTCAACTTCCTGGGGGACGGCCACTACCGACCGATGGCGCAGGCGCTGGCTGCCGCCGTCGTAACCCACCTGCCGGCAGAAGATGCGGTGGTGCTGGACTCCGGAACGGGAACCGGACATTATCTGCGTGAAATCCTCGACGCCGCCGCTGCCACCGGGCGCCACGCGTCCGCCATCGGCCTGGACATCTCCAAATTCGCCCTCCGGCGCGCCGCGCGGCTCAATCCCGAAGCGGTCAACCTGGTGTGGGACATCTGGCAGCCCTTTCCGGTGGAAAGCAATTCGGTGGACGCGGTCACCGTGGTCTTTGCCCCGCGGAACCCCGCCGAATTCGCCCGCGTCCTGCGCCCCACGGGCGCGTTGGTGGTGGTGACGCCGCGCAGCGGACACCTCGCGGAGCTCGCCGCTGTGACCGGAATGCTGGGGATCGAAGAAGGCAAGGACGAACGCCTGGCCGTGGCGATGGCCGGCCACTTCGAGGCGGAAAGCACCCTCGACGTCGACGTCGCGCTGGAGCTCAGCCGGGCCGCCGCCACAGACCTGGCGTTCATGGGACCTGCGGGCCACCACCTGGACCGCGAGCGGATCGCCGCCCGGCTCGAAGACACTCCTGAGCCGGTGGCAGCGCAGGCGAAGTTCAGGCTCTTTGTCTTCCGGCCCACCACCGAGGGCGCCCCGTAACGACTTGGCCACTATCCCCCGGCAGCTTCCATGATCCCGCCCACACCACAGGACCGCGGACTAGGATGAAAAGACAGTTACTGGCGGGTCCGCGCATGCGGCCCCCTGTGACGAAGGGGGAAACAGGGATGTTCGAATGGCTTGGGGAAAACTGGTGGGCCGTGTGGCTCACGGCCTTCCTGGCATTTGCCGTGATCGAAATGATCACGCTTGACCTGTTTTTCATTATGCTCGGCGGCGGGTCACTCGCTGCACTGGTCGCCGACTTCGCCGGCGCCGATCCCTGGCTGCAGGTGGTCATCTTCTGCATCGTGTCCCTGCTCATGGTTGCCTTTGTCCGCCCGGTGGCGCTCTCGCACCTGAAAAAGGGCCCGTCCGAACAGCGGACCAACGTGGACCGGCTCATTGGCGAACCGGCCGTGGTCATGGAAGCCGTCACCTCCGACGGCGGCCTGGTGAAAATCGGTGGCGATATTTGGAGCGCCCGCTCCGCCGCGGGAGTACTTCCCGCGGGCCAGAAGGTGGTCGTAGCGGCCATCGACGGCGCAACAGCAGTGGTTTCGGCACCGCCGACGGCGGCTACCGGACCAGATACAACCTGACAATTGGGGAACAAGGAGTTGTATGAATAACGCAGGCGGAACCGCGCTGGCCATCGTGCTGGTGGTCCTGATCGTCTTTGTCATCATAGTTTTGGTCCGGGCCGTCCGGATCATTCCGCAGGCACGCGCCGGCGTCGTTGAACGGCTCGGCAAGTACCAGCGGACGCTCAACCCGGGCCTGACGATCCTGATTCCGTTCGTGGACCGGCTCCTGCCGCTCCTGGACCTGCGCGAACAGGTGGTGTCCTTCCCGCCGCAGCCGGTCATTACCGAAGACAACCTGGTGGTTTCCATCGATACGGTGGTGTATTTCCAGGTGACTGACCCCCGTGCAGCCACGTATGAGATCGCCAACTACATCCAGGCCGTGGAGCAGCTCACCACCACCACGCTGCGCAACGTGGTGGGCGGACTCAACCTGGAGGAAGCCCTTACATCCCGTGACCAGATCAACGGGCAGCTGCGCGGCGTCCTGGACGAGGCAACCGGCCGTTGGGGCATCCGCGTCTCGCGGGTGGAACTGAAGGCCATCGACCCGCCGCACTCCATCCAGGATTCCATGGAGAAGCAGATGCGCGCGGAGCGTGACCGCCGCGCCGCCATCCTCACCGCAGAGGGAACCAAGCAGTCCGCCATCCTGACGGCAGAAGGCCAGCGCCAGGCAGCGATCCTCAAGGCCGAAGGCGAGGCCAAGGCCGCAATCCTTCGCGCAGACGGCGAATCGCAGGCAATCCAGAAGGTCTTCGACGCTATCCATAAAGGAAATCCGGACCAGAAACTGCTGGCCTACCAGTACCTCCAGACGCTGCCCAAGCTTGCTGAGGGGTCGGCCAACAAACTCTGGATCATCCCGAGCGAGGTTGGGGAAGCCCTGAAGGGCATCGGCAGCGCCATCGGTGGCACCAATGCCGAAGCCGCCGTGTCCGGGCTCTTCGAGCAAACGCCAACCGAGCGCAGCCAGCCTTAGCAGCGCAGGAAACAGGGAGGGTTCCGCGGAACACCACGGAACCCTCCCTGTTTTGGCTTTGACGGAATATCACCCGTACAATTGGGTATTTGTCCGGCAGGAGTATACCGGCTGGAACAACCAAGCTTCGCAATGCGTTGAATCCAATGATGCAGCACAGTGCACACAGTAGTCCGGCGGTGCCACGGCGCCACCGGCTAGCGCGGAGACCTGATCCGCGAACCGACCAGAGGGAGAAAACATGAGCGATCGCAGCCTGCGGGGCATGCGCCTTGGTGCGCAGAGCATGGAGACCGAGTCCGGAGTTGAGCCGGCTCCGCGCCAGCGGGTTGAATACCGTTGCGCGGATGGCGAGCAGGTCTTCGTCACGTTCTCCTCCGAGGCGGAAATTCCTCCGGTGTGGGTCTCCAAGACCGGCAAGGAAGCGCTCCTGGTCGACGGCGAGAAGCCGGACACCAGCAACGACAAGGCAGTGCGCACCCACTGGGACATGCTGCTGGAACGCCGTTCCCTGCCTGAACTTGAACAGATCCTCGAGGACCGCCTGACCATCCTCCGCGAACGCCGCGGGGAGCGCCGCTCGGCCTAGGGCCAGCCGCAAAAAAAAGGGGTGGCCCCGCACTTTGGTGCGGGGCCACCCCCTTTTCAGCATTCCGTCCCCTGCGGGTTCGCGTCTAACGGAAAATCAAGCCTGCTTGTTCTTCAGCTTGCCGGCCAGGGTGTTCCACCGGGCGGCCAGACCCCACTTGGTGACGTTGATCATGGCTTCGACGACGATGTTGCCGCTCATCTTCGACGCCCCCAGCTCACGCTCAACGAAAGTGATGGGCCGTTCCTCAATGCGCAGGCCCAGCTTGGCAACACGCCAGGCCAGGTCAACCTGGAAGCCGTAGCCCACCGAGTCCACCTGGTCCAGGTTGAGCTTCTCGAGGGTGGTCCTGCGGAACGCGCGGAAGCCGCCGGTCACGTCCTTGATGGGCAGGCCCAGCATCAGCCGGGCGTAGGTGCTGCCCACCCGGGAGATTGCCTGGCGGTACAGGGGCCAGTTGACTACGCTGCCGCCGGGAACCCAGCGCGAGCCCATGGCCAGGTCTGCGCCCTGGTCCACCGCTTCGAGCAGTTGGGGAAGCTGTTCGGGCTGATGCGAACCGTCTGCGTCCATTTCGACCAGGACGTCGTAGCCGGCCTCCAGGCCCCACTTGAAGCCGGCAATGTAGGCTGCGCCCAGGCCTTCCTTGCCCTTGCGGTGCAGGACATGGACCTGGGAATCCTCGGCGGCGACGCCGTCGGCAAGTTGCCCGGTGCCGTCAGGGCTGTTGTCATCAACCACCAGCACGTCCGACGCCGGAACGGCCTTCCGAAGGCGCTGGAGCGTCTTGGGCAGTGATTCCAGTTCGTTGTAGGTGGGAATGATCGTAAGGACGCGCACAAAGGGCCTTTCCTGGTGGAAGTGGTCGGTGCACCGGGTGCCGGGCTTGCCGGCGCCGGGCGCAACTCCCCATTATAGGGCGGACGGTTCCCGGGTCAGGAACGCAGTGCCGGGCTGGCGAACAGTTCGGTGCCGTTTTTGACGGTCTGAAGGCATACCGGGTCCGAGCCGGTGTCCAGGGCCGGCAGCAGGGGGGTCCTGGCCCGCGGATCGGTGCTCCAGGACTGGACCCGTCCATCGGCCACCTGGACCATCAGTTCTTCCACCTCCCAGACGGCGAAACTGGCTGGCGCCCCGGGAACAAGCTGCCCGGCCATAGGGTTCGCGTGACGGGCGGCCCTCCAGCCGGCGCGGGTGTGGCCCAGGAACGCCGCCCGTGCGGAGATTCGTTCTGCAGCGTTGTGATGTTCCACGCAGGCGCGCACGCTGGCCCACGGACGGAGGGGGGTGACGGGACTGTCGCTGCCGAAGCACACAGGAACTCCTGCCGAGTAGAAGGCGGCGAACGGATTCATGGCCCGGCTGCGCTCCCCCACCCTCTGCTCGTAAAGTCCACCCGGCCCGCCCCAGGCTGCATCGAAGGCCGGCTGGACGCTGACCGTCACGGAGTAGTGGGCCAGCCTGGCCACAGCAGCCGCATCAGCCATTTCTACATGTTCAAAGCGATGGGCGGCGGCACGCACCCGCTGCTCCCCCACTTCCTTGGCCGCCAGGTCCAGGGCTTCCAGCGCGGCGTCAAGCCCGGCGTCGCCAATTACGTGGAACCCGCCCTGGATCCCGGCGAGGGAACATGCGGCAAGGTGGGCTGCTGCCTGGTCCACGCTGAGGTACAGCGCGCCGCGCTCCTGGGCTGAATCGCTGTAGCCGGATCGCAGCGCGGCGGTGCGGGAACCCAGCGAACCGTCAATGTTGAGGTCACCGGCAAGGCCGCGGATGCCTCCTTCGAACTGCCCAACGAGGACGCGGGCCTGCTCCTCGGACGAAACCAGCTCACCCCAGTACGGCAGCACCTCGGGAAACTGCGCCCCTCCGTCCACACCGTTCCAGGCGGCAGCAAGCTTGAGATCCTCGGCGCCGCCGATATGCGGCGCCCCCATCTCTGCTACGGCAACGTAACCGTTGGCCGCTGCCTCCGCCAAGGCACGCTCCTGGTGCCGCTTCAGTGCTTCCTGCGGCAACCGGCGCGTTGCCAGCCGGGCTGCTTCGTGGGCCGCCCGCGTTACCCGGGCGCCGCCGTCGTACCCGTCCTTGCCGCGCAGGTCCGCGGACTGTGCCAGCGCCGGCGAGACCAGCGCCGAGTGCACGTCCACCCGCGATAGGTACACCGGACGGCCGCCCGCTGCCCGCTCCAGTTCCTCGGCGCTGGGCAGGGTGGAGTCCGCCCAGGTGGTCTCGTCCCACCCGTGGCCAAGCACCGGCCCGTTACCACCGGCCCCGGCAACCGCGTCCAGCAGGGCGCGGGCGGAGGTCACGGCCCCCAGCTGCAGTGACTCCAGGGCGATCCCGGTTTCGGTCAGGTGCACGTGCGAATCGACGAACCCAGGGGCCACCAGGGCGCCATGGAGGTCGATGACCTCCATGGAGCTGTCCGCAATGGACGATGCCGCCTGCTCCGACCCGACCCAGGCAACGGTGTCGCCGTCCACCAGCATGGCCGTGGCGAAGGGGTCTGCCGCGGTGTAGACGGACCCATTCCGGTACAACACCGGGGCGGGACGGGACGTGGCTTCAGGGCTGGGCATGGTGGGAGTGACTCCTGGGGTTTGGGCATGCCGGCGGCGGCCGGCGGTGTTAAATACGGGATTAGAGGACGGACGAGTAGGCCACGACGCCGCGGCGGATGAGGTTGATGGCTTCGGCGCAAAGCCGTGCCAGCCGCGGATCAAGGCCGGGGATCTTTGCCAGCTGGTCCAGGAGGTCCACCACCTGTTTGACCCAGCGGACAAAGTCGCCGGCCGCAAGGTCGGTGCCGCTGAGGACATCCTGCAGGTGGCGGCCGCGGGCCCACTTGTAGAGAGGCCAGACCAGGCCAAGTTCAGGCTCGCCGGTCAACGGAAGCTTGTTTTCCTCTTCCACGTCCTCAAGCGCGGACCACTCCCTCACCACGATGTCCACCGAAGTTTCCAGGGAGACGCTGGGCATGCGCGGCCGCAGTCCCCGGTCTTCGCGTTTGGCCTGGAATACCAGCACGCTGGCCAGGGCGGCCACTTCGGCGGCGTCCAGGTCATCGAAGGCGCCCAGGCGCAGGGACTGCGAGATCAGCAGGTCCTTCTCGCCGTAGATCCGGCGCAGGCGTTGGCCATCCGGGCTGATTTTGAGCCCGCCGTCCCCGGTGTCCTCCAAATATCCGTAGGCGGACAGGACATCGCAGACCCGGTCGAAGGTTTTGGCGATGGTGTTGGTCCGGCCCTGGATTTGGCGGACCAGCCCGTCCGTTTCGCGCCGCAGCTTCCACCAGCGCTCCGACCACCGCGCGTGGTCTTCCCGTTCGCTGCATCCATGGCAGGGATGCGCCTTCAGGGCCCGGCGCAGGGCGGCAATGCGCTTCTCCTGGTTGGGGAAGGCGGCGCCACGGCCGAAATCGTGGTTGCGGTTCTGCCCGGGAGCGGGCGGCCGGTTCTCACGCAGCGCGTTCCGGACGGAGGACGCAAGATCGCGCCGTGACTTGGGCACTTTGGCATTGAAGGACTTCGGGATGCGGATCCGGGTCACCGGCGCGATGGGACCTTCCAGGTCATCCGTACCAATGCGGCGCAACTGGTTGTCCAGCGTGAGCACGGCAGGCCGGGGTTCGCGGCTGCCGTGGTCGGAGCTGAGGACGACGGCGGGTCCCGGGGCACGTCCGCCGGGAACGTTCACCACGTCCCCCGGCAGGAGACGGGCAAGGGAGTCCCCACTGAGCGATTTCTGGACCCGTGACTTGGTCCGGGATGTGGCACTCTCGGCATCGGAGAGTTCCCTCCGCAGCCGGGCATACTCGGTGAAGTCACCCAGGTGGCAGGTCATGGACTTGGCGTAGCCTGCCAGCGATTCCTCGCGGCTGCGTACCTGCCGGGCCAGCCCCACCACCGAGCGGTCGGCCTGGAACTGGGCAAAGGAGGATTCCAGGATTTCGCGGGCCCGGGACCGGCCAAACTGCGCCAGGAGGTTGATGCTCATGTTGTAGGTGGGCCGGAAGCTCGAGTTGAGCGGGTAGGTGCGCCGGGATGCCAGGCCTGCCACCGCCGTCGGGTCAGTTCCGGGCTGCCACAGCACCACCGCGTGGCCCTCGATGTCGATCCCGCGGCGGCCCGCCCGGCCCGTCAGCTGGGTGTATTCGCCCGCCGTGATGTCCACGTGGGCTTCGCCGTTGAACTTGTCCAGCTTTTCCAGCACCACGGAACGCGCGGGCATGTTGACGCCCAAGGCAAGGGTTTCCGTGGCGAAGACAGCCTTCACCAGTCCGTCGGCGAAGAGCTTCTCCACTACCTCCTTGAAGGTGGGCAGCATCCCCGCGTGGTGGGCGGCAAAACCGCGGACCAGGCCATCCCGCCAGGTCCAGAAGCCCAGGACGTCGAGGTCGTCCGGCGGGATGTCCTGCCCGGCTTCATCGACGCGCTGGGCGATGATCCGCTGCTCCCTTTCCGTGGTGAGCCACAGGCCGGAACCAACACACTGGGCCACCGCTGCTTCGCAGCCGGCGCGGGAAAAGATGAAGGTGATGGCGGGGAGGAGGTCCATCCGGTCCAGGCTCGCGATGACCTGGGGGCGGCTGGCCGGCCGGACGCCCCTGGGCTCTCCGCCCCGCCCCAGGCGGTCGTTTCCGCGCCTGCCGCGTTGGCCGCGGCCTCCGGGGCCTGGACGGCTGCGGAAACTCTGCTGGGTTTCGCTCTGCGCCACCGTGAGCAGGTCCGGGTTGACGTCGAAGCCGCGCCCCTTGGCGTTGTCCGCAGATTTGCCGGGCTTGACCGGTTGCCGGTCCTCATCCTCAACGGGCGGGGCGATCTCGTCAAAGGTGGTCTCCCCGGCGAACAGGTCCATGATTTGCCGGCCCACCATGACGTGCTGCCACAGCGGCACCGGCCGGTGTTCGGAAACGATGATGTCAGTGTCTCCGCGGACGGTGTCCAGCCAGGCGCCGAATTCCTCCGCGTTGGAGACGGTGGCGCTGAGCGAGGCGACCTGTACTTCGGTTGGCAGGTGGATGATGACTTCCTCCCACACTGCACCCCGGAACCGGTCGGCAAGGTAGTGGACTTCATCCATCACCACGTAGCCGAGGTCGTCCAGGGTGGCCGACTCCGCGTACAGCATGTTCCGCAGGACTTCGGTGGTCATGACCACCACCTGGGCATCACCGTTGATGCTGGTGTCCCCGGTGAGGAGGCCGACGTTGTCCGCACCATACTTTTCGGTGAGTTCGCTGAACTTCTGGTTGCTGAGTGCCTTGATGGGCGTGGTGTAGAAGGCCTTCAGGCCACGCTGCAGGGCGAGGTAGATGGCAAATTCCCCCACGATGGTCTTGCCGGCACCGGTCGGGGCCGCCACCAGTACTCCCCTGCCCTCCTGGAGGGAACGGCATGCCTGCTTTTGGAAGTCATCCAGCTCAAAGTCCAGGGTCCTGCTGAACGCTCCGAGGGGGGTGGCGGACTCGGCCCTGCGTTCGGCGCTGGCACGGTAACGCTCAGCGGGAGACAGCTCTTCAGGTTCGATGGGGCCGGTGGAGAAGGGTCCGGTGGTGGAGGACATACCCCAAGCCTAACGGCAGCCTAGAGCTTCTTGAGCTCGCTGCTTGGGGTGGCGATGTCGGCGGTGGCCTCGGTCTCCTCCACTTGCCGGGCCTGGCGGCGGTCGCGGCGCTTGTCGTTCATGATGCAGATGCCGATTGCTGCGAAGAACAGTGCCAGCAGCGGTCCCGCGAGCATGAACATCGATATGGCGTCAGCACCCGGTGCGGCGATCGCAGCCAGGACAAAGACCAGGAAAACCGTGATGCGCCAGGCCTTGAGGATGGTGCGGCCGGACACGATGCCCGCCATGTTGACGCCCACCAGCACCACGGGCACCAGGAAGGCCAGGCCGAGCATCAGCACCATGCGGGTGACGAATTCGATGTAGGTCCTGGCGTCAATGACGCTGGAAGAACCGGCGGGGGTGAACTGGGTCAGCGCGTGGACCACTTGGGGAACCACCAGCCAGCCCACCCAGATTCCGGCCAGGAACAACGGGATGGCGGCGGCCATGTAGCCCAGGGTGTAGCGCCGCTCCTTTGAGGTCAAACCGGGCGTAATGAACGCCCAGAGCTGGTAGATCCAGATGGGGCTGGAGATGACAGCCCCGATCAGGAGCGACATCTGCAGCTTGAAGTCGAAGGGCGACGCGATGGTCCCGAAGTTGATGGCTGCGAGGCCGCCGGTCTCATTCGAAATCCGGTTTACCGGCTCCGCCAGTGCCTTCAGCAGCGGATCGTAAAGTATCCAGCCCCCAATGCCGCCGATGACGACGCCGATTGCCGACTTAATCAGCCGGTTCTTCAGCTCCTTGAGGTGCTCCCAAAGCGACATCCGCCCCTCGGGATTGGCTTTACGGGCCCGCGACAGTGCCACGGGAGGTCAGGCGCGGGTCGACGGCGGAACGTCAGTGCCGTCTGTCGGCTCACCGGGCTTCGCCTTGGGGTGGTTCACGATGGTGCCTTCCACCGGCCCGGAGGCGTCGGTGGTGGAGTCGGCTTTGCCGTCGTTCTTCATTTCCTTGACCTCGGACTTGATGATCCGCATGGACTGGCCCAGGCTGCGGGCCATGGCCGGAAGCTTGGGGGCGGCGAAGAGAAGCAAAGCAACGATGATGATGATTACGATTGGCCAGGGGCCATCAAAGAGTCTTCCCACGGGAAATCCTTTCCTCTAACTACATCCTACTTCTATGTGAAGTCGAGATCTCCGAGCGCCTGCGGCTGGCCCCGGTCCTTTTTGCGCTGCACTCGCCTGCGCCGGCGTTCTTCGCGCCGGGCCAGTTTGGATGCCTCGTAATCATGTCGCATGACAGCGGGTGAGGCAAAAACGGCAGAGCCCGGCACGGTACGTGACAAATCACCGGTTTCGTCCGGGACCTCAATGGAGCCCAGGTGCCCCAGTTTCGCGCCTGCGGCGCTGAGGTCCTTCATGGTCGCCATGAACTGCTGGAAAAGACGGATGCCCAGCAGGACATAGAAAAGAAGGGCTACGGCGACGAGCGCCACCCATATGAGAATCCAGGACCACCAAGGCATGATGAAAAGTCTATCCGGCGTAACTGTCCAGGGCGGCCGCCAGCCAGTCCCGCGCGGCGGCGGCTACATCGGCGGGTGCCAGGATGCGGGCCGCGCCACCGTGCTGGGCCACGAACATCGGCAGCCACCCCGTACTGCCAAACCGGATCTCTGCCACCAGGCCGCCGTCCGGAAGTTCGGCTGTCCGCTCCGCGTAATAATCCTCCGCCAGCCTCCTCCCCTGCCGGGTGAGCTGGACCGTGACGGTTGTGTCGTCGTCGTTCGGGGTGAACAGCTTGGCCGGGACGCCCCTGTCCCGTTCCCCCGCCTTGCCGGCGGGCGCCCCGTTGGGGTGCACGTCCTGCACCCGGTCCAGGCGGAAGTTTCTTAGGCCGTCCACCCGGTGGCACCAGGCTTCGAAGTACCACGTGTTGTCCAGGGAATAAAGCCGCAGTGGGTCAACGTCGCGTTCCGTGACCGCATCCCGCTGCGGTGACAAGTACGTGAGATGGAGCTGCGAACGGGACTCGATGGCCTGGCGGACAGTGGCGTGCGTTTCCGCGTCCGCGGGAGCCACCTGCGGGCCGGCGATGGAAGCAGCGCGCAGGCCTTCCTCCCCCGCGGCGGCCAGGAGCTTCAGGGTGACCGATTCCAGGGCGCCCCCGCCCGGCAGGTCAGGCAGCCCATTGAGTGTCTCAAGCCCGGTCAGCAGCGCGCACGCCTCCTCGACGGTGAACCGGACCGGCTTTTTCAGGTCGAGGTCCTGGGTGATGAAGACGTGGTCGTCCTCCCACTGGATGTCGAGCAGGTCATCCGGATAGCCCCCGGGCAATCCGGAGCAAATGAGAATCCGGAGGTCCGCCTCGAGTTCTTCGCGGGTGACGCCGAAGTGGCGGGCGACATCCTGAATGTGGAGGCCCTGGTTGTGGACCAGGAAGGGCACCAGCTGCAGCATTCGCTTGAGCTGGTCCTCGGAGGTCCCTTTCCTGCCGGTGCGCGCACGGCTGTCGGTGAAGGAGTATGCGGGGACAGGTGCGGCGCTGAAGTCTGCCGCGCCCTGCAGCCGCCGCCGTACGGCCCCGGCAAGTCCGGCTGGTTCCACTGCCAGGGCGTCCGGCCCGTAGGATGCCAGTTCTTCGGCCAGGACTTCCGGGTCGCGGTACTCCAGGACGAGCCGTTCGTAGCCGTCGCGGGGCCGGCCGGAGGCCTGCGCGCCGGCATCCTGGACCGCCCGGCGGCGAAGGGCCAGGAGGTGCCCTTTCCGGACATCCACGACGGCGGTGCGCAGCGGGAGTTCAGGCAGCCGGTCCAGCTCCGCCCGGATGTTGAAGTCGGCCGGCGGCTCGTACTGCTCTCTTGGGAGCGTGCTTACGGCACTGGTGATGCGGGAAAGCCGGAACTGCCGGGCGGCCTTCCGGGTCCGGTCGTAGCCCATCAAGTACCACTGGCCGAAGCGGCTGCCCAGGCCCCAAGGCTCAACAGTCCGTTCTTCTTCCTTGCCCGTGCTGCCTGCCAGGTAGGTGAAGGTCACGGGATGCCGGCCGTGCATGGCTGCCACGATGTCGTCGAAGGCCTGCCCTGCCGGTTTGATCCGGGGCTGGACTCCGGCCGGCAGTTCCACCTCTGCCATCTGCCCGGATGCCTGCAGCTTCCGCAGCGCACTTTGGGCTGCCGTGCCCAGCGCAGCACGCTCCCAGAGCTGGGAAGCCAGCAGGAGGACGGTCCACTCCTCGGGCCCGAGCTCGACATCAGGGAGCCGGTTGGATTCTTTGCCGATCCGGTACCGCGTTGTGGCGGGATCGTCTTCGCTCCAGCCCAGCTCCGTCAATGTCTCGACGTCAAAGCCCATCGCCCGGAGGTCATTCTTGTCCCGCTCGAACATCCGACCGAATGCGACGTCGTTGCCGGACGTGTCGTGGTAGACCTTGTCGCGCAGCTCGCTGCGGCGGAGCCCGTAGCGGGTGTTGAGCAGCGCGATCAACAGGTTGAGGAGGCGTTCAGTGCGGGTTACGGACACGTTGGTTACGTTACTAAACTCCCCGGGGGAAAGCAGAAAGCGCGGCTGGACGGAGGGTCTTCCTCCATCCAGCCGCGCTCATGGCCGCGTCCCTAAATGCGGTCAGCGGACCCCAACGAGGTCCACGACGAAGATCAGGGCTTCGTTGGGGGCGATGGCGCCGCCGGCGCCACGGGAGCCGTAAGCCAGCTCCGACGGGATCTCCAGGCGGCGGCGGCCGCCCACCTTCATGCCCAGCAGGCCCTGGTCCCAGCCCTGGATGACCTGGCCGACGCCGACGCAGAAGTCCAGCGGTGCGCCGCGCCCCCACGAGGCGTCGAATTCCTCGCCAGTGGACCAGGCAACGCCGACGTAGTGGGTGGAGACGGTGTCCCCTGCCTTGGCTTCGCGGCCGTCACCTTCGATGAGGTCGGTGATGACGAGTTCCGTGGGGACGTCGCCTTCCGGGAAATCGATCTCGGGCTTCTGGCGGTCGAATTCCCGCTGTCCAAACGACATGCTTGCTCCTAAGTGTCGGTGCTTATGGTTGCCGCGGAGGACGCGGCGTCCCTGTAAGTCTTGCTACTTGACCCCGAGGATGTCCACTACGAACACCAGGTCGCCCTTCGCCTGGCCCTGGCCGGCGTCGCCGTAGGCCAGGTCCTTGGGGATGACCAACAGGACGCGGGAGCCTACGGTTTTACCGGTGAGGCCCTGGGTCCAGCCCTTGATGACGCCGGAGAGCGGGAAGGTGGCCGGCTGGCCACGGTCGAAGCTGGAATCGAACTTGGTGCCGTCGCTGAGGTTGACGCCGACGTAGTTCACGGTGAGCGTGTCGGATTCCTTCACGGTGGCACCGCTGCCCTTGATCAGGTCCTGCGATACGAGGGACGTGGGCGCGGCTGCACCGGCCACGTTGATTTCCGGTACGCCGTCCTTCTCAGTCACCGTGGGCAGCCCCGCCTGCGGCGACACGGTTTCACCCTGGGGCTTGTCCAGAACGGGAGTGGGGTCTGAGGCGGAAAGAACCTTGATGATCAGCAACTGGGTGGGATCGGCAGCGGCAGTGGGGCTGGCGCTGGGGCTTGCGCTGTCGGACGGGCTGGGGCTTGCCGACGGCGCACTCTGCTGGCCGGGGACGGCGAGGGCAAGGCTGGAGCCCACCTTTGCGCCCACGAAAGCGTTGTAGATGACGGCGTTGCTGGTCTTGAGCTCATCGTTGAGCTCAAAGCTTTGAGGTTCGTTGGGGAACGTATCCTCCAGCTGGGATCCGTCCGTGCCGTTCAGGGCCAGGATGGAGATCTTGGCGACCTGGTTGGCCTTCACGGTGTCGCCGCTGCCTTCGGAGACCACTTTGATGGTGGGCTGGGTGACGGTCAGCGGCTTGTCGAAGTCCACACCCGGGGCCTTCTTGTCGCCGTTGTCGGTCAGCTTGAGGGAGTCGAACTTTGCAGTCTCCCCGGCGGACTGGCTGCTGGGTTCGGGCTGGGAGGCTGTACCTCCGCAGGCGGTCAGGAGCAGCAGGCCGGGGAGGAGGATTGCTAGTAGTCGGCGCACGTAGGAAAACTTTCGTCGGGGCAGGGTGGATACGACATTCCGCGTGGCGGCGGACAGTGCCGTGGAGAGGTCCCGTTAAAAAGGACCTTATCCAGAATAGACCCTGAAGCTGGACGTCAGCCCGGAGCCGATCAACCCATGGAGTCCAGCAGCGCATCCACCCGCTCATCGACGCTTCGGAAGGGGTCCTTGCAGAGGATTGTCTGGTGCGCACGGTCGTTCAACTTCAGGTGCACCCAATCGACCGTGTAGTCGCGCCCCAGTTCCTGTGCCCGGCGGACAAAGTCCCCGCGGAGCTTTGCGCGGGTGGTCTGCGGTGGCGCGTCCACGGCACTCTTGATGACCGTGTCGTCGACGATCCGGCGTACCGCGCCCCGGGACTGCAGCAGGTAGAAGAGTCCCCGGCTGCGGGAAATGTCATGGTAGGTAAGGTCGAGCTGGGCGATCCGGGGGGCCTCCAGGCCCAGACCGTGCCGATCGCGGTAGTTGTCCATCAGCTTCTTCTTGATGGCCCAGTCGATTTCCGTGTCGATGCCCCTGGTATCACCCGATTCGATGGCGTGCAGCGTGCGTTCCCACAGATCCAGGATCACGGGAACGTGCTGGTTGTGGGCGCCGTGTTCCTTGACGAACGCCGTGACCTTGGTCAGGTATTCCTGCTGGATTTCAAGGGCTGTGAGTTGGCGGCCGTTGGCCAGGCGGACCAGGGCGCGGCCGCTGAGGTCGTGGGAGATTTCCCGGATGCTGCGGATGGGGTTTTCCATCCGCATGTCGCGCATGATCACGCCCGCTTCGATCATCCGAAGAACCAGGTCCACGGTGCCGATCTTCATCAGGGCCGTCGCTTCGGACATGTTGGAATCTCCGACGATGACGTGCAGCCGCCGGTAGAACTCGGCATCCGCGTGCGGCTCGTCCCTTGTGTTGATGATGGGGCGGGACCGGGTGGTGGCGGAGGAGACACCCTCCCAGATGTGGTCGGCGCGCTGGGAAAACGCGTAGGTCGCCCCATGGGGAGTCTTCAGGATCTTGCCGGCCCCGGCGATGAGCTGCCGGGTTACGAGGAACGGAATCAGGATCTCGGCAAGACGGGAAAACTCACCGCGCCGGGGAATCAGGTAGTTCTCGTGGCTGCCGTAGGAATTGCCCGCGGAGTCTGTGTTGTTCTTGAACAGGTACACGGTGCCGTTGAACCCTTCGGCAGCCAGCCTGGCCTGCGCCTCATCCACCAGGTCGTCAAGGATCAGCTCACCCGCACGGTCATGGGCGATCAGCTGGGCAAGATCGTCGCATTCTGCCGTGGCGTATTCCGGGTGGGACCCTACATCGAGGTACAGCCGCGAACCGTTGGTAAGGAACACGTTGGACGAACGGCCCCAGCTGACCACCTTGCGGAACAGGTACCGGGCCACCTCCTCGGGAGCAAGAGGCCTGGAGTCCGGGCTCGAGTAAGAGATCCCGAACTCGGTTTCGATGCCGAAGATTCTCTTGTCCATGTGGTCCTCCTAGGCCAGCAGTGCTGTGATGTCCGCGTCGTTAAGCCTGCGGAAGGCGCGCCGCGTGCCGCGGGTGCTCTCGGAAAGCCTGTCCAGTACGGCTACTTCGAGTGCGCTGGGCGGCAATGGCGCAGCCGACTGCTCCCCCTCCTGGACGGGCGTAAGACCCTTGAGTGCCAGCCGCACGGCGTCGGCGAAGCCAAGTGAGGCCTGCCAACCGGCGTCGATGGCCGATGACACCTTCTCAGCCTGGCCACCCATCACCACGAAGCTGTGCTCGTCGGCGATCGAGCCGTCGAACGTCAGCCGGTACAGGTGGTCTTCGGCCTGCGTGTTGCCCACCTCGGCGACGGCAAGTTCCACCTCGAAAGGCTTTTGTTCGGCGGTGAAGACGGCACCGAGGCTTTGCGCGTAGACGCTTGCCAGGCCGCGGGCGGTCACGTCCTCGCGGTCATAGGAGTAGCCGCGGACGTCGGCGTAGCGGACGCCGGCCTGCCGGAGGCTTTCGAATTCGTTGTACTTGCCCACGGCGGCGAAGGCGATCTTGTCATAAATCTCGCCGATCTTGTGGAGGGATGGCGAGGGGTTCTCGGCGACGAGTGCAATGCCGTCCGCGCAGCTGATAACCACCACCGAGCGGCCGCGGGCGATGCCTTTCCGCGCGAAATCCGCGCGGTCCTTCATCAGCTGTTCGGGCGAGACATAAAACTGCTGGGTCATCTCAGGCCTCCCGTCCGGCGATGGTACGCGCTTCGATCACGCCGCGGGAGGCAGCGGCAAGTTCCGGCTCCGGCACCCGGCGGGCACCCGTCCTGTCCACCGTGTAGACCACAGGCCAGAGTTGGCGGACCGTATCCGGACCGCCCGTGGCCGAATCGTCGTCCGCGGCGTCGTACAGGGACTCCACGGCAACGGAGAGTGCCTCCGCTGCGGTGAGGTTGGGGCGCCAAAGCTTCTTCAGGGCACCGCGGGCGAAGACGGAACCGGAGCCCACGGTGTGGTGTTCGTGTTCTTCGTACCTGCCGCCGGTGACGTCATAGGAAAACAAGCGGCCAACACCGGCAGTGGTGTCGAATCCCGCGAACAGGGGCACTACCGCCAAACCCTGCAGGGCCAGCGGAAGGTTTCCCCTGATCATTGCCCCCAGCCGGTTGGCCTTTCCCTCGAGGCTCAGCTGGGTGCCTTCGATCTTTTCGTAGTGTTCGAGTTCGACCTGGAAGAGCCGGGTCAGGTCAATCGCAATGCCCGCCGTTCCGGCGATGCCGAGAACCGAGAAGTGGTCCGCAGGAAAAACCTTCTCGATGTGCCTGCTGGCGATGACATTGCCCATGGTGGCCCGCCTGTCCCCCGCCATCAGGACACCGCCGCCGTAGCTCATGGCAACGATGGTGGTGGCATGTGGGACCTGCACCGGAGCAGCCGCGGACGCACCACCTTGGAGGGACCGGTTAAAGGGCAATAGCTCGGGCCGGTCCCGTAGAAGGTGTTCCGTAAAGGACGAGGTGGCGTTTGCGGCTACCTGGTTGGCGGTTGATTCCTGCACTCATCACTCCTTGAACGTGGTACTTCAACGTCGGTACAGATCCCGGCCTTCCGCGGCTTCCGCCACCTTCCGGGTCCGGGTTACTGGCCGCCCTTTTGGACGAATGCCCGGACGAACTCCTCAGCGTTGGATTCCAGGACGCCGTCGATTTCGTCAAGCAGATCGTCCACGCCTTCGGTTGATGCCGAAGCCTGCGCCTCAGGCGGTGCCGGGGGTGCCTCGGGGATGTCTTCGTCGACCTGGCTGTCGCGTGACTGCGGCTGTTGCTGCTCCTGGCCTGCCATTGGGTTCCCTCCTTCTTCCTTCGGTAGATCCGGCGGATCCTCCGATATGCCCATCCTGCCACGGGACGGACGTTCCGGCGCGGTTTACGCCGCAGGCGGAGTGCTGTTGTGTCCCAGCAGTTCTCCGAGGAATGGTCCCGCTTCCCGATAGCGCTGGAACAACGCTCCGGTCAGGGCTTTGGTTCCCCTCAGGGGCTCCCGGGTGGGCACCCGCTGAAGCCTTCCGTAACCCGGCACGTCAAAGATGACAGAGTCCCAGCTTGCCCCCACCACATCCTTGCCAAAGCTGCTGATGCACTTGCCCCGGAAGAAGGCACGGGTATCTGCCGGTGGCTCCGCTACAGCGGCGGCGATTGCGGCATCATCCACCACGCGCTGCATCCTGTTCCTGGACAGCAGGCGGTAGTAAAGGCCCTTCTCAGGCCTGATGTCCGCCCACTGGAGATCCACCAGGCCCAGCCGCGCGTCGCTCCACTCCAGTCCGTCGCGCTGGCGGTAGCCATCCAGCAGGGAGAGTTTGGCCAGCCATTCCACAGAGGTGGCGGCGGCCGCCCTGTCACTGTCCAACTGGGTGAGGACGGACGCCCACCGCTCCAGGACCTCGTGGGTATGTCCGTCACCGTCCACGGCGTCACCTACACCGGTGTCCTGCGCGAGTTTGGCCGCAGCTTCGTGGTACATCCACTGGAGGTCCAGGGCCGTGACGCGCCTCCCGTCCAGTAGGCGCAGCTTCGCGGTCAGGGAGGTGTCATGACTGACAGTCTTGAGCGCTGCGACGGGCTCATAGACCTCGATCTTGGGCGCAAGCCCCGCTTCAATGAGGCTGAGGACCATCGCCGTTGTCCCGAACTTGAGGTAGTTGGACACCTGGCTGAGGTTGGCGTCCCCGATAATCACGTGCAGGCGCCGGTACTTGTCCGCGGTGGAGTGCGGCTCATCCCTGGTGTTGATGATGGGCCTGCGGATGGTGGTTTCGAGGCCCACTTCAGCTTCGAAGAAGTCCGCCCGCTGGCTGATCTGGAAGCCGGGGATGGAGCTGTCCTGGCCGAGTCCCAGCCGGCCGGCACCACAAACCACCTGCCGGCTCACGAAAAACGGCGTCAGCCCCCGCACGATATCCCCGAATGGCACCGACCTTGGCATGAGGTAGTTCTCGTGCGAACCGTAGGATACGGACTTGTTGTCCGTGTTGTTCTTGTACAGGTTGACCGGTGGGAGCGCAGGGTCCGCGGCCAGCCGGCGGACGGCGGCAAGGCCCACCAGGTCACCGGCGGCGTCCCAGGTCACGGCGTCGCGCGGATTGGTGACTTCGGGGCTTGAGTACTCAGGGTGTGCGTGGTCCACGTACAGCCGGGCCCCGTTGCCCAGGACCATGTTCATCAGCAGGGTCCCGGACTCGTCCTGGCCGTCGAGCTCAAGTTCCTCGCGGCCGTACGCCAGGGCCACCGCTTCGGCGTCAAGCACCGGCGGCTGGTCGGTCAGCTGGGTGGGATGTGCGGCCCCCCTGTCCACTGTCCAGCCGCGGGCATCATGCAGCGGCTCTTCGTCGGTGTAGTCCCAGCGGGTTTCGGCTCCGCCCGCAGCGCGTTGCCGGGTGACCTGGGCATAGGCCTGCACCACCCTGGCGCTCATCATGGTGGCGTTGGCGGAAGGTGCGGAAGGAGCGTGGATCCCGTATTCGGTCTCCGCTCCCATGACGCGCATGGCCCCGCCGGCGGGGAGGGCCTCCCCGCCGGCAGATCCCTGTGCACCCGTCATAGATACTGTCCTGTGGTCGGCATGGTCTCGATGGACTTACCCGGCTCCTGGCCGGCCTTGCCTTGGACGATGGTGCGGATGTAGGTGATCCGTTCGCCCTTCTTCCCGGAGATCCGTGCCCAGTCGTCCGGATTGGTGGTGTTGGGCATGTCCTCGTGTTCGCGGAACTCGTCCACCACGGCGCGCAGCAGGTGCTCGATCCGGAGCCCCTTCTGGTGCGTGGTCAGCAGGTCCTTGATGGCGTACTTCTTGGCCCGGTCCACCACATTCTGCACCACTGCCCCGGAGTTGAAGTCCTTGAAGTACAGCATCTCGGTATCACCGTTGGCGTAGGTGACCTCCAGGAACTCGTTGGACTTGTCTGTGGAGTACATCGCTTCCACCGTGCGCTGGACCATGGCGTCAACGGTGGCCTGGATGTCCCCGTTGTGTTCGGCCAGGTCGGACTCGTGGAACGGCAGGTCCGTGGTGATGTATTTGTTGAAAATGTCTGCAGCAGCCTCGGCGTCGGGCCGCTGGATCTTGACCTTGACGTCCAACCGGCCGGGCCGGAGGATGGCGGGGTCGATCATGTCTTCGCGGTTGGACGCGCCGATGACGATGACGTTGTCGAGGCGCTCCACGCCGTCAATCTCGCTGAGGAGCTGCGGCACGATGGTGGTCTCGACGTCGGACGAGATGCCGGTGCCGCGGGTGCGGAACAGTGAGTCCATCTCGTCGAAGAACACCACGACCGGGCTGCCGTCCGAGGCCTTTTCCCGGGCGCGGGAGAAGATCAGGCGGATGTGCCGCTCTGTTTCACCCACGTATTTGTCCAGGAGCTCAGGCCCCTTGATGTTGAGGAAGTAGCTCTTCAAGTCAACATTTCCGGACCGTTCCGCGGCGCGGGCGGCGAGCGAGTTGGCCACGGCCTTGGCGATCAGGGTCTTGCCGCAGCCGGGAGGGCCGTACAGGAGGATGCCCTTGGGAGCCTTCAGGCCATGTTCCCGGTAAAGGTCCGGGTGCAGGAACGGCAGTTCGACGGCGTCGCGGATCTGTTCGATCTGCGGGCCAAGGCCGCCGATGTCCTCGTAGGTGATGTCCGGAACTTCCTCAAGGACCAGGTTCTCCACCTCGGAGCGCGGCACCTTTTCCAGGGCGTAGCCGGTCCGGGAGTCAACGGAGAGGGCGTCCCCTACCCTGAGTTTCTCGGAGAGGAGGGCGCCGGAAAGCCGGACGACGCGTTCTTCATCCGCGCGGCCAACCACCAGGGCCCGGTCGCGTCCCAGCATTTCCTTCAGGGTGGCAAGCTCCCCGGCGCGCTCGTAGCCCAGTCCCGCCACGATCAGGAGGGCCTCGTTCAGGAGCACTTCCTGCCCAACTGCAAGCTGGTTGATGTTCACCAGCGGGCTGATGCCTACCCGCATCTTCCGCCCGGCGTTGAAGATGTCCACCGATTCTTCAGTGGCCGCCTGGCCGCTGTTGCCCGGAGCGGGTTGCCGCTTTGGGTTGATCTGGAGGATGGTGCCGAAGCTGTAGGGCGGCTGCCCTTCCTGGTCCAGGGCGTTTTTCAGCCGGAGGATCTCTGCCTTCGCCGTCTCAAGCATGCTGACCAGCTTGGAGTTGTTCTGCGTGGCTGCTGCCAGCTGGCGGTCGATATGCCTGAGCTTGTCCCGAAGTATGTTGACCTGGCGGTCAGCAACCGAGAGGTCGTTGGCGGCAGACTGCTCTGCCGGTGTACGTCCGGAGTCCGTGTTTGGTGTCTCCATGATGTATCAGCCCCTTCCTGCGCTTCTCTTAAGACATTAGTCCCAAGATGGCGGGTAGGGATGGAGACTCCCGAAATGTGGACTAGTTCGTGACCTCGGGCGTGTCGACGACATTGGTCCCTGCGATGGCGTCACGGGCGGCGCGGCGGAGCTTCTTGTCCGATACGGCCCGCTCCCCCACGGCACCCGGGGTCCAGGCGTTGACGTCCTCTTCGTTGAACTCGGTCTTGGACGGGCGGCGCTTGACCGAAATGCCGGTGACGCCATCGGCCAGCCGCCGCGTAACCAGCAGGAACCCGGTGTGGGCCACCATGCGGTGGTCGGGACGGACGGCAAGACCTTCCAGGTGCCAGCCGCGGACCATTGACTCCCAGGCGTCAGGTTCGGTGAAGCGGCCGTCCGCGCGGATGGCTTCCGCGGTGCGGGAGAGCTGGGTAACGGTGGCAACGTAGTTGATCCACACGCCGCCGGGGGCAAGGACGGTAGCGACGGCGTCGAGGCATTCCCAGGGAGCGAGCATGTCCAGGACAACGCGGTCCACGGAACCGGGTTCCTCGGCTTTGACCACTTCCTCCTGGAAATCACCCAGTGAGATCTGCCAGGCGGGGTGCGGGCCGCCGAAGATGGTCTCCACGTTTCCGCGGGCAATGTCCGCGAATTCCTGGCGCCGCTCGAAAGAGTGCAGGTAGCCGTTGTCGCCCACGGCGCGGAGCAGGGAGATGGAGAGGGCGCCGGAACCGACGCCGGCCTCCACCACGCGTGCCCCGGGGAAGATGTCAGCCATGGTGACGATCTGGCCGGCGTCCTTGGGATAGACGACGGCGGCGCCGCGCGGCATGGAGAGGACGAAGTCGGAGAGCAGGGGGCGGAGGGTCTGGTACTGCTGGCCCACGTTGTTCACCACTACGGAGCCGTCAACCTTGCCGATAATTTCGTCGTGGTTCAGGAACCCGCGGTGGGTGTGGAATGCGCCGCCGCGTTCCAGCGTGATGGTGTTCATGCGGCCCCGCTCATCAGTGAGTTGGACGCGTTCGCCTTCGCGGAAGGGTCCGCGGCGACGGGCAGCTCCCACCGGCTGCGAGCCGCTGGCGGCAGCACCGGATTGTGCTGCTCCGTTGGCGTCGTTGACGGCAGTTTCGCTGCTCATGTTTTTCCTCGCTCCTGTAAACCTGTTGTGCCGCGGCCGGATAGTCCCCCGGGACGTTGTGGCCTTAGCGGCGGCAATGCACGACCGGCACGTAACTCTACCGGTTCTGGCCCTGCGGGTGCCTATCGTTGCGCGGGCGCTTGCCGGTGATGGCCGCCAGGACCGCCTCCTGGGTCATCAGCCCGGTGACGGTGCCGTTGTGGTCCACCACTGCATAGTGGCGTCCCTCAACCTGTGAAAGGAACTGGATCAGCTCCTGCCCTTTGGACCATTCGGGGACGTAGGCGCCGGCAGCCAGTGGAAATGAAACCGCCGTGATGGGGGTGGTGTCAGCGGCAGAAGCGGGCACTGACGCCAGTGCGTCCGGGTCCACCACGCCCTGGGGCCTGCCATCGGGTCCACAGACCACTACGGACTTTGTTCCTGCCGCCCCCAAGCGAAGGGCATCCCGCACGGTGCCGGTGGCAGGCATTCCGGCGGCCGGCGTCGACAACGCCGCGGCACTGACCAGCGGGAGCCGGCCGCGCAGCGTGCCTTGCTGGATGGACGCCGACGCCCCCATCCAGAGGAACCCGCCCACCAGGATGGTGATCATGAGGAGGCTGAAGTCCGGGTTCTCTCCGGCGAGGAACGGACGAAGGAGGAACCAGTAGGCAATGGCCAGGACGATGATCCGGCCGCCCCAGCCGGCCGCCACGGTTCCTTTGGCCTGGCTGCCGGTTGCCTTCCAGACGATGGACTCGACCAGCCGGCCGCCGTCCAGTGGCAGGCCCGGCAGGACGTTGAAGACGCCGATCAGGAAGTTCGCCCACATGAAGATGTTCGTCAGGATTTCCGCAACGCTTCCCAGGCTGTCCGTGCCAAGCAGCAGCCAAGCTCCGCCCGCCAGGACGAAGTTGGCAGCCGGCCCCGCCAGCGCCACCAGCACTGACCGGCCCGGGGACGATGTGAAGCTTTCGAACTGGGTGTGGCCGCCCCATAGGTTAAGGACGATCTTTTGCGTGGGCCAGCCGTAGATCTTCGCCGTCAGGGCATGGGCGAGTTCGTGGACGAGCACCGAGATCAGAAGCAGGACGGCGTACGCGAAGGCCACGACGTAGGCGCTCACGCCCAGCATGGGGTTGTTCCTGGCCAACACAGGACCATAGACGATCACGGTGAACGCCGCGATCACGAACCACGAGTACGCAAGGACGACAGGGACGCCGGCGATGCGTCCCAGCGGGATCCCTTCGCGGCGTACCGGGTTGGTGCCTTGGCCGGCGCCCGGATCAGCCACGTGCATCACCCGCTGAAGCGGCGGCCGCTCCGGTTGGGTCGGCCTGCAGCAGGAGGGCTTCCAGTTCGCCAAGGCTGCGGCCCGCGAGGGTGTCCCAGAGGGCGAAGCTGCCGTCGTCCGGCAGCGGCACAATGTGGGGCACGGCCACGGTGGCGACGCCGGAGGCTACGGCCGCGGCCACGCCCGGCACGGAGTCCTCAAGGGCGACGCAGTGGTGGATGCCGAGATGGGGGTCGTTCTCCTGAAGCAGTTCCACGGCGGTCAGGTATGCCTCCGGGTGCGGCTTGCCCTGGCTCACGGTATCGCCGGTGACCAGCACCTCGAAGTAGGGCCGGGGAAGGCTTGCCACCACTTCGCGGGCCAGCGGGCCCTCGGACATGGTGACCAGGGCGCAGCGGACGCCGGCCAGGTGCAGTTCCTCAAGGAGCTCACGGGCACCCGGCCGCCAGGGCACCTGCTGCTGGACACTCCTGACCACCTGCGCGGTAAGGGTGTCGATGATTTCCCGGATTTCGAGCTCGACGCCGGCCTCCTGGAGCAGGCCCGCGGAAAAGGTCAGCGACTGGCCAACCAGCTGCACTGCCTGGTCGTGGCTCCACGTTCCGCCGTGGGCCTCCACCAGCGCATGTTCCGCGGCAATCCAGTATGGCTCGGTGTCCACAATGGTGCCGTCCATGTCCCAAAGGACGGCTTTGAGCGGTGAACCGGCTGCAGGAAATCCCATGACGCCAGTCTACGGGGCATGGCTGGACGGCGGCTGTGGGCTACGCCCTTGGCGAATATGGTGCCGGGCCGGTCCTGTTTGTACTGGTTCCCGCGGATTTGCGGCGCTTCATTCCATGCGCGACCCTGCACCTTGGACGTAGGGTGAAGAAATGAATAGCTTCGAGGGAGACACCGCCGAACAGGGTGCCGGACCCGAGCCGGAACGGTTCCTGCAGCCAGTGGCTGACGGACAGCGCGTAACGGTGATGCTTGCCGCCTTTGAAGGGTGGAACGATGCCGGAGAAGCGGCCAGCGATTCGCTGCGCTACCTGAACAAGTTGTGGGGCGGCAAGAAGGTGGCATCCATCGATGCCGACGAGTATTACGACTTTCAGTTCACGCGCCCCACGGTCCGCAGGAACGCGGCCGGCGAACGCAAGATCAAATGGCCTTCCACCCGGATCTACAAGGCCGCAGCGCCCAACTCCAACGTGGACGTCATCTTCGTGCAGGGTACGGAACCGTCCTACAAATGGCGGGCCTACACGGCAGAGCTGCTGGCCCACGCGGAGGCGCTGAATGTGGACTACGTGGTGCTGGTCGGCGCACTGCTGGCCGATGTCCCGCACAGCCGCCCCATTCCAGTGAGCACGTCCTCCGACGACGCCCCACTGAGGGAGCGCATGAACCTGGAGGCCTCGCAGTACGAAGGTCCGGTAGGCATTGTGGGTGTCCTCTCCGAGGTGGCACTCCTGGCGGGTATCCCTGCGGTGTCCTTGTGGGCCGCCGTGCCGCACTATGTGGCGCAGGCTCCCTCCCCCAAGGCGCAGCTGGCCCTCCTGCACCGCATTGAGGAACTGCTGCAGGTTCCCCTTGACACCCACGAGCTGGCCGAGGAGGCCGACGCCTGGGAACGCGGCGTGGACGAGCTGGCTACCGAGGACCCGGAGATTGCCGCCTACGTCCGGCAGTTGGAGGAAGCCAAGGACACCGCTGACCTCCCCGAGGCCAGCGGCGAATCCATCGCCCGGGAATTTGAGCGGTACCTGAAGCGGCGGGGCCAGGACCGGCCCTGATTGACAACCAGAGAGGGGCCTGGGCGGGAAAGTTCCCGCCCAGGCCCCTCTCTTTTGTGGTCCTTGAAACTAAAACGTCAGAGCCGGATGCCCAGGAGGGCGTCCACCGCGTCCTTGGCCAGTGCGCTGTCAGCTGCGCTGGCGGCAGCACCGCCGTCGTTCGCTGAACGTGCCCAGCGCGAGATTGCGGCAACCGCGGCAGGGGCATTGAGGTCTGCCGCCAGCGCTGCACGCATTTCGGCCAGGAGTGCCTCGCCGGATCCTGCGGGAGCGTGGTCCAGTGCGGTCCGCCACGCCGCCAGGTCAGCCTTGGCGGCCGCGAAGCCTTCGTCCGTCCACGACCAGTCGGAGCGGTAGTGGTGCGCCAGGATGGCCAGGCGGATTGCAGCAGGGTCCTCGCCGGCAGCGCGGAGCTTGGAGACCAGCACCAGGTTGCCCTTGGACTTGCTCATCTTCTCGCCGTCGAGCCCCACCATGCCTGCATGGGCGTAGTGCCGGGCGAGGGGCACGCCGGAAAGCGAATATGCGTGGCCGGCGCCCATCTCATGATGCGGGAAGATCAGGTCCGAGCCACCACCCTGCACGGTGAAAGGCGACGGCAGGTACTTCTGGGCGATGACCGTACATTCGATGTGCCAGCCCGGCCTTCCGGCGCCCAGGCTGCCACCGGGCCAGCTGGGTTCGCCCGGCCGTTCCACGCGCCAGAGCAGCGGGTCAAGGGCCTGCCGCTTCCCCGCCCGGCCCGGGTCCCCGCCCCGCTCGGCGAAGAGCTCCAGCATGGTGCTTTCACCCAGGTGGGAAATGCAGCCCAGTACCCAGGCGTCAGGCGCGGTGGACTGCTTGCCGGCGGCTTCGACGTCGTAATACACATCCCCGTCAGGCTCGCCGTTGGTACCTGGCACCGTGTAGGCCAGCCCCATACTGACGAGCCGTTCCACCTCTGGGACGATCAGGCCGATGGATTCCACCGCGCCAACGTAGTGGTCCGGCGCCAGGACGTTCAGCGCTTCCATGTCGGTCTGGAAGAGTTCCACCTGTTCTGCCGCGAGGTCACGCCAGTCGACACCGGTGGCGGTGGCACGTTCCAGCAGGGGATCGTCCACGTCCGTCACGTTCTGGACGTAGGAAACCTCGCTGCCGGCATCTCGCCAGGCGCGGTTGAGCAGGTCAAAAGCAACGTAGCTGGCGGCATGTCCCATGTGGGTTGCGTCGTAGGGGGTGATGCCGCAGACGTACATGGAGGGCCTGGTCTCCTGCTCAAGCGCCACTTCGCGGCCCACCGCAGTGTCGAACAGCCGGATGGCGGGCATGTTTCCGGGCAGGGCAGGAACGGGGCGGGAAGTCCAGGATTTCACAAGCCCAAGCCTAGCCCTAGGCGCTGATGACGCCGAAACCGAGCAGGAGGTACAGCGCCAGGCCCAGGACGATCCGGTACCAGACGAAAAGGCGGTAGCTGCGCGTTGATACGAACTTCAGGAACCAGCCAATGATGACGTACCCCACCACCAGGGCGATCACGGTGGCAAGGGCGGTCTCCGGAAGGCCGAACGGTCCGGAAATGCCTTCCTTGGTGAGCACCTTGTAGAGCTGGTACAGCCCGCTGCCGAACACTGCGGGGATGGCCAGGAGGAACGAATACCGTGCCGCGGCTTCCCGTGTGTAACCCATGAGCAGGCCCGCGGTGATGGTGCCGCCGGAGCGGGAGACGCCGGGGATCAGCGCCAGGGCCTGTGCCAGGCCGTAGAGGATGCCGTGCTTGTAGGTCAGGTGGGTCAGGTCCCGCTT
This sequence comes from Arthrobacter sp. SLBN-83, assembly GCF_006715285.1. Taxonomy (NCBI): domain Bacteria; kingdom Bacillati; phylum Actinomycetota; class Actinomycetes; order Micrococcales; family Micrococcaceae; genus Arthrobacter; species Arthrobacter sp. SLBN-83. Next base: position 3,697,894 of record NZ_VFMX01000001.1, read on the forward strand.
CTGGGCGCCGGTGGCGTCGGCCACGGCAAGGATCAGGCCGAAGACGATCAGCATGGTGGCCACGATCCACATGCTGCGGAGCACGGATTCGATCTGGTCCTGGAAGAGCAGTCCCAGCACGATGATCGGGAGGCTGCCCAGGATCACCAGCCAGCCCATCCGGGCGTCAGGGTCCTGCCGCGGCACCTTGCCCGTGAGGGACCCGGCCCATGCCTTGACGATGCGGACGATGTCGCGCCAGAAAAAGATCAGTACGGCGGTTTCCGTACCGAGCTGGGTGATGGCCGTGAAGGCGGCCCCCGGGTCCTCAGCGTTGGGGAGGAACTCCCCCACGATCCGCAGGTGTGCGCTCGATGAAATCGGTAGAAATTCGGTCAGTCCCTGCACAAGGCCCAGCAGGGCCGCTTCAAACCAGTTCACGCTAAGACCCTACGGCATGGCACCGGTGCTTCTGGCCGTAAGCTTGCTGCTATGCAGCAGCGTTACGTTGGCAACAGTGGTTTGCGAGTTTCGGCCCTCTCCCTGGGCACCCGGTCCTGGGGCGGGGAAACTGACGACCAGGACGCTTCAGAGTTGCTGCGCACCTTCCTTGACGCCGGTGGCCGGCACGTGGACACCGCGGCTTCATATGCGGGCGGCGCTTCAGAGGCAGTCCTTGGTTCCCTGCTGGGTGACGTGGTGTCCCGCACCGAGGTTTCCATCTCCACCAAAGCAGGAATGACGACGCCGGATGGCCGGCGCGCGGTGGACACGTCACGTACGGCGATGCTCACCGGATTGGACGCCAGCCTGACCAGGCTGGGCACCGATTATGTGGACCTCTGGCTTGCCGAGGCGTGGGACGGAAACGTTCCCCTTGACGAGACGCTGGGCGCACTTGACTTCGCGGTCCGGTCCGGGCGGGCCAGGTATGCAGGGATCTCCAACTTCAAGGGCTGGCAGGCCGCGAAGGCGGCAGCCGTCAGCAGTGTCCCGCTGGTGGCGGTCCAAGCCGAATACTCGTTCCTTAACCGGTCGGCTGAGGCTGAGCTGATGCCGGCCGCAGAGGACGCAGGGCTTGGCGTCATGGCATGGGGGCCGCTGGGCCGTGGGGTCCTCACCGGGAAGTACCGGGGCACTATCCCGGCCGGTTCCCGCGGCGCTTCGGTGAGCGACGCCGCATACGTGGAGCCGTACCTTGCGGAGAAGCCGTCGCGGATCGTCGATGCCGTGTGCATGGCCGCCAACGGGCTGGGGCGGACTCCCCAGGACGTGGCGCTTTCGTGGCTGCTGTCGCAGCACGGAGTTGCCACGGCCATCGTCGGCGCCCGCACGCCGGTGCAGTTGAAGGAAATCATCGACGCCCAGCTTTCGCCGCTGCCGCCGCAGATTGCGCGCGCCCTGGAGGACGTTTCGGCAGCGTCCTAGCCCTGCTGGTGTTCCGCCGGCGCTATTCCTCGACGATCTCCAGGTCTTCGTCGTCGTCCACGTCGGCTTCCTCGTCCTCTTCGTCCTCGTCGTCGAAGACCTGAAGCGGGGTCACCTCGTTGTAGGCCTCGTAGAGCGCGTCCTCGTAAACTTCGAAGGCATCGGCAACTGCGAAAAATGCTGCCTCGACTGAGGGGTCACCGTCCCCGCGCCGGTTCGATGCTGCTATAAGGTGTTCTTCCAAAGCGGTGGTCAGGGACGAAAGCGCGACACGCGGATCGATGCTCATGACTTCACGTTAGCGGGAAAAGGACGAAAATGGAGAGCAAATGAAGGAACAATTTCTCACCAGCTCGGTCCAGCGGGAACGGGATTATTTGCGGCAGTACGAGTACCTCGTACTGACCGTCAGCCCTGATGATTCCCTGCCCGAGGCGCGGCGCCGGTTGGTTGAACACTCCGAATACGGCAAGTGGGAACTGGAACGCAGCAAGCTCTACGTGGGCGGCGGCAGGCGCTTTTGGCTGCGGCGCCGGGTGATGCAGGTACAGCGGACCGTCTAGCTGATGCGGGCCCAGCGGACCGCCTAATCTTCCAGGGGGCCCAGCCAGGCGTTGGCCACCGTGTTGTGGGCCGATTCGTCATCGGAGGGGTGGAACATCCCGGCCAGGACGTCGCGGTAGAGCCGCTCCAGTTCCGAGCCCCTGAAGTAACTTGATCCCCCGCTGACGCGAATGGCCAGGTCCACAACACGGCGCGCTGTTTCGGTCGCGTTGACTTTCAGGCCCACCAGTTTGGGGAACCATTGGGCTCCGTGGTCGGCCAGGGCGTCGACGTCGGCCGTCACGGACCGAAGCTGGGGGTAGAGGTTGTCCATGGCCATGGCGGCGTCCGCCACCTTCCAGCGGATGTCCGGGTCCTGGGCATAGCTGCGTCCACCGTTCTTGTAGGACGTCCGCCGCTTCACTGTCTCCACGCCCACCGCCAGGGCACGTTCGCCCAGACCCGTGTAGACAGCCGCCAGGAGGCTCTCAAAGCAGGCGAAGATGGCGAAGATCAGCGGATCGGCGTTGGGGCCTACGGGAAGTTTCCGGAATATCCGGTCCGCTGGGACGGCCACACCGTCCAGGACAGTGGTGGCGGACTGGCTGGCCCGCATGCCCAACGTGTCCCAGTCGTCCAGGATCCGGTAGCCGGGGGTCCCGCGGGTGATGAAGCCGTGGACGAGTTCACCCGTTCCGTTCCGGGCATCCGGGTCCTTTCCGAAAATGCCCAGGCGGGTCCAGGCCGGCGAGAGGCTGGTGAAGATCTTTGTTCCGGTGAACGTGTAGCCGCCGTCCTGATCCGGCGTGGCGGTGGTCCGGGAGTCGAAGAGGACAGAGTCGTTGCCGGCTTCCGAGTTGCCAAACGCGAAGACCTCGCCCTGGGCAGCTTCCTCGAGGACGAAGGCCAGCGAGTGGTCGCCCCGGGCAGCCAGGACGTGTGCGACGCCGGTCCAGACCAGGTGCATATTGACGGCCAGCGCGGTGGCGGGGGCAGCCGTTGCCAGCCTCCGCTGGCACTGCGCCGCCGCTTCGAGTCCAAGCCCCGCGCCGCCGTCGGACGTTGGCACGAAGAGCTTCAGGTACCCGGCCGCTGCCAGCTCCTGGAGGTCCTCGTGGAAGAAGGCGTTGTCCCGGTCATATGCGGCGGCGCGGCCGCGAATGCGCTCGAGGAGCTCATCGGGCAGCAGTTCGTCGGGGGTCACGGCCGGCTCCTCTCAGTAGTTGGTGAGCAGGGTATTCAGTACCCGGGCGCCGAACTTCAGGGAGTCCGCCGGGACGCGCTCGTCGACGCCGTGGAACATGCCGGTGAAGTCCAGCTCGTCCGGAAGCATCAGGGGCGCAAACCCGTAGCCGGTGATCCCAAGGCGGCTCAGCGACTTGTTGTCCGTACCGCCGGAGAGCGTGTACGGCAGCACCTTGGCGCCGGGGTCCTCCTTGTGGAGGGCGTCGATCATGGAGTCCACCAGGTTTCCGGCGAACGGGACCTCAAGCGAAACGTCGTTATGGACGTAGCTGACGTCCACCCCGTTGCCGGCCAGTTCACGGACGATCTCGAGGACCTGCTGTTCCTGGCCGGGCAAGGTACGGCAGTCAACCAGTGCTTCGGCGGACTCGGGGATGACGTTGTGCTTGTAGCCGCCCTTGAGGAGGGTGGGGTTGGTGGTGTTCTGCAGGGTGGCGCCGACGAACCGGGCCACCGTACCAAGCTGGTCCAGCAGGAGCTCAGGATTGTCGGCGTCGAACTCCACGCCGGTGAGTTCGGTCACCCCGTCAAGGAACTGCCGTGTGGTGGGGGTGAGCTCGATGGGCCACTTGTATTCGCCGATCCGCGTGACGGCAGCGGCAAGGCGGGTGATCGCGTTGTCCGTGTTGATCTGGGAACCGTGGCCGGCCCTTCCGTGGGCAACCAGACGGAGCCAGGAGATGCCCTTCTCGGCCGTCTGCAGCAGGTACGTCCGCTGGCCACCGATAGTGGCCGAGAACCCGCCGACCTCGGAAATGGCCTCGGTGGCCCCCTCGAACAGTTCGGGGCGGTTGTCCACGGCGTAGCGGGCGCCGTAGACACCGCCGGCTTCCTCGTCAGCGAAGAACGCGAAGATGATGTCCCGCTTGGGCTTCCTGCCCTCCCGGGCGAAGTTCCGCAGGACCGAAAGGATCATGGCGTCCATGTCCTTCATGTCGACGGCGCCGCGGCCCCAGATCAGGCCGTCCTTCAGTTCAGCGCCGAACGGGTCCACCGACCACTGGTCACGGAGCGCGGGGACGACGTCCAGGTGGCCGTGGACCACCAAAGCGCTGGCGGACGGGTCCTCCCCTGCAAGCCTGGTCACAACGTTGGCCCTGCCGGGCGCGGACTCGAAGATCTCCGCGCTCATGCCTACTTCCTCAATGAGCCCCGCCGTGTACTCCGCTGCCGCCCGCTCCCCCGGCCCCGATCCGTCCCCGTAGTTGGAGGTGTCGATCCGGATGAGTTCCTGGCAGATCCGGACAACTTCGTCCTCGGGCAGGACATCAGGCATTTAAGGCTCCTTGGTAGGCAATGACTGGGCGGCGCGTGCTTGAATCGCTGTCCTCAGCCTACCCACTTGGCCCGATTCGTTGTTCTCCGAAAAGTCGTGTTAGAGTTTTTCTCGCTGCTTCGGAGAGGCGCGAAACGCTGAAAGGCGGGACGGCTTCTGCGAATACCACCTGCGCGGGTGGCGGAATGGCAGACGCGCTAGCTTGAGGTGCTAGTCCTCGAAAGGGGGTGGGGGTTCAAGTCCCCCTCCGCGCACAAATGGGAAGCCCCGGAAAATCACTGATTTTCCGGGGCTTCTTTCGTTTCCATAGCTACACCGGCCCTTATCAACTTTCCCGGTGCGCCGAACGGCTGTGCCTCCCTGCCGTGCGCGAGCCGCGCCCAAGGACAAGGACTGCTACCGCCATGCCGATGATCGCACCGATCAGAGTTTCCAGGCCCCGGTCCGCAATCAGAAGGCCCGGGTCAGTGGGGTGGGCCAGTTCGGTCATGATCAGTATCAATGGCGTGAAAAACACCAATGCCAGGCCGTAGTGCCGGGTCATGAACAATTCAGTAGGGAACTGCAAGGCGGCGATCAAGGCCACCAGGAGCACCGTGCCAGGTTGCTGGGACATGATCAGGGCGGTAAGGCCGAGACCGACGAAAGTTCCCAAGATGCGGTGGAGCCCGCGCCGTATACGGCCCGTAAAGTCGGCGCCGGCAAGCGGCACTGCCGCGGCAGCCATTGCCCAGTAGGCGTGGCGGTCACCGGTGAGCTGGCCTGCCGCTCCCGCGCTGCCGACGGCGAGGACATACGCCAGGGCATGGATCATCGCCACCCGCAGCCGCGCCCCTGTCAGCGATGGGGCTACCCTGCGTACGCCTGCCTCCCATGCCGTCCGGCGCCACACCCCGCCCGCCACGCCGACCGCTACCGAAAAGCCTGCAGAGGCGGCGGCGACAGCGCCGACGACCGGAACCGGGGCAATGGGTGGAACGGACGCGCAGGCGCCAAGTGCGAAGATGCCGAAGAAAGGTCCAACAGGTTTCAGGTTCGCCCGGTCTGCCGCCAACGAGCCGGCACCCGCCGCGAGTGATTCAACCAGGATCAGCACCCAGGACCCGGCATGGGCTGCCGAGAGAACAGCACCGGCCGTGACCCCGGCGATCAGCAGCGCCGCGGCCGTCAGCTGGTGGTAGAGCCGCAGCTGGTGGCGCTCGTCCCTGCCGTACATTCCCGTGAAGGCGCCGAACACTGCGTAGATGGACAGGTCCGGGCGGCCGAGGACAAGCAGGGCCGCCAGGGGAACCGCAACGCTGACGCCCACCCTGACGGCGGCAAGATGGTCATTGGTTGCCGGACGGACGGAGAGAAAGCCGATGGCCAGCATGCCCTTACTGCCAGGAGATGTAATAACCGCCCGGACTCCAGTGGATGACGCCACCTTGGTAGTTCTGGGCGACACTTCCATCATTGCCGGTGGGATACTCATCACTTATCGGGTAGCCAAGGCGTCCGGATTCAAACCCTGTTGAGGCCCAGATGGATCGGGTGGCCCCAAAAGAAGCGTGCGCTCCGGTTGCCGGTGACCAGATGATGGCCCCGCGTTGGTAGTTCTGGTAGACGCCGCCGTCGCGGAGCCCTGTTACTTCGTCTGTTACCGGGTACCCCAGGACGCCGTTCTCGAAACCGGTCGCCGCCCATTCGCCGCGGATTGCTCCCACGGAGAGGTGCACGCCCGTTGCCGGTGACCAGATGATGGCCCCGCCCTGATAGTTCTGGTAGACCCCGCCGTCACGGAGTCCGGAGACCTCATCCGTCACCGGGTATCCCAGCCGGCCGTTCTCAAAGCCCGTGGCCGCCCAAAGTCCGCGAATTGCTCCCACGGAGAGGTGCACGCCCGTTGCCGGTGACCAGATGATCGCTCCGCCCTGATAGTTCTGGTAGACCCCGCCGTCACGGAGTCCGGAGACCTCATCCGTCACCGGGTATCCCAGCCGGCCGTTCTCAAAGCCCGTGGCCGCCCAGAGGCCCCGGATCGCACCCTTGGAGACATGTGCTCCGGACGCAGGCGAATAGAGGATGCATCCTTGCTCGAAGCATTGGTATCCACCGTTGTCCTTGAGGCCGTAAACCTCGCCCGTGGTGGCCGCTCCGAGAGCGCCGTTCAGGGACGCTGCCTTGGCAGCTATCGGGGTCTGCGGGACTGGAACGGCGACGGCGGCCGAGGCGTCGATCAGCCCGGCACCACATCCTCCTGAGCAGGTTCCCGGAAGGGGACGCGCGGTGGCCTTGAGCTTTGCTTCGATTTGGGATGGCGCCAGTGAGGGATCGGCCGCTTTCATCAAAGCGCCAACAGAGGCCGCCATGGGCGTGGCCATTGACGTTCCCATCATGTACCCGTAGGTCTCGGCGCCCGGGCTGGTTGTTCCTGCATTCAACGTGGAGAGGATCCCGGCATCCGTGTCGCCGCCCGGGGCCATGACGTCGACCGCGGGACCGAAATTGGAGTACGACGCCTGGGAGCCGGACTTATTGGTGGCGCCGATGGCGATGACGTTGTTGCAGTTCGCCGGCGCGTCGTTCGAAGCTGCCTGGTTCTCGTTGCCTGCAGCCACAAAAACAGCGGAGCCCCGGTTCACGGCGCCATCAATGGCAGCCTGCATCGTGGCAGGGCACGCGGCAGTTCCACCCACACTGAGGTTAATGGTTTTCGCCGGATTGGGGTTGGCGGGTATCCCGGTGACAGTCCCCCCGGAGGCCCAGGTAATGCCGTCGGAAACATCCGACAGATAACCACCACAGGAACCGAGTGCGCGGACCGGCTCGATCTTCACACCGGGAGCCGCGCCGCTGACTCCTTCGGCGTTATTGGCGACGGCGGCGATAATCCCGGCCACATGCGTTCCGTGCCAGGACGAGTTGGCGGACGAGCCGGAACCGCAAGCGCCTGCGGTCCGGAAATCCCCCGGATCGGAGGGATCAGGGTCCCTGCCGTCGCCGTCTCCTGAAGAAGCTGGATCCGCGATCATGTCGTAGCCCGCCACGACGTTGGCCTTGAGGTCGCTGTGCGCCGTGATGCCGGTGTCGACCACGGCGACGGTTTGTCCCGTACCGGTGGTTTTATCCCAGACCGAGGGGACCCGGATGCCGACGTTGGGATCGGACAGGGCCCACTGCTGGGCGTAGTAGGGGTCGTTGGGTGTGGCCGACGGGTACATGAGGATGTCAGGCTCCACGGAAGCGACATTCGCACCTGCGGCAATGCTCTCCAGCATCCGCTGGGACTCGGCAGCGTTGAGCCGGCGGCTTGCTTTCACTACCTTCGCGTCCCCGGCCGTTGTCTTGACCTCCCGGACGTCGATGGAGGTATCGCCGGCAGCTTTCGCATATGTCTTGCCCCGTTCTACGGCGCTGCCGGCCGCAGAAGGCTTGAATTTCACGATGAACTGATCGGTGGGCAGCGGCGCGCTTGCGGAACTTGCCCGGGCTGACGGACCAGGAGGCACCGCCGGATTGTTTGCCGCGCTGGCCGTTGCTGCCGTGGCAGAGGCAACAAGTGTGGTGGCCATCAACAGACCCATGGCCCTGTTGCAGATGCGGGCTTTTTTCATACCAGTCTTAGTGCGCATATCCACTCCTCCGGGCCTCCCAGTTCCACCAGCGAGCCTACTAAGATCATCCCGCCCGCGGGACCCCTCATCATCCCCCAATGCATTTCGGTCAAATCCCCCAATGCACCGGGGTAGTGGTCAGGCCAGCCGGGCCCTGACGATCTCGCTGACGGCCTTGCCGTCGAAGCGTCCGCCGATCTTCGGGGTGACGGATTTCATGACGGAGCCCATGGAGCGCACCGTCAGCTCGGTACCGTCCGCTTTCAGGCCGGCGATGACCTCGTCGACGATGGCTTCGGCTTCCTGACGGGTCAGGGCCTTGGGCAGGTAGGTCTCTATCACCTCAGCCTCGGCGATCTCCGCGTCCGCCCGGTCGGCGTGGCCCGCCGCGGAATAGGTGGCAGCGGTATCCCTGCGCTTGGCAGCCTCCTTTTGCAGCAGCGCGGTGACCTGGAGGTCATCGAGCTCGATGGGTGTCTTTCCGGACTTTTCCCGCGTTTCGATTTCGCCCAGGACGTTCCGGACCGTGGTCAGGGCCACCTTGTTGCCGGCTTTCATGTGGACGACGACGTCGCCCTTCAGCTTTTCCTTCAGTGACATGGTGTTGTGCCTCAATCTCCATTGGCAGGGGTAATGGCTATGGTCAAGCCTATTCCGCCGTTCCTGCTGCCGCTGCGGCTGGACTGACGGCCGCCCCTTCCGAGGACAGCGGTTGCTCAGGTCCGTAGGCTAGTTTGGGAACCCAGTCGCCCGGTCCCCCGGGCCCCGAAAGGAGCACCGAGTGGACAGCACGGTTGGCAAGTGGTTTCTGAACTGGGTCGAGCGCGGCAACCCCGCCTCCGATATCCAGGCGGGTGGTGCAGGAACTCCGGCATGGTCAGAAGGCAACCTGGTCCGCCCCCTGGTGCACGGAGCGGCCTACTTCTCCAGGCTGCAGGAAGAGTTGCGAGGCCTCCAGGCGGGCGACAGGGTTTGGTTCACCGACTGGCGCGGCGACGCCGACGAGCAGATCGCAGCGGACGGGACCACGATTGGCGGGTTGCTGGCCGGGCTTGCCAGGTCCGGAGTGGAGGTGCGCGGCCTCGTCTGGAGATCCCACGGCGAGCGCATTTCTGCGCCCATCAGCGGCCGCTCCAACGAACTTCTTAGTCGGCAGATCAACGACGCCGGCGGGGAGGCCCTGTTGGATCAGCGGGTGCGCCTGTTCGGCTCGCACCACCAGAAACTGGTGGTCATCCGCCGTCGCGACGACCCCTCCCGCGACGTCGCCTTCGTGGGGGGAATCGACCTTTCGCACAGCCGCCGGGACGACGCCGGGCATGCCGGGGACCCACAGGCGGTGAAGATGGATCCGAAGTACGGTCAACGGCCCCCGTGGCATGACGCCGCCCTCGAACTGCGGGGCCCGGTAGTCGCCGATGTGCTGGCCGTGTTTGCTGAACGGTGGAACGACCCCCACCCGCTTGACCGGCACACGCCGTACCGGATGCTGTTGCAGCGCCTTGCCCGGATGCCACGGCACCCCAAACCGCTCCCGGAGGCCGCTCCTCCCCCGCCCCCGGCCGGCCCTCACGCGGTTCAGCTGCTGCGCACGTACGGCCTGAAGCACCCGCCCTTCCCGTTCGCGCCGGACGGCGAGCGCAGCATCGCGCGGGGCTATGCAAAAGCGTTTGGCCAGGCGCGTTCCCTCATCTACATCGAGGACCAGTATCTGTGGTCCCCGGAGGTGGCAAGCGGGATAGCAGCCGCGCTGGAGCGCAACCAGGAACTGAATGTGATCATCGTGGTGCCCAGGTACCCTGACTCCGACGGCTTTCTGGGCGGCCCGCCCAGGCGCTTGGGGCAATTGCGCGCCATCAGCATGCTCCGCAGGGCCGCACCGGACCGGGTGGGGGTGTTTGACCTTGAGAACACCGAGGGGACACCGATCTACGTCCATGCCAAGATCTGCATTATCGATGACACCTGGTTCACCTGCGGATCCGACAACTTCAACCGCCGGTCCTGGACCACCGACAGTGAGCTTACCTGCGCCGTCATCGACACGTCCGCCGAAGGCCGGCAGGACTCAGGAGGACGTCCCCCGGAGTCCCGCCCGCTCGCCACGGAGCTGCGGCGGCAGCTGTGGGCCGAACACCTCGGCCTGGACGAAGAGGACCCCCAACTGCAAATGGATGGGGCGTTGCAGTTATGGAACCGCACGGCCGACGCCCTGGACCACTGGCACAGCACAGGCCGCCGCACGCCACGGCCCGCCGGGCAGGTGCGCCGCCACGTCCCCGAACCCGTCCCGGCCCTCCACCGCCTTTGGGCCGAGCGGATCTACCAGTTCATTGTTGACCCGGACGGCCGTCCCCGCGGGCTTCGCGGCACCACCCGTTTCTAACCCGGACACACCCGCGGACTTGAAAAACAGATCCTAAGCATGCTTATGATGTTGTCAGCCGAATGCGAACGGCTGCCAACCACAGGAGGTAACACCATGGGACTGGGCGACAAGATTGAGAACGCTGCCGAAAAAGCCGGCGGTAAGGGCAAGGAAGCGGCGGGTAACGCCACTGGCGATGAGAGCCTGCGGGCCGAAGGCCAGGCGGACCAGGCAAAGGGCGGCTTGAAGCAGGCCGGCGAAAAGGTCAAGGACGCTTTCAAGGACTAACGAGCAACTTCTTAAAAGGGCGCACCCAGCGAACGGGGTGCGCCCTTTTGTCTTCCCCCGGGCCGGCTTTGCAACCACCCCTGCCTGCTACCGGCTGGTCCTTAACCCCGGCTGAATTCCCCCAAGCTTGCCCGTAGGGCGTTCCCTGCCCTTGACACCGGATCTTCGTGGATCTTGGATCATCCTTAGGTCGTGCAGTGGGCTTTCACTTATTGCATCCCCCGTTTCGGGATGGTCTTTCAGGGAGCACAACATGGATGCCGGGACCATACTCGGGTTCATCGCAGGATACGTCGCAACCCTGGTGGGCGTCTTTCTCCTGTATCTCCCGGTCATCGCCCTGTTCGTAGCCCTGTTGGTCGCGGCCGGTCTCCTTCAACTGTTGTTGCTGCCCCTGGTCATTTTGGTCCGCAGGATGCGGCATAGGACTTCTGACCAGGACACGGACGGTTCATGGATCCTGGGACGCCAGGCGACACTGGACGCGCCGCCAAACCGGGGACCTTAGCTCCCAAGCCTCTTCCCGCCCCCGCCTGTCCCGCCTTCGTCTCCTTCTGATTTCAGGCACCCGGATGGGTGGGGCCGGCTCCTGCGGGTACTTACCCAGTAGCAGTGCAGGTGATCCGGCGGTGGAGAGGCACATGAGCGAAGAACGACGGCGGGAACTCGGGGAGTCTGACGCCCCACTTGAGCATGACCTTCAGGAGTCGTTCGAACGGACGGTGGGCCAGGGGGCTGAGCGGCTGCATCGAACAATGCGGAACATCCTTGTGACCGGCGTGTTCGGCGGTTTTGAAGTGGGACTTGGCATCATGGCCTACCTCGCGACACTCCATGAAACGGGAAACCATCTGCTCGCGGGCCTGGCTTTCAGCATGGGGCTTATCGCCCTCCTGCTGGCACACAGCGAGCTGTTCACGGAGAACTTCCTGATGCCCGTGGCGGCCGTTGCTGCGAAGGAAGCGAGCTACACCCAACTGGCAAAACTGTGGGGAGGAACTCTCGTATCCAACCTGCTGGGCGGATGGATCTTCGTCTGGATCGTCATGGTGGCATTCCCCGAGTGGTCAATGGTGGTCAGCGAGAGCGCCCACCATTTCGTTGATGCCCCATTCTCACTGCAGTCCATCGCCTTGGCGGTCCTGGGCGGAAGCACCATCACCCTCATGAGCCGGATGCAGCAGGGCACGGACAACGACGTGGCGCGCATTGTGGCCACCGTTATCGGCGGGTTCCTGCTGGCTGCGCTGCCGCTCTTCCATTCAATCCTCGACTCCCTGCTGATCTTCGCTGCGATCCACTCTGGCGCGGACATCAGCTACGTGCAGTGGCTGGGCTGGTTCGGCTACACGCTGCTGTTCAACGTGCTCGGCGGCATCATCCTGGTAACCCTCCTGCGCCTGGTGCGGACAAAGGAACTTATCCAGAAACGCCGCACGGAGGCACCCACCGACCCCGATGCCGCCCGCAACCCCTGACCGGCAGCGGTAGCTTGGAACCCGTAGGAACTATGCAACCGGACGTGGGAGAAGACGTGAAAGCAATCGTGTACGAAGCAACAGGTCCTTCATCTGTACTGAAGCTGCAGGATAAACCGATAACTGACCCGGGTGCGGGCGAAGTGCGGGTCCGTCTGGTGGTGTCCGGAGTGAACCCCACCGACTGGAAGTCACGGTCCGGCAGCGGAAGCAACAAGCTGCCCGCCCCCAAGGTTCCCAACCAGGACGGAGCCGGGGTTGTCGACCAGCTGGGGTCCGGGGTAGCCGGTTGGAACGTGGGCGACCGTGTGTGGCTCTGGGATGTCGCGTGGGCCGGGAATGAAGGTACAGCGCAGGAATACGTTGTGGTGCCCGCCCACAAGGTGGTGGCCCTGCCCGACGCGGAATCCTTCGACACCGGTGCCTCGCTGGGAATTCCTGCGCTGACAGCACACCGTGCCCTGACCTCGAACGAAGACGGACCGGACAGGCTCTCCCCCGGAGCCCTGGCGGGCCGCAGCGTGTTGGTCACTGGAGGTGCAGGGGCTGTGGGGCACGCGGCCATCCAACTGGCACGCTGGGCCGGGGCTGCCGTCATCACCACCGTCAGCGGAGACCGGAAGGCTGAACTTGCCCGCCGTGCCGGCGCAGGTACGGTCATCAACTACCGGTCGGAGGACGTGGTCCAGGCCGTCAAGGCAGCGGCCCCGGACGGTGTGGACATCATCGTGGACGTCAACGCGCCGGCCAACATCGAAACAGACCTGCAGGTCCTCAAACCTGGCGGCACCGTCTCCATTTACGCAGCCAACCCCGGCGAATCGCTCAACGTTCCCATCCGCGAAAGCATGACCAAGAACGTCCGCTACCAGTTCATCCTCACCTACACGGTGACGGACGGACAGAAAGAGCATGCTGTAGCGGCCGTCGCCGAGGCCCTGGCGGGGGGCGCGCTGCGGGTGGGCGACGACCACGGGCTGCCCCTGACGCGCTTCACCCTTGAGCAGACGGCCGCAGCGCATGATGCTGTGGAACAGGGAGCAATCGGGAAGGTGCTCATCGACGTCGCACCTGCACCTTAAGCGCCTTCGCCGGTTTCAGCGGGAGAGACGGTCCCGGGCGGCGTGTTCAACCAGGACAGGTATGAATGCGCGGACCCTGCCGGTGTCCAAGAGGCTGTGCTCCTGCTGGACCACGTCCTCGATGTGTTCCCTGGACAGGGCGGGAAACTTCGCCGCCAGCCTGTCCACCACGTCGCCCAGGGCACGCAACTCTTCGCTTACTCCCATCGGGAAAGTGTCAGGGTTTCGAGGAAGGCCGTCAAGACTTGACGCGCAAGGCTGCGGCAGGCAAGGGCAGCGGCAGTCTTATGTCCAGCAGCCCATCGCAGCAAGGAGCACGACGGCGGGCGCCAGCCCGGGCGCCCCGCCCGCCGTCGGGTGCTCCACGCCGATGCACCCGCGGTAGTCCCGCCGTCGTCAGTGCGGGTGCAGCCTGCGGCTCCGGGGGTGCCGGTTCCGCCCCTGGGGGTGGGAACCGGCAGCGACCGGCCGGTACTCAATCCGTCGCTTCTCCGTCCGGATATCGCGCCGTTCCTGCCGCCGCGCTTTCCTTTCGGGGCGGTCGATGGCTGACAGGATCGTCAGCGTCACGGTAATCCACAAGAACGCCGTCCCCAACACCAAGGCGATTTCCAGCTCAGTGCTCATGCACCAATTTTAGGCCGCAGGGGCGGTACTCCAACCCCTGCGGACCCACATCAACGGCCAGCAACTCCACAGCGTTTACAGAAGCCCCAGCCCCCGTACCGCAGCCATGACATCGGGCACCTGGACGGCCAGCAGGGCTGGATCGGGTTGGACCGCGAAGGTGTCCCCGCGCCGGAGATCCGCGCGGGTGAGGACCACATGGGGTCCCGGCGGGGGCCCCCAGATTTCCGGCGGCGCCGGACCGAACAGCACCACCGAGGGTGTCCCATACGCGGATGCCAGATGGGCGGCCCCCGTGTCGGCCGAGACCACCAGGCGTGCGGAGGCGATCGTGGCGGCGAACTCGCCAAGGCCCAGTACCCCGGCAAGGACGGCGGTGCCCGGAAGACCTGCAAGACGGCACACTTCCTCTGCCCGTTCCCGTTCCGATGTCCCGCCGGTGAACACCACCTGGTGTCCCGCTTCTGCGAGCGCGGCGGCCACCGCCGCAAAGCGCTCCGCCGGCCACAGCCTGCTGCCGTATGCAGCCCCCACATGCAGGACGGTGGCGCCCGGAACCGGACTGGGCATGTGCGGTGTGTTCAACTGCACGTCCAGCGGATCCGCCTCGATGCCATGCCACTCCACGAGCCTGACCCAGCGTTCGCGCTCGTGCAGCTCGGGCCGCCAAGGAGGGCCATCCCGGTGCGCACTTCGGTGGCCAACGGTCTGCCGTGCCTTCAACGCCTCAATCCGCCCCTGGCTCTCTGGACCGCTGCCGTGCAGATTGACAGCCACATCCACCACACCCGGTTCCATCGCCAGCGGCTCATCCAGGCCGTGCGTCGGCAGCAGCTCATAGCCGCCCACCAATCCCAGGGCTTCGGACAACCAGCCCTGGGCCGCGTAGCGCAGCCGGTGCTCGGGAAATGCGCGCCGGATTCCCTTCAAGGCCGGCACGGCGACCAGCAGGTCACCCAGCTTCAAGGCGCGCAGGACCAGGAGCTCCGGCTTACCATCGGCAGGAATCGCGTCGCTGGACTGCCGGGCAGCTTCGGCGCCCGTCATGCGTCCTGCCTGGCAAACTTGGTGGCGGTGAGGCTGAGGACGTCCTCGTAGACTTCAGGCACCCCGATGGCGGCCACCACTGAGTCGTCGTGTTCACAGCGTGGTGCGGTCCAACCAACCTGGGTGACATCAATGCCGCAGGTGGGGCAGGTGGTCACCCAGGAGGCGTGCACGCGGTGGAGGCTCCTGCCCAGGGCGCCGGCGTTGATCACGTTGCCGGCCCAGAAGATCCCCACTGTGGGCACGCCCAGCGCCTGCGCAAGGTGCCGGGGGCCGCTGTCGTTCGCCACCACAACATCAGCTTCGGCCAGCAGCGCCACCAGTCCGCCCATGTCGAGTGCCCCGGCCACGGAGCGGACGCCTGCTGACGCCGCCCGCGCCGCAATGCCCTCCGCCAGCTCCTGCTCACTGCTGTCCCCCACGATGACCACGCGGGAGCCGTCGGCCGCGCAGGCGGCCGCCAGTTCGGCGAACTTCTCCGCCGGCCAACGACGGCGGGGGTCGGTGGCGCCGGGATGGATCACCACCAGTGGCTGGCCGGGGCCGCCGTCGGCAGCTTCCGGGGCCGCTCCCCCTTCGATGGGTGCCAACCGGGCCTCGAGGTCAACGGGGAAGGCGCCCGCGAAGCCGGCCACCTCCAAGGCGCGCAGCGGTTCGTGCTGGTAATAGAGGTAGGGGATGGTGCGTTCCAGGCTGGCGGCATCGGCTGTCCTGGTGCCCACTGTGTGGCGCGCCCCCAAGCGCAGCAGGAATGGATTCGAATACCGTCCGCCACCGTGGACCTGGACGGCGAGGTCGAAGTTGCGGCTGTGCATCTGCGCAAAGAACCGCTCCAGCTCTTCCGGGTCCTCTTCGCCGGGCCGGACTCCCTCAGCGAAGGGCAGGACCACCACTTCATCGACCGGGCTTTTCAGTGCCGCGAGCAGCGCTTGGTGGATCGGCGTTCCCAGCAAGGTGATGGTTGCTGCCGGGTAGGCCGCCTTCAGCGCCGCCATGGCCGGGATCGCGAAAATCAGGTCCCCGAGGCCGCCCCCACGCAGGACCACGATCCTGGACACTGCGTCGAACTTCTCCAGCACGGGACCGACACCCACGCCGACTTGTCCCGCACCGCCGAACTCTGCGGTGAGTTGCTCCAAAATCTGCCCCTTCCGTCACGCAGAGGGAACAGCTACCGGCCGTCCCTCCACTGCCCATGCCGCCGCGATACGGTGCCAAACCCGCGGCCATTCCTTTGATCCTTTACCCAATCGGCGGCGGATCTACGCTCCCTGTTGGGGAATACCGGCTCCATGCTGTACGTTTCATACCCGACAGCCCATCTAAGAAAAGAGAAGCACCCAAAGTGGCAACCGATTACGATGAACTGCGTTCCGACGTCAAGGAATCGCAGGACAACTCACTCGAGCAGCTCCAGTCAGCTAACGCTCCCGACGCCCGCAGCGTTGTGCAGGAGTTGGACGAAGCTGACGGGCTGGACGGCGCCGGGGTCCCTGGCGGCGAATTCGTCGCTGAGGAGCTCGTAGTCCAGGTCATCCCGCAGGCTGAGGACGAGTTCACCTGCTACTCCTGCTTCCTGGTCCGCCACCGGTCCCAGATCGCCCGGCAGAAAGACGGCCACAGCTACTGCACCGAGTGCGAAGGCTAGGGTCACAAGCTTCCAGTGGCAAAGACCACTACTTTTGCCCGAAAGGCACGCCACACCAGGCGTGCCTTTCGGTTTTAAGCATTCACCCAGCCCAGCTTCGTAAAGTTGGGCACAAGACGTACGACGCCGGCCCCGGCAACCAGGAGGCAGCGGTGGACAGCCCCGCCAGCGTGTGGAGCGCGTTGAGCGCAGCCTTCACCCAAACAAACGTACCCACCGTCACGTGGGCTGAGATGCTCCTGGCCCTGGCAGCCGCCGTCGCCCTGTCCATCCCGCGCCGCAGCTGGCGCTACTTCGGGCTCCTCGCCACCGCCACGCACGAACTGGGCCACGCCTTTGCAGCCGTGAGCTCCGGCCAGCGATTAACAGGAATCCGCCTCCGGCTTGATCACTCGGGGACCACCACCACGTATAGCCGGAGCAGGCTCGCCGCTGCGTGGTCGTGTTTCTGGGGCTACCCTGTGCCGGCCATGGTTGGTGCAGCTTTTGTATGGTGTGGGCTCAACGGTTGGGGCCCGGCAGCCATGGCCACCAGCGCGCTGGTCCTGGCCGCGTCACTGGTCTTCCTGCGCAACCTGGCAGGATTCGCCATCACCACTGCAGCCATCGCCGGCGCCGCTGGCCTGGGGTTCCTTGCGCCTGGTTCCGTCGTGGGTCACGTCTCCGTCGTCGTCGGCCTGGCACTGCTGGTGGCCGGCGTCCGCGACCTGCTGAAACTCACCAACGTCCACCTCCGCCGCCGGGACCGGCTGTCCAGCTCCGATGCCTATCTCCTGTACCGCGCCACCTCGATTCCGTCCGGGATCTGGATCACCTTGTTCACGCTGATCGTCACCGGGGCCTGGCTTGTGGCCTGGCAGCCAATTTCGATGATCCTGTTCAAAGGCGCCTAGATTCCCAAGCCGGCGCCTAGGCTGGAAGGCATGAGCCAGGAAACGGAAAGCACCCACAAAGCGTCCGACGGCACCAACGGGCACAGCACCCGCGGAGCTTATGTGACGGGCGGAGCGGAATTCACCCGCGACACCAATTACATTGAGGACCGCATCACCAGGAACGCCGCTCCGGGCAGCAATGGCGAGCCGGGCTGGCCTGTGGAGGCAGGGCGTTACCGCCTCATTGCCGCCAGGGCCTGCCCGTGGGCCAACCGCACCGTGATTGTCCGCAGGCTGCTGGGGCTGGAAGAGGCAATCTCGCTGGGCCAGCCCGGCCCCACCCACGATGCGCGGTCCTGGACTTTCGACCTCGATCCCGGCGGCGTGGACCCGGTCCTCGGCATCGAGCGCCTCCAGGAGGCCTACTTCAAACGCTTCCCCGGCTACCCCCGCGGCATCACTGTGCCTGCCATCGTGGACGTGCGCAGCGGCGAAGTGGTGACCAACAACTTCCCGCAGATAACCCTGGACTTTTCGACCGAGTGGACCGAGTTCCACCGCCCGGGCGCGCCCCGGCTCTATCCAGAGCACCTTCGTGACGAGATCGACCAAGTGAACAAGCGGGTCTTCACCGAGGTCAACAACGGCGTCTACCGTTGCGGTTTCGCGGGTTCGCAGGAAGCCTACGATGCAGCATACGAACGCTTGTGGACCGCCATGGACTGGCTTGAGGACCGCCTCTCGCGGCAGCGCTACCTGGTGGGTGAAACCATCACCGAGGCAGACGTGCGGCTCTTCACGACGCTTGCCAGGTTCGATCCCGTTTACCACGGACACTTTAAGTGCAACCGGCAGAAACTCAGCGAGATGCCCAACCTTTGGGGCTATGCCCGGGACCTGTTCCAGACTCCGGGGTTCGGCGACACCATCGACTTCGTGCAGATCAAGCGGCACTACTACATCGTCCATGAGGACATAAACCCCACCGGAATTGTTCCCGCCGGCCCGGACCTGGGCGGATGGCTGGAAGAGCACGGCCGTGGGGCCCTGGGCGGGCGGCCGTTCGGCGATGGCACCGCTCCCGGGCCTGTCCGGCAGGGTGAGGAAGTGGCACCGGGACACGGCGCCACCAAAGAGCGCTAGTCCCTACAGAGGAAACCGCTTTCCCTTTACACTGTCAGGCATGCAGACTTCTCTTGGTTTTGTGGCGCCGGGATACGAAAACGTCTTGGCCCTGTTCGAGTCCCTTCTCGCCGAGGATTCCCGTTACAGCGCGCAACTGGCTGCCTACCACCAGGGTGTGCCGGTAGTGCGCCTGACCGGCGGGCCCGAAATGACCGCCGACACGCTGACCGGCGGGTATTCGTGTTCGAAAGGCGTTGCCGCCATGGTTATCGCCCTCCTTGTGCAGGATGGCGCTCTGGACCTGGACAAGACAGTGGCCCACTACTGGCCCGAGTTCGCAACTCATGGAAAGGACAGGCTGCTGGTCAGGGAGGCACTGTCCCACCAGGCCGGGCTTCTGGGCGTTGACGGCGGCTTCGCCATCGACGAGTTCACAACCGCCCGGGCCGCCGGCCGGCTCGCCGCCGCTGCTCCCGCCTGGGAGCCTGGCCGGCAGTTCGGCTACCACGCGCTTACCATTGGGATCCTGATGGAGGAGTTGTGCCGCCGGACCACAGGCGAGGCGCTGCAGGATGTCTATGAGCGGAGGATCCGCAAACCGCAGGAAGTGGATTTCTTCCTTGGCCTTCCCGAGGACCTGGACTCACGGTACCGGGACGTCCTCTACGAGGAGGAGCCGGGCCAACCGTGGGTGGACCCCCTCAGCCTTGAGGGCCTCAACAGCAACGCCCCCGTGAGCAGCATCATGGAACTGCCGAACATCCGGTCTGTGCGCGCCGCGGGCATGTCTGCCGCCGGCGGCGTGGGCTCTGCTGACGGCCTGGCCCGGCTGTACGCCGCCGCTACGACCGGCGTCCAGGGCATTGAGCCGTTCCTCACAGCGGACACCATCACGGCAATGACCCGGGAGCAGGTGTGGGGACTGGACCGGTCCTCAGGGCTGGACAATGTCTTCGCCGTCGTCTTCATGAAACCGCACCCCTCGCGGAACTTTGGCAGCCACCGTGCCTTCGGCCACGAGGGCGCCAACGCTGCTCTCGGGTTCGCCGACCCGTCCTATGGCCTGAGCTTCGGCTACATCCCCCGGCGGGCGGAAGAGGGGCGCACTCCGGGCCGGGCCCACCGCCTGGCCGCTGCCGTGCGGCGCTCAACAGCAGGTTTGTCCTGACGCAGGCCCGGCCCTACTGTTGTCCGGATGGGCAATACTCAGGCACGGCCGGACGCACGCTGGGCTCGGGGGACCCAATTACTTAGACAAGCGGTAGGGGGACTCTCTGCCGCCTTTGCGGCACAGCGGCTGCAGCTGGCCGCCAAAGCGGCTCTCGCCGCCGGGCTGGCTTTCGCCATCGCTCCCCACATGCCGGGCGCGGCGTCGCACTACGCGTATTACGCGCCGCTGGGTGCACTGGTGGCGATGTACCACAACGTCGCCGGCTCGGTGAAGCAGGGGGCACAGGCCTTGGCGGGGCTTGCGATGGGTATCGGCCTCGCTTTCGTCCTGGTGAGCATCAGCGAACCCTCACCACTGACCGTCGCCCTGTTCATGGGGGTGGGCGTGTTGCTGGGCGGGTTGCCGGGCATCGGGTCAGGCAGCGATTGGATTCCGACGGCGGCCCTGCTGGTTCTGCTGGTTGGCGGCAGTAATGCGGAAGATTTCTCGTACGGCTACCTGGTGCAGATGGCGGCAGGAGTAGCGGTGGGCATTGCAGTGAATTTCCTGATCTTCCCTCCGTTGCACCTCAATGCGGCTGCCTCAAGCTTGGCTGACCTGCGGCTCGCACTGGGCCGGCAGCTGACGGACATGGGCGCTGCCCTCACGGAAAAATGGCCGCCCGAGCACGAGGAGTGGTCCCGCAGGTCGGACGAACTGGCCGAGGCGGCAAGGTCGGTGCGGCACCTGGTCAAGGAAGCCGATGCCAGCCGCCGCGCCAATCCACGCCGGAAACTGCACCCGCGCGACATCGACCGGGACTACCAGGACCTGAGAAACCTGGAACGGGTCACCTTCCATATCCAGGACATGACAGACGTGCTTTCCGACGTGATCTGGGAAGACGACGTGCCCTACGCCATCCCTTTGCAGGACAACGAACCTCTCGCAAATGCCATCACCGCCACCGGGGAACTGGTGTCCACGGACACCGATGGTGACGCCCAGGAGTGGAGGGACCGCTACGACGCTGCCATTGCGGCGGTGGAGGCCTGCATGGCCGCCACCGCCGGCAGGCCCGCTTCGCAGGGAACGGTCCCTGCGTCAGAATCGGTCCTGCTCAGCCTTCACCGGATCCTGCGCGCGGTCCGGCCGAAGGACTAATGCCGGATGTGCCGCGCCGCGAACTAAAGCGCTGCAACGGTGCCGGTGAAATGGCGCCGCCCGGAGCGCGGGCTCCAGGCCACAAAGTTGGAGTGCTTCCATGCCCCCGAAGGGCTTTGTTCGCTGTCGATCTCCAGGGCCACCCGGGACGGCAGGAAGACGGGCGCCTCGAATTCCACCTCCCAGGTGAAGGAATCGCCGCGGGCCGGGCCCACATCTGCAAGGGCCCGCGACGCCAGGTACATGCCATGGGCGATCGAACGGCGCATTCCCAATGCCTTGGCCGAGAGCACACTCAGGTGAATGGGATTGAAGTCCCCCGACACTGAGGCATAGGCACGGCCGGCGTCCACACCCAGGTGCCACAGGGCGGTTGGGTCCGGTGCCGTGAAGTCAGCCCTTGCCGGCACGGCGGTGGGTTTGTCGATCCCCGGCAGGAACACCCCCTTGGCCAGGTAGGTGGAAACCCCGCGCCAGTGCACCTCGGCAGAGCCGGCAGGCCGGACCTCCGCCACAACGTCCACTTGGGTGCCCGCACGGTGTCCGCGCAGGTTTTCCACCTTGGCGGTCATATCCAGAACGTCGGTGAAAACCAATGGCGACCTCTGCTCCACGCTGTTGCGCAAATGGATCATGCCCAGCAGCGGAAGCGGAAAGTCGTCCCGGTTCATGACGCTCATGGCCAGGGGAAATGCGATGGCATGGATAAAACCGGCCGGCAGCACGTCGCTGGCCGTCTCACCGATCAGGTGCTGGTAGGCAGTGAGGTTTTCGACGTCTACAGCGACGCCCCTGACTTCGTGGCTTTCCGCCGGAAGGACCGAGGTGTCATGGTTTCCCAGGAGCCTGCGCCGTGCAGCCATCGCAGCGGCGTTGACGTAGAGCTTGGACAGGGACGGCATCTCGGCCAGGATCACTGGTTGCTGGAGTGTCATGCCCCCACCAGGTTCTGCCCGCACACCCGCAGCACCTCGCCGTTGATGCCGCCCGCGGCGTCGCTGGCCAGGAACGCGATGGTTTCCGCAACGTCGGAGGGAAGGCCGCCCTGCTGGAGCGAGTTCAGCCGCCGTGCCACCTCCCGCACGGCGAACGGGATGCGGGCCGTCATCTCGGTTTCGATGAAGCCGGGAGCCACGGCGTTGATGGTGCCGCCGCGGGATGCGAACAGCGGGGCGCTGGCCCGAACCATTCCCATCACTCCCCCCTTGGATGCGGCGTAGTTGGTCTGTCCCCGGTTCCCGGCGATGCCGCTGGTGGAGGCAACTGAAACGATACGCGGCGTAGGTCCCAAATGCCCTGATTGCAGCAGTGCCTCGTTGATCCGGAGCTGGGCGGCGATGTTGATGTTGATGACGCTGTTCCAACGCGCCTGGTCCATGTTGGCCAGCAGCTTATCCCGCGTGACACCTGCGTTATGCACTACGACGTCCAGCCGCCCGTGCCGCTGGACGGCATGGTCGAGGATCCGTTGCCCCGCATCCGCGCCGGTGATGTCCAGCTGCAAGGCGGTGCCCCGCACCTCGTTGGCTACGGACGCCAACTGGTCCCCGGCAGCCGGGATGTCCACCAGGATGAGCGTGGCTCCGTCCCGGTGCATGGTCCGGGCAATCTGGGCTCCGATGCCGCGCGCGGCGCCGGTGACGACGGCAATTTTTCCTTCCAGCGGCCGTTCCGGGTCGGCGGGAAGCACGCCGTCCTCCGTTGAAACCGTGAGGAACTGGCCGTCCACGAAGGCGGAGCGGGCGGAGAGGAAGAACCTGATCGCACCAAGGGCGCTGGGGCTGGTGGACGTGGTGCCGTCTGCCAGGAGTACCCCATTTCCCGTTGCCCCCGCCCGCAGTTCCTTGGCAAGGGAGCGCAGGAAGCCGTCCACCCCCTGCCGTGCCGCTGCCGTTTGGGGCGAGGACGCCTCCGCCGCGGGACGCGACAACGTGATGATCCGGCCGCCGGCCCGCAGGTCGCGGAGCGAACCGGCCGCCGCCAGGACGGGCTTTTCCAGGTCCGCCGGGTGCTCCACCTCGTCCAGCACCAGGATGATGGCGCCGAGCTTTTCGGCCGGGACCGCGTGCCGCCTGACGTCAAGGTCCCAGGACAGCAGTTCCACAGCAAGCTTGTCCGCTCCTGCGGTGTCCCCCACGACGACGATGGGGCCCGCCACCAGCGGCTGGCCGGGCTCGTACCGGCGCAGGACAGCGGGCTGCGGGAGGCCGAGCTTCTTTGCAAGGTTGCGGCCCGGGCCGCTGTTGACCAGTTGTGTGTATTTATCTGCCATGCCGCGCTCCTACAGGGATTCCAGGATCGCGACGACGCCCTGGCCGCCGGCCGCGCAGACGGAGACCAGGCCGCGGGCGGGGCGGCCAGTGGAGGCCGCCTTGTCGTGCAGCATCTTGGCCAGGGTGCCGACGATGCGGCCACCGGTTGCGGCGAACGGGTGGCCTGCCGCCAGCGAAGAACCATTGACGTTGAGGCGCGAGCGGTCGATGCTGCCGAAGGCGCCTTCCAGGCCCAGGCGGGTCCGGCCGAATTCCTCGTCCTCCCATGCGGCCAGCGTGCTGAGGACGGTGGCCGCAAAGGCTTCGTGGATTTCGAAGTAGTCAAAGTCGGCGAACGTGAGGTTCTGGCGGGCCAGGAGCCGGGGCACAGCGAACACCGGCGCCATCAGGAGGCCGTCCTTGCCGTGGACGAAATCCACTGCGGCGGCCTCAGCGTCGACCACGGTTGCCAGCTTGGGCAGGTCGCGGGCGTCTGCCCATTCGTCGGACGCCAGCAACACAGTGGAGGCGCCGTCTGTCAGTGGGGTGGAGTTCCCCGCGGTCATGGTGGCATCTGCCCCAAGGTTGCGGCCAAAGACCGGCTTCAGGCCAGCGAGCTTCTCCATCGAAGTATCCGCGCGCAGGTTCGCGTCGCGCGTCAGACCGCGGTAGGGGGTCATCAGGTCATCAAAGAACCCTGACTCGTAGGCGGCGGCAAGGTTGTGATGGCTGTTCAGGGCCAGCTCGTCCTGGGCTTCCCGGGAGATCTTCCACTGTGCGGTGGTGAGCGCCTGATGCTCGCCCATGGTCAGGCCGGTCCGGGGCTCTGCCGTGCCGGGGGCCAGTGGGGTAAGGTCCTTGGGCCGCAGGCGGCTCAGGATCTGGAGGCGCTGGGGAAGCGTCTTGGCGCGGTGCAGGTCCAGGATGACCTCACGAAGCCCTTCACTGACAACCACCGGCGCATCAGAAGCAGAATCGACGCCGCCGGCGATGGCGGAATCGATCTGTCCCAACTTGATCTTGTTCGCCAGTCCCACCACCGTTTCAAGGCCGGTGGCACAAGCCTGCTGGAGGTCATAAACGGGAGTCTCGGCGGAGAGTGCAGAACCCAGCACCGCCTCCCTGGTGAGGTTGAAATCCCTGGAGTGCTTGAGCACGGCGCCCGCTGCCACCTGGCCGATCCGCTCGTCCTGAAGTCCGAAGCGTGCAATCAGGCCGTCCAGGGCAGCGGTCAGCATGTCCTGGTTGGAGGACTTTGCATAGGCGCCGCCGGCACGGGCGAAGGGAATCCTGTTTCCGCCGACGATCACCGCCCTGCGGGTTGCAGGGAAGGCGGCTGAAACTGATCCATCAGGCGCGGGGGTGGACTGTCCGTCTATGGACATGGAAGGCTCCTCGGGTCACATGCGGTTACCGATACCCAGCGTACCTGATACGCTGGGTATCGTGAACTTTCAGGACACAACCCTCCCTCCTGCCGTCGGGCCTGAGCAGACCGCAAGCTCCGACGGGCGTTCCTCGCGTTGGCAAAGCCACCGTGAGGAACGCCGCAGGGAACTGATCAAGCAGGCCCGGCGTGCAGTGCATGCACTTGGCAGCGACGCGTCCATGGAGGACATCGCAACCGCCGCCGGAACCTCCAAGTCGGTCTTTTACCGTTACTTCGGGGATAAGGCGGGGCTTCAGCAGGCTGTGGGCGAAGTGGTCCTGAGCCAGATGCAGCACCGCATCCAGGAGGCTGCGCAAAGCGCCCTCACACCCCGGGAAGGGCTGCTGGCGATGGTCTCGGCCTACCTGCAAATGGCGGACACCAGCCCCAACGTCTACGCGTTCGTCACCAGCTACGCCCCCGCCGATCAGGCCGTGCCTGCCCATCCTGCAGCCGCCGGCGGCCCGCTGGGGCACTTCTTCGACGCCATCGCGGACATGATCGCCAAGCCCATGCGCTCGCACCTCGGCGACGTTGGAGAAGCTGTCATCGGGTACTGGCCCAAAGCAGCGATCGGCCTGGTGCGCAACGCCGGCGAACAGTGGCTCAGCACCCCCGACTCCCCCGCCAAGCCCACGCAGGAGACCATGGCCCGCCAGATCACGGCGTGGCTGTGTGTTGGCATAGCCCCTGAACTCACCCCCGCTTCACCAACCACCAAGTTATCCGCCAAAGAAGGACTGTGACATGACTGATGTAGTGGAACGCCAAGCCGGCAGGGGCCTGCGCCCCGCGGCAACCCCTGCAGCCACTCCGGACAAGAGCCCCGCCCCCGCCATCGACGTCGAGGCTTTGGGCAGGCAGCTCCTGGGAAAGTGGGCCGACGTCCGCCTCCAGGCAAGGGACCTGGCTGCCAGGCCGGAACTGCACAAAGTGGAAGGCCTGACCCACACGGACCACCGTGCGCGCGTCTTCGGCCAGCTCAAATATCTCGTGGACAACGAAGCCGTGCACCGCGCCTTCCCGTCCGGGCTGGGCGGCTCGGACGACCACGGTGGAAACATTGCAGGGTTTGAGGAACTGGTGGTGGCCGACCCGTCGCTCCAGATCAAGGCCGGCGTCCAGTGGGGACTCTTCGGTTCGGCAGTGATGCATTTGGGAACGGCAGAACACCACACCAAGTGGCTGCCGGGAATCATGAACCTTGAGATCCCCGGCTGCTTCGCCATGACGGAAACCGGGCATGGCTCGGATGTGGCCAGCATCGCCACCACCGCAACGTACGATCCCGACACCGAAGAGTTCGTCATCCATACCCCCTTCCGGGCAGCGTGGAAGGATTACATCGGCAACGCCGCCACCGACGGACTGGGCGCCGTGGTCTTCGCCCAGCTGGTCACCCGCGGCGTGAACCACGGTGTCCACGCCTTCTACGTGGACCTGCGGGACCCGCAGACCAAGGAGTTCCTGCCCGGCATCGGCGGCGAGGACGACGGTATCAAGGGCGGCCTGAACGGCATCGACAACGGCCGCCTGCACTTCACCAACGTCCGCATCCCCAGGACCAACCTCCTGAACCGGTACGGCAACGTTGACGAGGACGGAACGTACACCTCGCCCATCGCCAGCCCTGGCCGGCGCTTCTTCACCATGCTGGGCACCCTGGTCCAGGGCCGGGTGTCCCTGGACGGCGCCGCCGTCGCCGCCTCCAAGGTGGCCTTGAAAGCGGCCATCCAGTACGCCACCGAGCGCCGCCAGTTCAACGCATCCTCCCACACGGAGGAGGAGGTCCTGCTCGACTACCAGCGCCACCAGCGGCGGCTGTTCACCAGGCTGGCCACCACCTACGCGGCCGCCTTCGCCCACGAACAGCTCCTGGAGAAGTTCGACGATGTCTTCTCCGGCGCCCACGACACCGACGCAGACCGCCAGGACCTGGAGACCCTGGCGGCAGCGCTGAAGCCGTTGAGCACCTGGCATGCCCTGGACACCCTGCAGGAATGCCGTGAGGCCTGCGGCGGCGCAGGGTTCCTGATCGAAAACCGCTTCGCCTCACTGCGCGCGGATCTAGACGTGTACGCCACCTTCGAGGGCGACAACACGGTCCTGCTCCAGCTGGTGGCCAAGCGCCTGCTGGCCGACTACGCCAAGGAATTCCGCAACGTGGACTTCGGCGTCCTGGCCCGCTACGTGGTGAACCAGGCAGCCGGCGTCGCCGTGCACCGCACCGGCCTGCGCCAGGTGGCCCAGTTCGTGGCGGACTCCGGGTCGGTCCAGAAGGCCGCGAACGCACTGCGGGACGAGGAAAGCCAGCGCGCGCTCCTCACGGATCGGGTGCAGAGCATGGTGGCCGAGGCGGGAGCCGCCCTCAAGGGCAGCAAGCGCCTCCCGCAGGACAAGGGTGCCGCCCTGTTCAACCGGCACCAGAACGAACTCATTGACGCCGCCCAGGCCCACGCGGAGCTGCTGCAGTGGGAGGCCTTCACGGAAGGCCTGCACAAGGTGGCGGACCCGGGAACCAGGACGGTACTGACCTGGCTGCGCGATCTGTTCGGCCTGTCGCTGATCGAGAAGAACCTGTCCTGGTACCTCATGAACGGCCGCCTCTCCATGCAGCGGGCCCGCACCGTGGGCGGATACATCAACCGGCTGCTGGAGAAGATCCGCCCGCATGCGCTGGACCTGGTGGACGCCTTTGGATACGGCGAGGAGCACGTCCGTGCAGCCATCGCTACCGGTGCCGAAAAGACACGCCAGGACGAAGCCCGTACGCATTTTCGGAATGAACGTGCCAGCGGACAGGCCCCGGTGGATGAGAAGGTGCTGATCGCGAGGACCGCCGCGCCGGGCCGCAAGGGCTAACCAGCCAAACTGCCGCGCCTGTCGGCAAAGCCAGGAAATGACGACGGCGCCGCTCCCCCGCCAAGGGGAGCGGCGCCGTCGCAGGTTGTACGGCCGGGGACGATCAGCCGGCGGCTGGCAGCACGGAGCGGTACACCTCAAGGGTGGTCTCGGTGATGGACTCCCAGGAGAAGTGCTTCTCAGCCCGTTCCCGGCCGGCCTGTCCCATCGCCCGGGCGCGGTCGGGATCGGACACCACCTCGGTGAGTGCGTCAGCGAACTCGCTGACGAACTTCTCCGGATCCAGGGGTGTCCCTGTGCCGTCCGTGACCTGCTCCAGATCCACCAGCAGGCCGGTGCGGCCATGCTCCACGACCTCGGGGATGCCGCCGGTGGCGCTGGCCACCACAGCCGCGCCGCAGGCCATGGCCTCAAGGTTGACGATGCCCAGCGGCTCGTAGATGGAGGGGCAGGCGAATGCGGTGGCGTGGCTGAGCACCTGGATGAGCTCGTGGCGCGGCAGCATCCGCTCGATCAGCACCACGCCCGTGCGCTGCTTCTGCAGGTCCTCGATCAGGGCCGCGGTCTCTGCTGCGAGTTCCGGGGTGTCCGCCGCGCCGAGGCACAGGACCAGCTGGACGTCGGCCGGCAGCTTCGCTGCCGCCCGCAGGAGGTAGGGGACGCCCTTTTGGCGTGTGTTTCTTCCCACAAAGACGACACTCGGCTTGGCGGGATCGATCCCCAGGGCGCGGACGTCGTCGTCGTTTTCGTCACGCTGCCAAAGCTCCACGTCGATTCCGTTGTGCACCACGCGGACCTTTGCCGGATCCACGTTGGGGTAGCTGCGCAGGATGTCCTGGCGCATGCCCTCGGACACCGCGATAATCGCGGCCGCAGCTTCGTACGCCGTCTTCTCCACCCAGGAGGAAAGGGCATAGCCGCCGCCCAGCTGTTCAGCCTTCCAGGGACGCAGCGGCTCGAGGCTGTGGGCGCTGAGAACGTGCGGAATTCCGTGCAGCAGGGAGGCCAAATGGCCGGCCATGTTGGCGTACCAGGTGTGCGAATGGACCAGGTCCGCGCCTTGCACGTCCGGCACAATGCGCAGGTCCACACCGAGGGTCTGGACCGCCGCGTTCGCCCCGCCAAGGTCCTCCGGGACCTGGTAGGACGTTACCGTTGCGCCATGGTAATCGGCATCACGGGGAGCGCCGAAAGCACGAACCTGCAGGTCAACGTGCTTACTAAGCACCCTGCTCAATTCGGCTACATGCACCCCGGCGCCACCGTAGATCTCCGGCGGGAACTCTTTAGTCACAATGTCTATTCGCACAAGACCCAAGGTAGTCGTTCACGGATAACTGTTCTAGTGTGAAGGAGTCCGGGCATACCGGACTGTCTTGGGGAGTTACGAAGGCGTACAGGAGCGACCATCATGCCGTTAACCAAAAAAGTCCTGGCCATTGTCCTCGCAGGCGGCGAGGGAAACAGGCTTATGCCACTGACGGCAGACCGGGCCAAGCCCGCTGTGCCTTTCGCCGGCAGCTACCGCCTCATCGACTTCGCGCTGTCCAACCTGGTGAATTCCCGCTACCTGCAGATCGTGGTGCTGACCCAGTACAAGTCGCACAGCCTTGACCGGCACATCTCCGAGACCTGGCGGATGTCTACCCAGCTCGGCAACTACATCGCTTCCGTCCCGGCACAGCAGCGCGTGGGCAAGAGCTGGTTCCTGGGCAGCGCCAACGCCATCTACCAGTCCCTGAACCTCATCCATGACGCCAACCCGGACATCGTTGTTGTGGTGGGGGCTGACCACGTCTACCGCATGGACTTCGCCCAGATGGTGGCCCAGCACGTGAACAGCGGTGCCAAGGCCACCGTCGCCGCCGTGCGGCAGCCGCTGCACATGGCCAACCAGTTCGGCGTCATCGAAACGGACCAGAACGATCCCCAGAAGATCGCCGCGTTTGTCGAAAAGCCTGCCACCACCCCGGGTCTTGCCGCCGACCCCTCACAATTCCTGGCCTCCATGGGCAACTACGTGTTCGACGCCGACGCCCTGGTGGACGCGCTGCACGTGGACGCCGAGCGCCTGGACACCAAGCACGACATGGGCGGGGACATCATCCCCTACTTCGTCAACCGCGGTGAGGCCGGCGTGTACGACTTCACGCTCAACGAGATCCCCGGCTCCACTGAGCGCGACCGCACCTACTGGCGCGACGTAGGCACCATCGACTCCTTCTACGACGCCCACATGGACCTCATCTCGCCGCTGCCGGTCTTCAACCTCTACAACTCCGAGTGGCCCATTTACACCCGTCAGACCACTTCACCGCCGGCCAAGTTCGTCCGCGGCAAGAACAACACCGTGGGCACGGCGCTGGACTCCATCGTGGCCAACGGCGTGGTAATTTCCGGCGGCGTGGTGGAAGGCTCGGTGCTGTCCAACGACGTCTACGTAGCCACCAGCGGCCGCGTGATCGATTCGGTCCTGATGGACAAGGTGCAGGTGGGTGAAGGGGCAGTGATCAACCGCGCCATCCTGGACAAGAACGTCAAGGTGCCCGCAGGTGCTGCCATCGGTCTTGACCATGACCTGGACCGGGCACGGGGGTTCAAGGTCACCGAATCCGGCATCACGGTCCTGTCCAAGGGCCAGGAGGTTCCCGAGCCCGGCGAGGAAGAACGGAAGCTTGCCGCGCAGCATGTCAGCATCCTGCCCAACGCCATCCGGGCCGCCGCGGAGCAGTATCCCGACATGCGCGAGGCCGCGGACAAGGTTGCCGGCACGCATGCTGCCGCAGCCGCGGAGGCCGCACCGGCCGGCAGGCTTTCCTGACGCCCGCGCCGCCGCCGCTTTCCCCGCAGCAAGCCAGCAGGCCGGGGCACCACTGATGGTGCCGCGGCCTGCTGCGCACGCGGTAAAATTGACCCAATGAGCTCCCCCGATCTGACCCCTGAGGACATCCAGGCCTGCCTCAAGGTCCTGAACACCATCCACGCCTACGACGAGGAGCACCCGGACTATCTCGCGGTACGCCGTGCGACGGGAAAGATGTTCAAAGCGGTCAAGCGCCACCGCAGGGTCACCAAGCGTGATTCGATTGCCGAGGCTGACAGGGCAGTCATCGCCCAGACCGCCACCGCCGCGCCGGACCGGATCGACGACGAGACCCGCGGCAACAAGCTGGAACCGTCTGCTACGGGCAAGATCGCGGGCCATCTCATCAGGTCCCGCCCCTGCTACATCTGCAAGCAGCACTACACCCAGGTGGACGCGTTCTACCACCAGCTGTGCCCGGAGTGCGCCGCCTTCAGCCACAGCAAGCGTGACGCCCGGGCTGACCTCACCGGGCGCCGGGCCCTGCTCACCGGCGGCCGGGCCAAGATCGGGATGTACATCGCCCTGCGCCTGCTGCGGGATGGGGCGCACACCACCATCACCACCCGGTTCCCCAAGGACGCGGCCCGCCGCTTCGCCGCTATGGAGGACAGCGGCGAGTGGCTGCACCGGCTCCGGATCGTGGGAATCGACCTGCGTGATCCTGCCCAGGTCATGGCCCTCACGGATTCCCTCAATGAAGCCGGCCCGCTGGACATCATCATCAACAACGCTGCCCAGACTGTGCGCCGTTCCGGCAACGCCTACAAACCGCTGGTGGATGCAGAGGATGAACCCCTCCCTGCAGCGCTGGAGCACGCCAACGGCGGCCCGGAGCTGCTGACCTTCGGCCACGCCCATGACAAGCACCCGCTGGCCATCGCAGGCAGCGTCACGGAACACCCCGTCCTGGCCGGCGACGCCGTCACTTCGCTGGCGCTGTCCACCGGGTCTGCGTCCCTGGAACGGATCGCCTCGGGAACAGCCATCGACGCCGGTGGGTTGGTTCCCGACCTGGCCACCATCAACAGCTGGACGCAGGTGGTGGACGAGGTGGATCCGCTCGAAATGCTCGAGGTGCAGCTCTGCAACGTCACCGCGCCGTTCCTGTTGGTCAGCCGCCTCCGGGACGCCATGAGGCGCTCCACCGCGCGGCGAAAGTACATTGTGAACGTCTCCGCCATGGAGGGCCAGTTCTCCCGGGCCTATAAAGGACCGGGGCATCCGCACACCAACATGGCCAAGGCGGCCCTGAACATGATGACCCGCACCAGCGCGCAGGAAATGCTGGACACGGATGGCATCCTGATGACGGCCGTGGACACGGGCTGGATCACCGACGAACGTCCGCACTTCACCAAGGTCCGGCTGATGGAGGAAGGCTTCCACGCTCCCCTGGACCTGGTGGACGGCGCGGCCCGCGTCTACGATCCCATCGTCATGGGTGAAAAGGGCGAGGACCAGTACGGCGTCTTCCTGAAGGATTACAAGCCCAGCCCCTGGTGATGGGCGTATGCTCACGGCATGAGCAACGAGTCATCCACCCAAGTGCAGAACCTCGAACACCACGAATGCTGGGCCATGCTGCGGACGGTGTCCGTGGGAAGGCTGGCCGTGCTGGCGGACGGACGTCCGGATATCTTCCCGGTGAACTACACAGTGGACGGCGGCACGCTGGTCTTCCGGACCGCCCAGGGAACCAAGCTGGCCGCTGCCACCGGCGGTGAAGCCGCCGTTGCCGTCGAGGCGGACGGGGTGGACCCCGACACGGGCCTGGCCTGGAGCGTGGTGGTCAAGGGCACCGCTGCCCTGGTCAAAAGCACTGAGGAAGTGCTGGAAACCTCCCGCCTGTACCTTTTCCCCTGGCAGGCCGGCCGGAAGGATGCCTTTGTCCGCATCACCCCGGACTCGGTCACGGGACGCCGCTTCAAGGTCACTGATCCCATGACCTGGTGGACCCAAATCAACGGATCCGCAAAAGCGTCGCAGGAATAGAACGACGGCGAACATCAACAACTGCACGACGACGGGTTCCCCGGCCGGGAAGGCCGGGGAACCAGCTGTATCACGCCAGTTGGGTGATTTCGACGCTCACCTTGAGGGCGGACCCGCCGCCCCCTGACAGGATGCCCTTCAGCGGGGGCACGTCCCGGTAGTCGCGGCCCCGGGCCACCGTGACGTGGAAGTCGCCGGCGGGCTTGTGGTTGGTCGGGTCCCAGCTGCGCCAGTCCCCGTCCCACCATTCAAGCCAGGCGTGGGACTGCCCGGCAACGGTCTCCCCGATCCCGGCGCTGGAGCGCGGGTGCAGGTAGCCGGAGACGTAGCGTGCGGGAATGCCGCAGCTGCGCAGGGCACCGATGGCCAGATGGGCCAGGTCCTGGCACACGCCCTTGCGCTGGCCCCAGGCCTCCTCGGCGTTGGTTGTGACGGCGGTGGAGCCGGACATGTAGGTCATCTCGCCGCGCATCCAGGTAAAGACGGCCATGGCTGCTTCGTGCGGGTTCTTCCCGGCCACCACAGCGGGGATGATGCCCAGCACTTCGTCGCCCGGGCCGCTCAGCCGGGACTGCGGCAGCCAGTCGCTGAAGGCGTCAAGTGTCTCCGGGGACTTCAGGTCCTCCCAGCCCACGATGTCGGCTTCGGCCGGGATCTTTTCCGCCCGGTGCACCTCGACGGTGATGTTTGAGACCACCTCGAGGCTTTCGTGCGGCATCTGCATGTCGAAGGCCGTGACCCTGGTCCCCCAGTAGTCACGGTAGGTGCTGACCGCCGCCTGCGACGGAGCCACCTTTACCACCGATTCCAGGACCACCTGCTGCGAGTCGGTCAGCGGTGTCATGC
Source organism: Arthrobacter sp. SLBN-83 (assembly GCF_006715285.1). Classification (NCBI taxonomy): domain Bacteria; kingdom Bacillati; phylum Actinomycetota; class Actinomycetes; order Micrococcales; family Micrococcaceae; genus Arthrobacter; species Arthrobacter sp. SLBN-83. Next base: position 3,731,060 of record NZ_VFMX01000001.1, read on the forward strand.
GGGCCTCGTTGTAGGACAGGGTCACCCGCTTGTTGTATTTGTAGGCCGTCCTGTGGACGATGCTCAACCGGGTCATGACACTTCTCCCACCCAGGCAAGTTCATCCGCCTGATTGAAGTACTTACGGGAAATGGCGTCCGAGGCCTGGGACACTGCCTTCTGCACCCGCTCCATGTGTTCGGGCAGCTCGGACATGAGGTCGTCAGTGCGGTGGAACTCAAGGAAGGTCCGTGCCTGTCCCACGATGCGGCGGGCGTCGTTGATGAAGCCCACGCGTTGCGCGGACGGGTCCAGCTTGGCCAGGCATTCGTCGGCGTCCCGCAGGGCGTAGACGATGGACCGGGGAAAGAGCCGGTCCAGGAGCAGGAATTCGGCGGCGTGCTGGTCCCCGAATGCCGCGCGGCGGGTGCGGAGGAAGGACTCATAGGCGCCGGCGCAGCGGAGCATGTTGACCCAGGACATGCCCGCGGAGAGCACGTCGCGGGTGGAGAGCATCCGTGCCGTCATGTCCGCGCGTTCCAGGGAGCGGCCCAGAACCAGGAAGAGCCAGCTTTCGTCATGGCTCACCGTGGTATCGGCAAGGCCGCTGACCATGGCGGTGCGCTCCAGGGTCCAGTTGCAGAACCGGTACGTGCCCACCACGTCCTTGCGGTGCTGGCTCAGCCCGTAGTAGGTGGTGTTGAGGCTCTCCCACAGCGCAGAGGACACGGTCTCCCGGGCCCGGCGCGCGTTTTCGCGGGCAGCACCAAGGGACCCGGCGATGGAGGTGGCGCTGGTCTTGTCGTAGGCCAAGGCGTGGAGCAGTTCCGGCAGGCCGAAGTCCTCGCTCTGCGGCCGGGCTCCCATGACGGCCAGGAGTTCCTGCGCAACGCTCTTCCGCTCCTCCATGGGGAGGTGGTTCAGGCGTTCCAGGTGGACGTCGAGGATGCGGGCGGTGCCGTCCGCCCGCTCCACGTAGCGGCCGATCCAAAAAAGGGACTCGGCAATTCTGCTAAGCATTCGCGGCTACCTCCTGCGCGCCCGGAACGTTGGAAAAGAAATGCCCGCTGGCGGCAATGTGGTCAAGTGCCCCGCTCACTGCTGCTGCTCCGACTGGCGGTCGCGCCAGTTGCTCTCCACCGGCCAGACGGAGACCCGCTCGCGGACGCTGACCGACTGCCGGGGCACGGTTTCCACCGGCATCTGGGGTGAGTCGGCAAGGACCCAGGTGTCCTTGGATCCGCCGCCCTGGCTGGAGTTCACGATCAGGGAGCCCTCCTTCAGGGCTACGCGGGTAAGGCCGCCCGGGAGCACCCAGACGTTGTCGCCGTCGTTTACCGCGAAGGGGCGAAGGTCCACGTGCCGGGGGCCGAACTTGTCCCCGCCCAGTGTGGGGACCGTGGAGAGCTGCAGGACCGGCTGGGCGATCCAGCCGCGGGGATCGGCGATAATCCGCTGGCGGAGGGCGTCCAGTTCGTCTTTGGAGGCGTCGGGGCCGATGACCAGGCCCTTGCCACCGGAGCCGTCCACGGGCTTCACCACCAGTTCCGCGAGGTTGTCCAGGGTGTACTCCCGGGCCTCCTTTTCCTCGAGGCGGTAGGTGTCCACGTTGGCGATGATGGGCTCCTCGCTGAGGTAGTAGCGGATCAGGTCAGGCACGTAACTGTAAACCAGTTTGTCGTCGGCAACGCCATTGCCCACCGCGTTGGCGATGGTGACGCCGCCGGCGCGGGCGGCGTTCACCAGTCCAGGGCAGCCGAGCATGGAGTCCGAGCGGAACTGCAGCGGATCCAGGAAGTCGTCATCGATCCGCTTGTAGATCACGTCCACCCGCTGCTCGCCGGCGGTGGTCCGCATGTACACGCGGTTTCCGCGGCAGATGAGGTCGCGGCCCTCCACGAGCTCCACGCCCATGAGGCCGGCCAGGAGGGTGTGCTCAAAGTAGGCGCTGTTGAACACGCCGGGGGTCAGGACGACGACGGTGGGATCGTCAACGCCGGCCGGCGCGGTTTTGCGGAGGGCCGAGAGCAACCGGCGGGGGTATTCCTCCACGGGCCGGATGAGCTGCTGGCCAAAGGCTTCGGGCAGGCCCTTGGCCATGGCGCGCCGGTTCTCCAGCACGTAGCTGACACCGGAGGGCACCCGGACGTTGTCTTCAAGGACCCGGAAGGTGCCGGCAGCGTCGCGGACAACATCGATGCCGGAGATATGCACCCGGACCCCGCCCGCCGGCTCGAAACCGTGGACCTGCCGGTGGAAGTGCGCGCTGGTGGTCACCAACTGGCGCGGGATCACGCCGTCGGACACCACTGTCATCTTGTCGTAGACATCGTTCAGGAAGGCTTCCAGGGCGCGCACCCGCTGGGCGACGCCGCGTTCCAGGACATCCCACTCGGCTGCGGGGATGACCCGCGGCACGATATCGAGCGGAAAGGGCCGCTCCTCACCCGCGTAGTCGAACGTGACACCGCGGTCCAGGAAGGTGCGGGCCATGGAGTCCGCGCGTGCGCTGACGTCCGCCAGGGAGAGCTTCCGGAGCGCTTCCGCCACCTGCCCGTACGAGTCCCTGGCCTGTTGCCCGGGGGCGAACATCTCGTCGTAGGCTCCGGTGCGGCCTGCAGCCTCGGAGTAATCCTGGAATAGGTCTGACATGTCCAATAGCCAACCATCTTTTTGTTTCGAATTCATTTACAGCCATCCATTGTGGCGTGTTGGCACCAAAGGCCCGGTTCGTACTTTACTGGCCTCTTCGGGCACAGTAGGTAAGTGCCAGTCAGCAGAAGCCTCCCCGAGCCGGGCCATGGCCGTCTCGGGCCCATCCCGGCGCGGCTGGCGCCCGGCCTGCTGACCGCGGCAGCCGCCGTCGCCGCGGCGTTCCTGGTGCATGGACTGCTGCCTGCACTCCCCGCGATGACCTTGGCCGTGGTGCTGGGGGTGCTCGCCGCCAACCTTCCCGGCGCCGCTGGATGGACCGAAGGGCGGGCACGTGCCGGGCTGGACTTCGCCGGTAAGCACTTGATGCGCGCCGGCATCGTCCTCCTGGGACTGAAGGTCAGCGTCATGGACGTCCTGGGCCTGGGGTGGCTTTCGCTGCTGCTTATCGTGGCGGTGGTGGCGGCCAGTTTCGGTGGGACGTACGCTATCTCGCGCCTCTTCCGCCTCCCGCCGGTGACCTCGCTCCTGGTGGCCACGGGGTTCTCCATCTGCGGGGCCTCCGCCATTGGCGCCATGGCAGCCGTCCGCCGCATCCGGCACCCCGAAACCGTCCTGCCGGTGGCACTGGTGACCCTCTGCGGAACGCTCGCCATCGGTGTCCTGCCCCTCGTCGCCCATCCACTGGGGCTGACGGCAGCAGTGTTCGGTGCCTGGACCGGCGCGTCCGTACATGACGTGGGGCAGGTGGTGGCCACGGCGCAGACCGCCGGCACCGCTGCCCTGGCAATCGCCGTCGTCGTCAAACTCACCCGGGTGCTGCTGCTGGCGCCTGTTGCCGCCATGGCGGGTGCCCATCATCGGAGGGCTGCGCGGTCTGTTGGCGCGGCGGAGGGCGGTGCGGCGAAGATGCCGCCGGTGGTGCCGCTGTTCGTGGTGGGGTTTATCGTCATGGTGGCGCTCCGCTCCACCGGCTGGCTGCCCCAGGGCTGGCTCGAAGCCGGCGCCACGCTGCAGGACATCCTGCTGGGCGCGGCCCTGTTTGGACTGGGCTCGGCGGTGCGGATCCGGAGCCTCCTGCACACCGGCGGCCGGGCCCTTCTGGCCGCACTGGCATCCTGGTTCCTGATTGCCGCGCTGGGTCTGGGGGCAGCGTTCCTCATCGCCGGCTGAGCTTGCCCGGACACCGTGATTAGATAGCCGGGTGTCAAATGAGAATCTGCAGCGCCGCGAAGCCGCCGAACGTTCAGCCTTGATCAGCACCACCAGCTACGACATCTCCCTGGATGTGCGGCAGGCAGCTGATCCGGCAGTCGCCGGCTACACCAGCCGCAGCGTCATCACCTTCACGGCCGAGGCCGGCTCCAGCACGTTCCTGGACTTCATCGGCAGCAGTGTGCACAGCGTGTTGCTTAACGGCAGAAGCCTGCAGGTGGAGGACGTGGTGGACGGTGCACGGATCCGGCTGGAGAACCTGCGGGCCGAGAACCAGGTGACGGTCACCGGAACAGCCCTTTACAGCCGATCGGGCGAGGGCATGCACCGGTTCGTGGATCCCGCCGATGGCCAGTGCTACCTGTACACCCAGTACGAGCCCGCCGACGCCCGCCGGGTGTTCGCCAACTTTGAGCAGCCGGACCTCAAGGCCACCTACACGTTCCACGTCATGGCCCCGGCGCACTGGCAGGTTGCCTCCAACGGTGCCGAGGTGAACCGCACCCTGCTCACCAGCGATCCGGCTACCGCTTGCTGGGACTTCGCCACCACCCTGCCGATGTCCACCTACATCACCACCGTCCTGGCCGGCCCGTACTTCAAGGCCGAGGACCGCTGGCAGGCAACGCTCGACGACGGCACGAGCCTGGACGTCCCGCTGGCCCTTTACTGCCGCGCGTCCATGGCCGAATCCTTCGACACGGACCACCTCTTCGACCTCACGAAGAAGGGGCTGGACTTCTTCAACCGGCTCTTTGACTACCCGTACCCCTGGGGCAAGTACGACCAGGCCTTTGTCCCCGAGTACAACCTCGGCGCCATGGAGAACCCGGGCCTGGTTACCTTTACCGAGAGCTACGTCTTCACGTCCCGGGCCACCGACGCCCAGTACCAGGGACGGGCCAACACCCTGCTGCACGAGATGGCCCACATGTGGTTCGGGGACCTGGTGACCATGCAGTGGTGGGACGATCTGTGGCTAAAGGAATCCTTCGCCGACTACATGGGGACGCTGGGCGTCGACCGGGCCACGGACTGGGACACGGCGTGGGTGAACTTCGCCAACAAACGCAAGGCCTGGGCCTATGTCCAGGACCAGCTGCCCACCACCCATCCCATCGTGGCGGACATCCCGGACCTCGAGGCGGCCAAGCAGAACTTCGACGGCATCACCTACGCCAAGGGCGCCTCGGTCCTCAAGCAGCTGGTGGCCTACGTGGGTTTTGATGCCTTCATCGCCGGCTCCCGGGAGTACTTCCGGAAGCACGCCTACGGGAACACCTCGCTGGCCGACCTGCTGGCCGCGCTGGATGCTGCTTCCGGTCGGGAGCTGTCCGGCTGGGCCCGGCAGTGGCTGCAGACCTCGGGGATCTCCGCGCTGTCTTTGGACTTCGGGTCGGAGGGTGCGGCGGAAGGCACAAAAACAGCGGACGACGACGGGCTGCTGGGCGCGGTGGCAATCGTCCAGGAAGCAACGGACCCCGTCACGGGACGGGAAGAGCTGCGGCCGCACCGCCTCCGCGTTGGTTCCTACGACTTCGACACCGACGGCGCCCTGGTACGGACCGGCAGCATCGAAACCGATGTGACCGGTGCCCGGACAGACCTCCCCCAGCTCGCTGGCCAGCCGAGGCCGGCGCTCCTGCTGCTCAATGATGACGACCTGACCTACGCCAAGGTGCGGCTGGACCCGGCCTCTGAAGCAACGGTTCGTTCCTCGCTCGACAGGATCGCCGATCCGATGACCCGCGCCCTCTGCTGGACGTCGTTGTGGAACTCCGCCCGCGATGGCGAAAGCCCCGCATCGCTCTACGTGGACGCCGTGGCCGCCTTCGCCCCCGCTGAAACCGGCATTGGAGTCCTGCTGAACGTCCTCGACAACGCGACCACCGCCGTCGAACGCTACACGCCCGTAGACAGCAGGGAGCAGGTGCGTTCCGCCTTCCTGGCAGCGGCCGATGCCGAACTGGACCGGGCCACCCCCGGCTCGGACCAGCAGCTTGCCTGGGCCCGCACACTGGCCACCCTCAGCCGGCACGACTCGACCCTGCTCCCCCGCCTCCGCGGCCTGCTAAACGGCAGCGCTCCCGTGGAGGGGCTGGCAGTGGACGCCGAGCTCCGCTGGCACCTGTGGCATGCACTCGCTGCCAACGGACAGGCCAGCGCAGAAGAACTGGACGCCGAACTGGCCCGGGACACCACGGCGTCGGGCCGGGCAGGATACGCGACCGCAATGGCATCCCGGCCGGACCCTGCTGTCAAAGCAGCGGCTTGGGATGCAGCAGTCGAAGGCACCGAGCTCTCAAACCAGATCCTTACGGCGACCATCAGCGGCTTCACAACTGCCCCGCCGGCGCTGCTGGAACCCTACGTGGAGCCCTACTTCGGCTGCCTGCGCGCGGTGTGGGACAGGCGCAGCATCGAAATTGCCAGCCGCATCGTCCGCGGCCTTTACCCCGCGGCGCAGGACTTGGTCCCCGGGACACGCCCCGAAGGGCATCCAGTGGTACGGCGGACCGACGAATGGCTGGCCGCCAATCCGGACGCCCCGCACGCCCTGCGGCGGATCATCGTGGAGCAGCGCAGCCACCTGCTGCGCGCACTCACGGCGCAGGCCGCCGTCGCTCCCCAACACGCATCGATTGCTCCGTAACTGCCGTTTTGGGGCGCCAAAAGGACAATTACTCAGCACTCGATGGGACTAGGGGACGCGGTGGAGCCACTCCTCGGTCCCGAACTTGCTGGCCACCCGCTCCTCTGCGGCTGCCAGCTCGTGTCCGGCCAGCTGTGACGGCCTAGCCCCATAGCGCTCGCTGAACACCTCGATCATCGCCTCGATGATGGCCATCCGGGCCAACCCGGTCTGGCGGCGCAGCGGGTCTACACGCTTCTTGGCGCTGCGGGTGCCCTTGTCGGAAAGCTTCTCCTTGCCGATCCGGAGGACCTCCACCATTTTGTCGGCGTCGATGTCGTAGCTCATGGTGACATGGTGCAGCATGCCGCCGTTGGCCAGGCGCTTCTGCGCGGCGCCGCCAATCTTCCCCTGGTCAGTGGCGATGTCGTTCAGCGGGATGTAGAAGGCGTTGATGCCTAGCTTCTCCAATGCGGCCATGACCCAGGCGTCAAGGAACGGGTAGGAGTCGGCGAAGCTCAGCCCGTCCACCAGGGTCTGGGGCAGGTAGAGCGAATAGGTGATGCAGTTGCCGGCCTCCATGAACATGGCGCCGCCGCCGCTGATGCGCCGGACCACGTTGATGCCATGTTTGGCGACCCCCTCGGGGTCCACCTCGTTCTGCACGGACTGAAAGCTCCCGATTACCACCGATGGTTCCTGCCAGTCCCAGAACCGCAGGGTGGGGGTACGCTCCCCCGCGCCAACTGCCTCGGTGAGGACCTCGTCCAGGGCCACGTTGATTTCGGTGGGCAGCACGGTGGGCGCGATGACGTTCCACTCGTGGTCTCCCCAGGAGGTAGCCTTAGCCAACGCGCGGCGGACTGTGACGGCCACGGCGTCAGCAGAGAAGCCGAACAGGACAGCTCCAACCGGCAGCGCGGCGGTGACGGCGGCTGCGAGGTCCTTGGCAGGCGTGGTGTCCGGAAGCCCGGTCAGCGCGCGGTTGATATCAGCCAGTGCCTCGTCGGGTTCCAGGAAGAAGTCGCCGCTGACGGAAACGTCCGCCAGGGCCCCATCCACCACCTTCAGGTCCACCACCACCAGCTTGCCACCGGGCACCTTGTACTCCCCGTGCAGGCGCTGGTTGTCGGCATTAATGGCAGGAAATCCGGACTCGCTCATGCTTCCCATCCTGCCCCAGAAATCCGGTGCGCGGTTAACGCAGGAAGCCCGCACCGTTTCCGGTGCGGGCTTCCTGACAACAGCTTGGGCGAAGGAATTACTTCTTGCCGCCGAAGCCCTTGAAGCGAGCGTTGAAGCGCTCGACGCGGCCTGCAGAGTCCATGATGCGCTGCTTGCCCGTGTAGAACGGGTGGGACTCGGAAGAGATTTCGACGTCGATGACCGGGTAGGTGTTTCCGTCTTCCCACTCGATGGTCTTGGAGGAAGACACGGTGGAGCGGGTCAGGAACTTGGTGCCGGAGGCCAGGTCGTTGAAGACAACAGCTTCGTACTTCGGGTGGGTATCAGACTTCATAATGGGACCTTTGTTCGCGCAGCTGGATTTTGCCAGCTGCCAGGTATGAATGGAATGGCTGGATTCTGTTGCATCAGCCGAAGCTGAAAAAGCAGGACAACCAGCTATCCATCATAGCCGATGCCGGTGGGGCTGACGAACGCGCGCACCATTGGCTAGGCCCGTGCGCGAAGCTCCCAGAAGGCCACGGCGGACGCGGCAGCCACATTGAGGGAATCCACGCCGTTGCGCATGGGGATCTTGACGGCGAGGTCGACGGCGGCAAGCGTCTCCGGGCTCATACCTGCGCCTTCGGTGCCGAGCACCAGGGCGAGCTTGTCCAGGTTGCGGGACGCGACGGCGTCGACGTCCTCTGCGTCCGGTGTCAACTCCAGTGCCGCGACGGCAAAGCCATGGTCCTTGAGCATCTGCAGGTCCCCTGGCCAGTCATGCAGCCGCGCCCAGGGAACCTGGAACACCGTGCCCATGCTGACCCTGACGCTGCGGCGGTACAGGGGATCGCCGCAGCGCGGGGAGACCAGGACGGCGTCGATGTCCAGCGCAGCCGCGGAGCGGAAGATCGCTCCCACGTTGGTGTGGTCCACGATGTCTTCCAGCACCGCCACGCGGCGGGCCCCGGCCAGGAGCTCCGGCAGCGGCACCGGGGCCGGCCGCTGCATTGCCGCCATGGCCCCGCGGTGGAGGTGGAAGCCGGTGATTTCCTCCAGCAGTGCAGCGGAGCCGATGAACGCCGGAACGTCGGGGAACGCCTTGAAGACGTCGTCGAGGTCCGCCATCCACTTCTCGGCGAGGAAGAACGACCTTGGCTGGTGCCCGGCGGCCAGCGCCCGGCGGAGCACCCGGGACGATTCGGCGATGTACATGCCCTCGGCCGGTTCGCGGAGCTTCCGCAGGTGCACGTCGGTCAGGGTGGTGTAGTCGCTGACCCGGGGGTCGTCGGCGGATTCGAGGTAGTGGAAAGTCACCGGGTGATTATTGCAGCAGGTTGGCGATCATGACGGCCAGGGCCACGATGCCCAGGCTGAAGATGACGGCACGCAGGACGCGGGGCGACAGCTTGCGGCCCACCTTCGCGCCCATGAGGCCCCCGATGGTGGAACTCACAGCGATCAGCAGCACCACCAGCCAGTTCACACGGTCGAAGGCGAACAGCAGGTAGGAGATGGCCGCCACCATGTTCACGCCGAGGACCAGGAAGTTCTTCATGGCGTTGGCGTTCTGGATGGTGCCCTTGAGGAAGACGCCCAGGATGCCCACCAGCAGGATCCCCTGCGCCGCCACGAAGTAGCCTCCGTACACGCCGGCCAAATAGACCAGCACCACCAGGAGGATCCCGTGGCGTTTATCCTTGGCGGCCTGCGCCGGATCGGCCTCGCGGTTGCGCACCCAGTCCTGCAGCCGTGGCTGGAACACAACCATCAGCATGGCCAGGACCAGCAGGACCGGGGCCACGTAGTGGAAGACTTTTTCGGGCAGGTGGAGCAGCAGGTATGCCCCGGTGATGCCGCCCAGGACGGACGCCGGCAGCAGGCGCATGACCTGCCGCCCACGGCCGGCCAGTTCCCGGCGGTACCCGAAGGCACCTGCGCCCGTGCCGAACACCAGGCCCATCGCGTTGCTCATGGAGGCCGTCACCGGCGCCACGCCCAGGGCGATGAGCACCGGGAAGGTGACCAGGGTGCCGGAGCCCACCACCGCGTTGATGGTGCCGGCCCACAGCCCGGCGACGAACACAATGATGCTGCTGAAGAATTCCAAGGTAGTTGCGCAGGCCTCTTCTAGCGGCGCGCTGTGGCGGTGTAGCGTCCCGCGTTCTCGGTCACCGCAAGCGGCAACCCAAAAGTAGTGCTGAGGTGTTCTTCGGTCAGGACCTCGGTAATGGGTCCGGCAGCCACCACGCCGCCGTCGCGCAGCAGCATGGCGTGGGTGAATCCCGGCGGGACTTCCTCAAGGTGGTGCGTGACCAGGACCATGGCAGGAGCGGTCTCGTCCCGGGCGAGCTCGGCGAGCTTGTGGACCAGCTCTTCGCGGCCGCCTAGGTCCAGTCCGGCGCCTGGCTCGTCCAGGAGGAGCAGCTCCGGGTCGGTCATGAGGGCGCGGGCAATCTGGACGCGCTTGCGTTCGCCTTCGGACAGGGTGGCAAAGGTCCTGTTCAGCAGCGGGCCCATGCCCCAGTCGTTCAGCAGCCGGAAGGCGCGCCGTTCGTCGTCGCGCTCGTAGCCTTCACGCCAGCGGCCGGTGACGCCGTAGGCGGCGGTGACCACGACGTTCAGGACGTTTTCGTGTTCGGGAATCTGGGTGGCGAGGGCTGCGGAGGAGAGACCGATGCGGGGCCGGAGTTCGAAGACGTCAACGCGGCCCAGGATTTCGTCGAGGATGCCGGCCGTGCCGCTGCTCGGGTGGAGCCGGGCCGCCGCGATCTGGAGGAGGGTGGTCTTGCCGGCGCCGTTGGGGCCGAGGATGACCCACCGTTCGCCCTCGTTGACCTGCCAGTCAACCTTGTCCAGCAGGGTCTTCTTACCTCGGACAACGCTGACGGAGTCCAGTTCCAGAACATCACTCATAGGAGTAGACACTAGGACAAAAAAGAAGATGACTGATAACCGGTGTGAAGGGTGCCTAACGGCCCTGCGGCAGAGGCCCGCAATGAATTCAAGCCACCCCCTGACCGCTGGCTAAGATTGCAGGCATGACTTCGAACGTGACTGCGGTCAGCTATGGCCTGAATATGACCTCCGCCGGGCTGGAGCAGCTGCGTTCCGTCCTTGCCTCCGAGGGCGCCCAGGTGCTTGCCGAAACGGCTGCCGGCGACGACCGCTACCAGGTCCGGGTTCTCGAACTGGCCCTTCCCGACGCGACCGCTGCTGGGCTTGCCGCCCTGCGCCGCGCGGTGGCGGAGGCGGCAATGGATGGTTTCGACACTGCCATCGTGCCCGCCGCCCTTCGCACCGCACCCCGCAAGCTGCTGATCATGGACGTGGACTCCACCCTGATCCAGCAGGAGGTCATCGAGCTTCTGGCCGCCTATGCAGGCAAGCGGGAGGAAGTCGCGGCCGTAACCGAAGCTGCGATGCGGGGTGAGCTGGACTTCGCCCAAAGCCTCCACGCCCGTGTGGCCGTACTCGCGGGGCTGCCGGCCGACGTCGTCCATTCCGTCCGCAAGGAAGTGAAGCTCAGCGAAGGCGCCGACCAGCTGGTGGCCGCGTTCAAGGCCGCCGGCCACACCGTTGCGGTGGTGTCCGGCGGATTCAACCAGATCCTCGAACCGATCGCCGCCGACCTGGGCCTGGACTACTGGCAGGCCAACGAGCTGGAAATCGTGGACGGCGCGCTGACCGGCAAGGTGCTGGGCGCCGTGGTGGACAGGGCTGCAAAGGAGAAGTACCTGCGGGAATGGGCTGCGGCCGAGGGGATTGCACTTGAGTACACCGTGGCCGTGGGTGACGGCGCCAACGACCTGGACATGCTCGGCGCCGCCGGCATCGGGGTGGCCTTCAACGCCAAGCCGGCCGTCCGCGCCGTGGCCGACGCCGCCCTGAACATTCCCTACCTGGACGCAGTCCGCCACGTCGCCGGCGTCTGACACCCCCTAACCGCGGGAAGGCCCGGCCACCGGATAACCAGTGGCCGGGCCTTCTGCAAACTGCTGCTAGCTGGAAGCCTCGGCGCTCTTGCCGAAGTAATCCGCTCCGCCGGCGTATTCGGTGTGGCCGGACTCGACGTCGGCCGTTGCCATCCCTGCCACCACCTGGGCGAACTCTTCAACGGAGTACAGCTTGCCGGCCTCCGCGCGGCGGGCCTCAATGGCGCCCGGGGTGGAACGGTCCAGGAGCGTGGCGGTGACCGTGCCTTCGATCATGTCGCCGGACACCACCACCAGGGAGATGCCCTTCTCCGCCAGGTTCGGGATCAGTTCACGCAGGGCGTCCTCGCCGGCGCGCTTGCTGCGGGCCACCGGCTCGTAGGCCGGCATGGTGGGGACGGTGTTGATGAAGTGGGCCTGGTGGCTGGTCACGAAGACCACCCGCGACCCTTCCTGCATCAGGGGCACTGCAGCGTTGAGCATGTTGATCTGCGCGTCGCGGTTCAGCTTGAGCGCATAGTCCTCGCCCATGCCGGTTTCCATGCCGCCGGAGGCGTTCAGGACCAGGATGTCCAGGGACCCGAAGTTTTCCATGGCGGCGCTGGCGAGGGCCTGCACGCCTTCCTGGGTGGTGAGGTCCGCACCCACGGCGACGGCGCGGCCGCCCGCGGCTTCGATCCCCTGCACCACTTTGTTGGCGCGGGGCGCCTTCTGGCGGTAGTTGACCACGACGGCGGCGCCCTCCGAGGCGAGGATCTTGGCTACGTCAGCGCCAATGCCGCGCGATGATCCGGTGACGATCGCTGTCTTGTTGTCCAGCAGTCCCATACAAGCTTCCTTTGTTCGAAACATCTAAATCGTTGTGGCCTGCAGTCCATCATGCCAGCGGCGGGGGCCGGCATCCCTTGTCCGACTTCGACAAAGAAGGACCCGGAGGCTAGTTTCCTCCAGCGCCTACCCTGCAGGGGCGGGAGACCGGCAGGGTCAGTGTCCCATGCCCAGGCCGCCGTCAACCGGGATAACAGCGCCGGAGATGTAGGCGGCTTCGTCGCTGGCGATCCAGCGCACCACGTCGGCCACCTCTGCCGCCTCGGCGAAGCGTCCTGCGGGGATGCTGGCCAGGTAGTCCTTTTGGGTTGCTTCGGGGAGTTCTGCGGTCATGTCGGTGTTGATGAAGCCGGGGGCCACCACGTTGGCGGTGATGCCTCGGGAGCCAAGCTCGCGGGTAAGGGACCGGGCGATGCCTACCAGGCCGGCTTTGGAGGCGGAGTAGTTGATCTGTCCGGGCGCGCCGTAGAGGCCGGAGACAGAGGAGATGAGGACCACACGGCCTTTCCGGAGCCGGATCATCCCCTTGGACGCGCGCTTGATGACCCGGAAGGCTCCGGTCAGGTTGGTGTCGATGACAGAGGTGAAGTCGTCCTCGCTCATGCGCAGGAGCAGGGTGTCCTTGGTGATGCCTGCGTTGGCCACCAGGACTTCCACGGGACCGTGGGCCGCTTCCACTTCCTTGAAGGCGGCGTCCACCGAGGCTTCGTCGGTGACGTCCGCCTTGACGCCGAGAATTCCCTCCGGAAGCTGCGTTTCACTGCGGTAGGTCACGGCAACTTTGTCGCCATTGGCCAGGAACGCCTGCGCGATGGCCAGGCCGATACCGCGGTTGCCGCCGGTCACCAGGACGCTGCGGGGTGCGGACGCTGTTTCTGTCATAGGGGTGCTCCGAAATTCTGCGGCAGGCTGCGCCGCGGTAGCGGGGTGTGGTTTGGGCTGCCTCCGATCTTAGCGGCAGGGCCGCGGCGGGTTTGGGCAGCACTGCCAATGGTGCGAGAATTAAGGGAAGCCTTTGGAGCGTGATCATCCACCGTGACCCTTGAAAACCATGCGGGACGTTCCGCGCCCGAAGAACCGGGCCGGTTCTCCGGCGACGCCGAGGTCCACAGCATTACGGACGCCGCGGCCGCACATTCGGAAGATATGCGCCAGCGGATGATCAAGTACGCCCTGGCCATGGGGATCCGCATGGTCTGCCTGATCCTGATTTTCGTGGTGGACGGCTGGTTCAAGATCATTGCCGTGGCGGGAGCAGTCTTCCTGCCCTGGATTGCGGTGGTCATCGCCAACGGCAGCGACAAGGCGGAGACGCCCAGCGACCTGCTGCTGGACTCGGCCCCGTTGGCCGAGCTTGAAAGCCCGCCTCCCCCGGCCACCGAAGACTTACCGGAAAGCGCCGTGCTCCAGGGCGAGCTGGTGAAGGACGATGACCAGGAGCGCGGAGAGCAGGGGCAAGCCAAATGAGCATTTTCGATTTTGCAGCAGGATCCGACGTCGCGTCTGAGACCGCCATGTGTTCCCGGAAGGCGTGCAGGGCACAGGCGTCCTGGCAGCTTCTGTGGAACAACCCCAAAATCCATACACCCGAGCGGCGCAAGACCTGGCTGGCCTGCGCCGACCACCGGGAATGGCTCGAGGACTACCTGCAGACGCGCGGGCTATGGAAGGAAACCCTCCCTCTTGCCGGGGACGGCGGATCGCTGGAGCAGGACATTTAGATGTACCGTTTCCTCTTTTCCAGCAAGTGGCTGGGCTATCTCCTGCTGGCCGCCATCTTTGCCACCGCCTGTGTTTTCCTGGGCCGCTGGCAGATGGACCGCCGTGCGGAGACCCTCGCTGAAATTAATCGTGTGGTCAGCAATTACTCGGCAATGCCCATCCCCTTCGCCCAGGCACGGGACCAGTTCAACCAGCTGGACCCGGCCAAGGAGTGGACCCAGGTTGAACTGAAGGGAACGTACGACGCCGCCGGGGAGCGGATTGTGCGCAACCGGCCGCTCAATGGCCAGCCCGGCTACGAGGTAGTGGTCCCCTTCCGCCTCACCACGGGTGAGACAGTCGTCATCGACCGGGGTTGGTTGCCCATCGGCAACAAGAATCCGGGCAGCCCCGATTCGGTGCCTGCCCCTCCCCAAGGTGAGGTAACCGCCGTCGTGCGTTTGAAGCATGGCGAGCCGGAGCTTCAACGCGGCGCCCCCGAAGGGCAGCTGGCGTCCATCGACCTCCCTACGTACGCCGCGCAGCTGGGCTATCCGCTGATGACGGGCGCGTACGGCCAGCTTGCCTCGGAAACGCCGCCGGCCCCCGAGATGCCCGTTGCCTTCCCCAAACCGTCCACGGACGAGGGGACGCACCTGTCCTATTCCCTGCAGTGGTTCGCTTTCGGCGTGCTCATGTTCGTCGGGTTCGGCTACGCGGCGCGGCAGCAGGCGCGGAACGCAGCGATCGATGCCGAGGACGAGGAATTGCTTGACGATGAGGCCGTCCATGCCGCGGTGACCCCTCGCCGTCGGCCGGCTCCTCCGCGCAAGCGCAAGAAGGCCACCGCCGAGGAAGAAGAAGACGCCCTCCTGGACGCGCAGGGCTACTGAGGCATGGAGACGTACGACGGCGGCCCGGTCGCCTTGGTCCGCTCAGCGTTGCTGACGGCGGGGCTCGCCGACACCGTACGCACCTTTCCAGCGGGAGTCCCCACGGCGGCCGCAGCAGCTGAGGCCCTGCAATGCGAGCTTGCCGCGATCACCAACAGCCTGATCTTCGAGCTCAGCGGTGAACCGCTGCTGATCCTGGCCAGCGGCGCCTCCCGCGTCGACACGGCGCTGGTCGCAGCGCAACTCGGCACGGGCAAGATTCGCAGAGCCTCCCCTGCCTTCGTGCTGGAACACACCGGCCAGGAGGTAGGTGGCGTGGCACCTGTTGGCCACCCGAAAAAGATCCGGACCCTGTTGGATGAGTCCCTGCAGCCCCACGAGCTGCTGTGGGCCGGAGCAGGCGACCACAACTCAATGTTCAGCATTACCTATGAACAGCTCCGGAGCATTACCGGAGCGCTGGAGCTGCAGGTGCGCTAAGCCAGCGTGATGAGGTCCAGGTAGTCCTCGTTCCAGAGGTCCTCGACGCCATCGGGAAGCATGACAACCCGTTCCGGGTTCAGGGCCTCGACCGCGCCTTCGTCGTGGCTGACCAGGACGACGGCGCCGGTGTAGTTGCGTAGCGCGCCCAGGATTTCGGCGCGGCTGGCGGGGTCGAGGTTGTTGGTGGGTTCGTCGAGGAGCAGGACGTTGGCGCTGGAGGCAACGATGGTGGCCAAGGCCAGGCGGGTCTTCTCGCCGCCTGACAGCACGCCGGCGGGTTTGTCCACGTCGTCACCGGAGAACAGGAATGAGCCCAGGATGCCGCGCACCTCGGCGTCCTTCATGTCCGGTGCGGCGGAGCGCATGTTCTCCAGGACGGTCCGGTGGTGGTCCAGGGTCTCGTGTTCCTGGGCGTAGTAGCCCACCTTGAGCCCGTGGCCGGGGATGACTTCGCCGGTATCGGGGGCGTCCACTCCTGCGAGCATCCGCAGGAGAGTGGTCTTGCCGGCACCGTTGAGGCCCAGGATGACCACTTTGGAACCGCGGTCGATGGCCAGGTCCACGTCGGTGAAGATCTCCAGGGACCCGTAGGACTTGCTGAGCCCGTCCGCGGTGAGCGGGGTCTTGCCGCAGGGTGCAGGGTCCGGGAACCGCAGGGCTGCCACCCGGTCCTGCTCGCGGACCGCTTCGAGTCCACTGAGCAGGCGCTCGGCGCGCTTTGCCATGTTCTGGGCCGCAACAGCCTTGGTTGCCTTGGCCCGCATCTTGTTGGCCTGGTCCATGAGGACCTGTGCCTTCTTCTCGGCGTTGGCCCGTTCCCGCTTCCGGGCCCGCTCATCGGTCTCCCGCTGCAGGAGGTAGCGCTTCCAGTCCATGTTGTAGAAGTCGATCTGTGCGCGGTTGGCATCCAGCAGGAACACCTTGTTGACCGTGGCTTCCAGCAGGTCGGTGTCGTGGCTGATGACGATCAGGCCGCCCTGGTGGTTCTTGAGGAAGTCACGCAGCCAGGCGATGGAATCGGCGTCGAGGTGGTTGGTGGGCTCATCCAAAAGCATGGTCTCGGCGTCCGAGTAGAGGATGCGGGCCAGTTCAACACGGCGGCGCTGGCCGCCGGAGAGCGTCTTGAGCGGCTGGTTCAGCAGGCGGTCCGGGAGCGCCAGGTTTGAGCAAATCGAGGCAGCTTCAGCTTCGGCCGCATAGCCGCCGGCCGCGAGGAATTCGGATTCCAGCCGGTCGTACCGGCCCATGGCCTTCCGCTGTACCTCGGCGTCCTCGCTGGCCATTTCGTCGTGCGCCTTCCGGAGCTTGCCGACGACGACGTCCAGGCCACGGGCGGACAGGATGCGGTCCCGTGCGAGCTGCTCCATGTCCGGGGTACGGGGGTCCTGGGGCAGGTAGCCGATCTCGCCGCTGCGGGTCACCTTGCCGGCGGCAGGAAGGCCTTCGCCTGCAAGGACGCGGGTCAGCGTGGTCTTGCCGGCTCCGTTGCGGCCCACGAGGCCGATCTTGTCACCCTTGTCGATGCGGAAGCTCACCTGATCCATCAGGAGCCGGGCACCGGCACGCAGTTCAAGATCCTGGACAGTAATCACAGCAGGTAAGGCCTTTCACAACAGGGAACGCCACGGTCCGCACACGGAGTGCCAGGGGACGCTGGGGCAGAGTGGCCGTCAGAACGGCACAATCCAGTCTACCGTCCGGCAGGCGGCGCACTTTCCATTCTGCACGTGCAAGGAGGCTGGGACGGACGCCGTCGGCTTAACTGACCGCAGCGGAACGGCCCTTCAAGGAGAATGAGGACATGGAATTCGACCGGCTGCTGCAAATCCGCCGTATCTATGCGCAGCCTGCCGCCTTGGAGCTGCCGCGCGGCCGGGAGATCGTGGCACGTTGGCCCGAAGCCGACGTCGTACCGGTGGAAAACCATTGGAACATTCCGGACCTTCACGGTGACGAAACCAACGTGCCGCGCTGGTCACGGATCAAAACGGAAGCCCTGGTCCTTGGGGTCAAGAAGTCCCTGACCGTTAAGCCGAACGGCAGGTCGGCGGACTTCATTGCCCCGTCCACGGCCAACGGGTGCGCCATGGCCTGCGCCTACTGCTACGTCCCCCGGCACAAGGGCTACAGCAACCCGGTCACGGTGTTCGCCAACATCGGCCAGATCGCCGCGGCGCTGGAACGGCACGCTACACGCCAGGGACTCAAACTGGAACCCAACCAGTGCGACCCCGAGCTGTGGGTCTATGACATCGGCGAAAACAGCGACTGCTCGGTGGACGCCCTGATCAGCGACAACGTGGAGGACCTCGTCACGCTCTTCCGCGAACTGCCCAATGCCAAGCTGTCCTTCGCCACCAAGTTCGTCAACCGGCAGATGCTTAGCTGGAACCATGGTGGCCACACCAGGATCCGCTTCTCGCTGATGCCGGCGGACCTGGCGAAGTCGGTGGATGTCCGGACGTCACCAGTGGCGGAACGGCTGGCTGCGATCAACGAGTTCGTCGACGCCGGGTACGAGGTGCACGTGAACTTCTCCCCCGTCATCATCACCGACACCTGGCTGGCCGACTGGGAGGAGCTGCTCCGCCAGCTCGACGCGACGCTGACCCCGGCAGCCAAGGCGCAGCTGGCGGCCGAGGTCATTTTCCTGACCCACAACGAGCAACTGCACGAAGTAAACCTGGGCTGGCACCCGCAGGCCGAGAACGTCCTGTGGCGTCCCGACCTCCAGGAAGCCAAGGTTTCGTCGAACGGTTTCAGCAATGTCCGGTACCGGGCGCGCACCAAGGCGGGCTACGTCCAGCAGCTGACAACGCTGATCGACAGGATCGCACCCTACTGCCGGATCCGCTACGCGTTTTAGGCACTGTGCTCGTGTCGGCGGCGCCGGCCGCGCAGGGTCAGCCCTTGTGGTCTTCCGGGCGGTGTCCGTCATTTGCAGCCGGAGCGGCGGCCTGGCTGTGGCCGTCCTTCGCCTTGCCAAAAGGCAGGACTTTCAGGAGCGGGCCGATCACCGCAAGGACCACCAGGCCCCAGATGAGTCCAAGGACTGCTGAACACAGGGTGTTGACGAGCCAGGCCAAGAGACCGCCGACAACCGCAACGCCGGCCACCGGGTGCTCAAGGGCGTGGACCAGGTCGTACGGTGCATGCCAGCCCAGGTCGTGGGCGCCCTGCAGCATGATGTGGCCGCCCACCCAGAGCATCGCGATGGTTCCAACGAACGTAATCGCACCGAGCACGGCCGGCATTCCCCGTACCAGCAGTTCACCAAAACGCTTGGCACGGGCGGAATCCTTGCCGGTCAGGTGGATTCCAATGTCGTCCATCTTCACGATCAGCCCGACGGCGCCGTAGACGAGCACGGTGATGGCGAATGCCACCAGGACCAGGATGAACGCCCGGACCCAGATGGACTCCGCTGCCACCTCATTCATTGAGATGACCATGATCTCGCAGGACAGGATGAAGTCGGTGGTGATGGCACCCTTGACCACCTTTGCCTCGGCGTCGGGGCCGCGCTCCACAGCCGGCGCTTCTCCGGCCTCGTGGTGGCCGCCGCGGAGCTTGTGCCAGACCTTCTCTGCGCCCTCATAGCAGAGGTAGGTGCCGCCCAGCATGAGGATGAAGGGGATCACCCCCGGGATGAAGGCGCTGATCAGCAGGAGCGCCGGGAGGATGATCAGGAGTTTGTTCCGGATGGAGCCCCAGAAGATCTTCTTGATCATTGGCAGCTCGCGGGACGGGTCGGCCCCGGACACGTACTGCGGGGTGACGGCGGCGTCGTCAATTACGACGCCGGCGGCCTTGGTCCCAGCCTTGGCGGCACCGGCTGCCACGTCGTCCACCGAGGCAGCCGCGATGCGGGCCAGGGCGGCGACGTCATCCAGCAGGGCGACGAGCCCGCCGCTCACAGGTGGCCCCCGTCTGGGTGCGGGACGGACGGTTGGGGATGGGTGGGTGGGTGCGTGATGGGCATGTTCGGAGTATATGGCAGCACGGCGCGGGCCCCCTTACCCGTTGTGCGCCGGGCGATTAGTCTCTGCTGGACTTGTTGAGTTCCTGGGCGAGCATCACAATAATGCCGCTGGGGCCACGGACGTACGTCAGCTTGTACACGTCTCCGTAGGTTGCGACGCCGCGCAGCGGGTGGCATCCATGCTTCGCGGCGATCTCAAGGGCGGCGTCGATGTCATCGACCGAAAAGGCAACGCGATGCATCCCGATCTCGTTCGGCAGCGTAGGGCTTGTCTCGATGGCATCCGGATGAATGTACTCGAAGAACTCCAGCTGGCCTTTGCCGTCCGGGGTCTGGAGCACGGCGATTTTGGCGTAGTTGCCATCGAGGCCTACAGCTGTGTCCGCCCATTCCCCACTGACCGTGTCACGACCCAGTACCGTCAGCCCGAGGTCGGTGAAGAACGATATGGCCTCTTCCAGGTCGCGGACGGCGATGCCAACGTTTTCGAGTTTGATGGGCATGTGCCACACGTTACCAATTCAGGAACGCCGGGTCACTGGTCCGAACGCTCCGGGGAAGATCCCGTTTGGTGCCTGTAACGGAATGTCCCAGCGCGCCCCGTTCGGTCCCATGCGCCCCCCTGCTCGAACGATCTCGGGTTCGGCCTTCGCCGGACGCAGTTGCCCGCGTGACGACGCATCTAGCCGGCCGGGACTGCGGGCTGGGCAGGGGTTTTCCTTCCGGGTCCGCGGGCGAGACGCACCCGGGCATTGCCGGCGAGGTGCACGAGTAGGCCGACCAAGAGAAACGCGGCGAGTACCAGGGCGCTGGTGGCGATGACCGCCGGCCAGCCTCCGTCGAGCCCCGGGTTGAGGAAGTGGTAGGGGTACCAGCCGTCGAGCGCGCCGCGCACCCAGGAGAAGATCAGGAACACCCCCGGGTAGCAAAGCCAGACGAGGGGCCGCCGCCACGGGCCCCGGACGGTGCGCGTGACCAGGAGCCAGTCGAGCCCCGCGACCAGCGGTGCGATGCGATGGGTGACCATCCACGGCCAGTACATGTCCAGGATCCACCACGGTTCGTCAGGCGGAGCCACGAGCACCACCTAAATAATGCCCGTCATCACCAGGTAGAACGCGAGGGCGCCGAAGAGGTGATCCCACCACTGCGGCAGCCGCGCACGGGGCCGCGCGGCGGAGACAAGGAACACGAGCCCGAGGACGAGGTTTGACTGGAACGTGAACTGGGAGATGAGCTGGGGGATGTCGACGGAGTTGCCGGGCTGGGTTGCGTCGTATAGCTCCTGGCCGAGGGCCGCGAGCATGGCAAGTCCGGCGCCGCCGCGTACCAGACGGATCCAGAGACGGTCCGGGTGCAGCGCCCGGTTGGCGCCTACGTTCCGTTGAACCGGAGGACTCAGCGCCAGCACCTCACTCATGGCATCACTGTAGTGTTGCGCCAAGCCGGGCCCCAGGGTCAAAAGGACCGGGTTGCCACCCCGCCTGATGCCGCGAAGCCACACTGTGCGTCCCCGAGAAGGATCGGCAAAGGGGTAGCTGAGATCCTTGAGCGACCGCTTGCGGACTTCGCGTCACCCGTCCCGCTGCAGCGTGAAGTGTTGTGCTGATAGTGAAAGCCAGTGCGTTGGGACGTGATGGCTGGAAGGCTCCCAGCATGAAAATTCTTCTGCTTGGGGGAACGGCGTGGCTTGGATACACGGTGGCTCAGACTGCCGTGGAGTCGGGGCACGAGGTCACATGCCTGGCTCGGGGTGAGGGGGTCCCGGACGGAGCCACCCTTATTCGCGCTGATCGTGACGACGACAATGCTTTGGCCGCGGTTTCAGCGGATCAGTGGGATGCGGTCATTGATGTCGCGCGGCAGCCGTTCCACGTTCGTCGTGCGGTTCGGGACCTTCGTGATATGGCAGAGCGGTACATCTTTGTCTCCTCAGTCAACGTCTACGCCTCGCACAAAGATACGGGCGCCGACGAGGACGCGAAGCGTTTGCCTCCACTCGAGGCCGAGCGGATGAGTGCCCCGGATGACTACGGACCGGCGAAAGTAGCATGCGAGGATGCCGTACTTGATGCTTTCGGCCCCGAGCGCAGCGTCGTAGCCCGTGTTGGACTCATCGGTGGTCCCGGAGACCCCTCGGGACGAACCACGT
Source organism: Arthrobacter sp. SLBN-83 (assembly GCF_006715285.1). Taxonomy (NCBI): domain Bacteria; kingdom Bacillati; phylum Actinomycetota; class Actinomycetes; order Micrococcales; family Micrococcaceae; genus Arthrobacter; species Arthrobacter sp. SLBN-83. Next base: position 3,752,679 of record NZ_VFMX01000001.1, read on the forward strand.
ACTGGGTTCGCCGGTTCGCGGAGCCCTCTAATGATGCCGGCGCAGTCCTCGTGCAAGACACCCCTGAGCTTCCGACCGCACTGATCGATGTCCGGGATCTCGCGACCTGGCTCTTGCACGTCGCTGAAATGAAGACCAGTGGGATCTTCAACGCCGGTGGCGACCCCGTCCCGTTTCCGGAGCACATCGAGGCTGCCCGGTTGGTGGCGCACCACGAAGGCCCTGTGGTTCACGCACCGGAGCAATGGCTGCTGGAGCAAGGCGTGAACCAGTGGTCGGGTGAACGGTCCCTGCCGTTGTGGCTGGCAGACCGTGACTGGTATGGCTTGAATGCCCGCTCGAACAGGCGAGCTGTCGAAGCTGGCCTGGCACTGCGTGCCCTTCACACCACACTCGCCGATATCCTCACAAGCGAGCTTCCACTGTCCTCAGCAGACAAGCCCGCCTCCGGCCTCACAAACGCAGAAGAGGCTCATCTGCTCGACAAGCTCATCAGCCAGACCGCCACGAACACCTCAAACTCCTTGTAGCCGTCCGCAAGGCGATCGCCCACCGGGAGAATAACGAACAGCTTGGGGCGAAGATAACGTGGCGACCATCGGTATCCACCAACAGAGAGCCAGCGGCTGGGCCGGCGTGGCCCAGGCATATTCGCAGAGTTTTTCGCACCTCTGCGCGGGGGCGCTCGTGCCATTGCTCGATGCAGCAGAAGTCATTCTGGGTGTGGCCGGCAGGCGCGGTGGACCAGTGTCCGGCCAGGTATCCGGTGCCGTGTCGCTGTTGGAGAAGCACAGCATCCCCGCGTCGGAAGATCACGTAGCTGACAGGCATGAGCTGGTGTCGGTCGTGCAAGGCTCGTTCCTTCCGCGGTGTCTGCTGCTACAAGGGGTTGACGTGCACGATGATGACCTGGGTGCCCTTCGATCCGTCGTAGCGGAGGTCATAGGTGACTTGGAGCCCGGTCTTCATGCCGGTGCTGATCGCGAAGTCGGTCTTGCCCTCCGGGTTGCTGGAGATCGACTCGATCACCCGTTCCGCTGACTCGTGGTCGATCCCGTAGCGGTCCACCCCGTCGCGAATCATGGTCGTGTACTCGGCCAGGGACTGGGCGGTGAGGAAGTAGGTGACCTCGCTGAAGTTTGACCCTGTGTTCATGCCGTTCATACGTAATCGGTCTGTTTGTGCAGAGACCTCACCCGTCGGTCCTTCGATGACCAGGGACATCGTGCCGTCCTTGATGCTGACGTCCGGCGCCTGGCTGCTGCCATCTTCGAGTCCCACGCTCTCTTTGGAGAGCCAGCCTGTCGTCATGTCGAACCGGGCACACTTCGACGACTTGATCTTCTCGATGCCGGCCTTGTCCAGGGTTGAAAACTCCTTGGCTCCAACAGTCGGCGCTTGTGTACCGGTTGCTGTGGTTTGCCCGCCAACAGGTTCAGTCGTGGCGGAGGGCGTTACGCCTCCGTAGGGCACAACACAGCCAGTCAGCAACAGTGGCGTGGCAATCAGTACGGCAGCAAGGCGTTTCATCGTTCCCCCAGGTTGATGATGTGTTGTCTCAGCCTAGCGGCCGTGCAACGGCTCGCTTTGCGCCTGGAGAATCCGGTTCACGACATGGGGGAAGTGGCAGCAACGCCGGCGGATGAACCGGCCCTACGGCCAAGACGCAGCCTTTGACTGGAAAGACGTCTGGAAGGATCTCGATCTTCGGCTGCCACCTGGAAGTGTCTCTCTCCATGGTCCCGGCGAGGCGCAGGTCCGTCCGTCACGACTCTGCCACATTGCCGCGCATGCTGGAGCTGCGGACTTCGTCCCGCCGTCTCCTCCTCAGCCCGGTGACGATGATGATGACACCAAGCGTTGTAAAGATCGCCGTCAGGATCAGGCCTACACCGCCGAGGAACTCGCCTTTGCTTTCGTAGCCGAGCACGATTGCTTGGTTTGGGTCTTGTTCGCTGTACGCGACGGTGACCTGCTCGCCAACGGATGGGTGCTGCTCATGATCCACCGCTGCATTGGCGTATCGGGTCACTCCGTCGGCCGCCACGTATTCCACCGTGATGTCCCGGTTCGATGCCTTCCTGGCGTCGCTAAAGTAGGTGATGGTTCCGGAGACCTGGACGCCGGTGCGGGCAAGCTCTTCGTCGGCGTCCACCTGCTGATAGCTGGTCACCATCAGGGCAGGCCCCACCAGCATCAGCACGGCGGCGAGCAACACATTCCCTACGCGTTGCAGGAGCGACTTGGGCTTTTTGTTCATGGTTTGGGGACTTGTCACGGCGCCCATTCTTCCCCACATCGGCCGGATCCTCCTTGCAGCACCCCGGAAACGACCACAGCGCAGCCCCCCAGCGAGGCACCGCGCCGGTTTTTAGCGCTCCGCTGGCCCAGCCTGGCGAGGCCCAGTATCAGCAACAGTCCTACTACGGGCCTCCGCAGCCCGGGTGGCAGGGACCACCGCCGCAAAAAAAGAAGAGTAAAACAGCCTGGATCGTGGGTGGAATCGTTCTGGTGGTGGTCCTGGCGTGCGGTCTTGGATTCACGGCATGTACAGCACTTAATCAGAGCATCAACGGCGGTGGCGGCTCCCAAGCTGAGAAAGCCGCCGCGATAATGGCCCGGGCGGACAAGGTCCCGCAGAAAGACTGGGTCGAGGTCTATCGCGAGAACCCTAAGGTCGATCCGGGCTGTCTCTCCATCGACACCTCCTGCCTGCGGCTGAGCGCCAGGTGGACCGTGGACCACAAGGTCAGCCTTGAAGAAGTAGCAAGCAGGTTCGGCATGAACTCCAAAGAAGGCGGCCCGGTATCGGGGCGGTGCATGGGGTGCGTCAAGAGGGAGTTCGACGGCACCGGCGAAGAATCGCTCTGCATCGACGAAGCTGAGGATGGCCCGGACACCTCCGAAGTCACCATTCAGATGCGACGCGACTAGGACCTGATCCCATGTCAGATACACCGTCCAGTGTTCCAGTTGGCCGACACCCATTCGGCCGGCTCAACACAGTACGTCGGCAGCACAGGATATGGACCCTGGGGAACGTGTGTCCGCAGCGCTTCTAGACGCGGATGCCTTGCAGTCGCTTGATGGCTGCTCGCTCGACCAGCGCGGGGACCATCGTCCGCACCGGACCCGAGTTGAAGGCTGAATACTCTTCGCAGACTGCGTCCTCAATGTCAGTCCTGGAGCGTCCCGGGAATTTGCAGGCAAGGGTGTTGATAACCGACACCACAGCGTGCTGTTCTTCATTGCACTCCATCGTTCACCTCATCGTCGAGCCTCTGCCGCAGCTTGAATGATAAGCATGCTTGTTATTGTTGCTTGGAGTCAAGCAATGAGTTCTGCCTGCTCTGCCAGTCTGTCCAAGATCTGGAGCGGGAAGAACTACAGCAGCACTTAAGGTCCTCGGCTCAGTACTTGTAGAAGCCCTCCCCCGAGGCGACGCCCAGCTTGCCCTGGTCGATGTAGTGCTCCTTCAGATGCTCGGCGAACGCCTGCGAACCGGCATCCGGCGAGGCCGAGGCGATGTTGTACGCCGTGGTGAGGCCGACGACGTCGTAGATCTGGAACGGTCCGCTCGGCGCCCCCGTGGCGATGCGCCAGGTCTTGTCAATGGTGTGCGGGTCGGCGACGCCCTGCAGCAGCAGTCCGGCGGCCGCGTTCAGTAGCGGAACCAGCAGCGAGTTCAGGACGTAGCCAGCCTTCTCCTTCCTGATCTCGATCGGTTCCAGCCCGCTGTTCCGGGCAAAATCGACGACGGCGGCGTATACCGCCGGATCGGTTTCGGCGGTGCCCATGACCTCGGCGATGTTCTGCGCCCAGATGTTGTTGGCGTAGTGCAGGGCCAGGAAGCGGTCCGGGCGTCCGGTGAAGTCTTTCAGGTCGCTGGGCAGCAGGGTGGACGAGTTGGTCGCGAAGATGGTTTTGGCGGGCGCCAGCTCCGCGAGCTTGCGGTAGACGTCACGTTTGAGTTCCAGCAGTTCGGGAACGGCTTCGATCACAAGGTCCGCGTCGACGACGGCGTCCCTGAGGTCTGCGGTGAGGCGGAGGTTCGCCAGGGCTGCTTCGGTCTTGCCCTCTGAGGCGCCGGCTACCTGTGCCCGGTAGATGCCGGCGAGGCGGGTGAAACGGTCCCGCGCTTTGGCAAGGGCGTCCTCGTCGACGTCATATGCGGTGACCACGAAACCGTGGAATGCGGCCTGGAAGGCGATCTGGGAGCCGAGCACTCCGGTGCCGAGCACGGTGAGCGTCTTGATGGAGGGCATAAGAGTTTCCTTTCGGCGCGGGCCTAGCGGCCGCCGGGGTTGTCGGACCCGTAGATACTGCGGATCCAGATGGTTGACAGGACGTCCAGGGCTCCGGACTCCGCGATGGCGGGACTTTCCCGGTTGAGGACAGCAGTAATGACCCGTTCGTTCATCAGGTTCAGGCTCACCGCGAGATCGTGCGCGTCGATGCCGCCCGGCGCCGCCCCACGGGCCTGCTCGGCACGAATGACGTCGCTTGAGAAGTCGACCCAGGACTGCATTGATTTGGACCACAGCCCGCGGACCTCGTCATTGCGGGCGCGCGCCGCGATGGCCGAGGTGGACACGCCGCGGTGGGAGACAAACACCTCAACGAACATCCCAATGGAACGGGTCCAGGCGCCCGCGGGGTCGCTCTCGAAATCGCGCGAAAGGTGCCCCACCCGGTGCTCGACCTCGGTGATGACCCGGTCCAGCAGGGCCAGCAGCACGGCATCTTTGGAGGGGAAATAGAAGTAAAACGTGGGACGCGAAATGCCGGCACCCCGGGCCAGGTCCTCGATGGAGACGTCGTCGAAGGCACGGCTGGCCAGGAGGGTCTCCGCGGTTACCAGGATCGCGTCCTGCCGCTCATCGCCGGAAACCCTCGCGCTGCGTCTTCCTCTTTGATCCATGCGCCCATCCTAGTCCCGGTTCTCAACACAGTGTTGACTGCTTCAACATTAAGTCGATAACTTGGCGGCATGAGCGAGCACCTAGATGTGTTGATTGTCGGCGCCGGGCTGAGCGGCGTGGGTTTCGCCAGCCGACTGAAGCGCGACCTACCCGGAAAAACCTTCACCGTACTGGAATCGCGGAACGCCGTCGGGGGAACCTGGGACCTGTTCCGGTACCCCGGGATCCGGTCCGACAGCGACATGTACACGCTCGGCTACTCCTTCCGGCCCTGGGCCGGCGCCAAGGCGATCGCGGACGGCGAGTCCATCCGCGAGTACATTGAGGCTACGGTCGCCGACGAGGGCCTGGCGCCGCAGATCCGCCTGAACACCCGGGTCATTTCCGCCGCATGGTCAAGCGAAACCGCACTGTGGACCGTGACGGCGATCCACACCTCCGGCGGCGAGTTCCGGTCCGGCGACCCCGCCTCCTCCCCCGAGCCGGTCACCTTCACCTGCTCGTTCCTGTCCGTCTGTTCCGGCTACTACCGCTATGACGAGGGGTTCACCCCGGCCATCGACGGGGCCGACACCTTTGCCGGAACGATCGTCCACCCGCAGCACTGGCCGGCCGACCTCGACTATGAGGGAAAGCGCGTGGTGGTCATCGGCAGCGGCGCCACGGCCGTGACGCTGGTGCCGTCCATGGCAAAGTCGGCGGCCAAGGTGACGATGCTGCAGCGCTCCCCCACCTACATCGCCCCCGTGCCCGCGCGGGACCACCTGGCCGACCGCCTCCGGGGCAAGCTGCCCGCGCAACTGGCGTACGACGTCGTACGCTTCAAGAACATTCTTTTCTCCATGTTCACCTACCAGCTCAGCCGACGGCGGCCCGAGACGATGAAGGCGATCCTGCGCAAGTCGGCAGTAGCCAAACTCCCGGCGGGCTTCCCGGTGGACACGCACCTGGCCCCGTCGTACCAGCCGTGGGACCAGCGGGTCTGCGCGATCCCCAACGGGGACCTGTACCGGGCGATCAGTGCCGGCACTGCCGAGATAGTGACGGACACGATCTCCCGCATTACCCCGGACGGGATCGACCTGGCCTCCGGCACATCACTGCCCGCCGACGTCATCGTCACGGCCACGGGACTGAACCTACTGGTGATCGGCGGCATGAAGGTCTCCGTCGACGGCGAGCCCGTGGACGTCGGAAGAACACTCACCTATAAGGGCATGATGCTGGAGGGGGTGCCGAATTTTGCCCTCACCATCGGCTACACCAACGCGTCCTGGACCCTGAAGGCGGACCTCGTCGCCGGCTACATCTGTAGGCTGATCAAACAGCTCGACCGCCGGAACCTCCAGTGGGTGGTACCCGTGGCACCCGCCGACGTCGCCAGCGGCACGCTGTCCCCGCTGATCGACCTGAAGGCCGGCTACATCTTCCGTGGCGCCGACCAGTTGCCCCGGCAGGGCGCAGGCTCGCCGTGGCGGCTGCACCAGAACTACTTCCGTGACTTCGCCCTGCTCCGGGCCGGCCGGGTGACCAATCACGTCCGGTTCGGCCGGCGCGGGCAGCCGGTGCGGGAAACCGGCCGGCAACCCGCGCCCCCGTCTCGGGATCCCCTCGCACTGCCGGGAACGGGCCATGTCACCGTCGCGGGGACACGCCTGCGCTACCGGAAGACCGGCAGCGGGGATCCGGTGCTGCTGCTGCACGGCATCGGCCAGAGCCTTGAGGACTGGAACGAACAGCACGAGCGGCTCTCGGACCGGCACACGGTCTACAGCGTCGACCTTCCCGGCTTCGCGTACTCCGAACGGCTCCCCGGCACGACGACCCTCGCAAAGCTGGCCGGGATCCTGCCGGCCTTCCTGGACGCCATCGGGGTTTCCGGGCCGCTGCCCGTAATGGGCAACTCGCTCGGCGGTGCCGTGGCCATGAAGCTGGCCGCCGACCACCCGGACCGCGTCTCCGCGCTCGTGCTGGCCAACAGCGCCGGATTCGGCAAGGAAGTGGCACTGGTCCTTCGCCTCCTTGCGGTCCGCCCGCTCGCGGCCCTGCTCCTGCGGCCCGACGAGAAAGCATCACGCCGGACCGTCCAGTCGCTGTTCTACGACAAGACGCTGGTCACGGACGACCGCATCGGCCACGCGCTCGCACTGTCGCAGCGGGAGGCGCACCGCCGGACACTGCTCGACGTCGCCCGCGACCTGGGAACGATCTCCGGTGTCCGGGACGGGTGGCGCACCGCTCTGATCGGGGCGCTCGCCACGTCCGACGTTCCGGCGCTGGTGGTGTGGGGTGACCACGACCACGTCCTGCCGTTCAGCCACCTTGAAGCGGCCGCCGCGGCGCTGCCCCGCGCGGAGACGCACGTCTTTGCCAAGACCGGACATATGCCGCAGATCGAACGGCCCGACGAGTTCGCGGCGATAGTCGAGGACTTCCTTACGAGGGTCTCCGCAGACCGTCAGGCGGCCAGCTACCGGTAGCCAAGAAAGGTCCGATTAGGAGCCCGTACCAGGCGCTGCCGGGGATGCCGTAAGTGCCCAGCGTGCCCGGGAGCGGCGAGGTTGACCACGTGCCCAGAACGCGATCATGAGTCCGACCGTGGCGGCCCCGCCGGCGAGGGTCCGGGGCGACGACCAGGAGCCTTCCGGGGTGGCAATCATGAAGGCGACCACGAGGGCGGCGATCCCCAGGAGAACTTCGACGGTGCCCTGCAGCGGCCGGGCCCGGTACACCAGGAAGACCAGCCGGATAAGTGGGATCACCGGCAGCAGAAAGAGGCCCAGGCTCGGGATCGGGTAGATCACGTTGAACGTGAAGATGGCCATGCCCAGCACCAGCAGGCCGAGGAACTTCAGCAGCTGCAGCACACGGAGCGGGCTCTCCGGCGCCCACCGGCTCAGCAGCAGACCCCATGCCGGCAGCCCTAGCAGCCAGCCGCCAGCCCAGAAACCAAAATCCAGCAGTGCCAGGACAGCGAGTAGGGCGCCGGGCAGCAGGAACGCCGCGGCCTGCCGCAACGACACCTTCTTCAATGGACCGAAGATGCAGGCACCGATCAGAAGGTAAGAGGCGGTATAGCCGGGCAGCAGTTGGCCCGGCGGCACCTGGGCCAAGCCGTAGAGCAGCAGGCCCATTGAGACGACCATGACGCAAACCGCCGCGAACGTCCATGGACCGCGGTCACGAGTGCCTTTTGCATCCCCCAATGTCGCCTTCTCGTCATCCGCGATGCTGCCCACCCTAGAGTCCAGCCCTGGGGATTTCGAATTCCCAGTACTTCTCCCCGAGCGCCTCACGGTACTGGGCGAGAAAGCTCAACAAGGTTGGAGCAGGACGGTACCAGTCTGATCTAGGGTCCAGCGGGAGAGCAACCAGGATCCCGTCTCCGTTGCCAGACAGGATTAGAAGGTCCGAGTCACCTAAAAATTCACCGCAGACGATGTCTGCTGGCATGGCGTCTTCCGACCGGGCAGTACGAAACTCGAGCGTCCGTGCCGCCGCCTCCTTAGGTGAGAGAAGGGCCAGACCCCACTGTCCGTATTCAGTGTCCTCAAAGAGACGTGCATTTCGGCTGGTTAGCCAGAGTTGCCGCAGCTCGGCCGGAACGCCGTTGCGCCAATATGCTTCGATTTCTTCAAGGGACGCGGGAGCTGTAAGGGTACAGGCCAGCTTGAACGGGTTGATTCCCACCCCATCCCTCAACTCCGCGAACGCGTCAAAGGAAGTGAGAGCATCTGAGATTTTATTCGCCATAGCCCGATCCCTCCCCCTGAGAACCAACGGACGCCACTGGGCGCCGCGCGACACAAACTAAGCTGTCAAAAGTCGTCTGATGTGGAACACCCTATGCCCTGTGGGCCGGCCGCGCAGCGCGTCCACCCCGACACATCCGGCTGCGTCATACGGAGGGGAACACGCAAACCTGTCGCTCACAGGACCCCTGGTGCTATTACTCATCGGCTGGGTCCATGACAGTAAGACCGGAAGTCAAAAGGCCAGAGCCCCTTCATATGTTTTCCCCCGTCCTTCCTCGATACACTCGCCACAGGGGGCAGGATGATGGGAAAAATTGATGAGCGGCCGTGGAACAGATCCTGGCCATGGATATTCTTCATAACCCCGATCGTCCTATTCACGGGATGGCTTTGGATGCCCATAGGACGGTGCGCTGGATACACCGAGGACTATGAAGGAGACACTTCCTGTTACGTAGGCCCCCCAGCTGGCTACACCGCCACCTGGACCATAACCACAGTTTCCCTCTTCCTGGTGACAGCTTTCGCAGCAGGCTTAGTCAGAGCTCTATGGCGTAAACACCGAGGCTATAGAAGAGACCAGTAACGCCTCGATTACGACCCTAGAAGCCACCGCCGTCCAGACTCCTTCGTTGATAGTCGGCCCGCATAACGTCCGAAGGCATCAAGAACTCTAGGTATGCGCTCATTGTGCCCAACCCGAAAACAGCGACCCTCCGCGTTAGTGGAACCCCTACAAAATGGACCCCGCGCCACCCCGGTAGCGTCGGCTGTACATTAGATTCCGCTTGTACAACCCCGACAGGACCGCCATGAGCAGCATCACCACCAAGACCACTCCTCCGACGGACCGTCGCCGCTGGAACGGCACAGACCTGGGCCTCATCGCCGTTTTCGCTGCCTTGGTTGCCGCCGCAGCCTTGGTGCCGGGCCTGGCCCTGAACGGCTTCGGCGTCCCCATCACCTTCCAGACCCTGGCGGTGATGCTCACCGGACTGGTGCTCGGACCCGCCCGCGGATTCGCCGCAGTCGGCCTTTACACGCTCCTGGGCCTGGCCGGCCTGCCCATCTTCAGCCAGGGCCGCAGCGGCCTGGCCATCCTCGCCGGCCCCTCGGCCGGGTACATCATCGCCTTCCCCATCGCCGCATTCGTCGTGGGATGGCTGGCCACCCTGGTGATCCGGCGGACCGTGAAGGCCCGTGCCCTCTGGTTCTTCCTCGCCGCGACAGCCACGAGCATCGTCTTCGTGCACACGCTCGGGTTCGTCGGCATCGCGATGAACTCCAAGGCCACACTGGAGCAGGCCTTCCTAAGCGACCTCGTCTTCTACCCCGGCGACATTATCAAGAACGTCCTGGCAGCCGCCATCGCCGTCGCCCTTCATCGGGCCTTCCCGGACGTCCTGGTGCGCCGCGTCCGGCGCCGTACCCTGCCCGCCGAGAGCGCCTAGGCCCCCATGCCCGCTGTGACATTCGCCCAGGCGTCCGTCGCCGTAGAACGGGAGGACTCCCCGCACCCCAAGGTGCTCCTTCACCCGGTGAACCTCCGGCTGGAGGAAGCGCGCATAGGCATCATCGGTGCCAACGGTTCCGGCAAATCCACTCTGCTGCGCCTGGTCAACGGGCTGATCCAGCCCACCACAGGCACAGTAGCGGTCGACGGCGACGATACAGTCCGTGCCGTCCGGAAAGTCCGGCGCAACGTGGGGTTTGTGTTCACCGATCCGCTGTCCCAGCTGGTCATGCCCACGGGCAGGGAGGACGTGGAGCTGTCCCTGCGCCGGTCCATCCGGAACGCGGCCGAACGCCGCAGCCAGGCAGAAGCCGCACTGCAAAGACTGGGCCTGCTGCACCTGGCTGACCAAAGCATCTACGAACTGTCCGGCGGCGAACGCCAGCTCATGGCGCTCGCCGCCGTGCTCGCCGTCGACCCTAAAGTGCTGGTCCTCGACGAGCCCTCCACCCTCCTGGACCTGCGCAACCGCGAACTGCTACGCAGGACGCTGGCGGGCCTGGACCAGCAGATCATCCTGTCCACGCACGACCTCGAACTGGCCCTGGACATGGACCGGGTCCTGGTGATCGAGGACGGACGCGTGGCCTTCGACGGTGCCCCTGCAGAAGCAGTGACTGCCTACCGTTCCTGGTGCATGCAGGGGCTCAACACGGGGCGGGACGTCCAGTGAGGGGACACGGCTTCCTCCTGGCCAACTATGTGCCCGGCGATTCCCTCCTGCACCGGGCGCCGCTGGCATTGAAGTTCCTCCTGGTCGTCGCCTGCGGCCTGGTTTCCTTCATCATTGTTGACTGGCGCATCTCCGCAGCCGTACTCGCCGCGCTTTGCGCCCTCTTCCTGCTTTCCGGCGCCGGAGTGAAAAGGCTCTGGAAGGCCATCCGGCCGCTTGCCCCCGTGCTGTTGGTGATTGCGCTCTTCCAGTGGTGGCAACTCGGTGGCCCCACGGCGGCGAGGATCGTGCTGAACATCCTGCTCTGCGTGGTGGCCGCGTCTCTGCTAACCGCCACCACCCCCATTCAGCGGCTCCTCGACGGCATCGTCCGGGCTGCCCGTCCCTTCACGAGGTTCGGCGCGGATCCGGAGCGCTTTGCCCTGACAATCGGCATCATGCTCCGCAGCATCCCGTTCATCGCCGGCACCTTCGCCGATGTCCGTGACTCCGCCAAGGCCCGCGGCCTGGAGCGCAATCCGCGGGCTTTGGTCCTGCCGGTCTTCATCACCTCAGTGGCTTATGCGCGGCAAACGGGTGAAGCACTCGCCGCCCGGGGCCTGGGCGAGGCCGAGGACTGAAGCCGGCTGCCGTGAAAGGCTAGAGGCACCGGTATTCCAACAACGCGGCGGTGCCCATTCCGCCCGCCATGCTGATCATGGCCAGCGCCTGGGCTTTCGATGTTCCTGCCCTCCGCGCCTGCGCGAGCAGCCGGGTCACCAGCACCGCTCCCGAGGCGCCATAGGCATGCCCCAGCGCCAGCGCCCCGCCATCGAGATTGGCCCGGTGGGGGTCGATTCCCAGCTGGTCCAGGCACGCGAGGGTCTGCGACGCGAAGGCCTCGTTGAACTCCACGAGGTCTACCTCGTCAGCCGTTACACCGGCCTCCGCGAGCAGTCCGCGGGCAGCCGGCACAGCACCGATGCCCAGCAGCCCGGGCTCAACGCCAGCGGTTGCGGTGCCCCGCACCAGCAGCCCGTCGCGGGCACCCAGTTGCCGCGCGCGCTCCAGGGAAGTGATAACGACGGCGGAGGCGGCATCGGCATCAAAGCAGGAGTTCCCGGCGGTGACAGTTCCTCCTGTCACGAAGGCGGCCGGAAACCGGCCCATGATGGCAGGGGTGAGGCCGCGCCGGGGGCCACCGTCAGTCGAGACCGTGCCAGTGTCTGTGGCCAGCGGGACGATTTCGCGGGCAAAGCGACCGTCCTGGATGGCCGCCAAGGCTTTGTGGTGGCTGGCCAACGCGAAGGCGTCCTGGCGCTCCCGGCCAATGCCGAATTCCTGCGCCACAGTCTCTGCCGCGACGCCCATGTCCGGATCGCCGAAGCTTTCCGGCACAAACTGGGCACGGCGGTAAAAGTCCGCGCCGCCGTCGTCCGTCCTGTGGGCGCGCAAAGGCGCTGTGCTGGTGCTTTCCACTCCCCCAGCGAGATAGACAGGGCTGCCCCCTGCTGCCACCAATCGGCCGGCGAGGACAATGGCGTCCAGGCCCGAACCGCATTGCCGGTCGACAGTAATCCCGGGAACACTGACCGGAAGTCCGGCCTCGAGAAGGGCCAGCCGGGCCACGTTGCCGCCACCGCCCACGGCATTGCCGATGACAACGTCGGTGACGGACGCGGGATCGAGTGCAACCTCCGAGACCAGCTCCCTTAGGACCGGCGCGAGGAGTTCATGGGCGCGCAGGTTCCGCAGCGCACCGTTGACCGGGCACACCGGTGTCCGCCGGGCGGCAACGATGACGGGTTGGCGCTCCGGCGGCAGCAGGTCAGCCGGCAAGGGGCCGCGCCCTTGGGTCCCGGGAATTGATCCACTCCAGCAGCAGGCTCCTGCTGACCTTGCCCCTGTCCGTGGTGGGAAGTTCCGGCAGGAGGTAGTACTGCAGGGGACGCTTATGCCGGGACAGGAGTTCTTCCAGGCCTGCCCTGAGCTGGGTGGCGGTGATCCCGCCGTGGGACGGAACCACGCCGGCCACCACCCGCTGGCCGCGCAGATCGTCCGGCATTCCGGCTGCGAGGGCGGCCGCCACACCGGGGACTGCCGCCAGGGCCAACTCCACCTCGTGGGGGTAGACGTTCCGGCCGGCGGTAAGAATCATGTCGGCGCGCCGGCCCAGGATGTGCAGTTCCCCGTCCTCGAGATAGCCCTGGTCCCCCACCGTGTACCAACTGCCGAAAGAGCGCAGTGCCTGGCCGTCGTCGCCCCACAGGTACCCGTTGCTCACCATGCCGCTGCGGACGCAGATGTTGCCGTACCCGCCGTCCGGCACCTCGCTGCCGCCGTCATCCAGGATGGCGACGTCAACGCCGGGAAAGGGCCGCCCGATTCCCGTTCCACCGGGGGCTGCAGCCTGGCCGGGTGCCAGTCCGAGCCCGGACACGAAGCTCAGTTCCGACGCGCCGTAGTACTCGTAGATGGTGGCATTCGGGGCCCAGCGGCGGGCAGCTTCCAGCGTCCGGGCGTCCAACTTGGAGCCGGCACAGATGATGCTGCGGATCCCCGATGCGTCAACGCATCCCGTCAGGCCGCGTTCGCTGAGCATCCGCAGCATGGTGGGCACCAGGACAAGCCGGGTGACGCGGTCGTGCGTGATGGCGGCGTGGACGTCGCCGACGTCGAACGTCTCCAGCGTCTGGAACTCGGAACCGGCGTAGAGGCACTCAGCCAGGGCGTAGAGGTTGAGGCTGGCTGCCAGCGGTCCCGGGGCAAGGGTGACGTCATCCTGGCGGAGGCCGAAGAATTCGATCGAGGCATCGAAGGACTGCTGCCAGGACCCGCGGGAGCGGGTGAAGGCCTTGGGTACCGACGTGGTCCCGGAAGTGAGGCCGATCAGGAAGGTGGACTCCGGCGGTCCATCCACGAGGTCCTCGTCCGGGGACACCGGCGCCGCAATACTGTTCACCTCCACGTGCCTGACGATGTCTTCCTGCAGGGGCGCGGGCCAGTCCGGATCCAGGACGGCGCACTGCCGGTTGCCGGCCACAGCAGCGGCGAACCTCACGGCAAAATCCACGGAATTGGCTTCGCAGAGCGTGGTCACCGACTTCGTCCCGGCCACCAGCCCGGCGGCCGCATCGCACAGCCCTGCCCAGTCAAGCCGGCGCCCGCCAACCACGACGGCGGTTTCGTGCGGCCGGTGCTCAGCCCAGCGCTGGATCTTGTTCAGGAATGGCACGGACCAACTTTACCGGCCGGCACGGATTGAGGACCGGGCCCGCGGGTATTGTGACGATATGAGTTTCAATGACAACGCGCAGCTTGATCCCAGCCAGGTCCAGGACCGAAGGGGCATGGGGACCGGTGTGAAGGTCGGCGGCGGAATCGGCGGCGGCCTGGTCCTGCTTGTTGCGCTCCTCCTGGGCATCAACCCGAACATGCTCGGCGGCCTGACCGACGGCGGCACCGCCGGGCAGTCCCAGGGCACGGCTCCGGCCTGCAAAACCGGAGCGGATGCGGATGCGCGGCTGGACTGCAGGATCACCGGCACGGTGAACAGCCTCAACGCGTTCTGGCCCGGCTACCTCAAGCAGTACAAGGTGCAGTACCCGCAGCCCGAGGCAGTGATCTTCAGCGGCAGCACCAACACCGGCTGCGGGCCCGCCACCTCCGAGGTGGGTCCTTTCTACTGCCCCACGGACACCACCGCCTACTTCGATCCCGGGTTTTTCCAGGAACTCGTGGACCGGTTCGGCTCCTCCGGTGGTCCCCTGGCCCAGGAGTACGTGGTGGCCCACGAGTTCGGCCACCACGTTCAGAACCTGCTCGGTGACCTGAAACGGGCGCAGCAGGATCCGCAGGGGCCGGAGTCCGGCTCGGTCCGCACCGAACTGCAGGCCGACTGCTACGCAGGACTCTGGGCCAAGTACGCCTCCACCACAAAGGACCCCGCCACCGGCCAGCCTTACCTGGAACCCCTCACCCAGCAGGACGTGAACGATGCCTTGTCGGCAGCCGCGTCGGTGGGCGATGACCGGATCCAGAAGGCAGCCACCGGCCGCGTCTCCCCCGAAGGCTGGACCCACGGCTCCAGCGAGGAACGCCAGCGCTGGTTCACGCGCGGCTACCAGTCCGGGGACATCCAGCAGTGCGACACTTTCTCCGCGGCAACCCTGTAACTCATCAACTAACCCAATCCATTGCTCCGTAAGCGCCCTTTTGGCGCCCCAAACGGCGCTTATGGAGCAATCGATGAGCCAACGACGACGGCCGGTCACCTTCGCGGAGAAGGTGCCCGGCCGTCGTCGTACTTTTTTCAGATGTTGAAGCCGAGGGCCCGCATCTGGTCCTTGCCGTCGTCGGTGATCCGTTCGGGACCCCATGGCGGCATCCATACCCAGTTCAGGCGCCAGTCGTCCACGACGCCGTCCAGGGCCTGGCCTACCTGCTCCTCGAGCACATCGGTGAGCGGGCAGGCGGCGGTGGTGAGCGTCATGTCGATCAGGAGCGCACCGTCGTCGTCGGAATACTTCAGGCCGTACAGCAGGCCGAGGTCCACAACGTTGACGCCAAGCTCAGGGTCGATGACGTCCTTGAGCGCCTCTTCGACGTCCTCCAGGGCCGTGCGGCCCGGCGTGATTTCGGTCATGACAATGAGTCCTTACTAGGCCTGTACTGCGGCCTCGGCCGCGATGGTGGCTGATCCGGCGCCCTTGGCGTAGCGGTCGTAGCCTTCTTCCTCGAGGCGGTCAGCCAGTTCGGGGCCGCCCTCCTCGACAACCTGGCCGTCCACGAACACGTGGACGAATTCAGGCTTGATGTAGCGGAGGATGCGCGTGTAGTGGGTGATGAGCAGCGTGCCCATGTTGCCCTCAGCGTGGGCGCGGTTGACGCCCTCGGACACGATCTTCAGCGCGTCAACGTCCAGGCCGGAGTCGGTCTCGTCCAGGACGGCGAACTTGGGCTTGAAGAGTTCCAGCTGGAGGATCTCCACGCGCTTCTTTTCGCCGCCGGAGAAGCCTTCGTTGACGTTGCGCTGGGCAAAGTCGGCGTCGATGCGCAGCTTCTCCATGGCATCTTTGACGTCCTTGGTCCAGGTACGCAGCTTGGGTGCTTCGCCGTCAATTGCGGTCTTTGCGGTGCGCAGGAAGTTGGTCATGGTGACACCAGGAACCTCCACCGGGTACTGCATGGCCAGGAAGACGCCGGCGCGGGCGCGCTCGTCAACGCTCATGGCCAGCACGTCTTCGCCGTCCAGCGTGATGCTGCCGCTGGTCACGGTGTAGCGGGGGTGGCCCGCGATGGTGGAGGCCAGGGTGGACTTGCCGGAGCCGTTGGGGCCCATGATGGCGTGGGTCTCGCCGGTCCTGATGGTCAGGCTGACGCCCTTCAGGATCTCCTTGGTGCCCTGTTCCGTCTCAATGCTGACGTGCAGGTCCTTGATCTCAAGAGTTGACATGCTCTTCTTTCTTTTTTCGCTCGTAAGTCTGGTGCTGCGGGCGCTCAGTAGTTGTTTACTGCCGCGCCGTTCAAAACGTTGGTGACGTCCACGTAGACGTCGTCCCCGTCGAGTTCGACGGCGAACACCGGGACAGGATCGTAGGCGGGGAGCTGCAGCGGCTGGCCGCTGCGCAGGTCGAACTGGGAGCCGTGGCCCCAGCACTCGATGGCGCAGCCTTCCACGTCGCCCTCGGACAGGGAAATGTCCGCGTGCGAGCAGGTGTCGCCGATCGCATGGATCTCCCCCATCGAGTCCCGTACCACAGCTACGGGGTAGCCGTCGATCAGGATCCGCAGTGCCTGCTTGACCTGGATGTCATTGGCGCTGCAGACCAGTTCGCCCTTGGGTGTACCGCTCATACGTCCCTGCCCGTTCCTAGTTTTCGGTTGCCGCGAGTTCGCGCTCAACAGCTTCGGTCAGGCGCTCTTCGAGGGCCGGGACCTTGATCTGCTGGATGATCTCGTTGAGGAAGCCGCGGACCACCAGGCGGCGGGCAACATCCTCGGGGATGCCGCGGGCCATCAGGTAGAACAGGTGCTCGTCGTCGAACCGGCCGGTGGCGCTGGCGTGGCCGGCACCCTCGATCAGGCCGGTCTCGATCTCGAGGTTGGGCACGGAGTCCGCACGGCAGCCGTCGGTGAGGACCAGGTTCTGGTTCTTCTCGTAGGAGTCGGTGCCTTCGGCCTGCTTCTGGATCAGCACGTCACCCACCCAGACCGTGTGCGCACCCTTGCCCTGCAGCGCGCCCTTGTACAGGACGTTGGACTTGCAGTTGGCCACGTTGTGGTCCACGAAGGAGCGGTGCTCCAGGTGCTGGCCTGCGTCCGCGAAGTAGAGGCCCAGAAGTTCGGCCTCGGCCCCTTCACCGGCAAACCGGACGTTGGAGTTCAGGCGGACGATCTTGCCGCCAAGGGTCACCGCGATGTGCTTGTACACGGCGTCCTTGGCAACCTCGGCGTCGTGCTGGGCCAGGTGCTTGGCGTCGTCTTCCCACAGCTGCACGGAAACCACGGTCAGCTGGGCGCCCTCGCGGACCAGGACCTCGACGTTGCCGTTGTGGTCGGCGATGCCGCCATGTTCCAGGATCACCACGCCGCGGCTGTTGGCGCCGGCCTCGATCACCACGTGGGAGTTGCTGCGGCGGCCCGCGCCGTTGCCGGTCAGGACAACACGTACCGGAGCGTCCAGCTCGGCGTTGGCCGGGATCGAGATCAGCTGGGCGCCAGCGGCGTTGGCGGAAGCGACGACGGCGGCACGGTCGGCGGGGACCAGGGTGGCACCACGGGGGGACTCGCCTGCGCCAAGGGTACGCTGCACGACGGCGGCGGGCGCCTCGACGGAAACGTCCAGGACGCCGTCCTCCGACGGAGCGTCGGAGAGCAGGTTGGCCAGTTCGCGAACCGGCGTGAAGCGCCATTCCTCTTCCCGGCCGTTGGGCACTGCGAAGTCGGCCACATCGTGGCTGGTGAGGCGCTCGGCCCGGGAAGCCATGACCTGGGTGCCGTGGCTGTGGTGGCGGTCAACCTTGGAGGCGACCAGGTGTTCGCCTTCCTCGGTGAAACCTGCGATCGACGGTGCGCCGATGCGCGCCTTTTCGGTAGTTGCTTCGGCAGTCATTAACCGACGGATCCTTCCATCTGGAGTTCGATGAGGCGGTTCAGCTCAAGGGCGTATTCCATGGGCAGTTCGCGGGCGATCGGCTCGATGAAGCCGCGCACGATCATGGCCATGGCCTCGTCCTCGGGCATGCCGCGGGACATGAGGTAGAAGAGCTGCTCCTCGCTGACGCGGGAAACGGTGGCCTCGTGTCCCAGCTGCACATCGTCCTCGCGGATGTCGATGTACGGGTAGGTGTCCGAGCGGGAGATGGTGTCCACCAGGAGGGCGTCACAGCGCACGGTGTTGGCCGAGTGCTTGGCACCTTCGCGGACCTGGACCAGGCCGCGGTAGGCGGCACGGCCGCCGCCGCGGGCAACCGATTTGGAAATGATGGAGCTCTTGGTGTTTGGCGCAATGTGCACCATCTTGGAGCCGGTGTCCTGGTGCTGTCCCTCGCCGGCGAAGGCGATGGACAGGGTCTCGCCCTTGGCGTGTTCGCCCACCAGGTAAACGGCCGGGTACTTCATGGTGACCTTGGAGCCGATGTTGCCGTCAACCCATTCCATGGTGCCGCCGGCTTCGCAGACAGCGCGCTTGGTCACCAGGTTGTACACGTTGTTGGACCAGTTCTGGATGGTGGTGTACCGGACGCGGGCGCCCTTCTTCACGATGATCTCCACGACGGCGGAGTGCAGCGAATCCGAGGTGTAGATCGGTGCCGTGCAGCCTTCGATGTAGTGGACGTAGGAGTCCTCGTCCGCGATGATCAGGGTGCGCTCGAACTGGCCCATGTTTTCCGTGTTGATGCGGAAGTAGGCCTGCAGGGGGATGTCAACGTGGACGCCCTTGGGCACGTACACGAAGGATCCGCCGGACCACACCGCGGTGTTCAGCGACGCGAACTTGTTGTCGCCCACCGGGATCACGGTGCCGAAGTACTCCTGGAAGATCTCCGGGTGTTCCTTCAGGGCAGTATCGGTGTCCAGGAAGATGACGCCCTGGGCCTCGAGGTCCTCACGGATCTGGTGGTAGACCACCTCGGACTCATACTGGGCGGCAACGCCCGAGACAAGCCGGCTGCGCTCGGCTTCCGGGATGCCCAGCTTCTCGTAGGTGTTGCGGATGTCTTCCGGGAGGTCTTCCCAGCTGTCAGCCTGCTTCTCGGTGGAGCGCACAAAGTACTTGATGTTGTCGAAGTCGATGCCGGAGAGGTCTGCACCCCAGGTGGGCATGGGCTTGCGGTCGAAGTACTTCAGGCCCTTGAGGCGGAGGTCCAGCATCCATTCCGGTTCGCTCTTCTTGGCCGAAATGTCCCGGACTACCTCTTCATCGAGACCACGCCGTGCATTGGCGCCAACGTCGTTCTTGTCGGCCCAGCCGTACTCGTAGTTGCCGATGCCGTGGAGCTCGGGATTCTTTTGCAGAATCTCCGAGATCACAGTGTTTTCGGCTACTGCTTTCTCTGATAGTTGGTCCGTCATCACGGCCTTTCTTGCTGATGGTTGATTACTTCGTCCAGGCCGGCGGGGGCTGCCGCCGGCGCGGGGGCCGGTTTGGCAGACAGCCTGCCTGTAGGTATGTGGGTGGTGCAGACGTGGCCGCCCCGCGCCAAGGTGGAAAGCCGGCGTACGTCCACTCCCACCAGCCTTGAGAAGACTTCGGTTTCGACGTCGCAGAATACCGGGAACCGGGCCGCGAGCTGCTGGATGGGGCAATGGCCCTGGCACAGCTGCACGCTGGACAGTGCCGCGGGCAGCGGCGCCTTGGCTTCGATGGTCGCGGCGGAAGCCACGAAATTGTCCCGGCTCAGTGCGGTTGAAAGTGCGGTGGCACGGTCGCGGATGTCCGGGCCGGCCTGTTCGATTTCCGGTGCGTACCGGCGCTCCATGTCCGCAAACCGTTCCTCGGCGAAGGCCCGCACCGCATCCGGGCCGGCAACCTTCTGCAACTCCTGAAGCGCCAGCGCGGCGATGTCCAGGTAGTCGTTGCCCAGGCTTGACTGGCCCTGGGAACTGAGGACGTAGCGGCGCGCGGGGCGGCCGGCACCCGCTCCCGGCTTGGCAACCCGCTTTACTTCAATGACGCCGGCACGCGAGAGGTGGTCCAGATGGCGCCGGACTGCCGCCGGGGTAAAGCCCAGCATGTCTCCGAGTTCGGCGGCGCTGACCGGCCCGTGTTCCAGGACGGCAGCGAGGACCCGGTCCCGGGTGCGCTCGTCCGCATCAGCCACAGGACTGGATGCGGCACGACCGGGCCCGGCCACGGGCACAGCGGTGGTGTTGGTCATGGAATACACAACACAATCATGTCGTAATTTAGTCCCGGGCTCCAGTAAGGGCAGGCTGACCTGCGGGGTTTGAACCGATTATGACCGGGGGGCGATTTCCCGCACCCATGCCCAGCACCCGAGAGGGTGGGCGGGACAGCGCTAAATACTACATCCCGTAGAATACTGTGGTGCGATCCCCCCAGTCCCCCGTCCTGTCCATCCATGGGCTCATCAAGGACGTAGGCCCCTTGTCCAGTATGGACGGCAAGATGCTTAGGGTTGTCAGCGGCGTTTCCCTCGTTGCGGAACGAGGACAGGTAACTGCCCTTCTCGGCGCCAACGGTGCCGGGAAGACAACAACCCTCGAATGCGCCCAGGGCCTGCAGAAGCGTACCGGCGGCAGCATCTCGCTGCTGGGCCAGGACCCCGCAACTGCCGGCGCTGAGCTGCGCTCCCGCGTAGGTGTGATGCTCCAGGACGGCGGCCTCCCGCCGTCGGCCCGTCCCTTGCCGCTGTTGCGGCACATCGCCGGGCTGTACGCCCGCCCCTGGCCGCTGGAGGACCTGGTGGCCCGGCTGGGCATCGATACCTTCAGCCGCACCAGCGTCCGCAGGTTGTCCGGGGGCCAGAAGCAGCGGCTGGCGCTTGCCGCGGCCCTCATCGGACGGCCCGAAGTCCTGTTCCTTGACGAGCCCAGCGCCGGCCTGGACCCGCAGTCCCGGCAGCTCGTGTTCGACCTGATCGCCGAACTGCGCGACGGCGGCATGGGCATCATCCTGACCACCCACCTCATGGATGACGCCCAGCGCCTGGCGGACTACGTGTACATCATCGACGGCGGCCGCAACGTCGCCGAAGGAACCGTCCAGGAACTGCTGCAGCGCAGCCCGGCCACGGAACACGGCGCAGACCACGTCCGGACGCTCGCGTTTGAAGCACCCGCCGGACTCGACCTGGCTGCAGTGCTGCCGGACGACGTGGACTTCTCCGAAGCCCGGGCCGGCAGCTACACGGTGACCGGCGCGCTCACACCGCGCCACCTGTCCGCGCTGGCGCAATGGTGGGAAGCGAAGGGCATCATGCCGGCATCACTGAGCCTTGAGGCGCGTAGCCTTGAAGACGTCTTTTTGGACATTTCGGGAAAGGACATCCGATGAGCGGGGCAGCATTGCAGGAGACGCAGCAGCCGGCGTCCCTGGCGCGGCGCGTCCTGCTCCAGGGCAAATACGAGGCACTGACCATGCTGCGGAACGGCGAACAGCTGATCCTGGCGATCGTGCTGCCGCTGCTGGCACTCGTCGGCCTGACCGTGACCCCCTTCCTGGACGGCACGGGCTCCAGCCGCATCAACGTGGCCGTCCCGGGGATCCTGGCTCTGTGCGCCATGTCCACCGCCTTCACCGGGCAGGGCATCGCCACCGGTTTCGACCGCCGCTACGGCGTGCTCCGCTTTCTGTCCACCACGCCGCTGGGCCGGGGCGGGCTGATCGCAGGCAAAGTCATCTCTGTCCTGGCTGTCCTGTGCATCCAGGTAGTGGTGGTGGGCCTGGTTGCCCTTGCACTGGGATGGCAGCCGACGGCGGCGGGCTGGCTTCCGGGGCTGGCACTCCTTGCGCTGGGCGCCGCGGCGTTCACTGCCCTGGGGCTGCTGGTGGCCGGGACAGTCCGGCCGGAAGCGACGCTGGCCATCACAAACCTGCTCTGGATTCTTCTGGGGGCCATGGGCGGCATCGTGATCCCGGCCGAGCGGCTGCCTGCCGCGGCGCAGGCGGTGGTGCACTTCCTGCCGTCCGGCGCCCTGGGTGAATCGATGCGCGCCGCATTCCTGGGCGGGGCCGTGAACGGCGGCGCCGCCCTCATCCTGCTGCTTTGGACGGTTCTCGCCGGGGCTGCAGCCATCCGTTGGTTCAAGTGGAATTGAGATAATCGTGACCACGGCTTCACGCCTTCCCCAGTTCGCCGGCCGCCTGGCCTCGCGGCTCCCCCGCACCGTGGACGTCCGCATCCGCCGGCTTGCCGTAGCGTCCCTGATCGGCCAGACGCTCCTGGTGGTCACCGGCGGCGCAGTCCGGTTGACCGCATCAGGCCTGGGCTGCCCCACATGGCCCCGCTGCACCTCGGACTCGATTGTGAACACCCCCGAGATGGGCATCCACGGCTTCATCGAGTTCGGCAACCGGCTGCTGACGTTCGCGCTGGCCGCCGTCGCCGCCCTCATGCTGGTGTACCTGTGGAATCTGCGGAAGGAACGCAAAGACCTCTTCCTGCTGGCCCTTGGACTGCTCGCCAGCATCCCCGCACAAGCGGTGATTGGCGGCGTCACGGTCCTCACCAACCTCAACCCGTGGGTGGTGGGCCTGCACTTCATGGTGTCCATGGCCCTGGTGGTGTTCGCCACCCTGCTGGTGAACCGCGCGTTCGGCCGTACCGGCCGCTTCCTCGCCGCCCGTCCCGCCGCACTGCCTTCCGTGCTTCGCCCGGTGACAGCCGCCGTCGCCCTTTTCTCCGCCGTCGCCGTGATGCTCGGCGTGGTGGTCACGGGGGCCGGGCCGCACGCCGGTGACGCCAATGCTCCCCGCAACGACCTCGACTGGGACCTGTTCTCGCACATCCACGCCGTGCCGGCCTACCTGGTCACCGCCGGTACCGTCGTGGCGCTGGTGCTGGTCTTCAGGCGACGCATCACCGGCAAGTTCCGCACCGCTGTGCTGATGCTCCTGGGCGTCACCATCCTCCAGGCCATCATCGGCTTCACGCAGTACTACAACGGCATCCCGGCGCTGCTGGTTGCCGCCCACATGCTGGGCGCGGCACTGCTGATGGCCGCATCCACCAACGCTTGGGATATCGCCCACTCCAGCGCGGTGGAAACGCGCAGCTCCGCAAGGTAGACGGTTGCAGTAAGCGGCCCGCCCACGGATTAACGGCAGGCGCCCCGGCCCCGATTGGGACCGGGGCGCCTGCCGTTAATGGTGCTGCCCGTGCTACCGGTCGGCCAAGGCCCTCCCCTGCAGCCCGGCGTCGAACTCCGCCTCCAGGTCCTCGAGACCGTCGGCATTGATGCGCAGGACCTTCGCCGTGGCAATGTCGTAGAACAGACCCACGGCCTGCACCTTTCCGGCCGCCAGCGCCGGCCCGGCCACCGGGTGTTCCTGCAGCTTGGCCAGCTGCAGGGCCACGTTGACCATGGCCAGCTGGTCCACCCTGCTGTAGCCGGCCGCCGCAGCCTGCCTGCCCACCGGATGCCCGGCCAGTAGTTCCGCGTAGCTCGGACGGACGTGGTCCAGCCAGCCCGTGAATGCCTGCCCCAGAGAGCTGTTGCCGCCGCCGTCAGCCTCCGCAATTACTGCCTTCATGGCACCGCAGTTGGAATGGCCGCAAATGACCAGGGACTGCACGCCAAGGCCGTTGACCGCGAAGGACAAGGCAGCGTCAATCGAAGCCTCCTGGCCCGCGTTGCTGCACACCACGTTGCCGATATTCCTCAGGGTGAGCAGGTCCCCCGGGCCGCTGCTGGTGATCAGGTTTGGGTTGAGGCGGGAATCCACGCAGGCCACGAACAAACCGTCTGGGTTCTGCGCGTCCGTCAGGTCAGTGACCAGCGGACGCACCTGATGGGCAAACCGGCGGTGGTACTTGTTGATGCCCACCAGCAGCGGCACCTTGCGCGGCGGCAGCGGCAGTTCGGTGGCGTCCTCGCGCCGTGGGGCCTGGCTGGCAGCATCCCGGAACACGGTGTTGCCATGCTCTTCAAGGATCACCGTGGCACCCGTGGCCTCCTGCTGGCGCTGCCAGGCCAGCAGGGCCTCACGGAACGAATGGTCCACGTAGTCGGCGTTGAGCTCCACCACCACGTCCGCCCCGGACGAAACGGACTGAAGTACCCCGTTGAGCTTCGGCAGCCCGAAGAAACTGCACGAGCCGCCGATGGTCACACGCCAGGGCGACGACGGCGCTGTGGGGCGGTGGGCACGGATGGGGGCGCGCAGTACACGCCACAGGACATGGGCGGCCGCGAGGGCCAGGCCGATCATGACCCCTTCAAGCAGGTTCAGGAACACCACGCACACCAGGGTCACGGCGTAAACGGCCAGGTCTCCGGTCCGATGGCTGGTGCGGATGTCCGCCAGTTTGATCAGCCGCCCGCCGATCACCACCAGCAAACCGGCCAGGACCGCCAGCGGGATCAGCTGGATCAGGCCTGCAAAGAGGGCCGAGAACGCGAGGACCCAGACGCCATGCAGAATCGCGGACATGCGGGTGGCGGCGCCCGCCTCCACGTTGGTGGCGCTGCGGACAATAACGCCTGTCACGGGCAGTCCGCCGAGGGAGCCCGAGACGATGTTCGCCGCGCCCTGGCCAATGAGCTCCCGGTTGAGATTGGTACGGGGGCCGGTCTGCATCTTGTCCACGGCCACGGCGGACAGGAGGGATTCGATGCTGGCGATCAGGGCCATGGTGAGAATGGCGAAGGCAAAGGCGCGCCAGTTTCCGCCAGGCAACTGCGGCAGGGCAATGGCGTCAAGAATGGATCCGTCCAGGGAGATACGCTCCACACCGGGGGCGAACGCCACGGCCAGCGCAGTGCCCGCACCTACCGCTGCAAGAGGACCGGGCACCCGCTGCACAGCCGCCGGAAGGAACTTCCAACGCAGGAGGATTGCCACCACGGCAAAACCCAGCAGGGCGGCATGCAGTTCAAGGTTGGTGATGGCGGCGGGCAAGGCTGCGAGGTTTTCCAACGCAGATCCGGCGGGCTTGGCTCCGAGCAGCACATGGAGCTGCTGCAGGATGATGGTGACACCGATGCCCGCGAGCATGGCCTTGACCACTACCGGCGAGACGGCAAGGGCGGCGCGGCCCACGCGGCTGATTCCAAGAAGGAGCTGCACGACGCCGGCCGCGGCTGTGATGGCGCAGGTCACCCGCCAGCCGAATTCCTGGACCAGACCGGCCACGACGACGGTCAGACCCGCCGCGGGTCCGCTTACCTGCAGCGGTGAACCGCCAAGGCTTCCGGCGACGATTCCGCCAACGGCGGCGGCGATGAGTCCGGCCATGATGGGCGCTCCCGATGCGGCCGCAATGCCGAGGGAGAGCGGGAGGGCCACGAGGAACACCACCAGGGATGCCGGTACATCGGCGCCGAGGTGGCGAAGAATTGGAGCGCTGCGGAAGGAGAACCGACCGCGGTTTCCCCTCCCTGCTGGCGGGCTGTGGCAGGGGGCGGGCACGGCGGACGGACGGACTTCCATGGAATTTCCTTTGCTTCAGGGGAAGGGTCCGCTCCACCGTAAGCAGGAACCTGCGCTTAATGACAGAAAAGGTGATGGATGTGACAAAAATGTCATGTCGTTGACCAGGGCAACAAATCTGCCGCCAGGGAAGCTCAACCGTGGAGCGGAGGGAAGTGCGGCCGGACAGCTTCAGGGGCGGCGGCACGCGTGGCCCGCCCGCTTAAACGAAACAGCGGCCCCCGCGTGAAGCGGAAGCCGCTGCCTTTCAGCCCATATGGCTAGCCGGAGCTAGCCGATGATGGCATGCCCGATAAAAGGGTCCACCGCGAGGGCGATGAACAGCAGCGTCAGGTAGCTGATGGAGCCGTGGAACACCTTCATGGCGCGCTTGTCCGGGATGTCCTCGCGCTGCGCACGGCCGTACAGGGCGTGGGACTCATAGAGGAACCAGGCCCCCGCCAGGACGGCGGTAAGGGTATAGACCCAGCCGGCGCCGCCTGCCGGGATCATCAGCAGCGAGCAGGCCACCATGGCCCAGGCGTACAGGACCACCTGGACGGACACCACCTTGGCGCCGGCGATGGCGCCAAGCATGGGGACGTTGGCGTTCCGGTAGTCCTCGCCGTAGCGCATGGACAGGGGCCAGTAGTGCGGCGGGGTCCACAGGAAGATCACCATGAACAGGATGACGGCGGGCCACTCCACGGAATTGGTCACGGCGGCCCACGCAATCAGCACGGGGAAACAGCCCGCAGCACCGCCCCACACAATATTCTGCGCGGTGCGGCGCTTAAGGATCATGGTGTAGATGACCACGTAGAAGAAAATGGCCCCCAGCCCCAGCCAGGCCGACAGCGGGTTGGCACCGAACCAGAGGATGGCGATGGCGGCTGCGCCAAGCAGCCATGAGAACACCAGCGCCTCGCGCGGGGTGACTTCACCGGTGACCAGCGGCCTGTTTTCCGTGCGGTGCATCAGCTTGTCGATGTCCCGGTCGATGTAGCAGTTGAAGGCTCCGGCGCTGCCGGCCGCAAAGGCTCCCCCCACCAGGGTGGCGAGGATCAGCCCGATGGACGGGAAGCCACGCTCCGCGTAGATCATGGTGGGCAGCGTGCTGACCAGGAGCAGCTCGATCACCCGCGGCTTGGTGAGGGCGAGATACGCCTTGGCCTTACGGGCAAACCCGGCGCCCGAGGCCCGGGATGCTTTCAGCGGCGTATCTGTTGTGCTCACGGTGGCAGTCACCCGTTCTGTGTGGCAGTTTGAGGCTGGCAGTGCAGCTCCGGTCGTGCGGCCCGGGCCCGGGCACGGCACAAAGGAAGGAAATGCATCAGGTGCGTGCAACAGCCGGGGAACCCCGGACGGCGATAGAGATGCACGCCCGGCGTTGGCCTCCGAATATCATACCGCGCCGATGGCCGTGTCCCTGCCCCGCGATATGCGCATTTGATCGCTCACGCGCCCATTCGAGCAGATTAACTCACGGCGTCGTGACGGTGATTCACAAAAGGGGAAATTGCGTCCATAACGTGAGATTTGGCCCGCCCGGAGTATGGATAAGAGCTAAGCTGTCACCAGATCAGCACGCAGCAAGAAAGCGGTGGAATACGCATTCCCGCTGCTGTCCGTGACTGAATGCAAGGATCAACGTTTCGATGGCGGACGGCTGGTACACACCGCAGCGGGCGCCACACAGGCGCCCTCAACCGGATCCGGTGTACGGCCGCCGCCAGCACAGAGAGGGGCCCGGTTTTCGTGCCACATTTGGAAGAGCAAGAACTGTCATGGACCAGCTTGGACCAGAAGGCGGTGGACACCATCCGCGTCCTGGCCGCCGACGCCGTGGAGAAGGTGGGCAACGGACACCCGGGAACCGCCATGAGCCTGGCCCCGGCCGCCTACCTTCTCTTCCAGAAGCTGATGCGCCACGATCCGCGCGATCCGCAGTGGCTGGGCCGTGACCGGTTCGTCCTGTCCCCCGGCCACACGTCGCTGACCCTCTATATCCAGCTGTTCCTCTCCGGCTACGGTCTGGAACTGAAGGACCTGGAGGCACTGCGCACGTGGGGCTCGCTGACCCCCGGCCACCCGGAGTACAAGCACACAGCCGGCGTTGAGATCACCACCGGCCCGCTGGGCCAGGGTCTGGCATCTTCGGTCGGCTTTGCATACTCCCAGCGCCGCCAGCGCGGCCTGTTCGACGCTGACGCTCCCGCCGGCCAGTCGCCGTTCGACCACACCATCTGGGTCATCGCCTCCGACGGCGACCTCCAGGAAGGCGTCACCGCCGAAGCCTCGTCGCTGGCCGGACACCAGGAACTCGGCAACCTCGTGGTCATCTACGACGAGAACCACATCTCCATCGAAGACAACACCGACATCGCCTTCACCGAGGATGTGCTCAAGCGTTACGAAGCCTACGGCTGGCACACCCAGCGCGTGGACTGGACCCGCACCGGCGAATACAAGGAAGACGTCCAGGAGCTTTACAGCGCCCTGCTGGCAGCCAAGGCCGAGACCTCCAAGCCGTCCATCATCTCGCTGCGCACCATCATCGGCTACCCGGCCCCCAAAAAGCAGAACACCGGCAAGATCCACGGCTCCGCCCTCGGCGGCGACGAGGTCGCCGCACTGAAGGAAGTCCTCGGCTTCGACCCCGCCAAGTCCTTCGAGGTGGACCAGGAAGTCCTGGACCACGCGCGCCAGGTAGTGGAGCGCGGCGCCGCGGAGCGCAAGGAATGGGAAGAATCCTTCACCGCATGGCAGGTAGCCAACCCCGAAGGCGCCGCACTCCTGCAGCGCCTCGAGGCCCAGGAACTGCCCGCCGACGTCGACGCAGCCCTCCCGGTCTTCCCGGCCGGCAAGGACGTCTCCACCCGCGCGGCATCGGGCAAGGTCCTGAACGCACTCGGCCCGGTCCTGCCCGAACTGTGGGGCGGTTCGGCCGACCTCGCCGAGTCCAACAACACCACCATCGAGGACTCGCCGTCCTTCGTCCCTGCTTCCAAGCAGACCGATGCATGGTCCGGAAACCCTTACGGCCGCGTCCTGCACTTCGGTATCCGTGAGCACGCTGCCGCCTCGATCGTGAACGGCATCACCCTGGCAGGCAACACCCGCGCGTTCTCCGGCACCTTCCTGATCTTCTCCGATTACCAGCGGCCCGCCATCCGCCTCGGCGCCCTGATGGGTGTGCCGTCCCTGTACGTCTGGACCCACGACTCCATCGGCCTGGGCGAGGACGGCCCCACCCACCAGCCGGTTGAGCAGCTCGCCTCACTGCGCGCCATCGTGGGCCTGGACGTTGTCCGCCCCGGCGACGCCAATGAGGTGGCAGCGGCATGGAAGACCATGCTGGAAAACCACGCCAACCCTGCAGGCATCGTCCTAACCCGCCAGAACATCCCCACCTGGGAACGCGGCGAGGGCGACGCCGACGGCGATACCTTCGCGTCCACCGCGGGCGTGGCAAAGGGCGGCTATGTCCTGGCCGAGGCATCCAAGGACGGCGCCACCGTTCCGGCCGACGTCATCCTCATTGCCACCGGTTCCGAGGTCCAGCTGGCCGTCCAGGCCCGCGAAGCACTGCAGGCCGAAGGCATCGCAGCGCGGGTCGTGTCCATGCCGTGTGTTGAATGGTTCAAGAAGCAGGACGCCGCCTACCGCGAATCCGTCCTGCCCGCCGCCGTCAAGGCACGTGTCTCGGTTGAAGCAGGACTGGCCCTGGGTTGGCGGGAATTCGTCGGCGACGCCGGCCGTTCCGTCAGCCTCGAGCACTACGGCGCTTCCGCCGACTACAAGCGGCTCTTCCAGGAGTTCGGCATCACGGCAGAAGCAGTTGCCGCCGCCGCCAAGGACTCCCTCGCCGCCACCCAGGCCTAAACCCAAATTCCAGGAGATACAGCAATGACTACTCCCACCCAGCAGCTCTCCGACGCCGGAGTTTCCATCTGGCTCGACGACCTCTCCCGCGGACGCCTGGAAACGGGCACCCTCCGCAAGCTCATCGAGGAAAAGAACGTGGTTGGTGTGACCACCAACCCGTCAATCTTCCACGCCGCCATCACGTCCGGCACTGACTACGACCACATCATTGCCGGCAAGGCAGCAGAAGGTGCCAGCGTGGAGGACACGATCTTCGAGATCACCACCACCGACGTCGCCGATGCCTGCGACCTGTTCGCCCCCGTTGCCGCCGCCACCAAGGGCGTGGACGGGCGCGTTTCCATCGAAGTGGACCCGCGCCTCGCGTGGGACACGGCAGGAACCATCGCCGAGGCCAAGCACCTCTCCCAGCGCGTCAACAAGGACAACGTCCACATCAAGATCCCGGCGACCATCGAGGGCCTCGAAGCCATCACGGCAACCCTGGCCGAAGGCATCAGCGTCAACGTGACGCTGATCTTCTCCCTGGAGCGCTACCGCGCGGTCATCAACGCCTTCCAGTCCGGACTGGAACAGGCCAAGGAAAACGGTCACGACCTCTCCAAGATCCACTCCGTCGCCTCGTTCTTCGTCTCCCGCGTGGACACCGAAATCGACAAGCGCCTCGACAAGATCGGCACTGACGAAGCCAAGGCTCTGAAGGGCAAGGCCGGTCTGGCAAACGCCCGCCTGGCCTACCAGGTCTACGAGGAACTCTTCGCCACCGAACGCTGGGCCCTGCTGGCCGACGCCGGCGCACTCCCCCAGCGCCCGCTGTGGGCCTCCACCGGTGTCAAGGACCCGGCCTACCCGGACACCCTGTACGTCACCGAACTGGTGGCGCCCGGCGTCGTGAACACCATGCCGGAGAAGACCCTGGACGCCACGTACGACCACGGCGTGGTCACCGGCGACACCATCAAGGGCACCTACGATGACGCCAACGCCACGCTCGACGCCCTGGAAGAGCTTGGCGTGTCCTACAACGAGGTCGTCGCACTCCTCGAAACCGAGGGCCTGGACAAGTTCGTGGCCAGCTGGAAAGAACTGCTGGCCGACGTCGAAGGCGCCCTCGCCTCTGCACGGAAGGCTTCCTAACACCCATGAGCACTCTCAGCTACGACGCCACCGGTGCGGCGCAGAAGGCGCTTGAACAGCACCTTTCCGCCCTCGTTGAGGACCGGATTGCCACGCGGATTTTTGCCAAGGACCACACGCTGTGGGGTCCCGACGCGGAGTCCGAGTCGGCAATCCGCCTCGGCTGGGTGGAGGCAGCCACAGTCTCCCAGCCCTTGGTCAAGGACATCCTGGAACTCCGTGATGCCCTGCGTGCCGAAGGAGTCAGCCGGATCGTGCTTTGCGGCATGGGCGGATCCTCACTGGCCCCCGAGGTCATCGCAGGCACCGCCGGCGTCGAGCTGACAGTGCTGGACAGCACCGACCCGGACCAGGTCAGGGCTGCCCTCGCGGACCGGCTGGCCGAGACCGCCATCGTGGTCTCCTCCAAATCCGGTTCCACCCTGGAGACCGATTCCCAGCGGCGCATCTTCGAGCAGGCCTTCACCGAGGCCGGCGTGGACGCCAAGAGCCGGATCATCATTGTCACGGACCCGGGCTCGCCACTGGACAAGGCCTCCCGGGAGGCCGGCTACCGGGCCGTCTTCAACGCCGACCCCAACGTCGGTGGCCGCTACTCCGCCCTGACCGCTTTCGGCCTGGTCCCCTCCGGCCTGGCCGGCGTGGACATCCAGGCCTTCCTTGACGAGGCCGAGGAAGCGGCGGAAATCCTCAACGATGACGCACCCGAGAACATCGGGCTGGCCTTGGGCACCGCCCTGGGCGGAACCAGTCCGCTGCGGAACAAGATCGTCATCGCCGAAGACGGCTCCGGCATCGTTGGCTTCGCCGACTGGGCCGAACAGCTCATCGCCGAATCAACCGGCAAGCTGGGCACCGGCATCCTTCCGGTGGTTGCAGGTCCGCAGGCCCCCGAGGTCACGTCCGGTGCGCCCGACGTCGTGGTGGTCCGGCTTGTGGCAGCTGACGCCGACGTGGAACTCGGCGAAAACCAGGTTGCCATCGCCGGCGGCCTCGCCACCCAGATGATGGTGTGGGAGTTCGCCACCGCCGTGGCCGGCCGCCTGCTCGGCATCAACCCCTTCGACCAGCCCGACGTCGAGGCTGCCAAGGTGGCTGCGCGCGGACTGCTGGACGCCCAGCCGGAACCCACTCCGGCCGCGTTCGTTGATGGCGCCATCGAGGTGCGCGGCGGTGACTGGCTCGGCGACGCCGCGACGGCGGAAGGTGCGGTCAAGGCCTTGCTGGGCACGCTCGCCTCCGACAGCTACCTGAGCGTCCAGGCCTACTTTGACCGGCTGGCGTTCGCCGGGCTGGAGGGCATCCGTGACGAACTGGCCGCCGCCACCGGGCGCCCGGTGACCTTCGGCTGGGGCCCGCGGTTCCTGCACTCCACCGGCCAGTTCCACAAGGGTGGTCCGGCCATCGGCGTCTTCCTCCAGGTCACCGCCGCTCCAGCCGAGGATTTGGGCATCCCGGACCGCCCGTTCACCTTCGGCGAGTTGATCGCCGCGCAGGCTGCAGGCGACGCCCAGGTCCTGGGCGAACACGGCCGTCCCGTGCTGCGCCTCCACCTCACTGACCGTGCCGCCGGCGTGGCGCAGCTGCAGGACGTCATCGCTGCACTGTCCACCCGCGCATCCGCAACCGAAAGCTAAGGCGCAAAAGCAACATGCCAGAAACTGAATACGGCCGGAAGGGCGCGGGCCGCGCGCGTAATCCGTTGCGTGATCCGCGTGACCGTCGTTTGAACCGGATCGCGGGTCCGTCGTCGCTTGTGCTGTTTGGGGTGACGGGGGACCTTGCCCGGAAGAAATTGATGCCGGCCGTGTATGACTTGGCCAACCGCGGGCTGTTGCCGCCGAGTTTTGCGCTGGTGGGTTTCGCCCGCCGGGAGTGGGACAAGGAGGATTTCGCCGCTGAGGTGAAGGCCTCGGTGCAGGC